>JAFQRH010000025.1 GCA_017410165.1 Alistipes sp. | reverse complement strand
GGGCAACGATTTCTACGTCTGCATTCCGGCGCAGAACTACTCGAAGGGTATGACGCTCACGTTCTTCTGCGAGGGCGACGACGATGCGAGCATCTGGTATATGGAGAAGACGCTGATGAGCCGAGGTGTCGATTGTTCGGCGAAGGGCAACACGCTCGTAACACTGCCGGCACTCGAACTGAATGTCGAGAAGTCGAACATCTTCACGGCCCTCGTACGCTCGACCGTATCTACGCTTGCCGTTGCTTGGACGACAAGTGTCAATAACTCGCCATATCTTGCCGAGCAGAAGCCGAACACGAAGGCAAACTACAAGAAAGAGCGCGACAACATCTTCTGCATCGAGTTGTGGTCGGCGTGGGACTACGACAGCGCAGTTATCAATGGTGGCAACGGAGCAGCAGGTACGGCATCTTCGCCGAAGAATCTCGTCACTTCGTGGTTGATTAAGGATAACTGTTGGTACGAGCGACAGGGCGACGTAACATCGAAGGCAGCGCTCTACAACACCTCATCGCGCCCATTGCGATTCGTCTTTACGGGTTTGGAGCCGGGCACCGACTACTATCTGCGTGTCAAATATATGACACCGGACAAGTGGAGCGATAGCGAGGCGGCTGAGCCGTCGTACTTCGACAGCGCAAATTGGACCGTATTGGAGAATCCGCGCAAGATGACAACCCTTCCATCGCCGGCATTGGATGCCAACACTATCCTCTTTGAGGATTTCAGCGATTGCGTGCTGGGTGGCGACTTCTCGACACGTTCGGCGGGCTACTCGAACTATGTGCGCCGCTTCCTCGAAAGCCCTACGGCAGCCAAGATGAATGTCTATGGTACGCCGTATGCATCGAATGCCAACAATCTGATTATGCCTAACCGCGCAGGTCTCTTTACGGGTGCTTACGGACAGAATGCCGATTGGTATATTGTACCATCGAGCGTGGAGACCGGTCTCTTCGATACAGTTCAACAAATCGTATTCGGAACGACTGCCGACGCATCGCGCAAATCGCCCGCCTTGAAGTATTGGTCGTGGGAGAATGTGGATTATACCGAAAACAGCATCTTTATGCGTGCCGGTTATGTTAAGGTCGGCGGACACTACAAGCAGACCCGAATGATTACGCCACAGCTTAATGCCAAGGGAACATCCAACGTGGGCGGCAAGTTCTCGGGTCCATCGACCGTCGATGTCGAATTCTGGATATGTCCTTACGGTGCTGATGTGATGGACGATGGCGAACGAGATATTGCTATTGAGGTGCTCGATGGCGGTACGTTCACATACGACGACACCACCAGCGATATCGAGACCCGTTGGGATAACCGTGCAACGTACAACACATTGAGCGGCTTTACAATCTCGAATCGCAAGGAGATTCGATTGGAGGGTAACCAATATACGTGGACGAAATACACGGTGCGATTTACGGGCGTATTGCCTACGTCGCGTATCGCCTTTGCACCGAATCGTCCGGAGAAGGATGCCAACAACCGCTTCCTATTGGACGACGTATGCATCAAGTGGGTTGAGAGTTCGCCACTAACAGTGAAACTCGTGCGTGCGACTGATACGACCATCTCGATTGCGTGGTCGGCTCTTGCATCGAATATTCCGACGATGGCATCACCTATGCCTGATGCGAATACGACAGACTTCTCGACCGAAATTGGCGATACGTACGCCGTAGCCATCTACGACGAGAACAAGACGCTGATGGGTAAGTTATCGGGCGTCTGCAAAGATACCTCTGCAACACCGAAAGCCCTCTTTACAACTTATCAGCGACCACCGCGTTGGATATTTACGGGCTTGACCCCTTCGACCAACTATTTCGTCAAGGTTTGGAACACGACCGACGGCACCGAAACCGACTATTTGGAGGTTTCGACCACCGCTTCGGCAGCCGTCAAAGAGGAGGTTGTTCCACTCAACAAGACCGCGGTCTCGGGTCAGATGCTGCTATTCGAGAACTTCGGCACAATGCTCTACGGTGGCGATGCTACCACACGTGCAGCGGGCTACAAACACAAAAATCGCGCAACCGGTGTATATACATTGGTTACTGCCGGCGAACAAACGCACAAATCGAGCGCTTATTTCGCAGGTCCGTTCAGCGATAATGTCAACCTATTCTCAACGATGCCGGAGATGGTGGATGACTTCGGTTTGGATGGTTGGTCGTGGGTTAAGGGTAGCTCACTTGCGACATATTCGGGCATCAATGTACGTCCGGGCTATCTGCAAATCGGAACATCGACCAACACGACGTGGTTTGCAACCCCTGCTCTGACCAATATGCCGGTTGGCAAATCGTCACTCCGCGTAACATTCAAGGCGTGCCCTTACGGTGGTGCCAATGCTACACTTTCCGATACAGAGTTATTGGAAAAGGTAATTGCTGTCCGCATCCTGACCGGTGGTGAGGTTAATGGCGATGGTGCAATCGACCAATTCAATTTGGTTGGCTATACGGTCGCCGACACCAAAAAGTTGACGCTCGAAGGCGACAACAACACCGTGTGGAAGGAGTACACGTTGCAATTCGACTACGTTCCGCAGGGTGCTCGCGTGGCGTTTGGTGGCGGCATTGTCGATAATCCGGAGGATACGACCGTCACAGATGCAGGCGACAACAACCGCTGGATGTTGGACGATGTGAAGATTGAACTGCTGTCGAATGCCGAGATTGCTGTGGGCGTTGTTCGCGCAACGGACACAACCATCAATATCGGTTGGACGGTAACCGAGTCGAACAAGTCGGCAAACTACCTGGCACTGATGCCGAGAGCATCGGGCACCGATGGCTACGACTATAAGACAACAGATGTCACGCACAACTACCGCATTGATGTCTATTACGACGAGGCGTGCACCAATCTCTATCAGCGATGGAATTTGTCCAAGACCGTGTACGGCACCGATGGTGTGATTACGACAAATGGCTATTTCGGATACAAGAGTGGCGACAACAACTACTTCTATCCGACACGTATGATAATTACGGGCCTCGAACCAAGTACGACCTACTACGTGAAGATTACCGACACGACAGCAAGCGTCACCAGCAATTCGATTCCGGTAAGCACCATAGCTCCACAGTATCAAGGTGCAGCGGTTGTAACCGATCCGACGGTCGTCAAGCAGGGCAACACCATCCTGTTTGAAAACTTCGGCGACTTCTACTATGGTGGTGATATGGTGGGCTACGCTTCGGGTTACTACAACGCGGGAGTAAACGATCAGCCACTGACGGTAAACTACAAAGCGACGGGCGAATCGCCTACGGTTGCCACAGCCGAGTATGACTTCGCTCGCGTGAGAGGCAACGGCTCGTTGGAATCGTTACCTCTGTTCACCACCCTCGAAGGTCTGTTGGACGACTACGGAATGGCAGATTGGAGTCAGCAAAGCACCGACGGCACCTGCAAGGTATATGCAATGCCGGGCTATGTGAAACTCGGCGATGATAGCGGCATCAAAGGCACGCTCATCACACCGCTGCTTACGACGATTCCGGAGGGTGAGATATGGAACGTGACGGTGCGTTGCAAGATGGCTCCGTACTACACTATCGGCTATGGCCACAATGTCGTCGAGGACGAGGTGGTTATCGGCTTGGTAGAGGGCGGCACTATCGACGAAGCGCATATGCTTCAAGACGCCGTGAATATCGACCAGGCAGCCCTCACACTCAACTCCAAAGCCGGTTGGAATACATACGAAGTGGAGCTGAAAAACGCCACTTGTAACACCCGTATATTGATTGGCGGCAACGGCTCGAACAACGCGAAGAACAACCGCTTCTACGTGGATGATATTCAGGTAATACTCTCTTCGCCGGACGATAACAAGTATCTTACGGGTTACGTCTATGAGAACGATGGTGTAACGCCTGTCGAGGGTGTAATGGTGACCGATGGCTACCACGTCGTAAAGACCAACGCCAAGGGTCGCTACCAGATTATCTACGACCCGAGCGTCTATAAGCCGGAGTATGTCTATTACACTACCCCTGCCGGATACGAAATCGGACGCAATGGTTCGGGCTATCCGGTGACATACTATAAGGTGGGCGACACCTACCTGAATCCGGATGCGGGCGACTACGCGAAGAACTTTACGCTCGGTCCGAAGATGTCCTCCTCAACCCACTCAAACTTCAACGATGCGACCGGCAAGCACAACAAGTGGTGGCTCTTTGTGATGGCCGATCCACAGACGAAGAGTAGCGGCTCGTGCATAGAGCGATTTAGCAACGCTTTGGCACCGGATATCAAGACACGCGTGAAAGACTTCAACTCGGCAATCGACGCCGCAAATGGCGACCCACAGGGCTATGGTGTCGTATTGGGCGATGTTACGTGGAACGATGTCGATGAGCACAAGACAACGATGAAGAACGCGATGGCAGTCAATAAGACCGGCATATATTGGTTTGCTGCTGCCGGCAACCACGACTGGTACCAGAGCGACGACGACGCGACGCCGGATATCAGTGCATTCAAAGAGGCGTGGGGTCCGACTCGTATCTCGTTCGACCGTGGCGATATGCACGTTGTGGTGATTAATGACGTTGTCACAAAGGATAGCAATGGTGCCGACCTCGGACAGACGGACTACGTGCGCGGCTTTACCGACGAAGAGTGGACGTGGTTGAAGAACGACCTCTCGCACGTCGATAAGAACAAGGGGGTAGTGCTCTGCGTGCATATTCCGTTCACGACCGTCACGAAGAACTACTTTGCACAGACACTCACCGAGTTGGCGAAGTTCCAGCACGCGTACATTCTGTCCGGACACTCGCACATTGCGCAAACATACCTCCATAAGGGTTATGTAACGCAGAGCGGCGACTATGTAACCGAGATTCTCCACCCTGCGGCATTCGGTGTGGGTTGGAATTACAGCATCAACGCCGATGGTACGCCGGCAGGTTACGCAATCTACACATTCCAGGGTAACAGATGTTCGATACAGCGTTGGAAATCGGTCGGCTCGCAGCGAGTATCGTCGGGTGCATCGAGCGAGTATGGTCGATTCAACAATATCCGTATGTATTGGGCAGCCGACAAGATTAGCGTCTCGACCAACAAAATCTACCCTTACACATTCGGTGTAACCAACTACAATCGCGTTGCGGCCAATGTCTTTATGGCGCATCAAGGCGGTGGTGTGGCAGGCGAATTGAGTGGCGACTGGATTGTACAGATGTGGGACCCATATCAGTCACGATGGGAGAATATGGAGTTGATGAACGACTCCGGCTCGTTCGGCCACGGCCTCCCTACGGGATACACCAATATCGCCAACTACACCAATTACGTATATCAGACTGCCGATGGCGCAGATCGTATCCGTAACGATATCGATTGGTGGTTCTGGGGTATGGCACTCGAAGATAATGCGTACAGTACCAACCGAAACGGCACATCACACAAGTCGGCAACATACTATACAAGTGGAAGTTACGCAAAGGAGTGCAAGCACATATTCTGGGGCAAACTCAACCCTTCGGATGGTCACAATTTGACCGAGGCCGAGGTGATGGCTGCCGGTGTCAAGGTTCGCGCAATTCCGCCAACGCTAAGTGCATCGCTGCGTACTGCGGCATTGAATGGCGAGGATATTTCGGATTCAAACATCTACGTATGCAACACCTTTACCCGCTTCGACCGTAGCAAGACAGACAAGTATGGTTTGGACTGGGATAGCGTCATAACCTCCGCCAACGAGGCACACGGCAAATAGTCGCGCCCTCTTTGGAGCATAGACAAACAAGGGACCACCCGATTGGGACGGTCCCTTGTTTGTTGGCATATCGGCTTTTTGTGAGTAACAAAATTGAAACTACGGCAAAACAAGGCGCAAATAATAGAAAATATCTACAATTTGCCGGCGCGTGCGGAAAATCAACTTATTTTATTATCTTTGGCACTTGAAAAACCAAATTACAATGTCGGACAGAGAGCAGATACAGCCGGTCGAGCCGGTTGAGCAAAGAGAGGAGGCACACGAAGAGACCGCGCAAAGAGATGAGGCGCAGCGAGAGGGAGCGTGGGAGGACGAGGCGACAGACGAGGTCGAGATGCTCGACCCCGAAGCGTTGGACTCCTACAAGCACCATCACTTTCCGGGCGCACTCGACATTGTGGCAATGGCTCTGCTGTTGTTCGTCTCGCAAATCGTCGTCAGCGCACTATGTATGGCGTGCGGATTGACCCTGCCCAATGTCGCCGAACTTGGGCAACCGGACATCGAAACAACGATGCAAATCGAGGTGTTGAAAGGCGAACGATTTGCTATCATCTACCCGTTGTCGATGTTGGCGGCATTCTTGTCGATATGGTTATATGTTCGTCTGCGCGATGGCAAGGGCGTAGTTGCGCGATTTTCGCGTAAAGGATTCAACCCCAATATTATACTGACGTATTTTATCTGGATTGTAGCGGCACAAGTCCTCATCGAGCCACTGCTCGAAATCCTACCCGAAGCGGACAACGGCGGCACGGGTCGCGGCTTTTGGGCGAGCATCACGGCAATCGTATTTGCACCATTTTTCGAGGAGTTGATTTGTCGCGGCGTGGTACTTGAAACACTCCGCCGACGTTGGGGTAAATTCGTCTCGGTAATCATCGCATCGCTCTTCTTCGGCATCATACACATCGAGCCCGCAGTAGCCGTCTCGGCAATCGTCGCCGGATTCATCTTCGGCACCGCCTATTTGCGCACCTCGTCGCTCTTCTCGACGATGATTCTGCACTCGCTCAACAACGCCTTTGCGTTTGCGCTTATCGTATTCGGTTTCAGCGACATATCATTTGCCGAACTCTTTGGCGGAGGTGTCGAATATTATGTCGTTTACGCCCTCTGTGCGCTCGTCTGCATATCGTGTTTTGCAGAGGCATTTCGCAAGGTTTATCGCAAGGATATCGCTTAAAAATATGGGCATCCACGAGGATTTGTCCGAGTTTATTTTGAAGTATGAAAAAACGTGTTCTTTTGACCGGTGCCACCGGTGTAATGGGTACGGCCGGGCTTAAAGAGTTACTCTCGCACGGCGACCGCCTCGACGTTACGGTTTTGGTGCGCGACACCAAGCAAAATCGTCGCAAATTGGCACCTATGGGCGACAAAATCCGCATCGTATGGGGCGATTTGACCCACTATGAGGATGTGCTCGAAGCCGTCACAGGGTGCGACTATGTGTTGCACGTCGGCGGTATGGTCTCGCCGGCTGCCGACTACCGTCCGGCAACCACCCTGCGCGTCAATGTCGCAGCGGCAGAGAACATCGTTCGAGCCGTCAAACAACAACCCGACCCCGACGCCGTAAAGGTCGTATATATAGGCAGTGTGGCACAAACAGGCGACCGTCGCGACCCGTTGCATTGGGGCCGATGCGGCGACCCGATTTTCCCGTCGATGTTCGACTATTACGCCATCTCGAAGTGTCGCGCAGAGCGCATATTTGCCGAGTCGGGATTGCGCTATTGGGTCAGTTTGCGACAGTCGGGAATACTCTATCCGGCACTGCTCAAAAATATGGACCCGATAATGTTCCACGTGCCGATTCGCGGCGTATTGGAGTGGGCTACGGTCGAGGATTCGGGACGACTGTTGGCAGCCGTCTGTCGAGACGATATTCCGGAGGATTTTTGGTGCCGTTTTTACAATATCGGCAGTGGCGCCGAGTACCGTCTGACGAACTACGAATTTGAGCAACTTCTGCTCGCGGCAATCAACTGTCCGCCGCCCGAAAAAGTCTTCGAGCCGAACTGGTTTGCGACGCACAATTTTCACGGTCAGTGGTATCTCGATTCCGACCGTTTGGAGGATATTTTGCACTTCCGCGCAAACACTCCGGTAAAGGAATATTTCCGCCAAATGAGCCGACAAACACCTTGGTTTTTCGCCCTTGCAAAGTTCGTTCCGGCATCTCTCATAAAGCCATTTATGCGACTGATAGCCAACGACAAAACATTCGGCACACTCGGTTGGCTGCGCCACCACAACGAGGAGCGTATTGCCGCCTTTTTCGGCTCGCGCAGCCAACGCGATGCGATAGGCGATTGGGCGCAAGTGACCGACTTCCATCTGTCGGATGCCGAGCACGCCGTGCGACTCAATCACGGCTACGACGAGAGCCGCCCGATGGAGGCACTTTCAATAGAAGATATGCGTTCGGCAGCCGAGTTCCGAGGAGGCGAGTGTCTCTCGGAGCAGATGACTGTCGGCGACCTGCGTACGCCGTTAAAGTGGCGTTGCGCGTGTGGCCATACGTTCACCGCATCGCCGACACTGATTCTGCTCGGCGGCCACTGGTGCGACAAGTGTCTGACCACCCCGTGGCGATATGACGAGCAGGCGGCAAACAATCCGTTTTTGGCACAAGTTTGGAGTGCGATGCACCCGAAGGCGACCGGCGAAAATATGACGTACGGCGAGGAAAATCCAAAAGATTACAGATAGCAAATCGAAAATATTGCGAAAAAGCGGCCCAAAAGGTCGCTTTTTTTACGTGATTCGGCAATATTATTACTTTGTAATACGTTTATTCCGTCAAAAATAGTATCTTTGCAGGTTGTATATGAAGTTTTTTAAGAAAATAGCAATCGTCGCCCTGCTCTTCGCCGCATCATCCTGCCGCGAAACGTCCATCATTTTCGGACCGGAGCCGGTTGCGAAAGTGGGTCGCAAGACGCTCTCGGTCGAGGAGGTCACCGCCGCCCTGCCGAAAGGTATTACGGGTGCCGATTCGCTCAACTATGTCGAGACGCTCATCGAGCGTTGGATTGTCCGCCAACTGAAATTGCAGGAGGCAGAGCTTATCTTCTCCTCGTCGGAGCAGGATATCGACCGTATGGTTGAAGAGTATCGCCAGTCGTTACTCATCCGCAAAGTCGAACAACACTATCTCGATACGCAGATGAACGGCGAGATTACGGATGCCGACATCGAGGAGTATTACAACGGTCACAAAAACGATTTCCGACTGTCGGCTCCGGTGGTGAAGGGCTACATCGTAGCATTTCCCGACCAATTCCGTCGTCGCGAGTGGTTGCTCTCGATGATGCGCTCGCCAAAGGCGGAGGTCTTCAAGGATTTCGAGCAGGTGTGTCTGAAAAGCAATTTTCGACTGACGAAGTTCGACGAATGGACGGATTTTACCGAATTTAAGAGTTATCTGCCGCTGTTGCGCCAATCGGCACACGAGGAGTTGCTCACCGATCGCAGTGTCCGACAGATACACCACGACCGCTCGTATTACTGCTTCCGCGTGACCGATGCGCTCAAAGCGGGCGATACGATGCCGCTCTTTATGGCTCGCGAGAACATCGTGCGCATCCTCACCAAACGTCGTCAGGAGGAGGTCATCCGCCACGAAGAGGAGCGAATGGTGGGCAATGCCGAGCAGAACGGACTGATAAAACGCTACACTGCCGAGCCGGACGAGCCGCTCTCGGAGAGCGACAGCGTAAAGGTCGGCTCTGCACAACAACCAACAACGAAATAAAAAAATAGAGAAAAAGATATGAAGAAAAGTCTATTTATCGGTTTATCACTACTTGCGCTTTCGGCAGGAGTATATGCGCAGAAGCGTTTTGTGATGCTCGACAAAATCGTTGCCATTGTCGGCAACTCGTCCATTATGCACTCCGACGTGGAGCAACTCGCCACGCAACTCGTCGAGCAGCGTCGTGCAGCAGGATACACCTCCGACCGCGACCCTAAAAACGAGGCATTGGAGCAGTTGCTTATGCAGAAGTTGCTCTACAATCAGGCACTCATCGACTCCGTTCAAATCAATACGGGCGACGTATTGCAGCGCGTCGAGACCCGCATACAGTCGATGATCGAGGAGGAGGGTTCGGTGACGGCTCTCGAAAAGAAGACGCATATGCCTGTGTATCACATCCGCGAACTGCTTCGTCGTCAGGCCGAGGAGCAGACCTACGCCTCAGCGATGCAGCAGGAGATTGTCAGCAAGACACGAGTTGTGCCGGGCGAGGTGGAGCGTTTCTACCGCAATATCGACAAAGATAGTCTGCCAATCATAGCCGAGCAATACGTATATGCCCACATCACAAAGTTCCCGAAAGGAATGGAGGAGGCAAAGCGTCGTACGCGTGAACGTCTGCTCGAAATGCGCGAGCGCATCGTGACCGGCAAGGCACAGTTCTCGACCCTCGCACGTATGTATTCGGTCGATGGTTCGGCCATTCGCGGTGGCGAGTTGGAGCCATCGCCTGCGGCAGGTTTCGTAAAGCCGTTCTCCGATGCATTGCAGGAGTTGCGTCCGGGCCAGGTTTCGGAGGTGGTCGAGACGCAGTTCGGTTTCCACCTTATTCAACTGATTGACAGAAAGGGCTCGATGTTCCACTGCCGTCACATCCTGCTCCGCCCGACATACACGATGGAGGAG
The DNA here is from genome assembly GCA_017410165.1 of Alistipes sp. Taxonomy (GTDB): domain Bacteria; phylum Bacteroidota; class Bacteroidia; order Bacteroidales; family Rikenellaceae; genus Alistipes. The sequence continues at coordinate 142,598 of JAFQRH010000025.1, read as the reverse complement.
CTCACGCAGCCGATGATCGAGTTGGACAGCATTGCCAACCTTATTCGCAAGGATTCGCTTGCATTCGACGTGGCAGCAGCACAGCATTCGGACGACAAGCACTCGAAGATGAACGGCGGTATCGTAACAAACCACGACCTGCTCGAACACTACTCGGCATTCGACGCCAAACTGACGGCAACCAAGTTCCTCAAAGAGGATTTCGGCGTAGGTGGCGGAAAGAGCATTGACGACTATAACGCAATCCGTCGTCTGCAAGTTGGCGAAATCTCGCCGGCATTCCGCACATCGGACCTCAACGGTAACGATATCTGCAAAATCGTAAAACTCATCGAGATTATCCCGACACACGTGGCATCGCTCGAAGAGGACTACCTGCGTTTGGAGCAGATTGCACTGAACGAGAAGCAGCAGCACGACTTCAACAAGTGGCTCGACGAGAAGATTGATGCGATGTACATCTACATCGATCCGGAGTATCGCGACGGCGAGTTCAAGAATAAGAAGTGGGTGAAGAAGGAGGCAAATGCCAAGATTCAAATCAAACCAAGCAAGAAACAGCAACAGTAGTGCGTAGAAGGGTTGTATCCATAACGGTTTCGTTGTTGGCGCTGGCAAGCATCGTATTTGCCGGCAGTAGCGGTATGCCCCATCTTCCGGCACGCGAGCCGGAGCCGGCAGGTGCATCCCAAAGCACCTCTCGCACCAATAGCGATGCCCCTAAAAAGAGCAAAAAGTTTGTTGATATGAAGTCGGATGGCGGTCGCCAAACCGAGTATCGAGGCAAGAAGATTCTGATTGCCGTCGGCAACTTTGCGGCTCACCACAACGGCACAGTCATCACGTGCGACAGTACGGTGCGCTACTCCGATTCACAAATCGAGTGTTTCGGCAACGTGCTTATCAATAAGGGCACGACGTACATCTACGGCGATCGTGCCGAATACGACGGCGAGAAGAACGAGGCACGCGTATATTCGAATATCGTCAAGGTGGTCGATAAGGGTACGACACTCTACACGTACAACTTCCTCTTCAACACAAAGACCAACATCGGCGAGTTTTCGGGCGGCGGTGTGGTCATCGACGAAGATAATCAACTCGAAGCCGAGTATGGTTACTACTACGCCGATACAAAAGAGATTATCTGTGTCGATCGCGTGCAGATGCGCAACGAGACATACGAAATGATGGGCGACTCGGTCATCTACAACACCGAGACCAACCACGCACAATTCTTCACCAATACCAACATCTGGAAACCGGCCGAGAACGAGTATCTGTATGCCGACCGAGGAACATTCAGCCGCGATGGCGAGCACTACTCGCTTACGCTCAACGGATATATCCTCACCGAGGAGCAGGAGTTGTGGAGCGATACGCTCGACTACTATGGCGAGCGCGGATATGCCCGTTTGAAGCGCAACATACAGATTGACGATACGGAGCAAAAGGTGCTCGTGTTTGGCGATTGGGGCGAATATTGGCGCGAGCCGGGCGATGCGTTCCTGACGCGCGACCCTGTGCTGGTTAGTTACGACACATCGGAGGGCGACTCGGTATTCATCCGTTCCGATTCGATGTATCTCTACACGAAAGACCCCGTTGCCGAGCGTCTTGCTCGTGAGCGTGCCGACTCGATAGCCAAAGCCGAGGAGAAGATGCGTGCCGATTCGATTGCCCTCGCCGACTCGTTGGCAAAAGCGAAGGCGGCGCAAGCGGAGGAGCAGAAGCGCGAAGAGTTGAAACGCGCAGCCGAGAAGATGGCCGCCAAAGGTAAAGACATAAAGTCAAAAATTCAATCGAAGCCGAATGAGGCAGCCGCGGCCACAGGCGATATACCGAAGTCGATGAAGCCGACCGAGGGTGCGGCAGCTCTGCCAAACGACGAGCGTATTGCGGCCCTGCGCGAGAAGGCAAACGCTGCGACCGATGCCGTAAAACGCGCCATAGGTCAGAGCAATGCAGAGGGTGCGTCAGCGACGACAGCCGCAGATGAAAATGCAGAGCCATCGACTGCGCCAAGCAGCGCACCATCGACCGTAGCGGCCTCTCCGACCGACTCGACCTCTATGCGAAGCGATTCGCTTGCGGGAGCGGCGACGGCAAAAGATTCACTCGCGGTGGATTCGCTTGCAGCCGACTCGCTTATCAATCCGATGGATACGCTGACCAAGAAGCAGATTAAAGAGATTCTCAAAGCCGAGAAACGATACATTCGTGACTCGATACGCAAGATAAAGCAGGATTCGCTCAACGCCAAACTCGACCGTATTGCCGACCGTCGTCAGGCAAAACGTACGGCATACTACCGCAAATTGGAGCGCATCGACTCGCTGATGAGGGTCAAGGCGCAGGAGCGTGCCGACAAGAAGTTGCGTCGCCGAGTGTTGCGATTGGAGCGCAAGGGCATAAAAATCAAGCCGGTTCACGACTCGGTATTCGTACGCATCGACTCGCTCATATTAGCCGATTCGGTGCCTGCCGATTCGCTGTTAAGGTGTATGCTCGATTCGCTCATCAACGTCATCTTCAAAAAAGAGCAGAAGACGGAGCAGGCAACCGAGGCAACCGACACGGTGGCCGTCGATTCGACATATCGTCTGACGTTGGCAATTCGCAACGTCAAGATGTTCCGTAGCGACGCGCAGATGGTGTGCGACTCGTTGTCGGCATCGAGCCGCGACTCGATTATCCACCTCTTCCTCTCGCCTGTGATGTGGAGCGAGAGCAACCAGATTACCTCCGACGTGATGCACATCAACACGGCAAACAGCAAGATTACGCACGCCGATTTCGAGGGTAAGCCGATGATGGTGGCAGAGGTGGATACGGCACACTACAATCAGGTGACCGGAAAAGAGATGACGGCACACTTCCGCGACAATCAGATTTACCGTAACGATGTGGACGGAAACGTGCAGACCATATATTTTATGCAGGAGAACGAGGGCTCGCCGGAGATTACGATGATGGCATATATCGAGAGTGGTAATATGTCGTCGTACATCCGCGACCGCCAACTCGTCGGCATCACCTATCGTGTGAATCCGACCTACACGTTCTACCCGATGGACAAGATTCCGGAGACGCGTTCCAAGAAACTCGACGGCTTTAAGTGGGAAATCGACCGACGTCCGACACGCGACAGCGTTTTCCGTCGCACGATACGTCCGTCGCTGCGCGAAGAGAAGCAGAATCTGGCAAAGCCACACTTCCCGATTTCGAGCGCAATGGAGCGTCGCAAAGAGCGACTCATAAAGTTGAAATCGTGGAGCGACCGCACGGATACGCTCTCGGTTGAGACAATCGAGTGGGTAGAGTCGGTTTCGTCCGTATTTTAACCACAGGGGGGGGTAAAGGCGAGCAGGTGATGAAGGTGAGCAGGAGACGAAGGTGAGCAGGAGACGAAGGCGAGCGAATATCACAAGCAAATGAATAGTGTCGCAGTCGCCAAGTGCAACTACCCCGACAAACTTAAACATAAGCAAACAGAAGAAAAACAAAAAAGATATGTCGAATAAGAAGACACTCGGTTTCGAGACTCGCCAAATTCACGGCGGATATCACGTGGACCAAACCGGTTCGCGCGGCATAGCGATATACCCTACCGCCGCATACCATTTTCGTTCGTGCGACTACGCGGCCGGCTTGTTTGAACTCTCACAGCCGGGCAACATATATACACGTCTGCACAACCCGACAACTGCCGCTTACGAAGAGCGCATCGCTTCGCTCTACGGTGCGGTCGGCGCACTTGCCGTATCGTCGGGTATGTCGGCCATATTCCTCACCGTATCGTCGCTTGCCGAGCAGGGCGACAACATCGTTGCCGCACCTTTCCTCTACGGTGGTACGTACAACCAATTCCGAATTTCGTTGCGCAAACTCGGTATCGATGTGCGCATCGCCAAAGGCAACAACGTGGAGGATTTCGAGCAACTCATCGACGAGCGTACGAAGATGATATATGTCGAGAGTATGGGTAACCCGACCTGCGATGTGCTGGATTTGGAGGCACTCGGCGCACTGGCCAAACGCTGCGACGTGCCGTTTGTCGTGGATAATACGTTCGGTGCGGCGGGCTATCTGTGCAACCCGTTCGATTGGGGCGCAAATATCGTGGTCGATTCGGCAACCAAGTGGATTAACGGACACGGTACGGCTATGGGCGGAATTATCGTCGATGGCGGTAACTATAATTGGGGCAACGGCAAGTTCCCGCAGATTGACGGCCCGTCGGAGGGTTATCACGGGCTGAATCTCTACTCGACGTTCGGCAATCAAGCGTTCATCGTAAAGTGCCGCGTCGATGGTCTGCGCGATTTCGGTTGCTGCCCATCGTCGTTCGACTCGTACCTGATGCTCATCGGTTTGGAAACGCTCTCGTTGCGCGTAAAGCACGAAGTAGAGTCGTGTCGTCGTCTGGCAGAGTACTGCCGCAACCATCCGAAGGTGGCAAAGGTAAGCTATGTCGGCTTCGAGGACCATCCGGGTTACAAGAATGCACAGAAATACTATCGTTTCGGCGCTTCGGCCGTAATGAATATCGAGTTGAAGGGCACGTTGGAGAGCACCGTAAAGTTTGTCGAATCGCTCCACTTGATGGGCAATATGACAATGATTGGCGACTCGATAAGCGTCATTACCCATCCGGCATCCACCACCCACAAACAGTTGAGCGACGAGGATTTGAAGGCCGCAGGCGTTACGCCTACGCTGTTGCGTCTGTCGCTCGGTTTGGAGTGCGTAGAGGATATTATCGACGATTTTGAACAGGCATTTGCACATATCGACTAATGGCTCAAACGTATAAATATCCACATCCGTTCCGCCTCGAAAGTGGCGTTGTACTGCCTTCGCTCGAAATCGCATACGACACCTATGGCGAGATGAATGCCGACCGCAGCAACATCATCTGGGTTTGCCACGCACTGACTGCCAACTCGGATGTTGCCGATTGGTGGCCGCACACGGTCGAAGAGGGGTGCTTCCTCGACCCGGCGAAGTATTTTACAATTTGTGCAAACTTCCTCGGCTCGCACTACGGCACAACAGGCCCACTATCGATAAATCCCGCAACGGGCGAGGCGTGGTATGGCGACTTTCCGCGCATCACGGTACGCGATATGGTACGTGTGCATCAACTGCTCGCCGAGCATCTTGGCATCAAGCGCGTAAAACTGCTTATCGGCAGTTCTATCGGTGGTTTTCAATGCCTCGAATGGTGTATTATGCAACCCGATTTTGCGGAGCGTGCCGCATTTATCGCTACGGCTCCACGCACAAATCCGTGGGCTTCGGCATTCAACGAGTCGCAGCGTATGGCAATCGAAAGCGACCCGACATTCGGCAGTCGCAGTGCAGATGCAGGCCTTGACGGAATGGCGGTGGCTCGCAGCATCGCTCTGCTCAGTTATCGCGGAGGCAAGGCGTATAACACGTCGCAAGAGGATGCCGACCCGAACGAAGCATCGTTCGAGCGTCGAGTGCTGACCTATCAGCGTTATCAGGGCGAGAAGTTGCGTCGTCGATTCAATGCCTACTCGTACTACCGTCTATCGCAAGCGGTCGATTCGCACAATCTCGCACGCGAACGCGGAACGATGGAGGAGGTGCTGTCAAGCATCAAGGCACGTGCGCTCGTCGTAGCCATCACCTCGGACATACTCTTCACGCCCGAGGACCATACGCCGTTTGTCGAGCATATCCCGAACGTGGAGTACCACACCATAGATTCGATATTCGGTCACGACGGTTTTTTGGTGGAGCACGCCCTGCTAAATGAGATTATCGTCGAGTTTATGAATAAAAATTAAAACAACATATATGAATACCAAGAAATTACAAATCGGTCTCTTCGGTTTTGGAACGGTCGGCAATGGTCTGTACGACGTTTTGAAACGTATCGAATCGTCGAATGTCGAGATTCGCCGAATCTGCGTACGCGACATCAACAAACCTCGCACCGTCAAAGCCCTCTTCACGGACAACGCCGACGAGATATTCTCCGACCCGGAGATTAACTTCATTGTCGAACTCATTGACGATGCCGATGCGGCTTACGACATTGTAAAGCGCGCGCTGATGAAGCGACTGCCGGTAGTGTCGGGCAACAAGAAGATGCTCGCCCGCCATATCGAGGAGCTTATCGACCTGCAACGCCAATACAACACCGCACTGCTGTACGACGCCTCGGCGTGTGGTTCGATTCCGGTCATCCGCAACCTCGAAGAGTACTACGACAACGATCTGCTTACGTCGGTCAAGGGTATTCTGAACGGCTCGTCGAACTTCATCCTCTCGAAGATTTTCAACGAGAAGATGTCCTACCCAGCAGCATTGAAACTTGCACAGGATTTGGGCTTTGCCGAGAGCAATCCGTCGCTCGATATCGACGGTTGGGATTCGCTCTTCAAACTCATCATCATCACCGTACACGCCTTTGGTCTGTACGTAGCACCGGAGCAGATTTTCACGTACGGCATCTCGAATATGAACGACGACGATATTCGCTTTGCTACCGAGAAGGAGCGTCGCTTCAAATTGATTGGCCACGTCGAGAAGATTGATGGCAACCGACTCATTATGAGCGTTATGCCTCAACTCATCTCGCGCGAGAAGTATATTTACAGCGTCGAGGACGAGTTCAACGGCGTGGTTATCAAGGGTCTGTTCTACGACAAGCAGTTTATGTTCGGTCGCGGTGCGGGTGGCTACCCTACCGGCTCGGCCGTATTGAGCGACATCACGGCGTGTCTGTACAACTACAAGTACGAGTACAAGAAGCGTAACGATTCGCAACTGCCAACCTACACGACCGACCACTCGTTCCGCGTATATTATCGCTACACAGATGCCGAGGATTTGGCACTCGTGCATTTCGACTCGATCAGCGAGAGTTACATCTCGGACACGAACAAATACGTCATCGGTTACGTTTCGCTCAGCGAGTTGCACCGCGTGCAGGAGGAGTTGCGTCACCGCAACGTATTTATCGCCGCCTATCCACGCGACTAACCGCAACGGGCGGCTATACACATAACAAGGGCGTGTCTAATAAACTTTTTAGACACGCCCTTCTCTGTTAGAAGTTGTATAACAAGAGGGATTTCAAGGCCTGCGTAGCCCGAAAAAGCGCAGTTTACTCGGCGTAAATGAGCTTTTGAGGGCAAGCATAACGCAGAAATCACCTTGCGAGACGGCTTCTTTTGTTTGCATCTGCAACTAATCGTCAATATCAATCAAACGATTCTGACCGTCGAATTTCAGTTCGATGTGCTTGGTTTGATTCAGCAGAGTGAGTTCCGTCGAGTTGCGATCGCGCTCGATCTTCACCACAACGGCATCGGGATAGTTCTCGCGGACGTACGAAGCGAGTGGTGCCGGAATGATTGGCGCAGGCACGGCAGCACCGCGTCGCTCAATCTCCATCCAACGACCATCGCCGTCGAACTCAATCTTCGAGCCATCCTCCAATCGCACGTTATACTCGCTGTCGATAATACCACGATCGACCGTAGCGTAGGTAATCTTTTGCGAAGCAAAATATTTTGCAATGAATGTCTTTGCCGCATCGGGAAGTTGGTCGGCCGCAATATGTCGGTCGTCGGCGCTGACCGAGAATATCGTCGCCACGAGGGCGATAGCCGCAATCATAATTCGTCTCATAACCATAAAATCTGTCTATTATATAATAGGTAACGAGCAAAAGTGGTGCCGAAGTATGTTGCAGAGTGCCGAATCAAGAAAAAAAATGGTCGGCACGCCCACCTAAAACAGCGACAATTGGTCGATCTCGTGGTTGAACGAAAGACGATGATAAGGCGAGAGTCCGTGTTCACGGACAGCCAAGCGGTGGTCGCGCGTCGGATATCCCTTATTTTTTGCCCAACCGTACATCGGATACTCGGCATCGAGCCGCATCATATACTCGTCGCGGAAGGTCTTTGCCAGCACCGATGCCGCTGCGATATTGGCATACTTGCCATCACCCTTGACGATGCATTTGTATGGCAGGTCGAGTGTCGAGCGAAACCGATTGCCGTCGATTGCCAAGAACTGCGGTTGCACCGACAGATCGCGCACCGCTTGCGACATCCCCTCGAACGAGGCATTCAGGATATTAATCTTGTCAATGCGCTCGGCCGTAATCTCGGCAACAGCCCAAGCGACCGCTTCACGGCATATCACTTCGCGCAACAGATTGCGGTTGCGTTCGCTCATCTGCTTCGAGTCGTTGAGCAGCGGATGGTGAAAATCGGGCGGCAGAATGACGGCAGCCGCAAATACGGAACCTGCCAAACAGCCACGTCCCGCCTCGTCGCAACCCGCTTCGAGCAACTCGGTTTGATACGAAATTTCCAACATAACAAGACAAATGTACGTTTTTTTTACGAAAAAAGAGTAACTTTACATCGGAATAACGCACTTGCGCCACAAATAACCACGTATGAGAACGTCGTCCGTAACATCGCAATCGAGCCTGCTCGCCATTCTGCTACTGATTTTGACCGTAGCAGTCGCTTTTGTGCGTCAATCGATTGCACCATACGCAGCCGAATTGGCCGAGAGCGAATTTATGCCGCGTTGGGGCGAGGCGACCATCGCTGCGGTGATATTTGTCATAACGGGCATCATTGTCGGACGTACAGCAACCAAAATGGGGGCATTCAACGGATTTTGTACCCTCCCGATATCACTATACGGCATCATAGCGTGCGGCATACTCCTATCGCCATACGCACTGACCGCCGCCGCGAGTTCGGCACTCTCGGCACTCGGAACAATGTTGTTGCTACGCGCACTTGGCGAGTTCGGCAACAAAAATGTGGTATTCTTTGCCTCGATGTTGTTTGGTACGACTGCGGTGGCGTTTGCTCCGTGCGCGATGCTCGTTGCACTGCTTGCGGTGGCAATTCTGCTCTTTCCGCTGAACATCCGCCAAAGCATCATAGCAATTGTCGGATGGCTCATACCGATATTTACAGCGAGTTATATCACGTGGTATGCCGGTGGCGAATTTTCGAGCGTCGCACGCAATATTATAGATGCACTGCTCCCCAATAACGTATCGTTTGCCATAGAGCCATTTCCTATTGTCGCACTCATCATTGTCTGCATAGTTACGATTTTGGTTGCGACCGGCCTTGTTCTCTTCCGTGCAAATCGTTATTCGGTATTAGTTCGCGTGCGCAAGGCGATGCAGGCAGAGGTGTGGTTTATGGCAATTGTCACTGCAACGGCAATTGCGACAGGTAATATCGTAACAATGCTACCGATTATTGCCATTCCGGTATCCATCATCGCGGCTTTCGCACTCGACAAAATGCCTTCACGACCGGCTGTTGTGCTATACTGGATGTTGCTGATATGCTTCGTTATACACCTCTTCGTGTATTGATTCCCACACAACTCAACACTACCCTATAACGTATAATATACGCTATGTCGATACTTGCAATCGGGATAGTAAAAACTATGTAGATATATAGCCGATTTTTTCAAAAGCAACTCGTCGCAAAATTAAAAAATATTATAAACTGAAACTTTTTTCGCGTTTTTAGTAAAAAATTTTACGGAAAAGTTTGCATTTTAATAAAAATATAGTACTTTTGTAGTACAAACGTGGGGTTCTCCCACTGCTCATTAACCTAACTAACCTAATATCGGAGCCCTGAGAAGTTGCCAGACTTTCAGGGCTTATTCTTTGTCGCAATATATCATCAAATATAACTCTTTATGGATGATCGGCTGAGGGGGGGCTTGCGGATATCAATATTGATTGGCAACCCTTCTCGGATATTGTCACTTTCAAGAGTTGAGGGATTGACTCGCTTGTCGCTCGTCGTTCCCTTTCCGCTCGCCGCGGGGCCCTTACAAACTTCGCTACGCAAAAAGTTGATAAATCAACCAACTTTGTTTTCGGACACTTATGTCTGCAAACAGAGTTTGCACCATAGCGTGTTTGGGAGTTGACGGATTGACTCGCTTGTCGCTCGTCGTTCCCTTTCCGCTCGCCGCGGGGGCCCTTACAAACTTCGCTACGCAAAAAGTTAATAAATCAATCGACTTTGTTTTCGGACACTTATGTCTGCAAACAGAGTTTGCGCCATAGTATCCAAAAACAAAAGGTGTCGAAAATTCGACACCTTTTTGCTTCGCTTCGTTTGTGGGAGTTGAGGGATTTGAAGGGCGAAGCCCTCGCGAGGATACCATTGGAAATAAATATCTTTATCCTCGCAACCCCCGCACACAGTGAGCAATGCTGCAACTTCCCACGATTCGACACGAGCACTCGCTCGTCGCTTTTGTTGTGTGTGTGGTGTCGGGTGCTTGCACACGAACAGCATACACAACAAAAAAACGACTGATAAATATCAGTCGTTTGTCGAATCGTAAATATTTGTGGGAGTTGAGGGATTCGAACCCCCGACCCTCTGCTTGTAAGGCAGATGCTCTGAACCAGCTGAGCTAAACTCCCGATTCGGAGTGCAAATATAGCGATAAAATTACAAAGAACAAATTTTTTACAATTTTTTGCAAAAAATATGCATCAGAGGGTTGTTTGTGCCAATTTTAATCGCTATTTTTGTAGGAAATAGGATTGTCTTTGGAATTATGGGAAAGAAAAGTGAACGTTTAGGAGTAATAAAGCGTGTTATCACCGAGGAGTTGATCGGCTCGCAGGAGGAACTCATCAAACGACTCGACGCTTATGGTATCAAAGCGACACAGAGTACATTGTCGCGCGACTTCAAAGAGATTAACGTCTCGAAGGTTTCGCATCCTGAGAAGGGATACGTATATATCCTCGCCGAGCACCTTGCTGCACAAAACGAGATTGGCACATCAAATCTCGGCGATGCGATTATCGGCATCCGTTTTTCGGGCAACATAGGCGTAGTGATGACCAAATCGGGATACGCAAGTGCCGTTTCGGTTATCATCGACGGTCGCAAGTCGAAAGATATCCTCGGCACGGTAGCCGGCGATAATATTATTATGATGGTTCTCCGCGAAGGCGTAGAGCATCAGCAGATTATCGAGACATTACAAAAAGCGTTTCCGACACTGAAAACAATTGCAGAGTAGCAACTCTGCTCACAACTCATAAGCAATAGCCGCCGAAACAAGTATTGATTCGGCGGATTTTGCACGTAATACACATACAAGACAAACCTATATCGAAAAACGGGGAGGGGCAAAATATATGGAGCAGGGAGTCATCATTTTTATAGTAGCCGTAATATGTATTGTTGCTGGGGCTGTTGGTGGTTATTTGGTTGCGCGCGTGCGTACGGTTGTGCTTGCCACTCAACTCGAAGAGGAGCGTCGTCGTGTAGAGCAACTCACCTCGGAGCGTGAGACAGCGATGCGAAATATGGCGACCGAGCGAGAGACGGCATCTCGTGAGGCATCCCTGCAACGCGAAGCACTCGAAGCGGCTCGTGTCGAGGCGGCTCGTTTGCAAGAGCAGTTGCGCCAACAGAGCGAAGAGCGACAGGCATTGCGCAAGGAGACCGAGTTGGTATTTCGCGAAATAGCGGGTACGATTCTTGACGAGAAATCCAAAGCATTCAAAGAGAGCAACGAGAGCCGTTTGGCCGAGATTCTTGCACCATTCAAGGAGAATGTCGATTCGCTGCAAAAAGCCATTCACGACTGCTACACGGGCGAAGTAAGCGAGGTTAAGTCGCTCAAAGAGAGCATAAAGGAACTCCGAGAACTCAACACCACGATAGGCCGCGAAGCAAAGGAGTTGTCGGGCGCACTGCGTGGCAACTCGAAGGTGCAGGGCGATTGGGGCGAGATGATTTTGCGCCAGATTCTCGAAAAATCGGGTTTGGAAGAGGGTGTAAACTACTCGTTGCAGGCGACCGACAATGCGGATGGCACAAAAATTAAAGGCGAGGAGGAGAATCAACTTCGTCCCGACGCAATCTTCCATCTGCCCGAAGGTAAGAATATCGTTATCGACTCAAAGACCAACATCAAGCACTATATCGACTACACGAATGCGCCCGAGGCGGAGCGTGCCGCACTGCTCGCAGCGCACATAAAGTCGGTGAATGAACAGGTGCGCGGATTGGCATCGAAGGATTACCAGCGTTATGTCAAGGATGCTGCCGATTTTGTGATGATGTTCATTCCAAACGAAGGGGCATATACGGCAGCGATGCAGGGTGATGCCGATTTGTGGGAGAAGGCATACAAACAGCACGTAGTAATCGTCAGCCCGACACACCTTATATCTGTCTTGAAGCTGATGTATCAACTCTGGACGCGCGACAAGCAGACGAAGAACGCGCTTGAAATTGCCCGTCAGACGGGCGACCTATACGACAAACTCGCCGGCTTTGTCAGCGATTTGGAGGGTGTTGGCAAGGCACTCAAAAAGGCATCGGAGGCGCACGACGAGGCGTGCAAGAAGCTCTCGACCGGCAAGGGCAACATCTTGTCGCGCGTGGACAAGATAAAGCAGCTCGGCATAAAGACCACCAAATCGTTGCCCGAAGGCGAAGAGTAGGTCGCGTATCATCAACATTTTTCACGCAGATTGGTGACCGTGAGCAGAATGGAGACAATACCCTCGATAAATACAGCCGTGAGTGCAAATTGCCACGAATAGCCAAGACCGACACAGATAGTATAGGCAAAAAACGCATTCAGCCCCATACCCGGAGCAAGCGCAAACGGCAATTTTCCGATTAGCGTACGCAGTTACGCCATTTTTTGCAGACACCACGCGTTTTTTCGCAATCGGTCAATGCGGTCACCACGACCCTTTTCGGCTATTTTTCACACAAGAGAGAATATATTTCTTAAAAAATTTGAAAAACCCCTCAAATGTCGTATCTTTGCAGGCGCATTCCGCATCCGCGGATTTGCTTATGTGCATCACATATTCGTTTTGGTAATCGACACCTGAAAAGAGGTGGTCGCACGGACGAAGAGAAGGTTAATAGGAAACAAAAAAAATACAAACGAGGAAGATTATGGAGTGGTTGGTTAATCTATTTACATCGAACAGCATCGCCAATTCCGTACTGATTATCGGCTTGACAATTGCCGTCGGTCTGCTATTGAGCCGCATCAAGTTCGGTAGTGTGTCGCTCGGCATTACGTGGGTACTCTTCACGGGTATCCTGTTGTCGCACTTCGGACTGGGCATCGACCCGCGCATTTGCGACTTCGTCAAGGAGTTTGGTCTGATTCTGTTCGTCTATTCCATTGGTTTGCAGGTTGGTCCCGGTTTCTTCTCGTCGTTGCGCGAAGGAGGCATCAAACTCAATATGTTGGCCGTGACCATCATCCTGCTCGGCTGCCTCACGGCATTCGGCATCCATCTTCTAACGGGCGAGGATTTGACCACGATGGTCGGCGTTCTGTCGGGAGCCGTTACCAACACCCCAGGGCTCGGTGCTGCACAACAGACAATCTCCGACGTTACGGGTGCAAACGATAACACGCTCGCTGCGGCATACGCCGTTGCATATCCGCTCGGTGTGGTTGGCATTATCCTCTCGATGATTGCCATCCGCTACCTGTTCCGCATCAAGATTGACCGCGAGCAGGCAGCAACGCTCGACAGCAATGCGCCACACACCGTACGCATCGAGTTGCGCGTAACGAATCACGGCGTGGTGGGCAAAAGCATCGAGGAGGTGTCGCATATCGCACGCAGTAAGTTTGTCGTGGCGCGTATGATTCGTGACGACAAGCAACAGATTGTTGCCGGCGACACCGTTCTCAACGAGAACGATATTCTGCGCATAGTGGCAAGCAGTGAAGATGTCGAACTATTGCAGTCTCTCATCGGCGAGAGCATTAAAATCGACGAACGTGAATGGAAATCGACCACCTCGAATCTCGAAAAGCGTCGTATCGTCGTCACCAAACCGCAACTCAACGGCAAGCACATCTCCGACCTGCATATCCGCGCCAATTACAACGTCACCATTACGCGCGTTGTGCGTGCCGGTATCGAGCTCGTTGCCACTTACGAGTTGCGCTTACAGATGGGCGACGTTGTGGTTGTAGTCGGTCGCAAGCAAGATTTGGACGATGTGGCAGCCATCCTCGGCAACTCGGTACGCCGTCTCGACCACCCGAATCTGCTGCCAATTTTCATCGGTATCTTCTTCGGTGTGCTGCTCGGCTCGATTCCGATTATGTTCCCCGGCATTCCGCAACCAATCAAACTCGGTTTGGCTGGCGGTCCACTGATTGTCGCAATCCTCGTGGCACGTTATGGCCCACGCTATAAGCTCGTTACCTTTACGACTAACTCTGCAAATATGATGATTCGCGAAATCGGTATCTCGTTATTCCTTGCTGCCGTCGGATTGAGTGCCGGAGAGACGTTCGTGTCGTCGATTTGCGACGGTGGTTATTGGTGGGTACTATATGGCGTAGCAATCACCATTCTACCACTGCTCATAACGGGTATCATTGCCCGCAAGGCGATGAAGATGGACTACTTCTCGATTATGGGTCTGATGTCGGGCGCAATGACTGATCCTCCGGCATTGGCTTATGCCAATACCGTAGCCACAAACGACCGCGCTTCGGTGGCATACGCCAGCGTCTATCCGCTGACGATGTTTTTGCGAATATTCACCGCGCAGATTCTGGTACTCATCGCCCTATCGTAAGCCCCCGTCTGCAAACACGGGGAGGGCAGAAAATCGCAGATAATCAATGTTGTTTGTGATATCGCCTTGCATTTGTGAAATTGCTCGGCTTTTGTGATGTTGCTCGGCAAGAGGTAGTGATGGTTAATCGAAGAGCGTGTGCTCGACAAGAATTTTGACGCCAATCAGCGTTAAAATCAGACCACCGACAAACTCCGCCTTCGATTTATAGCGACAACCGAAATGTTTGCCAATCAATACGCCGACCGCTGAGAAGCAGAATGTAACGCAACCGATTACGGCTGCTGCGCTCCAAATATTTACGCCCAAAAACGCCAACGACACGCCCACCGCCAGAGCATCAATGCTCGTGGCTACTGCAAGCAGAAACATCGTGCGTGCCGAGAAGTCGGGGTCGCTACAACACTCTTCGTCGCTCTTCGAGAGCGATTCGCGAATCATATTACCACCGATTAGCCCGAGCAGGACGAACGCTATCCAATGGTCGATGCTCGACACCTGTTGCGCGAAACTCACACCGAGCAGATAGCCGACGATGGGCATCAAGGCCTGAAAGCCGCCAAACCATACGCCTGTCGTGGCAAGATGCTTGGCTCGAACGCTCCGAAGCGACAGACCTTTGCCAATGGATACGGCAAACGCATCCATCGCCAATCCGGCTGCAAGCACCAACATCTCCGCAATTCCCATAACGCAAATTTATGTATCGGACACTCCCGACAATCGTTAATAAATCGTACAAATATACGCATTATTTTGCATCGGTAGTATTCTGCTGCGTGCAAAAAATCTTGGTTTTTCGTCGTTGCGGTTTTTTATCCGTTTTTTTGGATATGCGACAGATAAACCTTAACTTTGCGAGGAGTTATTTTTTGAAATTCGACAATGAGCGTAGCATCATTTCTTACAGCCGCCCACGATACGGCTTTTTCGTTCGAGATACTGCCACCGGTCAGGGGCAAAAGCATCGAGAGCGTCTTTGGTACCATCGACCGACTGATGCCATTCAATCCGGCATATATAAATATTACGACACACCGCACGGAGGTTGTCTATCGCGAGGTGGCGGAGGGTGTATTCCAGCGATTCAACGAGCGTATGCGCCCGGGAACGGTTGCCATCGCAGCGGTATTGAGTGCGCGCTATGGCGTTCCGACCGTGCCGCACGTAATTTGTAGCGGTTTTTCGCGCGAGGAGTTGGAGAATGAGTTGATTGACCTGTCGTATCTCGGCATCACCGACCTGCTTGTTCTGCGTGGCGACCGTGCCAAAGGTGAGAGCCGTTTCGTGCCCGAGGCGAATGGTCACGCCCACGCTGTCGATTTGTGCCATCAGGTGTCGCAGTTCAACAGTGGAGTGCTGATTGACGGCAGCCAGCACGACCTGCTCGCCGGACGCTTCTCGTTTGGCGTTGCCGGCTACCCCGAAAAGCACGAGGAGGCGATGAATCTCGACTCGGATATCGAGCATCTGAAAGCGAAAATCGAGGCCGGCGCAGAGTATGTCGTAACGCAGATGTTCTTCGACAATGGTCGCTATTTCGACTTTGTCAAGCGTTGTCGTGCGGCGGGTATTACGGTGCCGATCATTCCGGGCATTAAGCCACTTACTGCGCTGACGCAGAAGAGTTTGCTCCCGAAGACGTTTCACATAGATTTGCCGGTCGAGTTGGCCGTCGAGTTGGAGCGTTGTCGCACGAACGACGACGTGAAGGCACTCGGCGTGGAGTGGGCAACGGCACAGGCACGCGAACTTAAAGCGGCAGGCGTTCCGAGCATCCACTTCTACTCGATGAATGCCGCAGCCAGCATCGAGCAGATTGCACGTGCGGTATATTAGCGGCAGATGAGCAGCGTGCTAAAAACAAAAAAATGCGTCCGGCGAGAAAACTATTTGATAACGAGCCGGCTTTTCTGCGACGAATGAAAAATATTGTTGATATAATAGGCGAACGTATCCTTGTGCTGGATGGTGCAATGGGTACGATGATTCAGCGACGCAAACTCTCCGAGCAAGATTTTCGTGGCTCGCTCTTTTGCAACCACACGCAA
This sequence comes from Alistipes sp., assembly GCA_017410165.1. Lineage (GTDB taxonomy): Bacteria > Bacteroidota > Bacteroidia > Bacteroidales > Rikenellaceae > Alistipes. Next base: position 125,890 of record JAFQRH010000025.1, on the reverse strand, counting down.
CCGCTTGCGGGCAACAACGATATCCTTGTGCTGACTCGGCCCGATGTTGTTGCAGCCATTCATCGCGAATATTTGGAGGCGGGTGCCGACATCATCGAGACCTGCACATTCAACGCCCAACGCATCTCGCAAGCCGAATATGCAACGGCCCAATACGTACGCGACATAAACCTTGCGGCGGCCCGCATAGCACGTGCCGAGGCCGACCGAATGACACAACTCACCCCTTCGCAACCACGCTTTGTAGCCGGTTCAATCGGCCCTACGGGCAGAACCTGTTCGATGTCGCCCGATGTGGAGAATCCTGCGGCGAGAGCCATCGACTACGATACGTTGTACGACTGCTACACCGAACAGATTGAGTCGCTCGTCGAGGGTGGCGTTGATGTATTGCTTGTGGAGACCGTCTTCGATACGCTGAACGCAAAGGCGGCACTCGCTGCTGCGCGGGATGTTATGCATCGCACGGGGCGCACGTTGCCTGTGATGTTGTCGCTGACGATTGCCGATTCGTCGGGTCGTATTCTGTCGGGGCAGACGCTCGAAGCGGTGCTCTGCTCGGTTGCGCACCATCCGCTTCTCTCTATTGGTCTGAACTGCTCGTTTGGTGCCGAACAGATGTTGCCATTCCTGAAACAACTCGCCGCCGTTGCTCCATATTACGTAAGTTGCTATCCAAATGCCGGTCTGCCGGACGAGATGGGCCACTATGCCGAAACACCGGAGCGCATGGCAGAGCACATATCGCGCTTTGCCGAGCAGGGCTTGGTCAATATCGTGGGTGGTTGTTGCGGCTCCACACCCGACCATATACGCGCCATAGCCCGTACGGTTGCCACCGTCGGGGCGGTACGCAAACCGACGCGCAGGGCGGAGGGTGCGTGGCTTGCCGGCTTGGAGGGCTTCTCGCCCAATGGTTCGTTTGTGAATGTCGGCGAGCGATGCAACGTAGCCGGCAGTCGTAAGTTTCTGCGTCTTGTCAAGGAGCACGCCTACGAAGAGGCACTCGGCATTGCACGTCGTCAGGTGGCGGATGGAGCGATGGTGCTCGATGTGAATATGGACGATGCGATGATAGATGCGCAGGTGGAGATGACCTCGTTCCTCAATATGATGGCATCCGATCCGGAGGTGGCACGCACGCCGTGGATGATTGATTCGTCGCGTTTCGAGGTAATAGAGTCGGCGTTGAAGTGTGTACAAGGCAAACCGATTGTCAATTCTCTGTCGCTCAAAGAGGGCGAGGAGTTGTTTTTGGAACGCGCTGCGCGTGTACGCGATTTTGGCGCAGCGTTGGTGGTTATGGCCTTCGACGAGGAGGGACAAGCGACAACCTTCGAGCGTAAAACGCAGGTCTGCGAACGCGCCTATCGCTTGCTGACCGAACGACTCTCGTTCCCGGCAGAAGATATTATTTTCGACCCGAATATATTGACCGTCGCTACCGGTATGCGCGAGCACGACCGCTATGCCGTCGATTTTATCGAAGCGGTGCGATGGATTAAAGCCCATCTGCCACACGCCAAGGTTAGCGGCGGAGTGAGCAACCTCTCGTTTGCCTTCCGTGGCAACAACTATCTGCGCGAGGCGATGCACGCCGTCTTTCTCTATCACGCAATTGCGGCAGGGCTGGATATGGCGATTGTCAATCCGGCAACGTCGGTTATGTATGCCGACATTCCGAGCAGATTGCTCGAAGCGTTGGAGGATGTGATATTGTACCGTCGAGAGGATGCGACGGAGCGTCTGCTCGCCATCGCAAATGATTACAACGCAGGCACATCTGCTGATGTTGCGCCAACTGAAACACTCGCAGCAGACCGCCGCAGTGTGCCGTTGGATGAGCGACTTGCATCGGCACTGCAACGTGGCGATGAAGAGTTTCTCGTGCCTGATTTGGAGGAGGCAATGGCGGCAGGAAATACTCCGTCCGAGATTATCGAGGGGGCTTTGATGCGCGGAATGACACAAGTGGGCCGTCTGTTTGGCGAGGGCAAAATGTTCCTCCCACAGGTGGTGCGTACGGCTCGCACGATGAAACGCGCCGTGTCGATTCTGCAACCATATATAGAGCGTGCACACACTACGGCAACGAGTATCTCTCGTGGCCGCTATCTGTTGGCAACCGTGAAGGGCGACGTGCACGACATCGGTAAAAATATTGTCTCGGTGGTGCTTTCGTGCAACGATTTCGAGGTTATCGACCTCGGTGTTATGGTCTCGGCCGAGCAGATTGTGCGCACGGCTATTGAGCAGAGGGTCGATTACATCGGATTGAGCGGTCTTATAACGCCATCGCTCGACGAGATGTGCCGAGTGGCTGCGGAGTTGAAGGCAGCAGGCGTATCGGTACCTCTGTTTATCGGTGGCGCGACAACCTCCTTCCTGCATACGGCAGTCAAAATTGCGCCACTATACGATGGCGCGGTGTTCCACGTGAAGGATGCGGCACAAAACCCGATTCTCGCTACACGACTCGCAGGCGAGGAGCGCGAGCGGCTAATCGACAGCAACCGTTATCGTCAGGCCGAGTTGCGCCGTCGGGCTGCGGAGCAGAGTCGTCGGGCTGCGGAGTTGGAGGCAACTGCCGACTGCACGCCACACGTTGTGGATTGGGCAAACGTGCCTATTGTCAAGCCCGAATATCTCGGTGTGCGGACTATCGAGCGCATCTCGATTGAGCAGGTGCGCCCATATATAAATTGGATTCATTTCTGCAACCTTTGGGGTGTCGGTGTAGGCACTGCGGAGGGCGAGAGGATATGTCGTGAGGGCGAACGCGTACTCGACGAGCTCTCTGCGCAGCACTTCCTATCGGCACGAGTCGGTTTCTTCGAGGCGTATGGTACGGGCGACGGTATCGTCTTCGTGCAGCGCAAGGGGTGCGAGTGCTGTGGAGGTGGTGTGCATCAGGTGAAGATTGCTACGCCGCGTCAGCGTCGTGCAAACGAGTACGGCGAGAGATGGGCATTGTGCGATTTCGTTGCACCGCAAGGTGGTGGCGATTATGTGGGCGCATTTGCAGTGAGTGTATCGCCGTCGCTTGTCGATACGGCTCGGCAACTCTCCGAGCAGGGCGACGATTATGAAGCATTGTTGCTGCGTAGCGTATGCGACCGATTGGTCGAGGCGGCGAGCGAGTGGCTGCACGAGCAGGTGCGCCGTTCGATGTGGGGATATGCTCCACACGAGGTGCTCTCTCCGAAACAGATGTTTGCTGCCGCATACGAAGGAATCCGTCCGGCTGTTGGATATCCGTCACTACCCGACCAGCGAGCAATATTCCCGATTGCCGATATGTTGGATATCGGTACAATCGGCATACGCCTAACCGAAAACGGAGCGATGTTCCCGCAAGCATCCGTCTGCGGATTGTATATCGCCTCGCGCGAAGCCCGCTATTTCATCGTGGATAATCTTTGACAGTAAGCGAGGTTATGCGAGTTGATGACATACTCGATATCCTCCGGATAGATATTCTCGCCGCACACGACACGACCCATCGCAAGGCGCGACAACAGCCAATGAATCAATTAATTATCAACGCATTAAAAACAACCAAGCATTAAGCAATATGCTCAATCGGTTTGCGATATGTAGCACAAAAAGGGTGTGTCCGAAAAGACACACCCTTTTTGTTTGAAGTTGTATAACAAGAGGGATTTTAAGGTTTGCGAAGCCCGAAAAACCGCAGTTTACTCGGCGTAAATGAGGATTTCGATGGCGAGCATCACGCAAAAATCACCTTGTTAGACGGCTTCTTGTAGTGTTTATTATGAAGCGGTTATTTCACCATATTCTTCTTGAAGAACTCCATAATGGTACGGCACGAGTCGAACGAGTCGGTTGCCCAGTTGTGACCACCATTGCGTACCTCATAGAACAATACCTCCTTGCCCGATGGCGCGCCATAATAGCGGCGGAGAGTAACCCGGTTCTTGATTTGAGGCAACACCGTAGTCTCCTCGTACATACACTTGTTTGCAGCAGCAATTGCACCAACAGCAACAGGTACGGCAAGGTATGCACCCCAACCATATTGGTTGGTAGGGTCGCCTTCCCAACGCGAAGTCTTATCGCCCGTACCGTGTACCTCCATAAATGCAATCGGCTCGGTGTAGTTGTGGCGTTTTGCCATCTCGGTCAGAGTAAGACCTGCCATCGATGCGATAGCGGCGAACTCCTTCGGCTTGCGGTAAGCCATAAGGTAGCACATCTCACCACCGTTCGACATACCGGTAAGGAATACATTCTTCTCCGAGAGGTTGTACTTTGCCTGCAAGTGCTTTGCCAATGCGCAAATGAACTCGCAGTCATCCACCTTCATCTTGTCAATCTGCCAAGGATAGTACACGTTCCAACCCGTATTAGGTTTAGGGTCGGTCGTTGCCTGTGGGTAGCACAAAGCCACCTTATACTCCTCGGCAAGCTCCTTAAATGAGAGCGACGAGTTGTTGATATACGAGCTGGCACTACCGCCATAACCGTGAAGAATGAACACGAGTGGAGCATCAGCCGGCAAGTTATCAGGCAAGTAGATATAATACGAACGGGTGAGGCCCTGATCTACTATCGTTTCGCTCTTGGTTGTAGCTGCACTCGACACAAGACAGAATGCGAGCACAGCAAACAAGGTCATTATAATCTTCTTCATAATGTTTAATGAGTTTTAAAGAAATTCCAAATCTGGTTATACACTTCAAATTCTTCGTCGCACCAACCGCCGTTTGTGCCCTCGACGCTATACAATTTCACGTCGCAACCCGACTCGCTACCGAGGTAGTGAGTGCACGAAACACGGCCCTTACCCTCGCGTGGCAACAGGTCGGTCTCCTTGAAGGTAACGCACTCGTTCACAGCAACGATAGCACCTACGCACAAAGGAACGGAAACGGTCTTATTTTGTACACCATTCCATTTGCATACGGCGTTACCCGTAGCGTGTACGTGTACGAACGATACCGGCTTGGTGAAGTTGTTTGTCTTGTAGGTATTGACATCAATCGCACCGGATACGCAACCGTATGCAGCAAATGCGTCAGGCATCTGCATAGCAGCCGTGTACGACAAACCGTTACGATAGCTCAACAGATAGAATTTCGATGTACCAGGGAACAACGCCTTTGCATCCGTAAGGAATGCCAAATCGTCGTTGCTGCTCGTTGCGATAACGCAAAGCGCGTAGCGGCCGATAAGGCAGTGCTCGGCTGCCTTAAAGTTTACATTCGGCGTCTCCTCTACCGGAGAGTAGAGCGGACGAAGTTCCAAGTCCTCGGCGAGCACAATCACAACAGGTGCGCCCTCTTCGAGATCCTCAGGTTTTACAATAACTGCCTCGTGGTCGGCAATCGACTCGACTGCATAGGTAAGCGATGTTGCACCAACAACAGGTGTCTCATCGGTCGTGTTGTTTGGTTCGCAAGCGACAGCGAACAACAAAAACGCACTTATAATATAAAATATCTTTTTCATAGTTTTAGTTTCCAAATTTTACGTGAACGGTATGTGGTTCGCTACCTGCACCCTTTGCATAGGTCTCGTAGTTCTCGGCAGTGATAGGGATAACGGTCTTGCCGCCATCGCACGACATACTGCCACCAAGAATCTTGATTGGCTCCTCCGGCGTACCCATAACGACTACAGCCGATGCGCTGTAATTCCAACCAATTACCAAACCATACCACTTGTGGTTACCCCAGTCGTAAACGATATCGCAATCTACGACACAGCCACGACCTTCGCCTTCGTAACTATTAACACCACCGTGTTGGCCAACAAGACCACCAATCTCGATAACGCCCGTCTCGCCGTTGATGTTGCTCAATGCACCGTAGCTCTCGTTATACTCGAACTTGTGGCCCTGCGACAAGAATGCCGAGATACCGCCGATGGTTGCATCGGTATAAGGAATCGTACCCCTGATTGCGCCATAGTTTTTACAGTAGGTAACATTACCCGTACCACCATTGATACCAGCAACACGAATCTCATCCTGTGCAAATACATCGATTGTACCGTAGTTTACGCAACGCGTAATGAGGTTGGTCTGTGCCTTGTTCTCATAGCCCGGATAACCAACGATACCGGCGCAGGTAGGGATTGCACCATCGCAATAACTTACAAACTTGATAGCACCATTGTTTACACAATCCGTAATGTCGGCACCGGAAGCACCGGTTGCGCCGGAGAACGAACCACCAGAGATACCACCCAAGTTTACAGGGTAGTTGTTGCTCGTATATACAGACTTATCCGATGTGGTTACGCAAACATCAATTTCGCCATTATTGGTACACGAAGTGATGCTGCTGTATGCCAAACCAACGATACCACCCGCACGTGGACGGTTCGTACCGCACGAGATAGGCATACCCTCGATAGCGGTTATATCGTAGTCGATATTACCATAGTTGTCCGAATTGCTGATAGGAGCATTTACGCCGAGGTGAGCCACCAAACCGCCGACCTTAACCGGAAGGTTCGTAATGTCCTTAATAACACCGAAGTTCGACAAGCAAGGAATCGAAGTTGTGATGTTACCGTGGTTCTCACACTTGGTGATAGCCGCCTCGCTATAAGCAACCAAACCGGAAGCCAAAACGCCATACGAAGAGCCGGTCGAGATGTACGATACATCACCGTAGTTCTTACAAGTGTCCACCGTAGCGCTGCTGACAGCAACCAAACCTGCGATGATTACAGTTGCATCACCGTCACCCGTAATCGAAACAGAGACGTCTGCCTTGTTTACGATATTCGAGAGTGCGCCCGTTGCCTCAACTGCAAGTGGAGCAAGCGTAGTGGCCTTATCGGAGGTGAACTTACAGCTCTCGTCGATAGTCAAATCCTTGGCATTGGCAATCGATGCGAACAGAGCGTGATTCGAAGTGATGTTGCTCAACGCAAACTTGTTACCATTGAGCGTACCAGGGAATACAGCACCCTCCGGCAGGGTCTTGCCTGCGAAGTCGAGGTTGCCGGCAATCTGAATCTCGTCAGTTGCAATTGCAGTACGCAACGCCTCTGCGTCAGCGAGGATTGCGATAAACTCGTCAGCGGTGGTTGCAACCATAGGGAACTGTGCCTTCGAGAGCGTCTGTACCTCCGCGATGTCCGAGTACTCGGATTCACTCTTCGATACCGACTCAACCGCCTTAATGCGAATCTGGTAGTCGGTCAAGCCCTTCAAGCCCGTGATGGTGTATGTTGCAACATTACCAAGTTCAACTTCGGTATATTGTGCTGCGCTCTTCTCCTTATATTCGAGAACGTAGCCCGTTGCCTTCTCAACCTTGTTCCAATTAACCACAACCTCCTCGGCAGTTACCTCGGTAGATGTGATAACCGGCTTGGCGAGTTCAATCTTGGACGACTCGTAAGCGACAACCTTAACGATTATGTTGTCCAGATACATACGATGCTGCGACGAACCCGAAGTCGAACCATCCTTACGGATAGGGCCGATAGCGATACGTGCGCCCGGCGATACGTTTTTGAGCGTCACCTTCTCGGTCGTAAATGTGCGGCCTGCCTTAATCTCAAACTCGGCTGCTGCAACGAGCTCGTTGATTGCAGGAGTTACCTCATAGCCACCATCCTTACCTGCGTGCTGTGCGTTGTTGATTACATATACGGCACCGGTTACAGGGTCCGAATCATAACGCGCTTGGTCGAACTGTACCTCCAAGGTAGCAACCGATTTGAGGTTAACCAACTCCGGCGTACACATCAAACCAATCTTGCTGCTTGCACCCAATTTAAGGTGACCAACACGACCACAAACGTACGAGTTGCCATCCTTCGCAATCTCGTTGCAGATACCCCACTGTGCAAGACGCGAATTCTCAACAGCGTGCTTCATCGTACCGAACAAACCGATCTCGGTACCAGGACTAACCAAATACCACTTCCAAGGACCACCGTCGATAGGATTTACGCCCTCTGCCTTGTCGAATGCGGTTGCAAGGTTACGGTCGTCTGCCGAGTAAGCAGCCGAGCCACGCAGGTAGTTACCACCCCAAACGAGCTCGCTGAAATCCTCTGCCAAAACGACACTCTTCGGCTCGGCCATTGCCGCTGCGTCAGGTACAACAACCGTAAAGTCCAAAGTCTTGGCCTCAACCGGCGACGATGTAACATCGTTGTCGATATCCTTTACAACAAACCAGTACGATGTGTTCTTATCCAAACCGGAGAACTCGAACTGTGGACAACCATCTGCCAAATCAGCCCAAATCGAGCTGCCGGCACCCGTCTCCCACGAAACAACGAGGTTCTCGCACTTTGCATCCTTGTAGATACCGAAGCTGTATGCAGTTGCACAATCCTTTGCCGGATCGTCAAAGCCGCTGACACTCCAAGTGAAGGCAAGCGACGACGAAGTCGAATAAGCGTGCTTAACTGCCAACGTAGCACCCTCGATTTTGAGGAGTACGACAGCCCCCTTGGCATCCTTTACAAATACCGGCTCACTCGAAGTTCCGTCAGGATAGGTCGCAAACACGGAAGCCGTGTAAACGCCCGTCGGAAGATTCGCATAGACGTGCTTGCACGCCTCCTGATGAGTTACCTCACGCGTGATGGTGATTGGCTCGCTCTCGTCATCCGGCGTAAGAGCAGATGTGAAGGTCGTTGCTCCGGCCTTAACTGCTGCGCTACCATCAAAAAGGAGCGTGATGCTGTTCTCTCCACACGCTTCGTCATCAACGATGACCGCCTCCGGAGATGGATAGAGTGGTTCGGTTGGCTCCGGACCTTGTGGTTCACAAGCGACAAAACCGACACCCATCATTAGCATTAGAAAAAGTGCAAATTTTCTCATAATAGAAATTTTTGATTAAATTAGGTTAATAAAAGATATTTAGTTGTTGTTTATTTGCTTGTAAATAATGGTTTTATCTCTTTTCGTGTGTATCCTTCTTCGCACATAGACAGCGAAACTTCTACAAAGATAATAAAAATTTCTCAAACTCCACCCCCACCAGCACATTTTTTTCATAAGAGAGGCCAATGCCGATAAAGACAACCCCAACATCTGTTTGCACTTAAAATTTTTTTTGTATATTTGTATAAACAAACAAGTGCTGTGCAGCGATGAAACGGGCATTAGTTGCAATATGGAACTTCTACGTTGATGGTTTCAAGGCGATGACTTGGGGCAGACAGTTATGGTGGCTGATACTCCTCAAAGTGATTATCCTCTTCGCCATCTTGCGTGCCTTCTTTTTCCGCCCGACGCTCGCAGGCAAAGACGAGCAACAACGCATCGAATACATAAGCAATCAACTAATCGATAATCAGAACAGTAAAAACTTATAAAAAATTTCGACAATTATGGTAGAGACGGCATTAGTAAATTGGTCGAGGTTGCAATTTGCACTGACGGCCGGTTACCATTGGCTATTCGTTCCGCTCACGCTGGGCTTGGCGATTATTATGGCCACAATGGAGACCATCTATGTAATAACAGGGGACGAGTTTTGGAAGCGAACCTCCAAATTTTGGATGAAACTCTTTGCCATTAACTTTGCCGTAGGCATTGCTACGGGTATCATCCTCGAATTTGAGTTTGGCACCAATTGGAGCAACTACTCGTGGTTCGTGGGCGACATCTTCGGTGCTCCGCTTGCCATCGAGGGCATCTTCGCATTCTTTATGGAGGCGACATTCTTCGCGGTGATGTTCTTCGGATGGGAGAAGGTCAGCCGACGTGTGCACCTTGCCTCCACGTGGCTCACGGGCATAGGTGCTGCAATCTCGGCAGTGTGGATTTTGGTTGCCAATGCGTGGATGCAACATCCGGTGGGTATGGAATTCAATCCCGACACCGTGCGTCACGAGATGGTCGATTTCTGGGCTTTGGTGTTGAACCCTGTCGCCGTATCGAAGTTCTTCCACTCGGTATTCAGCGGTTGGATGACCGGTGCGGTATTTGTCATAGGCATCAGTTGTTGGTATCTGCTCAAACGTCGTGAGACGCGCTTCGCTTTGGCGAGCATTCGCGTTGCAGCGATTGTCGGCATCATCGGCACCTTTGCAGTTATGTTGAGTGGCGACAGTTCCGGTGTTCACGCTGCAAAGTATCAACCGATGAAGCTCGCTGCGGCCGAGGGCTTGGAGAATGGCGGCGAGGGGGCTCCGTTCTCGATTGTTCCGGGAGTTGAGATTCCGGCAATGCTATCCATACTCGCTACGCACGACATTGACGGATATGTGCCCGGCATAAATAACATTCTCGACGGTTATACGACGCCCGACGGTGAGCGTCACCTCTCGGCCGACGAAAAGATTGAGCGCGGCAAAACCGCGATTGAGGCATTCTCGACGTATCGCGCCCTAAAAGAGAGCGACCCTGCGGCTGCTGCGATTGCCCGCCAAACACTCGACGAGAATATCGACTACTTCGGTTACGGATACATCAACTCCAAAGAGGAGCTTGTGCCACCCGTACCGCTCGTCTATTGGGCATTCCGCATTATGGTGGGTCTCGGCGGATTCTTGTTGCTGCTGATGGTCGTCGTCTTATGGTTGGAGCGTCGCAGACGACTTGCCGATACAGCTCTGGTGCAATGGGTTGCACTACTCTCTATACCATTGGTATATATCGCAGGTCAGGCAGGTTGGATTGTCGCAGAGGTTGGTCGCCAACCTTGGGTGATTGAGGGTCTGCTGCCTGTAAGCGCGGCGGTATCGAGTGTCAGCGTGGCGGCCGTACAGACTACATTCTGGTTGTTTGTCGCCATCTTCACGCTGTTCCTCGTTATCGAGATGCGCATTATGATTAAAGCCATTAAGTTGGGTCCAAATATCGAAACCGAATAAATTTACAGAGATGATAACTTACGATTTTTTACAACACTATTGGTGGTTCATTATCGCGCTTTTAGGCGGTCTGCTGGTATTCTTGCTATTCGTTCAGGGTGGCAACGCTTTGATATTTATTGCCGGCAAAGATGAGTCGGAGCGTCAGCTTATTGTCAACTCTACGGGACGCAAGTGGGAGCTGACCTTCACCACGCTCGTAACATTCGGCGGTGCGTTTTTCGCCTCGTTTCCGCTCTTTTACAGCACGAGCTTTGGCGGAGCATATTGGGTATGGATTCTGATTCTTGTCACATTCGTATTTCAAGCCGTATCTTACGAATTCCAGAGCAAGGCAGGTAATATTCTGGGCAAAAACACCTTCCGCGCATTCTTAACACTCAACGGTTGCCTTGCACCACTGCTTATAGGCACAGCCGTCGGCACATTCTTTACGGGCTCGGACTTTACGGTAAACAAGAGTGCTGTGGGCGATATCGCTTCGCCTGTCATCAGCCGCTGGGGTAACGCTTGGCACGGACTCGAAGCCGTTGCAAACCCGTTCAATGTGGAGTTCGGAGTTATGGTGCTGTCGCTCGCCGTTTCGCTTGGCGCGCTGTACCTGATAAACAATATCGACAACCCGAAACTCGCCACGCAACTGCGCCGTTGCCTTGGCGTAAGCTTTGGTCTGTTCTTGGTGCTGCTGCTCATCGTATGCTACCACCTTATCACTATGGGCGGCTTTGCGGTCGATGCTACGGGTGCGGTTACAATCGAGCAGGGCAAGTACTTCAAGAATCTTTTAGAGATGCCGGCCGTATTGGCACTGCTGCTCGTGGGGGCAGTGCTGCTTGTGGCGGGTGTCGCAGCAACGCTTTTGCGCAAAGATTTCAAACGAGGCATCTGGTTTGCAGCCCCCGGCACTACGTTGGCGGTGATGGCTCTCTTTATGGTTGTGGGCTATAATAATACGGCATACTACCCATCGACAGCCGACCTCGCGTCGTCGCTCACGCTCGCCAATAGTTCGTCGAGCGAATTTACGCTGCGCACAATGGCCGTAGTGTCGCTTATTATCCCGTTTGTGGTTGCATATATCGCCTATTTCTGGCGTCAAATGGACAAGAAGTCGCTCACCACGGACGAACTCACCCACGGCGAAAAATACTAACAACCCCGCCTATAAAAAGTTACAACATAATATAGACAAAATAGAGCCCGGGCGCAGTTGCTCGGGCTCTATTTGTGTAAATGAAGCAAAAATGCTTTGCGGGACGGTTACTCCGTTTTGCCAGCCAAATCGTCGGGCAGCGGAACGATGATGGTATTATCGTTTTCGGTCGTGAAGCAGGTCTGTTTGATTGCAATCACAAGCGGCGCAAGCCCCTCGGCCGTAATCGTGAGGTTACAAGAGCGGTCGAAGAGGTTGAGATTCTTCTTCGCCGTGAGTGTAATCTCGCCCGCGCCGTTATCGGCGTCGATTGTCAGCCAATCACTCTCTTCAAGCGTGGCAACATAAGGCAACGTCGCTTTCAGTGTAACGACAATTTTACCACCGATGCTGGTTATCTGCTCGGGCGAGAGCGAGAGCAGCGATATGCCGTAGGTCTCCACAGGCAACTGCTCTACGGTGAACGAGCGACTTATCGAGCCATCGTTGGCTTCGGCCGTAATGGTGGCCTTACGGGTTTGGTCTGCATAGCCGATTTCGTATGGTTTAACGGCAAACTGCACCGCCTTGTTTTGAGCCAAAGTGTTGGCTCTTGTAGTCGAAATTACGACCCAATCCTGATCGGCACGGAGCGAGTACTCGACGTTTGTCTTTACGATGAACTCGGCATTGCCGCCATTGCCATCGAATTGCTGTTTCGAAATGCCGACAATCTCCAACGCATCGTCATAAACGGGGTCGATATAGATGTCGTTGTAGATGATTTCCGGCTCCGGCTCGGAGCACGCTGCAAGTAGCAGTGTGAATATTATGGCTATCTTTTTCATTGCTTCTTATATTTGGATTCGTTACCGAGAACAACCTCCTCCGCAATCTCGCGGAAGCGTTTTGCTGTGGCCGCTTCGACGCCGCAGTCGGTCGGATTATCGCCAAACGGCTCGCCGAAAATCATCAGATAATTGACACACGATTTGAGATACGAACCGTTGCGATTCTGATGGAAGAAGTCGGTGTGCAGTAGCGAGTAACCCTCGTCGTTGGCCTTGCGGAATGCCACACCGACAGGCGACAACCAATCGACTTCGGGCGACATATTGTAGAGCGCAAATGCGCCATTGAGCAGATAGTCGGCAAAGTTGTTATAGTCGCCATAGCCACGATAGAGATTATCCTTGTATGGATGCGCCCACGTGTGCTCCAAGATGATTGTTGCATCGGGCGACGAGCGACGGACGTTCGAGGTGAGCGTACGCGTGTTTTTAAGTCGATCGGCACTCTCAGGGCAACCATCGCGGTAGAAGTCGGCCGCACCGTTCGACGTATCCTGCAACAGAGCATAGTCGTAACCACCCTCATTAACCACAGCGTCAGTCAGTTCGAGGCCAAGTTGCAGGCCGAAACTCTGCGAGCCCTTCAAATTTGCACGCACGCGAAGTTGATGACCCTCGCGGCGGGCAATCTCTTTGAGCATCCACACCGAACCATAGTAGTAGGTGAACGAATTGCCGAGCGCCAAGAGTTTGTGGGTATCCTTGATAGCCGGCGCCATATCGTAGCAGTGCAGGTAGCAGGTCATAAAGGTCATACGAGGCAGATATACCTGTGCGCTCTCGTTAGCATAGAGCTGTCCGCCCTCGCCATTGATTTTGCCCACCACACGACAACGCATTCTCACGAAGTCCTCTTCGATGGCATTCTGCAACGTGAAACTCTGCACGAAGGTTGTATGGTTAGACGACGAGAAGTTCTTGATATAGAACGAATAGCGCGTCGCGCCATCTTCCGTTGCGGTCTTCAAATCCTCCTCAACGCTATGCCACTCGCCCCCATCGAAATACTCGAAAATCCAATACTTCGGTGCCTTTGGCGAAGCGGCATCGAGCGTCAGCATAAAGTCGAAGTCGCAACCCGCCTTGACCGAGGTCACCGGAACGCAGAAGAGCAGATAGTCGTCGGTCGTAAGGTTGGATACGGCCATCGTTTTGCTCAAAATCGAATATTTAGGATGGCGTTTTGTATCGCTCGAAACGGCCGTGATAATAGCGTTACCGCTACCATTGCCTACATTGGCATACGAATAGCCCTGATTTACCCAACGCAGACCCGCCTCGGAGGTGTCGGTATAGAGCGATCCCGAAATCTCCCACTTGGCAGGGAAACCGCACGTCGGCGTATAGAGATTATCCTGCGAGATGGCAAGCGTGCGGGTCTTACCACTCTCTTTGCCCGTGAAGGTAACCTCAACGTCACGATTTTCGTGAATATTGCTCGACGACGGGCAGAGCGTCAGCGTATATTCGCTATCCGCCTTAATCTCCGCCGGATAATCGGTACAGAAGAGGTCGAGATTGTCGGCCGTGATGCTAACCGGCTCGTTGTAGGTCGTAACAACGATGTTGGTCGGCTCGAAATTATCCGAAGCAAATTCAACACTCTCCTTCGAGAGATCGCAACACTGATCGGGAATCGGACGACCCAACTGTGTAAATCGCACCTCGACCTCGCTGTCGATGGTATAGAACAACAGCGTTGTGGCACGCTCGGAGTAGGTCGTATTTTCGGTCAGCATCAGTGTAACCTTCGTACGGCCACCCTTGTCGCTCGATTTTGGCGAGATGGTGAGCCACTCATCGTGGTTCGCCATCGTCTTCCACCCCTTCTCGGAGGTTATGTAGATGGTTGCCGAGCGGGATGTCGAGTTTGCTTGGAACTCGTTTTTGTCACTCTCGATAAGCGATGGGGTCTCGGCCTCGATGTATATCTCGTTATCGACTATAATCTGCTCCGGCTCCTTTTCGCACGCCGCAAATATCAGCGCAAAGGAGAGTAGCGTAAAAAACTTTTTCAAAAGGTTCATTATTCGTCAATTTTTTTGTTATTCGATTTTAGCGGGCTTGGTGGCCTCGTAGATTGTATGCGTAAGGTTGATAGATCCCGTTGTTGCTCGACCCAATAGATTATCGCTCGTCACGTCGTCTTGTCCATCAACCGTAATTGTCACACCGTCGCGGATTACCGTACCGGCAACTTTTGTCGGTTGCGACTCTGTGCCGACAGTCGTAACACGTGCGAGGGCGTCGCCAAAGAGCAGGCCAATGGAGGAGGTGTATGACTCACCGTCCTCGGTCGAGACCATACTATGCGTAAAGCCGATCACCGTGCAGTCGGCCTTGCAATCCAAGAATGAGCAGTTACGCTTAACAGCCAAGCCGCTAAAACCACCCGCAGCGACAAGACTTTCCGGCGCAGCAAACTCGACATTGCCATAGTTATTGCAACTCGTGAACGTATGGCCGAATGTGCCTGCCAAACCGCCGATGTGTGACGATTTGCGACCCGTTGCACTCGAATATTTAACCGTTCCGTAGTTGGTGTTGCCCGTCATTATGCAGGTACCGCCCGAGATACCGCCCATACGAACTCTGCCCTTATTGCACATCTCGACAGTGCCGTAATTGATACATTTCTCCATCTTGTTGGCAGCGGTTGTTTCGCCTTCGGTTGTCGAATAGCCACAGACGCCACCCACAAAGTTGTAGCCACTATAAACCGAATCGAAGAGAACGTAGCCACGGTTGGTACACGACGATATTGTAAATGACTTATTCGCCGAGAGGTAACCGAGAACGCCACCGAGATAGGTATGCTTGCTTGCCACGGCCGAAACCTTACCCTCGTTGTGGCAATCGCTTACATTATGCGCGCAAACGCCCGCAACGCCACCGATATAGGCGTAACTTGTGTGCGCCGCGGTTAAATTAACCTCGACGTCACCCGTATTGCGGCAACCGCTCAATGTGGTCGTTGCACTTGAACTTACGCCAACGACACCACCCACCTGCGGATAGGCAAGCGACTTGTTGCACGCAATCGAAATCTTACCGCTATTGCTACAATTCGTAATATCCATATCGACCGCACGACCCACGACACCGCCGATACGCCAAGCGTTGTAACTTACGGCCGACTCGGACGAGAGCGTGATGTGACCTGCATTGTGACACGATGTGAGGTTGCCGACTGCGATGGAGCTGTTGCAGAAACCCGACACAATACCGCCTGCGATAATCGAGAAATTTTCGCCACCGATCTTCAAATCGAGCGAAGCGTTGTTCGTACACCCCTCAATATCGCCAAGTGTCACGATACAGAATGGCGAGGCGAACACCGCACTATTGGTCGTAACCGAGGTAGTAACTGTCAGTCGGCAGTCGGCACCATCGCCGGCAGTCGCGCCAAGAGTCAGGTTTTTAACTTTTGCACCTCTATCTATATAACTGAACAACAGACCGCCATACTTGGTATCGCACGTTGCGTTGATACCCGATATGGTGTGATTATTACCATTGAGCGTATAGCCGTGGTCGATGCTGGCAATCGGCACACTCTCGTAGCCGCTCAAATCGATATCGGCATAGAGGTTGATATTTTTACCGTCTGCGCTCCACGCCGAGTGGTTGGTATCGGTAGCAAACGAAATCCAATCGGAAGCCGAGTAGATGCCGTGTGGTTTTTCGGCCACATAGTCGAGCGTCGGCATATTCAGAATAGAGCCGGCGGCAAGCGTCGTGCCACTGTCGCCATAAAGCGTTCTGCGCATAGCATTTCCTGCGTAATCAACCGCAATCATCGTAAAGCCCTTGGCGTATGTACCGGCAGGTATGGCAAATACAAAGTCGAGTGGCTCGGTCGAAAGCATTTTGTTGGCCGCAATATCGACGTACGAGCAACTCTCGACAGGCGCGAAGTTATTGACACCATCGACCGTTCGTTGAATCTCGTCGGATGTACCCTTCTGCGCAGGCGCAACACCGGCGATTGCGAGGTGTTCGCCATTATAAGTAAATTGGCCCGAAAGACGCTCGCCGGCAGTAGCAAGCAACACAACCTTTTTGAGGGATGCCGAGCCACGAAGCGAAACCTTGATGTAGGCGCACGCGTGCTTCACAACGAGCGGGTCTTGCGCATCGACCGTATAGCCGATGATGACGCCGTTACCATTGGCAAGACGCTCTTGGAGCAACGTCTGCTCCGAAGGAATCATAATCTTCCCCTCGTCCGACAGCATCGAGCCGGGGTATATAATCGTCAGCGGATATTCAGGTGCGTGGTCGGTGGTAAATATAGCACTCTTCTCGCCATCGAAAAGCGGACTCAACGGGTCGGAAACCGAAGTTCCGTTGATGATAATCTGGTCACCCGCCTGCCAATGCAGAGGATAGTTGCCATCGCCATTCTTATCCTCCATAGCGACACGGCTCACGGGAGCCATATCGACCGCGATAGAGTAACGACCGGCGTCGTTGGGGAGGTCTTGCGGTGGCACGAGTTCCGTATCGAAACTCTCCGTACAGCCGACAGCCAATGCAAGAGCCATAAAATAGAGTAAATGTTTCATAAATTTTGGATATTTATCTGCCACAAAAGTAATAAAAATATTAACAACAAGCAAGTTCACTATGCAAAAACACCAAAACAAGGAGGCATCGTTTTATGGCTCATTATCAGCCGCATTACAAATTTGTCGGCCTTCAATTCTCACAACAAAAAAGCCCTCGCCACAAAAGCAAGGGCACGAAATTAAATCTTCCGAATATGTAGTCTTATTATAGCAACAAGACGCTACGCCATAAGTTTTTTTCTCGACATTACTCCGTGCGGAGACGATAGACGATTTTCTGGCAGTATAGTTCGCCTTCGTGCAGAAGCACCGACGGAAAATTGGGTTGATTAACCGCATCCGGATAGCCCTGACACTCGATGGCAACACCTCCGTAATTGATGTATCTGCCACCCGACTTTGTCTCCGGACAACCGCCCGAGAGCCAATTACCCGTATAGACCATACAGCCGGGTTGCGACGAGAGAATCTCGACACGGCGACCCGTACGCGCGTCACGCAGTGTGCCGACCTCGCCCAAGATGTTACGCTTCCAACCATCCACAACAAAGAAGTGGTCATAGCCGCCAAAGTCGCGGATATGGTTAAATTCGGCATCGATACCGTCACCCAAACGGCGGAAGTGTCGAAAATCCTGCGGCGTATGCTCAACATCAATCAGCTTGCCCGTCGGAATCTGCACAGAGTTCATCTCCAACGCCCGACTGCAATTGAGTTGCAACTCGTGGTCGAGAACGCTACCACTCGACTCGCCCGACAGATTCCAATAGGTGTGATTCGTAAGATTGACCGGTGTCGTGCCGTCGCTCTTGGCAAGCAGTGTGATTTCGAGGTTATTCTCATCGTCGAAATCATAGACCACCTGAACGGTCACCTCGTGCGGATAACCACAGTCGTCCGCCTCGGAAACCAGATTGAAAATCACGCGGTCGTACTCCACACACGACTCCCACAAGCGATTCGAGAAGTTCTTCGAACCACCGTGCAGATGGTTCGGACCGTTATTCACTTCGAGCGAATACTCCCGGCCCTCAATGGTCATACGTCCGCCGGCGATACGGTTTGCCACACGACCTACGGTCTTACCCGCACACGCGCCATCGCCGAAGTAACTCATCGGCGAGCGATAGCCGAGCACAACATCCTCAACCTTACCCTCGCGGTCGGCAAAGCGCACCGCAACGATTCCGGCACCGATATTACTCAACTGCACCTCGCTACCCAACGCATTGCGCATCGTGTAGATTACGATGGCCTCGCCTTCGGGCGTTGCACCCCAGATATGTTGTTCGACGGTCATACGCTACTCGACATCTACGGGTTTCACGTTAGCGAGCAGATAGTCGATACGGCGCAGTGTCTCCTCTTTACCCAAGAACGAAGTGACATCGTACATACCAGGGCCCTTACCCGCACCGACCAAAGCCAAGCGCAACGAGTTCATTATCTGACCCATACCATAACCCTTCTCCTCGATCCAAGCGTGAACAATACGCTCGGTATTCTCCAACGAGAAGTCGTCAATCGACGCCAACACCTCGCGCACCTCTGCCAAATGTGCCGGATTCTCACCCTTCCAATACTTACGCATCTGCTTCTCGTCATACTCGGTCGGAGCGATGAAGAAATATGAGGTCAAATCCCACAAATCGCCGATAAATGTTGCACGCTCGCGCATAATGTATGCCGCACGGCCTGCAATCTCGTCCGACACCTCTACGCCGTGCTCGCGCAAAATCGGCTGATAGAGCACGGCCAACTCCTCGGCCGACTTGTTGTGCATATACTGTGCATTGAACCACTTTGCCTTATCCGGCTGGAAACGAGCACCCGACTTCGATACGCGGTCGAGCGAGAAGGCGTCGATAAGTTCCTGCATCGAGAATATCTCCTGCTCGGTACCCGGATTCCATCCGAGCAGAGCCAACATATTGATAAATGCCTCCGGGAAGTAGCCATCCTCGCGGTAGCCGTGAGCCGTGTCGCCCGTAGGAGATACCCAATAGAGCGGGAATACCGGGAAGCCCATCTTATCGCCATCGCGCTTCGAGAGTTTACCGCCACCGGTCGGCTTCAACAGCAACGGCAAGTGGGCAAACTCCGGCTGGGTCTGCTCCCAACCAAAGGCGCGATAGAGCAGGTAGTGCAACGGCAACGACGGCAACCACTCTTCGCCACGAATAACGTGCGAAATCTCCATCAAGTGGTCATCTACGATGTTTGCAAGGTGGTATGTCGGCAGTGCATCGACCGACTTATAGAGCACCTTATCGTCCAACGTCGAGGTGTTTACCTCAACATCGCCACGAATCAGGTCGTGCATCTTCACAACCTCGTTCTCCGGCATCTTAAAGCGGACAACCCACACATCTCCGCGTGCGATACGCTCCTCAACCTCTTCGGCCGACAGAGTGAGCGATGTCGGCAACTTTTCGCGCACGGCATAGTTGTAGGCGAAGGTCTCGCCACGCTCCTCGTACTGCTTGCGCAGAGCATCCAACTCCTCCGAGGTATCGAATGCGTAGTACGCCCAACCCGCCTCGACGAGTTGCTTGGCATATTTAAGGTATATCTCGCGGCGCTCGCTCTGGCGATACGGAGCGTGAGGACCACCATAACCCACACCCTCGTCAATCTCGATACCGCACCAACGCAGCGACTCGATGATATAATCCTCGGCACCCGGCACAAAACGTTGCGAATCGGTATCCTCGATACGCAAAATCATCTTACCGCCGTGGTGGCGAGCAAACAGATAGTTATACAGTGCGGTACGAACGCCGCCAATATGCAGAGGGCCCGTAGGCGACGGTGCAAAACGTACTCTTACTTCTCTTTTCATAGCTTTCTATATTCTCTTTTTTCTCGTTGTGTTTCGTTTTCTTAAATCTCTCTTCGGACGAGCAACCTTATCAGCACTCGCGGCTACTCCCACAAATTACGCGGATAGACGCCCTGCTCGATAAGTGCCTCGATTTTGGCAACAAGTTGCGGCTTGTCCTCCTTGTAGGTAACACCAAACCACTGCGACGAGGTTTTGAGCACCTTCATCTTCGCCACGCCGCCACCAATCAAACGATTGACCATCAGCGGAATGAAGAACTCGGCTTTCAGATTGGTTTTGGTTGCCTCGTCGGCCAAGAACTCCTTGAATGCCTCCTGCGAGTAGGCGAAATAGTCGGGCGTAAAACCAAACAAGTTCATCGACACCGGCGTATTCTCTTCCAGAGCCACATCGTCGCCCAAATCGTGGAATACGATTACGCCATCGGCGTTACGCTCAATCTTCGTACGCTCGACCATCGAGGTCAGATTGCCGCAACGATTCACGGTGCAGACACCACGCGACACGGTACCATTCTCCGAAAGCGTCTTGTTTACCTCGTAGCCCACCATACAATACTTATTCTTGCTGCCATCCAACTTCGACAGATAGTCGCCAATCACCTTATAGGCGTTCTCGCCATAGAAGTCGTCGGCATTGATAACCGCAAACGGCGTATCAATAGCATCGGCTGCCATCATCACTGCGTGGTTCGTACCCCACGGCTTTTCGCGACCCTCCGGCACGGAGAAGCCCTCCGGCAGATAGTCGAGTTCCTGATAGACGTACTCCACCTCGATTCTTCCGCCGAAACGCTCGGCATTGAACACCGAACGGAAATCATCAGCAAACGAGTGGCGGATAACGAATACCACCTTGCCGAAACCGGCACGAATTGCATCATAGACCGAATAGTCGATAATTGCCTCGCCATTAGGACCTACACCGTCCATCTGTTTAAGCGAGCCATAGCGCGAGCCCATACCCGCAGCCAGCACCAAAAGAGTTGGTTTTACCATAATTTTTTATATGTTTTATTTGTTCTATTATTATTCTTTTCATTTGTTGGCTCGCACCTTGTTTGCCAAGGATGTCGGCTATCGCCCTACACCCCCGCGAGCGACACGCCCGAGCACAGCGTCCCAAAATCGTACAAAGTTATGAATTTTTTGCGATTTCAACAAGCCACAGCCGATAAAGCACAGTCGGTATCCGTTTTTCAGCAAAAAAACTTTGTTTTTTCGCATATTTTCGCTATATTTGAGCTAACAAATCTTCAACGAGTTATGAAACGGTTAATAATTTTGGCAATAGCGGCATTTTCGTTATGCTCCATTGCCGCAGCACAGCAGAGCGTTGTCATGACATCGCAAACAACAGACACTACCCAAGCGTCACTCTCGAAAAAGGAGCTTCGTCTCGAACGTCGCGCATCACGCACATACCGCTACGGCAAACGTGGTTATTTCGGTACGGCACAAGTTGGCATGTTGATATTTTCACCAACCTATATTGCATACGGAGCAAAGATTATCAACGGCTATAATTTCAACCAATGGTTCTCGCTCGGCGGTAGTGTCGGAGCATTCTACAACCCTTCGTTCGCACCATACGAAGACTGTATCTATATGCCTATAAATCTGCATTTAAGAGCAACCGTACTCGACCGCAAGGTATCCCCCTATTTCGTACTTGACGCAGGTGCTCTTCTTGATATATATCGCAACCAGCCGACGCACACCCTAACTAACATAATAACACAGCCGTACATACATCCGGAGATGGGCGTCGCCATACGATTCAAGAGAGGACGAATGCTCAACATCGGAGCCGGCTTTCCATTCTTCTTATATGGATTTTGCGCAAGCGTAAACGTCGGCTTCACATGGTAGGCGACGTGCAAAAAAAGAGGAAGCAAGCCAGGCAAAAAAACAGATACAAAACAAAAATATTCGGCAAACAAAAGACGTTAGACGGGCAGCAGGCACGGATGACGTCTTTTGCGTTATTACACGTTATTTAGCGGTTATTGCGTGCAGAGTTTGTAAATCCCGTACAAAAGTTGTACTTTTGTAGAAAATTGTACCTATGGCAAACAACACAAAGCGCGGAGCGTTGCGCGAAATATTCCGCAAACGCCGCATAAGCATATCAAACCCCGAAACCGGCAACGAGACGTGGTACGCCCATATTTCGCCCATCGGAATCGGCTCGGCACTCATTGCACTTGCGTTCATCATCTTCGGCATTCTGCTGATTTTGGTGGCATATACCCCACTGCTCGATATGCTGCCCGGTTACAGAACCGATGCCAGCAAGTCGCGCGAGACGCTCGTGCGCAGTTTGATTCGTATCGATTCGCTCGAACGCAAGATGAACGATATGCTCATCTACAACGAAAACCGCATACTTGTTGTCGATGGCAAAACGCCGACGATGCGCACCGTGCAGAACGACACAACGGCTCGCAACAAGCAGATTGTTCCGCCATCGAAGGCCGATTCGCTCTTCCGTCGCCAGATGGAGAACGACAGCGCATACGCTCTGAACACATCTTCGGGTAACGCACACAGCAATATCAACGCCATCAAGCCGATGGAGGGCATAATCTCCGAGCGTTTCAACGCCAAGGTCGGCCTGTACGGTGTACGTATGGCAGGCACACCTTCGACCCAAATCGTAGCCATCGCCGCAGGAACGGTGACGGCGGTCGATTGGACTCCGGATGGCGACCACTGCGTCACCATCCAGCACGACAACGGAATGGTGTCGGTCTATCGTCATCTGTCGAGCACCATCGTTGCGAAGGGGCAGCGAGTGGCGAGTGGCGAAGTTGTCGGATACTCGGCCGACGAGGAGAAGAGCGAAGCACTCTTTGAGTTCGAGTTGTGGATGGGTGGCAAACCACTCGACCCCGAAGCGTATATCATCTTTTAACACATTAACCAAACAGGAAAAATGAGACAACGAATTGCATTGCTCGGCTCGACCGGCTCAATCGGAGTGCAGACTCTCGATATTGTGCGCGAGAATGCCGAACGATTCGAGATAATAACCCTCACGGCACATCGTAATTGGGAGCGACTCGCCGAGCAAGCACGCGAATTTGATGCCGACAGCGTTGTGATTGCCGACGAGCGTTACTATGCGCCACTGTGCGATGCGCTCGCCGACACCGATGTCAAGGTCTATGCCGGCGAGGATGCCGTTGCGCAGTGTGCCGCCGCATCGAATATCGACGTGGTGGTAAATGCTCTGGTCGGCTACGCCGGAATGGCTCCGACGTTGCGTGCCATCGAGCAGGGTAAGAAGATTGCACTCGCCAACAAGGAGTCGCTGGTCGTAGGTGGCGAATTGGTTATGCGCCAAGCGTTGCAGCACCACGCGCCAATCATCCCGATAGACTCCGAGCACTCGGCAATTTTTCAGTGTTTGATGGGCGAAACAGCACCCATCCGCCGATTGATTGTTACGTGCAGCGGTGGTTCGCTGCGCGACGTTCCGCGCGAGAAATTGGCAGACGTCACACCCGAGCAGGCACTGCGACACCCGCAATGGACAATGGGTGCGAAGATTACAATCGACTCCTCGACACTCGTCAATAAGGGTTTCGAGGTTATCGAGGCGCATTGGTTGTTCGGCATCGAGCCGGAGCGCATCTCCGTCATTCAGCACCCGCAATCCATCGTTCACTCGATGGTCGAGTTCGAGGATGGCGCAATCAAAGCACAGCTCGGTACGCCCGATATGCGCACCCCGATTTCGTTCGCTCTGCTCTTTCCGGAGCGTGCGTCGCGCAACTGCGAGCGTTTCAGTTTTGCGGAGAATCCGTCGCTTACATTCTGCGAGGTGGATCGCGTGAAGTATCCGGCACTCGACATCGCCTACGACTGTCTGCGTCGAGGCGGAACAGCCGGTTGCACGATGAACGGCGCAAACGAGGTGGCAGTAGCCGCTTTTTTGGCAAAGCAGTGCGGATATATGGATATCGTGCGCACCATCGAGTACGCACTCGGCAAGGCGTCGTTCACGCTGCACCCGACCGAGCAGGATTTGGCTGCGGCAAACACCGAATCGCGTATGCTGGCAAAGAGTTTTCTCGGGTTATAATTCACATTTAGGCACACGCTAAACCGCAATATCAAAGGATTCACAAATAGTTACAAAATAGGAACAAATACAAAAAAGCAAACAAAAAGATATGGAAATTTTAATCAGAGTAATACAATTCTTCCTGAGTTTGACACTGCTCATTACCGTTCACGAGTTCGGCCACTTCATTGTGGCACGCCTGTTCAAGATTCGCGTCTCGAAGTTCTACATATTCTTCGATTGGGGCTTTTCGCTGTTCAAATTCCGTCGAGGCGAGACCGAATACGGTTTGGGTTGGCTGCCTCTGGGCGGCTATTGCCAAATTGCAGGTATGGTCGATGAGACGCAGAGCGCATCGGATATGGCCTCCGAGCCGCAACCGTGGGAGTTCCGCTCGAAGCCCGCTTGGCAACGCTTCCTCGTGTTGGTGGCAGGCGTTACGATGAACGTCATTCTGGCATTCTTCATCTATTGTGGCATATCCTACGCGTGGGGCAGTTCGTACATCGCAAACGACGACCTCATCTACGGCTACAACTTCAACGAGAAGGCCGAGTCGCTCGGTTTCCGTGACGGCGACCGCATCGAGAGCATCGACGGCGAGCGCATCGTAAAGTACAACGCCATCCTATCGAAGATTCTGCTTGCCGACAAGGCGACCGATGTCGAGGTGATACGCAACGGCGAGCCGCTTCGCTTCACGATGCCGTACGAACGTCTGAACGAGTTGCGTGCCGAGGGCGATTTCGCGGGTTTCTACGAGCCGCGTATTCCGTTTATCATCGACAGCGTGGTATCACCAACAGCCGCTGCGGCAGGTCTTATGCGTGGCGACCGTATCGTCGGCATTGACGGCATTGCCGAGGACGACTTCACCGCATACAACGCACTGCTCACGGCTCGCGCATCGCAGGATGCAGTTTTGGCTGTCGAGCGTGGTTGCGACACGTTGCAGATAACCGTTCCGATTGGAGCCGACGGTATGATTGGTGTCATTCGCAATCAGTACCTCACTCCTCGCACCGAGCACTACACGCTCTTGGAGTCGATTCCGGCCGGCGCACGTCTGACGGGTAGCACCGTAAAGGACTATTGGCAGCAATTGAAGATGATTGCGAAGCCCGACACAGGTCTCTACAAGCAGGTGGGCGGCTTTATCGCCATCGCCAACATCTTCCCGACCGAATGGGATTGGTATCGCTTTTGGTCGATGACCGCATTCCTCTCGATTATCCTCGCCATAATGAACATCATCCCGATTCCGGGCTTGGACGGCGGACACACACTCTTCACGCTTTGGGAGATGATTACCCGCCGCAAGGTGAGCGACAAGGTGTTGGAGGTGGCACAATACATCGGTCTTGCTCTGATTTTGGCACTCTTCATCTTTGCCAACGGTAACGACATCTACAAATTTTTCAAATAACGACTATCGGCAATGGCAACAAAAGTCAAACGTGCATATTTTTGCCGCGAGTGCGGTTTCGAGGCGCCAAAGTGGTTGGGACGTTGCCCTTCGTGTGGCGCGTGGAACTCCTTTACGGAGGAGATTATCGCCAAGCAGAGCGCATCCGTACCTGCGGCTGTAACCGCAGGAGCAATCCCTTCGGCACGACCTCAACGTGTGCGCGACATCCAAAGCGGCACAACCGAGCGAATCGACACCGGCAACAGCGAGGTTAATCGCGTGCTCGGTGGCGGACTTGTGCGTGGCTCGCTCGTACTGCTCGGTGGTGAGCCGGGTATCGGCAAATCAACCCTCTCGCTGCAACTTGCACTCTCGGCCAACTCGCTCAAAACGCTCTACGTCTCGGGTGAGGAGTCGGCCGAGCAGATTCGGATGCGTGCCGAGCGTATCGGTATCCACAACGACGAGTGTATCGTCTATACCGAGACGCTGCTCGAAAATATCGTATCGCAGATTGACGAGTTGCAACCCGACGTGGTGGTCATCGACTCCATACAGACGATGTACACCGACCTTGTCGAGTCGTCGGCAGGCAGCGTATCGCAGATACGCGAGTGTGCAGCAACGCTGCTCAAATATGCCAAGGCAACGGGTACCGCCATATTTATCATCGGCCACATAACCAAAGAGGGCACCATTGCGGGCCCGAAGATTTTGGAACATATTGTCGATGTCGTTCTGCAATTCGAGGGCGACAGCAACAACATATACCGCATTCTGCGCGGCATCAAGAACCGCTTTGGTGCGACGGCGGAAATCGGCGTATTCGAGATGTTGGGCGACGGTCTGCGCAGCGTCGAAAACCCTTCGGAGGTATTGCTGACGCACTACGACGAGCCACTTGCCGGCATTGCGGTCGGTGCGGCGGTTGACGGCATACGTCCATACCTTATCGAGGTACAGGCACTCGTCGGTCAGGCGACATACGGCACTCCGCAACGCAACACAACCGGCTACGACACACGCCGTATGAATATGTTGTTGGCTATCCTCGAAAAGAGGGTCGGAATGAAGATGTTTCAGAAGGATGTCTTTTTGAACTTTGCAGGAGGTTTCCGCATCTCCGACACGGGGCTCGATTTGGCGGTGGTTGCCGCAGTCATATCCTCCTACTTCGACCGCCCGCTACGCGAGCGTTTGGCACTTGCCGGCGAGGTGGGTCTGTCGGGCGAAGTTCGCCCTGCGCCACGCACCGAGCAGCGCATAGCCGAGGCAGCACGCCTTGGTTTCAAGCGTATCATCGTTTCGGGTTACGTCGCACAACAGAAGAAGATTTCGGGCATCGAGGTTATCCGTATCAACAACATCGCGGAACTTGCCCGTCACATATTCGACACGCGCCACGAGGAGCATTTCGACGATTAGTAATCCAATCGCCACGCCACCTCTTCGCGCAGATATGCGGCAGAAGGAGTATCGTCCGACAGAGCGAGCAATCGGTTCACTGTCGGGCGATTTTTTTCGATGAGCGACACGGTAAGTGCCACCGCACCCTGCGCCGCAAGATGGTTATTTGGGAAGTTGCGCACGCTACGCACAACAGCATCGGCAGCACGCTCGGCATCGACCTTCGCACTACGCGAGGCGGCAAGCATAGCCGCATAAGCGAGCAGTTCGTTTGCGCCATCACACCACGCCACGAGCAACTCGTCAATCGACTCTACACGCGACAGCAACGCCTGGGCTGCCTGTTCGGCAACCTCCGAATTGATGATGCCCGACGCCCAAAACGCGACATCCTCCGCACTGCGCACCTCGGCTGGCGATGCCGTCCACAAAGCGATGAGTCGCAACTCGCGCACCTGCTGACGATAGAGAAATCGGGCAAAGCCATCATCCTCGCCAACCTCACGCGCCATATCGCGCAACGTATGAATCGCCACGCCATAGTTCATCCCATAATCGGCACCATAGAGGCGAAACGTATCGAGCACAGCTCCGTTCATCGCTTTACGCAGTGCACCCATCAGGGAGACCATACGCGAAGTGTAGTTTTGCATATTCGGTTTGTATTATCGGCCGTGAAGAAGAGTTGCAGCGCAATTTAAGCCGTGCGAGTTACACATCACACTCTCACGTCGGATTGCTTCGGCTCTATCTCGGCTCCGATTATTTTACAGGAAGAATCTCCACGCGAGTGCCATATTGATAGAGCGTGAGCGTTGCCGCCGCAATCTCGCGCGTACCGCACAACAGTACGCTGTGGCACGATGCTGGGATGATATACGTATGAGTGATTTTCGCCTTCTCGTCGGCAAGTGGCACGTACGACACGTCGGTCGGCTGTGGCTCGATGTGCAACATCACAATCTCGCCCGACAGGTCGGAGGTCGAAACAACACCCTCATCGTCACGATAACGACACAAGACATAATCCTTCTCTGTCGAAGTCGGCGTAATCTCGAAACGACGCTCGACGCGCTCTGCGCGCTCCGTACCATAGAACAGAGCAAGCAACTCCGCCTCCAAGCGCGAAATCTCGTCCAATGCCGATTGCAGACCCGCACCAAAGACATACTCGCCCGCATCGCCCGTAATTAGCTCCGTACGATGACGACGCAACGAGAATATCATCTCGGCAGCGGCCGACGCCTGCTGCTCCTGCGTCATCGCGCGACCATCGGTACGATATGCCGGAAGAGGCGATACGCCCTCCGACGTTGCAACTGCCTGTGCCGATGGCTCCTTCAACGCTGATGCATCGGTGACAATCGACGCCGAGAGCAGTTTGCACTCCGTACGCGGTGCAAGCGATGCGCGAACGCCCAGATACTTCTGCGCGTAACGAGCCAACTCGCCCGGCGTAAAGGTGCGACGCTCGACGTCCAGCACCACCGTCACGCTACTCGTCGGTTGCGAGAAGCAGACCTTTCCGTTATCATTATAAACGCCTACGCGCTCTGCGGTCTGCGCCATTGCAGCCACTGCCACAAGGCAGGTAATCGTCAAAATAATCAATCGTTTCATCGGTTTCTTGTATTCTTTTCTGCGAAATTAACTCTTTTCGCGCGATAATCAAAATTTCAGATAAAATTCCTTGGTCAAAGCCCTATATTCTGCGCTGAACTCACCACGCACATCGGTCTCGATGGTCAGCGTCTCGAAGAGCGGTTCTCGCGGTTGCAAGCCGGCAGCAAACTCTGCCATAACGCGCTTAACTGCACCACCGGGCACCGAACGCACATCGCATCGGCGCACCATCCGCAATTGTGTCTCGGAGGCAAATTGAGCCATCTGCTCCGGCGGAAGAATCAACGCCAAACGACCCTCCGGCGCGAGCAATCGCTCGGAGGTTGCCGCCAACTCCGCAAAAGTTATCTCGGTTGTGTGACGAGCCGTCGTACGGCGCGCATCAGGCGAAAGCAACGAATCGACAAAGTATGGAGGATTGCTGACAATCACATCGAACCTCTCGCCCTCGATGGTTTGTGCCGCTTGTCGGCGAGCGTGCAGACGCGCAGCCCACGGCGAGTGTGCAAAATTGGAGCTTGCGCAACGAGCTGCCGCATCATCTATATCGACACCCACAATCTGCTCGGCCGCGCAACGCTCGGCAACCATCAACGCAATGACACCCGTACCTGTGCCCAAATCCAGAACGCGATGCGCCCCGTCGAGCGAGCACCAAGCACCAAGCAACACGCCGTCCGTGCCGACCTTCATCGCCACGTTCGACTGCTCGACCTCGAAATGTTTGAATCGAAAAACCGACATACTCGCCCCGTTCGCGTTATTGTTTCAAAAATCCGTCTATGCCGGCACCGAAGAGCGAGAAGTCGTAACGCACCGGGTCTTCGGC
This sequence comes from Alistipes sp., assembly GCA_017410165.1. Lineage (GTDB taxonomy): Bacteria > Bacteroidota > Bacteroidia > Bacteroidales > Rikenellaceae > Alistipes. The sequence continues at coordinate 96,332 of JAFQRH010000025.1, read as the reverse complement.
ATCGAAACGTCGCAGAGCCGCCGTAATCTCCTCCGTCGCACGCCAATCGCTCTGACGACGCGTCAGCAGACCGAGCGCACGCCCCATATTTCCCGAATGGACATCGAGTGGGAGGTAGAGTGCCGACATCGGAATACGTTGCCAATCGCCAAAATCTACACCGCGATTATCGCGTCTGACAAACCAACGCGCGTACATATTCAGACGTTTGCACGCAGCACCCTTATCTATCGACGAGAAGTGTTTCTCGCAATGCGGATTATGTTCAACCGAGAAGAACTCGCGACGCACGTGCGAAAGCACCGCCGCCATCGAGCCAAGACGCTCGTACGAGCCCTGAAATAGTTCGCCAATCGAGCCGTAACGCTCGCACACCGAGCGCATTGCACGCACAAAGTCTATGAAATCCTCACCATTGAACGTGCGATGCACGAATGTTCGCAAACGCGCCAAGTCACCCTCGCTCGCATTGCACACAAAGTCGTACGGCGCACCATCCATATACTCGACCATACGACGCGCACTACGCACAATCGCACGGCGGTTGCCCCACGCAATGGTGGCGGCCAACAAACCGGCAATCTCGCGGTCGCGCACATCATAGAATGCGTGCGGAATGCTTATCGGGTCGCACTCGACAAACTCCGGCCGATTGTACTTATCGTGCAGGTATTCAAGCATATCGCGCAGCGATTCGTATGTCGCATCAGAGTATTCGGCCATCGCTCATAACAATTTTTCGGTCGGCAGACGATGCCAACGTCTCATCGTGTGTAACAAGGACTATTGTTTGGTTGAAGCGGTCGCGCACATCGTAGAGCAGTCGCTGAATCTCATCACGATTACGCGTATCGAGGTTACCTGTCGGCTCGTCGGCAAAGACCACCGACGGACGGTTTATCAGGGCGCGCGCTATCGCCACGCGTTGCTGTTCGCCACCCGACATCTCGGAGGGTCGATGCGTGGCACGATGCTGCATACCCACCATTTCGAGCAACTCCGTAGCACGGCTCTCCGCCTCACGGCGCGAGCAACCGCCCAACAGCGACGGCATCATAACATTCTCTATGGCAGAAAATTCGGGGAGCAGATGATGAAATTGGAACACAAAGCCGATATGGCGATTGCGGAACTTCGCTATCTCTTTGGCTTTGAGTTGCGACACATCCACACCGGCAATCTCCACACGGCCCGAATCCGGCGCAAGCAGTGTTCCGAGAATCTGCAACAGAGTACTCTTTCCTGCGCCACTCGCACCCACGATGGCAACAATCTCCGCCTGTGCAACCTCCAACGACACACCGCCGAGTGCCTCCACCGCCCCAAACCGTTTCCGTATATCCGTAGCCCTTATCATATCTATTCTCTAATAAATGTTTCGTACATTCGCACCGTCGCCATCGTCTCGCGCACATCGTGAACGCGCAAAATCGAAGCACCCTGACGCAGTGCCTCCCAACATAGCACCTGCGTACCGCACAGCGCATCCTTTGGCTCGATGTCGAGCAGGCGCGTTATCATCGACTTACGCGACAGCCCGACCAACACCGGAAAGCCCAAGCGGCATACGCTCTCCAAATGGTGCAACAGCGCATAGTTCTGCTCCACAGTTTTTGCAAAGCCAAAGCCCGGGTCAATCACCACACGCTTTGGCGAGAGTCCGCACGCGAGGAGTCGCTCCGCCTTCGCCTGCAAATCGTCGCACACCTGCTGCACAACATCGTCGTACGTAGCAAGTTGTTGCATCGTGCGTGGCGTTCCGCGCATATGCATCAAGACATACGGCAAATCCAACTCCGCCACCGTCTGCCACATACGCTCGTCGCCATCGCCACCCGTAATATCGTTTACCATAACGCGGCCATAACGCTCGACCGTACGGCGGACAATCTCCGAGCGAAACGTATCAATCGAAATCGGAGTATCGGCACCCGCATCCTCGCGACATCTTACTGCTCCGACGCCCATATCTACCCTGCGCCACTCCTCCTCCAACGGAATATCGGCAGCCCCCGGGCGCGACGAATAGCCACCGATGTCGAGAATCGATGCTCCGTCAGCGATATGGCGGCTGATGGTCGTCTGCAAGCAATCGCAGCCCGCATTGCGACTCGCTGCGTAGAACGAATCGTCGGTCACATTGACTATCGCCATAACCTGCCTCGCACGCAGGTCTATATCATCTATCTTACTATAACTCATTACTCTCCTCACGTGGCTCTATTCTGCGCGAGCCCATCACCCGAAAGCGGTGGTGAAGTTCCGCCACATCCTTTTCGACATCCTCCAACGCGATATTCACAATCGCATAATCGGCGTGGCTCACCAGATAGTCGTCCGAGCACTGCGCCGCCATACGTTGCTCAATCTTCTCGCGCGACGCTCCATCACGTTGCATAGCCCTCTCTGCGCGAAGCGATGCCGGCGCAAGAACAGCGAGCGTCACATCTACCTCTTCGTCGAAATGCGCCTCGAAGAGAATCGCCGCCTCGATAATAACATATTCGCCCGTCTGTTGCGATGTCCAACGCCGGAAATCGGCACGCACCGCCGGATGGACAATCGCGTTGAGCCGTTGCAGTTGCTCCTCATCGCCAAAGACACGCCCTGCAAGGTATGCCCTATCGAGCACCCCGTCTCGAAAGCACTCTGCGCCAAATGTAGCGATAAGCGCATCGCGCAAAGCCGCATCGCTGCTCATCAACTCCTTTGCACGCTCGTCTGCCGAATAGACGGCAACTCCGCGCGAAGCAAACATTCGGCAGACGGTACTCTTACCGCTGCCGATACCTCCGCATATTCCGACACGCAACATACTCTCTCGCCCCCCTTGCTCTCTAATCTTCGCCATTCGGCACCACAACATCCGGCACAGCACCTATCGAACGAATCTTAATATCGCTCAAACGGATAGCAATGGCATTTTGTAGCGATTGCGGCTCGATATGCAGTCGGCGCGTAGGAGAGGTAACATCGCAGACACCTGTTACGGCCGACACATCGGTCACCTCCGTCCACTGCAACTCTTCGAGCGGAACCGCAATGCGGCGCGACGAAGAGATAAAGTATCCGAATAGGTTTGTGCCCTTACCCTCAACCACACACGGAATATCGTAGCGATGGCTACCGATTTTCACCTTGACGTTCATATCGGTCGTATATGTATAGTTGAGTTTGGCAATATACCACAAGACAAACGACGCTACAAAGAGCATCATAAATACGGGCGAGACGTAACGCGTCAGCGCACGAAACCACGCTTTCAATTTTTCAATCAATCGTTTCATAACAACAAAGATATGAAAAAATCCCGAACATCTTACGACATTCGGGATTATTTCACATTTACGAGAGTTTGGCACTACTCTTCGAGCCAAGCACCAAGTTCGGTGTAGATCTTATTTGCGATGAACGACATCGCCTTTGCCGATGGGTGACAACCACCACCCGTCGATGGGTTGTAGTCGTGCTTCGGCATATAGGTCTGGTCGTTATAACCGTTCACGGCGAGCAAATCGACAACTCGCGCGTCGTAGTGAGCGGCAATCTTATGTATCGACTTCTGAATACCACCCGACACGCAGTCGCCAATGATGCAGACAATCTTCACCTTCGGATTACGCTCCTTGATAAGCAATATCAGTTTGATATACGCCTCGCAGAAGGTCGTATCGTTCAACGCCTCAATCTGTGCGCGTGTCGTAGCGGCATCAGCCACCTTATACAACGCCTCCAAAGCGGTATCGCTTGGTGCCGACTCGCTTCGCATACCGATACCCGGAGCGAGCTCATCGACATTATGGCCACGGTCGTTGGTTCCGCCGTGAATCAGCACGACATCGGCAACGCCCAAACCTTCTTGATTGATAAATCGCGTACAGAAATCCTGACCATACCACGCCGATTCGCTATACTTGGTATTTGTCGAGCGCGCCACAGCCGTAGTCGAATAGGCAAGATTTCGCTCCAAGCGGGCATTCTGCATATAGTCGTAGATGAGTTGCCACCAATAGGTTTGACCCACGAGGTTCAAGTCGCCATCCGTCGTTGGATAGTGCGCACCATAACCATAAGAGATATATCCTCGGAAGGTCGAAATCGAGTCGCCAATAACGCTCACCTTCTTCGGTGCAGCCGTAACCGGTGCGGTATTCTGTGGCAAACCTGCAATCACAGGGAAACCGTCGGCACCTGCAACCCACTGTCTCAACGTAACGCCCTCAACCGTAGTGTTGGCAGCAACATACGCATTGAGTTTGCCGAGCATCGTACCATCGGTCATCTGCGCCTGCTTCAACGCCGTGCAACCCTCGCCCTTAACATAGGAGGTGTGGTTTGCGCCAACCGGTTGCTCGCCTTCGTAATAGTATGCCGAAGTAACATTTATCGAAATCGTCGGGCCAAACAACGAGCCAAAGTGAATCATCGACTTCTGAATCGGAGCATCATCAATCAAAATTGAGCCACTTGTCACATCCGAATATACATTGCTAACGGTAACCGACTTTGCGCCATTACGGAAACCGGTAATACCACCATAAGCCGCCTTCGACGTCTGCGAAACCCAATACGACAGACCGCGCATACTCTTCGGACGAGCACACACATTGGCATATACAACCGTCCCCGAACCGTGTGTCCAACCGCAAATACCACCAACGAGACTATAATTGCTCGTATTAAGACCCGTTGCAAAGAGGTCGCCACCTACGTGCATCGAGTTGGTGATAACAACCTTTGCATCGGCAGTCGATGGTTTTACATAACCTACAACTCCGCCCACCGAGTGGTATGCTCTCACATCGGCATAGGATACACAACCGTCTATTACACACAAGGTAGATGTGGTAATCGAGCCCACAATACCACCGCACTGGTCGTTATAGGTTATCACCGTAGCCGAGCCCTGCGTAACACAATTGCGAACCTCGCCCGACGAGAAATAACCCGAGATACCACCGCAGAAGTCGCCCTGCGAGCCAATCGTACCCTCGACAACGCAATCGCTGACCGTACCGCCATAGTGACCGCCGACAATACCGCCGCACGAGTGCGCATTATTGAACACCTCGGCAACGCTTGTCACGCGGCAACCCTTAACCGTCGATGCACGCAAATCGCCGACAATACCGCCAATACGCTTGCTCATCGACGCCACGTTACCCGACAGCGTACAGTTCTCAACAACGCCACCGTCACAGAGATAGCCGACAATACCGCCACTCTGCGCCCATTCGCTTGTGATACTCTTGATGGTCGAGGTGGTCGTACAGCCCGATACCTTACCACCACTTACCCAGCCGGCAATACCGCCACTGATGGTCACCGATGCGTAGAGGTCGCTATTCATCACACACGACTCGATGGTCGAGTTCTCGGCACAGCCCACAACGCCACCAACCTTACCACCGGCACCATTGTTGGTGATGCCGTCGATAACGACATTGCGAAGCGTCGCGTTCTTCACATATCCGAACATTCCGCAAGGCAGTGTATTTGCCTCCGGAATCACAATACCCTTAACCGAGAAGTTGCCACCATCGTACACGCCCTCGAACGGAAGCTCCTCCGAGCCGATTGGCGAGAATGACACCTTCGAGAGGTCGATATCGGCAATCTGACGATAGTGTTTGTTGCGATACGCCTCATTCGTAGCACAAACTTTGGAGAGTGCAACCAAATCGGCAGCATCGTCAATCAGGTATGGCTTTGCTGCGCTACCATCGCCACCACCGAACTCGCCCTCGACGCTCTTGCGCGAAGTGGCCTTCGAGAGGTCGATATTTACGTCGTAGTAGTGGTTGCGCTCAATCGCTTTTGCATAGTCATACGTATAGACCGCCTTGTTGGTCGTAACGGTAAGCACGCCCGAATAGTTGTTCGGAGCGAGTACCATATACACAACCGATGCCGACGCCTTGCTCTTGCCGACGGTGTACGACTCGGCAAGCGTAGCAACAGCATAATTTTCGTCACCCGACGTGAGTCCCCACTGCTCGCCACCTACTGCCGTAGCATCCAACACAAATTCGCCCGTCATCGCCGTATCTTCGTCGGCGTAGGTAATCGACGAGAGCGTCTCGCCGGCATAACTACCCGAGGCATAGACCTTAAAGCGGAGCAGACCCGCCAACGGACGCATATATACGGTCTGTGTTTTGTCCGCATTGAGCGTAAGTGGTTCGCCCACCATAGGCACAAGCGACGCATCGAGCACATTCGCCTCAACGCTCTGGCGCGAAGCGATGTAGAGGTGTACATTATTGCTTCCGTATGCATCGTTTACATCCGAGAACGGATGATAGACATACATCTTATCGCCCGTCGTGAAGTGTTTGGTCGTAACAGCGCAATAGCCCTTACCATCCTTCAACTGCACATCGGCATAGGTATTAGGTGTAGGCAACGACGAAGCGACATAGACACCCAAACGCTCGTCGCCCTCCCAAGCGTACTCGTTATCCTCGAACGAAATACGCGACGAAGAGTTCAAATCAACATAAAAGCCCCACTCGGCACTCGGTGGAGCAACCTCCTCGAATGGCGCGTCGGTCGAACACGAAATTGTGGCGAATGCTCCCACGAGCACCACAGCCAACAAACGGATAATCTTCTTCATTGTAATCGTTTTTGTGTGCGTTAAAGATTATCCTCGCCGCCGTAATCCGGCTGCTCGATTCCGTTCGACAGTTCATATCCTCGCTCAATGCGCAGAGCAACCTCTGCGAGCGATGGCGACACATAGTACATCTTATTCTCCATACGGCTTACCATATATATATTATATAATTATAAAAAGAGGCGGTATGCACCATAACGGCACGCCGCCCCTTTGCTGTCGATTTATGATTACGCCTCCTTATCCTTCTTCGGGAGCATATCGTAAGCAAGCGGCGTTGCGATGAACAACGACGAGTAGGTACCTACGACGATACCGATGATGAGAGCGAATACGAAACCGCGAATCGTCGCACCACCGAAGATGAAGATTGCAAACAGGGTTACGAGTGTCGTACCCGACGTATTCAACGTACGAGCGAGCGTCGAACAGAGAGCGTTGTTGATGTTCTCACGAATCGAACGCTTCGGATAGAGCAGGTTGTACTCACGAATACGGTCGAAGATAACCACCGTATCGTTAATCGAGTAACCGATAATCGTCAAGATAGCAGCGATGAACGCCTGGTCAATCTCCAAGTTGAACGGCATAAATGCGTAGAGCAACGAGAATGCACCGATAATCATAAATGCGTCGTGGATGAGCGCGAGAGTTGCACCCGTTGCCCACTGCCACTTCTTGAATCGTGCGGTGATGTAGAGACCGATTGCTACGAGCGAGAAGAGAATTGCCCAAATAGCACCGGTTGTCATATCCTTCGCAATAGCAGGACCAATCTTGTCGGCCGAAATGATACCGTTCACATCCTCCTGCGTATTCTTGAAGCCGTCGAGCGTAATATCATACGTATAGAGCGGTTTGAGAGCGTTGTAAATCAAAATCTCAACCTCCTCGGTGGTTGCCTCCGATGTATCGTCGTGCTTGTACTGCGTCACGATACGCATCTGGTTCTCCTCACCGTACTGCTTAACCTCGAACGAAGCGTTTGCAGCATCCTCTGCATCGGCAAATGCCTCCTGCAACTGTGCACGAACCTGCTCGGCGGTTACATTCTGGTCGAAACGTACAACGAATGTACGACCACCCGTAAACTCAACGCCAAGGTTCAAGCCCTGAATAAGGAGCGACACAGCACCAATCAGAATGAGCGCACCCGATACAACGTACGAAATCTTGCGCTTGCCAATGAAGTCGAAGTGTACGTTCGAGAGCCAATTCTCCGACCACTTGCGCGAGAACGCAATCTTGCCCCACTTTGCTACGATCCACTCGATAAGCAGACGAGTGATGAAGATCGAGCAGAAGAGCGAAGTAATGATACCGATAACGAGCGTCGTTGCAAAGCCCTGAACCGGACCGCTACCGAAGATATAGAGAACAATACCGGTGATAATCGTGGTAAGGTTACCGTCGATAATTGCCGAGTAAGCGTTCTTGAAACCATCCTTGATTGCTGCCGAAAGACCCTTACCGCCACGCAACTCCTCCTTGATACGCTCGAAGATGATGACGTTCGCATCGACTGCCATACCCATCGTCAGTACGATACCGGCGATACCCGGCAAGGTGAGAACGGCACCGAACGAAACGAGGAAGCCCATCAAAAGGAATACGTTTGCAAGCAACGCAATGTCACTCATCCAACCTGCGGTCTTGTAGAACAAGCCCATATAGAGCAGAACGAGGATAAATGCGATAACGAACGAGAGCAGACCCGAGTTAATCGACTCCTGACCGAGCGACGGACCTACTACGGTATCCTGAATAATGCGTGCAGGTGCAGGCACCTTACCCGATTTGAGTACGTTTGCCAAGTCCTGTGCCTCCTGAATGGTGAAGTCGCCCGAAATCGACGAGTTACCACCCTCAATCTTCTGACGAACAACCGGAGCCGAATATACGTAACCATCCAAAACGATAGCAACGCACTTGCCGATATTGTCAGCCGTGAGCTGTGCCCACTCGGTGATACCGTTCGAGTTCATCGACATCGAAACCTCTGCCGAAGCACCCGTCTGTGCATAGGTTGCACGTGCATCCGAGATTACGCTACCATCGAGCGGAGCTTTACCATCCGAACGCTCAACCTTGATTGCATAGAGGAACAGACGACCGTCTGCCATAGCATCGCCCTTGATTGCCCACTTGAAGGCAACATCCGAAGGGAAGCAGTCGCGTACCTCCGGCAAAGCCAGATATTTGTTGATGGTTGCAACATCGGCTGCAACTGCTGCACCGATAACTGCGCCACCTGCATAATCAGGATTCAAGAGAGCAAGCAACGGATTCTGCTCGCGAGTATAACGGCTGGTTGGTTCTGCCTGCTCGGCTGCCGGCTGCTCGGCAACCTCCTCGATGAGGGCCGTTGTCTCCGACTGCTCGGCTACCGGCTCCGCCACCTGCTGCTCGGCTGCCAACTCCTCGCCATATACGCTCTTCACTACACGGTCTGCGCGAAGCAACGAAGGGAGCAGATCTGCACCGTTGTAAGTCGTCCAGAATTCGAGCGAAGCGGTACCCTGCAAGAGTTTACGAACACGCTCCGGCTCCTTTACGCCCGGCAACTCGACCAAGATACGGTTCGAGTTAGGCAGACGCTGGATATTTGGCTGCATAACGCCGAAGTGGTCGATACGGCTGCGGATAATGTTGAACGAAGCCGAGATAGCGTCGTCAGTCTCCTGGCGAAGAATCTTCACAACCTCGTCGTCCGACATACCCGGCTTGATATCCTTGCGGTCAGGGCTGATAAAGATGTCCACGAGCGGAGCACCATTCGATGCCTCGGCATACGCCTCTGCGAACGAACCGATATAGTCGCCCGTACCCTCTTTAAGAGCGATACCCGCCTTCTCGATTGCAGCAACGAAAGCAGGATCGTCCTTGCTCTCGCCTGCGAGCGATTTCACAACATCCTCAACCTGAATTTCGAGCATCACGTTCATACCGCCCTTCAAGTCCAGACCGAGATTAACCTCCTTCTCCTTACACTGCTTGTAAGTGAACTGTGCAATACCTACGTTGTAAACGACCTTGTTCTGAATCGAATCGAGGTAGTACTGCTCCATAGCAACCTGCTCCGCCTGTGGGAATTTGGCAGCGTACTCAACAGCATCCTTCTCTACGCTACGCGTCTTGAACGAGAACGAAAGCTGGTAAATACAAGCCAATGCAAGCAGAATTGCTACCAATTTGATAAAACCTTTACTTTGCATTTGAGTTAAAATTTGTTAATTATTATTTTGTTGTTTTGCGTTTTTAATCAACACCTTACGCCTCACATATACGCGCGTATCGCACGCACACATACATATAAAGCACGCAAAGATAGCAAAAATTTTCCAATTAACAACCCGTCGAGTCATATTTTAGCGATTATTGGCCACGCTGTGCAACTTTTCGACAGCACACCACTACCGTCTATGGCTATCGCACGCGGGCAACAAGAGAATAAGCACTTGGCACGCATTTTTAACCTTCCCCCACAATGACGCTCTTATGATGTGATATGCAAAACTAAAAACAGATTTTCTATGCGACGATTTTTCACCATTTTACTCCTCTCCATAGTAGCGCACCACGCAAGCGTAGCACAGAGTGCGCGCATAGTGTGCGACGAAGATTGTAAGACCGAGTCGGGAGCAACCGCCACGCGAGGCGATGGTTTTGCCGTTGTCTCGCCTATCGGGCACCCCACCGTTCCTATGATCGAGCAATCGCCACGCCTTACAACCCTCGACGGCAAGCGAATCGCTATCGTCGGTGGCAGTTTTATGGCACGCACCACCCATCCCGAAATCAAGCGACTCATCGAGCAACACTACCCTACGGCACACGTGATTCTACTCGACGAAATCGGGTCGGCAGGCGTATATCCTGCGCCGGGAGTAACACGTCGCTCGAAGGATGAATTTCAGGAGCGACTGCGCCAGATGCAGGTCGATGCCGTCATTTCGGGTAACTGCGGTTGCGGATTATGCACTCCGAAGGAGGTCGGCTCGTGTATCGCAGCAGAGTACGTCGGCATCCCTTCGGTAGCGATTGCCGCGCCATCGTTTGTCGAGCAGGTACGCTATACGGCAGCCAACAACGGTGTGTCGGTGTTGCGCGTAGCCGAGTATCCGGGTGCCTTTGCCGCCCACACCACAGAGGAGTTGATACACCACACACGCCAAACGCTTTGGCCACAAATCATCCGTGCGCTGACCACTCCGATAAGCGACTCCGAGAGGTCGCGCACCGCGCCCGCAAACAGTACGGCCGGCATACGCGACGATGTTTTCTTCGGCACGCTGCAAGAGATAGACGACCACTTCCGCGAGATGAATTGGTCGGACGGATTGCCATTCACGCCTCCGACATTCGAGCGCGTCAGCGAGTTTTTGCGCTTTACCGACTCGGCTTGGGACGAGACCGTCGCCGTGCTACCCATTGCCCACCGCAACACCACTGTTTGGCACGTGGCAGTAAATGGCGTTATGGCGGGTTGCAAACCCGAATATATGCCGATACTCATCGCTCTCACGAAGGCAATCGGTGCGCCCGAATTTCGCCGAACGATAGCAAGCACCCACGCCTGGATGCCATATTGTTGGTTGAATGGCCCCGTTGCCCGACAACTCGGTATCAGTTGCGGACAAGGCGAGATTTCCGAAGCGGCAAACATCTCGATTGGTCGTTTTATGGGGCTTGCACTGATGAACTTGGCCGGCTACTACGTCAAACAGAATCGTATGGGCACGTTCGGATATCCGATACCGTGGTGTATGGCAGAGGATGAGGCGGCGTGCAGAGCCGTAGGATGGATGCCATACCACGCAAGAGAGGGTTTTTTGCTTAATACCAGCACTATAACCGTGACTTCGACGCTACTTTGGGGCAACAATATGGCACCTTCGACCACCGATGCGCAGAAGATTATGGAGTTGCTGGCGTGGGACATCACCGAGCGATGCCAATTTGCGCTCGGAAGCGGTAAGCAGTACACCGCGCGCACCATACTTCTCACCAAACCGATAGCCGAGAATCTCGCCACAAAATATAGCACGCCCGACGCTCTCGAAGCGGATTTGATTCGCACTGCACGCCGACCACTCAGCGAGCGCGTCTTTGCCAACTACTACGCCAACCCCGGCTCATCGCCCGAGGAGCGACACCCGATTCGTAATTGGCGAGGACATCTGTCGCGCACCGAGGATGCCGAGATGACAGCCAAACCCGTATGGCACGACTCGCCGGAGCAGCAGATGATGACCATCCCTACGATGAAGCGCGGAATGACAGCATTCCTTGTGACGGGCGACGAGAGCCGCAACAAGTGCCAGACGATGCCGGGCGGCGGCTTCAAGACCATACAAATCGAGTTGCCTCGCACGTGGAATGCCCTGATGCAGAAGCGCGGCTACCGTCCGCTCGAAGAGTATTTTATCGAGTAGCGATCTGCGCATAGTCGCCACGTCAGCGCAATCGCGCAACCACTAAAAAGCAACGCCCCAAAAAGCAAGGGCGTGTCTAACAAGTTTTTTAGACACGCCCTTCTCTGTTAGAAGTTGTATAACAAGAGGGATTTATCGGCAAAGAGGTGTGCTATCCGAGATTTTCAAAGGTGTACGCCTCCCACGGATGTTCGGCATCGGCACCGTGTTCGAGAATATTCTCGACGTGTACCAACATCGGGAAATCCCTCAAATCGACCTCGCCAAGCTCCGCTTTGCGATAGATTGCCTTCGCCACGCGACGAGCGACAACAAGCGACTCCAACGTAACGCCCGAGAGCATCTGCATCGCCTCGTCGTAACTCTTGCCCTCGCCGAGCAGAATACCGATTTTACGCGTACGACCGCCATAGACCGTAACGTAGAGGTCGCCGATACCGATATTCTCGCAATCGAACTCTGCGCCCTGAATGGCAAGCAGGCGACGCATCTCCTTCACTGCCTGATAGAACGAGCCCGCCTGCGAATTGTAGTGCAGACCCGCATCTGCGCCCAGATTACGATTGACAAGACCGATTGTGAGTGCAACGCCGAGCGCATAGGCATTTTTCAGCGCAACAGCACTCTCCAAGCCGATGACGTCGTGCGTCAGCGATATGTGGTAGTACGACGTACGCAACGTATCGCGCATCAAGCGCAACACCTCCGCATTCTTACCACAGAAAGCGACCTCCGTTTGGTCGTGGAACACAAGTTCGTAAGAGGTGCAAGGGCCACCAATGGCGCACACCTCGCGGACGATGCCGCGCTTGGCGAGCTGACGCTGCCAATAGTCCGGATAACTGATAAGCGTGCCATCGTCAAGATTGATAAGACCTTTGGTGACCGACAGCACCGGCAGTTGCGGATCGAGATTTGTCAGAATCTCGTCCAAAAACCAATCCACACCGAACGACGAAACGCCACCGATAACGAAATCGGCACCCTCGACGGCACGTTTGTAGTCGTCAATCTGGTAGAATTTGACCCCCGACGGGAAATCGCGGTCGAATTTCGGGTGGCGATTGCTCTTCACGCAACAATCAATAATATCGCGATCGAGCGGCGAGCCAACCAATCTAACCTCGTGACCATTCTCGGCGGCAGGGAAGGCGAGTGCCGAGCCCATCATACCGGAACCGATAATCGTTACAACTCTTTTCATAGCGTTTGTCTGTTTATTTGAATTTTATCTCAAAATTAACACATTTTTGCATAACACCAAAACTCCCGACACAAAACCTCCACCACGACAAACAAAAAGCGAGCCCCAACTGTGTGGGACCCGCCTCTCTTATAGAATTTTCAAAGTACGCACGAGCAAAAATCGCCCGTTTCAAGATGCTCACGAGCAAAAATCGCCCGTTTCAAGATGCTCACGAGCAAAAATCGCCCGTTTAGGATGCGCCCTCGCCTACTTTACCTCCTCGAACTCAACATCCTCCGGCTGCGACTGCTCCGACTGCTGCGCGCCCGACTGCTGCTGTGCGCCCTGCTGTTGAGCACCCTGCTGCTGTTGCTGTGCAGCGTAGATATCCTGCGATGCGGCCTGCCAAGCGGCATTGAGTTCTGCAATAGCGGTGTCGATAGCAGCAATATCCTGATTCTTGTGCGCCTCCTTCAACTTCGCAAGCGCACCCTCGATTGCCGACTTCTTGTCTGCCGGAATCTTGTCACCGTACTCTTTGAGTTGCTTCTCGGTAGCAAAGATATTCGAGTCGGCAGCGTTAATCTTCTCGATGCGCTCCTTCTCCTGCTTATCCTTCTCCTCGTTTGCCTTCGCCTCGTCGCGCATACGCTGAATCTCCTGCTCGGTCAGACCGCTCGATGCCTCGATGCGAATCTTCTGCTCCTTGCCCGTACCCTTATCCTTTGCCGATACGTTCAGAATACCGTTAGCGTCAATGTCGAACGTCACCTCAATCTGCGGAACGCCACGCGGTGCAGCAGGGATGCCGTCCAAGTGGAAACGGCCGATGCTCTTGTTATCCTTTGCAAGCGGACGCTCACCCTGGCAGACGTTAATCTCTACCGATGGCTGGTTGTCGGCTGCCGTCGAGAATACCTCGCTCTTGCGGGTAGGGATAGTGGTGTTTGCCTCGATGAGTTTGGTGAACACACCTCCCAAAGTCTCGATACCGAGCGACAGCGGAGTGACATCCAAAAGCAACACGTCCTTAACCTCGCCGGTAAGCACACCACCCTGAATCGATGCGCCGATAGCAACTACCTCGTCCGGATTCACGCTCTTGTTCGGAGTCTTGCCGAAGAAATCCTCGACAATCTTCTGAATGGCAGGAATACGGGTCGAACCACCGACCAAGATAACCTCGTCGATCTGCGAAGCCGAGAGACCTGCATCACGCAATGCGATACGGCACGGCTCGATGGTCTTCTGCACGAGGTGGTCGCACAACTGCTCGAACTTCGCGCGTGTGAGCGTCATTACAAGGTGCTGCGGAATACCGTTAATCGGCATAATGTACGGCAAGTTGATTTCGGTCGATTGCGACGACGAGAGCTCGATTTTCGCCTTCTCGGCTGCCTCCTTCAAACGCTGCAAAGCCATTGCATCGTGGCGCAAATCTACGCCGTGCTCTGCCTTGAACGCCTCGGCCATATAGTCGATGAGAACGTGGTCGAAGTCGTCACCACCGAGGTGCGTATCACCGTTGGTCGATTTAACCTCAAATACACCGTCGCCCAACTCCAAAATCGAGATATCGAACGTACCGCCACCAAGGTCGTAAACGGCAATCTTCATATCCTTGTTCTTCTTGTCCATACCGTAAGCGAGTGCTGCTGCGGTCGGCTCGTTGATGATACGGCGCACTTTCAGACCTGCAATCTCGCCCGCCTCCTTGGTTGCCTGACGCTGCGAATCGGAGAAGTATGCCGGAACGGTGATTACCGCCTCCGAAACCTCCTGACCGAGGTAGTCCTCCGCCGTCTTCTTCATCTTCTGCAAGATGATGGCCGAAATCTCCTGCGGCGTATATTGACGACCGTCGATTTCCACACGCGGAGTGTTGTTTGCACCCTGTACGATGCTATACGGAGCACGCTCGATATCGTTCTGTACCTTATCGTAACGCTCGCCCATAAAACGCTTGATGGAGAACACCGTACGCTTCGGGTTGGTGATTGCCTGACGCTTTGCCGGGTCGCCTACCTTACGCTCGCCACCGTCCGTGAAAGCCACGACCGACGGAGTTGTGCGATGACCCTCCGAGTTAGGAATTACAACGGGCTCCGAGCCCTCCATTACTGCCACACACGAGTTGGTGGTTCCCAAGTCAATACCAATAATCTTTCCCATAGTTTTCTACTGTTTTTATTTTTATTATTTTGTTTGTTTTCGTTTTTTCAACGCCTCCTATACGGCGTTTGGCATACTATCGAGCAAACCTCTTGCCAAACCCGTTTTTCTGCCAAAAACCCGCATCGCGCCACGCATCCTATGCCAAAAAGAGCGCGAACGGACAAAAAGTGTGACAAAATGGCAGAATATATACATATGAAAGTGGTAAAAAGTCCGAGCCGAGCTACGTGCCAAAAAAAAGCGCGATCTATCTAGTCGCGCCCAAAAAAAAAGTTAATTATTGTAATAATTAAAAACCACAGACAACACGAACATAGTTACATTCTTTTTTATCTGAATACCCTCCATATATCGTTCCTCTATCAATTTTCAACAATACACCAAACGCGCTATTAGTAATTGCACTAGAAGACCAACACCAGGTTGACTCAATTATATGTCCTCCTTTCTCAGAAATACGCTGATTTACTATTGCTTTTACTCGCACTATTTCGTACAACTCTTCCTTTGTTGGCAGACGCCATCCCATACCACAATTTTGACACCATTTTTGTGCTGCAAACCAAGATTCTTGCATAGACTTCATTCCTACAATTGTACCATGCCGACCATCATCAGAAACAGCGAAAACAACTCCTTCTACATTCTCTTTTTTGTAATAATCACCAACTTGATATATACCATTACGACCCAATCCGTCTTGTAACATTCTCTCAACTCTATTACGTTCAGCTTCACGTTTTTCTTCTGACGTAATCTCAGAAACCAAACGAACTGCAACAGGCGTATCATAAGTAATATAACCATCAGAAGTCATATAACGGATATTCTGATAACCAGGTATAATAGTAGCTGAATTTCTTATTATAGACAACTCTTCTCTTGTTGGTAGTCGCCAGTTATTACGACCATAGGTATTGTTGCTATTAATATTTGCAATAATAGATGTTGGTGATGTTCTAAACATTCCTAAATCATTTGGAAATACCATCAAGTAGTCATATAACAATACAGGTTTATTAACTTGCGTTCCCGCGCTATCCGACGAGCCATATCCGCCAATAATTAAGTTTGCTAACTCTTGACAGCCGTTCTCAATCGCTGCAGTTGATATTGTCAAATCTTTAACCATCTTTATATCTGACGTTTCAACATTTAACAACTTTACAACAACATAAATTTCTGTATTATGATTAGTTTTAACAGCTTCAATCATTAAAACATAATCAGCACCAGTAATTGCGCCAAGTTTCTTGATTGTGGCGTTATCAACCAAACCTGTACGTTGAAACGATTGTTCGTTCAAGATATGGGCAATATCAACTCTATCGACCGCTGAGTAGCCAGGTTTTTTACTAATGGCTGCTGTCAAATGGGTTCTAATTTTTACTCTTTGAACATATTCCAAATCTCCACTTTTATTCACAACCTCAGTAATTGCTACCGTTTTTAGTTGTGCTGAACTAGTCGTACCGAGCAATATAGCAACAACGCTTAAAAGTATTCTTATACCTCTCATAATCTAAATTATTTGACGACACCAAGTAGACGTTGGGCTAATGCCTTGCAGCCCTGCTTAATGCCCATTGCATGGTTATACATTATGATATCCTCTGTTGCGACAACACGAGCCGTTTCAACATTCATAATCTTGGCTGTAACATATAATTTTCCATCGTATATTGAGGCTTCAGAGAGCAAAAGATAACGTACACCCGTCATTTTTATCTGCTTAATCGAAGATTCGCGAACAAGACCCGATTGTTGAAACATATGCTCGTCAAGCACAGTATCAATATCTGATGTACGGTCGTAAGCGGCATAGCCACGCACCGAATTAACAGCATCCGTAAAACTATTACGTAACATCGACTTTACGGCCAACGGAAGCCCACGTGTTTTATCAACAACTTCCGGAATACCAATTGTTACACATTGTGCCTTTACCGACAAGGTTACACAAGATAACGACATTACAAATGCGACAAGAATTAAAAACTTCTTCATTTTATTTAAGTTTTTATTTGCCCATCAACCTCAAATGTGCAGTTATTAAAAATAAGAAAGTGTGAGGTTTTTCGTTTATCTGGAAATAGGTATTTGGCGTAACCCGAGAACAAATAAACAGCACCCCACACCTGTACAGTATGGGGAGTATAATACACCAAAACATACTAATACAAGTGATGTAAGGATTCGTTATTCTTGTTCTCTTAAAATCGCCAAATTTCATCTCCAAGAATTAGCGAAACACTTTCACTAAATTATGTACGCAATCTTGCGATTGCAACTGCAAATTTAGAAATTTATTTTTATTTATACAAGGATGAAATTTTTGAAGTAGGCAAATATAAAAAAACGCCACACGTTATGGTGAGCAATAGGCGGTGACACAATAGAACTGGCTCGTGCTATGCAAGCACCATTACAAGGAACCACAGAAAAAGTACCATTGAGCACTCGCAGAGTGCGTTGCCGTTGGTTGCCATTAAGGGCGACAGCCCGAATGCCATTCTATGCCATCTTGCGACCACCAAACCTCGCCCCGACAAAAAACAAGGTGGCACGCATCTGCGCACCACCTTGCTGTAACAATATCTTTCGGGCGAATACTACTTGATACCGTGCTTTTTCAGAATCTTCTGAATCGGCTTCTGGATAGCGTCAGCCCAACGCTTGTAACCCCACGAACAAGGGTGTACGCCGTCGGCCGAGGTCATAAAGTCGGTACCGGTCTGGTTCTCAACATCCACGAAATATACATTCTTATACTCCTTGCAGATAACCTTCATCAGTTCATCCACATACGCAATACGATTTGCCTCCTTCTTCTCGGCCTTCATATCGAACAGACGACCGTCGCGATAGATGGTGCGCAAGAAGATTACCGGCGCCTCCGGATTCTGGCGACGAATCTCATTGAGGAATGGACGGATACGGTCGCCAATCTGCTCAACCGACGGATTCGAGAATGCGTCGCAGATATAGGCATCGGCCTTCGTACCACCCAAGATTTCGCCCATCACGCGCTGCAATTTGCTGTTGCCGCTCATACCGAAGCTGCACAGATAGAGACCCGTCTGGCGCGAGAGGAATGCAGGATAGGTTTGACCTGCGCAGGTTGCACCCGAACCGTGCGTGAAGCTCGAACCAAAGATTGCGATACGGTGGCGGAACGGATTCTCCATTGCGCGCAACGTAGCACCCTCCGGAACACCAATCTTCAACGATGTAAGCTCCGAGAAGAGAGGCAGATAGAGCAAGCAACGATGCATCGAACTATCCATATTGCCAAGCACCTTCAACGGTTTGCTACGGTTGTAGTTGCCATCCTTATCGTGGCCACCCTTATTAACCTTCGACGAAGCCCAAACGAACTCGCCCTCGTGCTCGATATAGAGGTTAAAGCCGGCACCAGCCGTCTCCGGCATTGCGCGGTTGAACGAGATACGGCCATACTCTGCCTGTACCCAGATTTCGGTAGCATCCGTCTCGAAAGCGATTGCCTCGCCCGAAGCGGTGATGAGCAGATTTGCCTCCGTCTTGTTGAGTTCAGGATACTTCGACACCTCAACACGATGGTAAGGATTAACGGTTTCGCACATCTTACCGAGATGAGTCAGCGTCTGTGCATCAACGTAGTTGATTTCGGTCTTTTGTGCAGCCGTTGCGCTAAACATAAAAGCGAACGACGCCACCAACATAATAAGTTTTTTCATCGTTTGTATTGTTTTAGGTTTTTCGATTTTTCGTCAAAAAGCAGGTGGTTACGCAACCCTACTCACCCCGCATCTCCGCCAACAATGCAGAGATTGCCCACCGAAAGGCAGACCTCTCTCAAAAAAAAGAGCCCCTAACCTTTCGCGGCGACGGGCTCTCTCATTTGTGATATGCGGGAAATGGAGACTCGCCCCACCCGAAAATCAAATTATTTTTGTTCGTTAAGAATACGCATTGCAGCATCAAGGATTGCCGTATCGTCCAACGTAACGACACCTCCGTCCGGGCCCTGCTCAAAGTGAACTCCTACGCCGGTCTTTGCATCAAAGTGCTTGCCACCAAAATAGTTACGTACGCTATCTACGTCGATTCCGAGTTCGTCTGCAATGCGCTGCGAGCTGCCGCTTGGGAGTCTGTCCTTAATGCGGCGCAATTCATTAAATGTGATAATCATAACTTGAAGTTTTTTAAGTTTTTATTTCGTTTTTTACACAATTGCGTTTTTTCGCACTACTAATTTAGGGCTTTTTTCCGAATGTACAAAATTTTCCGCGCTCTTTTGTGCAAAAAAGTAAGTTTTCGACCATTTCGGGGGCTATCGGAAGTCGATTAGTTCGTAATCGGGATACTTTTCGCGCTCGAAACGAGGCAACAGGTCGCGCCACGCTCCAACGCTCTTCAATCGCACCGTGATTGCGCCCTCGCTCGATGCATAGACGATTTTCGACGGCATACGCGCCGCTGAGTTCGCCACCACCACGATACTCTCCGACGAGAGAGCCGCTTCACGTGGCACAAGTCGCACTGCACGGCACCCATCGACAAGGGTCTCCTCCGCGCGATAATCTTTCAGCAAGGTTGTAAAACCACGAGTCGGATTGCTCACAATATCGCTACCGAGCGACTCTATGCCGTCGATTGTGATTTCGCGCTTTGCAGCATTCACCTCATACTTCACGCCACCCGTCACATAGACCTCAACGCCCTCTGCCGACAGATAGAAATCCTTGCCCGCAACGACGTATCGCCCCGCAGCAGAGTAGCCGTCCGTCTCGATACCGAACTTAACCTCGTAGCAACCCAACGCAAGCAGTTCGCTCTCCATCGCCCGCAACAAGCGCTCGCCAGCAATCTCGCTCGGCTGTTTCGACACCTCTTCGCCACTCTGTTGTGCCGAAGAGTTGCCCACCACGCATATCACCGCACAAGCGCAAATCAACGTGCAACGAAGTATCTTTTTCATAAACATTTCGTAACTATTATTTTATTCTCCGTATTCTTCCCTCCCACTACTGCTCATCGGGGTTCATTAAAACACGCCCAGCTCCTGCAACTTCGCTTCGAGCGACGGCATATCGTAGAACTTTATTTCGCGCTGCTTGGCTCCGATTTGAGGGCCTACGATGCCCGCGCGTTCGAGTTGTGTCATAATACGTCCTGCACGATTGAAGCCAACCTCATAGTTGCGCTGTATGTACGAAGTCGAAATCTGACCACTCGACACCGCATCGCGTGCGATATCGGCAAATAGTTTGTCGTATCTGATAGGTGCGCCACTATCCTCGCTACCCAAGTCGCTCGACGCGGCATCGCCACCGCCTGCCTCTTCGTAATCGGGCAGAGCGTACGCCATTCCGGTTGGCGACGGCTGTTTTGCAATGGAGCTGACAATTGCCTCAACCTCATCGCCCTCGACCAATGCACACTGGATACGCATCACCTCGCCATCCTTCGAGAGCAACATATCGCCACGACCGATAAGTTTGTCGGCACCCGGTTGGTCGATAATCGTACGCGAGTCGATCATCTGCATCACACGGAATGCTATACGCGCAGGGAAGTTCGCCTTGATACGACCCGTGATAACATCCACCGACGGACGTTGCGTCGCGACGATGAGGTGGATACCCACGGCACGCGCCTTTTGAGCCAGACGCATCACCGGCATCTCGACATCCTTCGCAATCATAATCAGGTCGGCGAACTCGTCGATAACCACGACGATATACGGCATAATCTGCTCGTCGTCCACCTCGCGCTTACGCACCAACTCGTTATAGCCCTTTATATCGCGAACGCCCGCATTGCTACACTTTACAAGACGCTGCTCCATCTCGATACAGAGCGAGTTGAGCGTATAGACCGCCTTCTTCGGGTCGATGACAATCGCACGATCCTCCGATGCCATCTTCGCAAGGAAGTGACCTTCGAGTTTGGCATACGGCGAGAACTCGACCATCTTCGGGTCGATAAGCACCAATTTGAGTTGCGACGGGTCTTTGCGATAGAGCAACGATGTAAGAATCGCATTCAGACCGACCGACTTACCCATACCCGTAGCACCTGCAACGAGCAAGTGAGGCATCTTGGCAAGGTCGAAGACCACGTTTTCGTTCTGAATATTTCGACCGATAACCACCGGCAACTCGCCCTTGAAGGATTGGAAGCGTTCGGAACGCACCGCCGAGCGCATCGAGACAATCTCCTTATTGCGATTCGGCACCTCGATACCGACCGTTCCGCGTTCAGGCATCGGCGCGATGATACGGATACCGCGTGCTTTGAGTGCCTGCGCGATATCGGGGGCCAAGCCCTGAATACGCGAAATTTTGACGCCCGCCTCCTGCACAATCTCATAGAGTGTTACCGTCGGGCCAATCGTTGCGCGCATTTCACGAATCGGAATACCGAAGTTACCTAACGTCTCCTCGATAAGGTCCTTATTCTCGCGTATCTCGTCATCCGACACCACCGAATTGGACATATAGTCCTCCAAAAGGTCAATCGACGGATATTTATAGCCGCGCGTATGGTCCGGATCGAACGGACGGCGGTCGGCCTTGCGGTCGCTCACCTGCGCCTCGGTATGCTCCGTAACCTCGATAACCTTTATATTCGACGGTTGCGCACCTCCCCCGGCCGTATCTCCTTCGGTCGAGCCACCTTCGGCTGCGGATGAATCGGGCGTCGGCACTATTGGCTCGGATGGCGGCACGACCGGATAGACCGGCACCGGCGTAATCGGCTCTTTCGGGGTCGCCGTATCTTCGGCACTCGGTTGCTCCTCGACGTCGTACTCCTCATACGACTCCTCCTCGTCATCGGCATCATCCGTATTAGGGGTTTCATTCACATCCGCCGCCGCAATCGTCGGCACAACTTGCGGCTCCGACTGCTCGTCGTCTTCCTGCACCGGCTCTGCGTCCGTTGTTTTGTTGCGCGAGATAAGTTCCTCGGCGCGCTCGGCGAGGTGTTTGCTTCGGTCGGCAACACCCTTGCCCCAACCATTGATAATTTCGATAACGCGAATATTGATAAACACACCCGTCAATATCCAACCCGCAACGGCTACAATCCAACCGCCAATCGGGCCGATAAACGATTTGAGCAGGCGAGCCGATTCGATACCGAACGCTCCGCCCCAACCGCTATGGAACATATCCCAACGCGCATCGAACATCAAGCCGAGCGTCAGCGAGCCAAATGCCATTATCAACACCAACGAGAGTGCCGTATGGTTCAGATAGCGCAAACGCTTGGAGAGGATATTTACGCCGAGGACGATAGCAACAAATGCCGTCAGCAGACCGAACACACCGAACGAACTGCCGATAAGCCAATGGGCAAGTTGCGCGCCAACCCGACCACAGACATTGCCAACCGAGCCATCGAAACGCGGATTCTCCACATCGGGCATATATATAGCGGCGTAGTCGCCTCGCCAATTCGAGAAGTAGGAGATGATTGCCACCAACGCAAAGATGCCGAACAGAACAATCAACATTCCGACAATCCACATTGCCGTACCGGCAGCCGAGCGCTCCTCGGTTACACCCGCTCTGTTGCGCGATGTCGCGGTCGCGCGTTCGCCTTTCGTGACGCGCTTTACCTCCGTATCTGCGCCCGTCTTTGACGACTGTTTTCTATTTTTACTCATATCTCAATCTGTATCTTTCGGTTAAGAGCCCTACGGCAATGGTCGGAGCATAAAAAATCGCACCGAAGCGCACAAGGGCATATTCGATGTGAAATTATAAAAATTTCGGCTATTTTACAATTTTTAGCACGTCGTTTTGACTCTTTTTTGAAGAAACTTACCACCACCCGTCGCCTTTTATTGCGACCCGACGGCTCTCATTACACACTTCCCCTATTATTGCCGCCAAGACGTTGTGCACGCACGTCATACGCTTGCCATCTACCCCGTGAAGATAGCGCACCACACTACAAGCCGACCTTTGCGCGCATCTTGGAGATATACTCCTCGCCCGCCTCGCTTGCAAATTCGTATTGCGGCAGATGGTCCTCGTCGGCTCGCAGACCGCGCTCGTCGAGCAGATACTCCACACGACGCTCGACCGCCTCCGACGAATCGATAACCTCAACACGACGCTCGCCGACTACTCGCTCTATCACTTCGCGCAAGAACGGATAGTGCGTACAGCCCAGAACGATACGGTCGGCACCCGCCTCGATGAGCGGCTCTACGACGCGGCGCACCGCCTGCTCGGCCTCGGGCGTATGCTCCTCGTTTTGCTCAACAATCTCGACAAATCCCTCGCCTACGACCGCGAGAATCTTCGCACGGTCGGCATATTGTTGCGAAGTTTGACGAAACAGGTCACCTTCGAGCGAACGGCGCGTAGCAAGCACCGCCACAATGCCACTCTCGGTCGAAAGCACCGCCGGTTTTACGGCCGGCTCCAAACCAACAAACACCACATCGGGATATGTGGCCCGCAGGTGTTTGACAGCCACCGCCGTCGCCGTATTGCACGCCAGCACAATCATCTTGCACCCCTGCGCGAGCATCTTCTCGACCGCCTCGACTGTAAAGCGCAACACCTCCTCACGCGTACGGGCTCCGTACGGACAGCGTGCGCCATCGCCGAAATAGAGCAACGATTCGTGCGGAAGATGCTCTCGCAGCACCTTCCACACACTCAAACCGCCCATTCCCGAGTCGAAAACGCCTATCGGATTATTGTTACTCATCTCACTCGAAACCTTCTGCTCGGCCACTCTACGTTGCCGATTAATAATTCTTGTCCAACTCCGTACGCGGGGTCAGTCGCAGACGATTCGTCAGTGCATTCTCCGAGTAGTCGCCACTCTCGGTGAAGCGCGTCTGCTCGTAAACATTGCCATTCGAGTCGTATGCCACAACCTTGATTTCGCGTGCATCCGGATTCTTCAACTGCAACTTGTAGAGGTGGTTACAATTTGTCAGGTAGCCCTTACGGCCGCCACCGTTCCACTTGCTGTCGCCCTCGACCTTACCGTAACTACGACCAATAACGCCGATATGGTAGCCGACAGCCCACCAATCGCGGCTCGAATTTGCCTCCGGCACGCTATCCTTTGTCACCGGCAGACGCTCCATCTCGCCCGTCAGCACACCATCCTCGTACATCTCGACACGCCACGACTTGTCGGCCATAAAGACGTTGGCAAGCACCGTATCGTGCGAATACGGGAAGCGGAACTTCTCGAACTCGCCACCAAACTCCGCATCGCCGCGATACATACGAATCTGGTACGAAATATCGTGGCCCGTACCCTTATACCACCAATTCTTGATATGTGCGCCATCAACGTCGTAAATCGTATAACCGTTCGGCGCACCATCGCCATTGACACACGACCACCAATAAGCACCACTTGCCGCAGCGTGAACGTGCTCGAACGTACCGTAAGCATTGACATTATGGTTCATAAAGTGGGTGTGACCAATCATAATGTGCGACTCCTTAAATTGGGCGATTAACTTACGCACCTCGTTGCAATTCTTGCGCATACGGTTATAGAGTCCGATATGCAGGCACAGGATAACCATCTTATCCTTCGACACGGCCGCCAAATCCTGACGCAACCACTCGACCTGCTCGTCGGTGAACGACGGATTGCCGTGCTCCTTATGGTAGCGGAACTTGTCAGGATTATCGTCGGCGATATAGTCCTTCATCGAGACGATATGCACATCGCCACGATTCCACGAGTAGTTTACCGGACCGAATACACGCTCGAAGGCGCGCTGATAGGCAAGGTTGTACGTACTCGTTCCCTTGCTGAGCGATACGGGTGGCTCGTCGAAGTCGTGGTTACCGATGGTCTGGAAAAAGAGCAGGTGCGTATTCTCGTACGACATTGCACGGCGCATCGGCTCCATCAGATAGTTGGTCTTATGCTTACCCTCCGTATATACGATATCGCCCAACGTCACACCATAGCACGGCAACGACTGTGCATCGACATAAGCACGAATATCGGGCACCGTCTCGCGCTCGAAACGCTTGACGTGGAACGGACACTGCGCCTGTGGGTCGGCAACCATCAGCAGACGAAACTGCTTCTCGGCGCCACCCTCGGCCGGCGTAAGCGTAAAGTCGTACTTCTTGACCTTCTTATCCAAACGCTTGTAGAAATCGGGGTGACCATCCTTCACCGGCACTTTGTACTCCGCCGGAATCGAGTAGAAAATATGCACTGCGTCGCTCGACGTAGTCATCTTGTATTGACCTTTTGCATTCGTCTGAACGCAAGTAAAGCCATCGCTCACCGTAACTCCGGCAACCGGCTTTCCGTTTACATCCGACAGCGTACCCGACACCTTCATCTGTGCCGTTGCGGTAGCAGAGAGGACGAGTACCGCAAGCGCAAAAATAAATCTTTTCATACCAAATGGATGTTTTTTTTGCAAGTTAGTATATAAATTATTGATTATTAACACATATTATCGTTCTTGACCGAACAGCGCAAGAATCATATCAACCACCTGCTCGTCGCTATGCGCATCGCAATCAATCGTCACATCGGCTTGCACGTAGGTCGGCTCGCGCTCGGTGAGATGCGAATGCATAAACGCCAAGAGTTCTTCATCGTTCAACCCTCTGAATTTCGGGCGTTTCTGACGACCGTGTGGCGACAGACGCGAAAGAATCGACTCCGGCGAACGGCGCAGATAGACCGAAGTGCCCAACTCCGCAATGCGTTGCATATTATCGCTCCACATCGGCAGACCTCCGCCGGTCGAGACAACCACATCGCTCTGCTCGGCCGTCGCCTCCAATGCCCGACGTTCGCTCCGACGGAAATACTCCTCGCTCTCGTAGTGCATAATGTCGGCAATCGAGGCACCCTCCGCACGTTCGACCTCGGCATCCGTATCGACAAATTGCAGAGCACCCCTGCGGGCAACCTTGCGACCTATCGAACTTTTGCCGCAGCCCATATAGCCAATCAAATACAACCGCATACGCGCCCTTCGTCTATCGTTTAGAAGAGATTCAACTGCTCGGGATCGACCATAGCGTCTATCTCGTTGCGGATAATCTCCAACGGTGTGCTGCTATTGTCGATTGGCGTAATCTCGGCATCGTCAATCATATCCGAAGCATCGATACTTGCTGCGCCATCCTCATCGCCAGTCGTCGGCTCGCCCGACTCCGGCTCCTCCTCCGGCTCTTCGCTCGGCTCCGGCTCGATGAAAGCAAGCGTATCGACGTCGTATGTCGTGAGTCGCTTACCCTTCGCCTTACGGCTCTTTACGCCCACAAAGTCATCGACCGAAATCTCGTCTGCCGGACGCGTTGCCTGTGCGCCCTTATACGTTATACGGAGTTTTGCTCCGACAGCCGAGGTGATGCACACGAAATCGGCTGCTCCATCCTCGTCGAGGAACGATTGCAGACGGTCGCTCGCTTCGAGCGTGAAGCGTTTCATATAGAAGTAGCCCTGTTCACGGTCGAAGTAGCAGAGGTTATATACGCGGTCGGCAACGTATCGCTCGACCATAATAGTCTCGTCAGGGAAGTGTTGCGCGACATCAAAGCCCGTAACGTAGTATTGGTGTTTCGATGTCCAAACTACCAGACGGTCGTCACCCTTGAACTCGCCAAGCAGGCGACCGCGGCCATCGCTGTTCAGGCGACGAATATCGTCATCCCACCAGATATTTTGACCGCCGAGCGTCGATGTACCCTTCTCTTTCAGCACAATCTTATGGATGCCGTAACGCGAGAAGAGGTTACCCTGACTCTGACGACCCTTGATGGCGAGCGTCGAGAAGTCCAAATCGACAATCACCTTCTTCAAACGCGGACGCGGCTTGAAATAGACCTTCAACACTTCTGCCTCGCCATTCGGATTGACCGACATATAGAGCAGGTCGCTCTTCGGCGTTCCCTTCGTGAGGTTGTACTCCTTATCGCGCGTAATGGAGGTAATGGCGCATCGCTTCATCATAATCGGACCATTTTTGCCGTCGCGATAGAGAATGTTGTAAATCGTACGCTCGTCGTTACGCTTGAAGACACCTATATAATAAATATTCTTGTCGAAGAAGCACTTGTCTGCCACCTTCTTGATAACGTAGCGACCATCCTTCAAAATTACAATCACATCGTCGATATCCGAGCAGTCGCAGACATACTCGGCATCCTTCATCGACTTACCGATACCGAAGAAGCCCTCCGCGCGATCGACATAGAGTTTCGCATTCGAGACAGCAACCTTCGTCGCCTCGATCGAATCGAATGAACGAATCTCCGTACGACGCTCGTGACCCTTGCCATACTTCTCGCGGATATGCTCGTAATATGCAATCGTATAATCGACTATATGTGCCAAATCGTGCTTCGTTTGCTTGATATCGCGCTCGATCTGCTTAATCTCGTTATCCGCCTTATCGGAGTCGAAACGCGAGATGCGGATAAATTTCAACTCGGTGAGTCGCTGTACGTCCTCAATTGTCACCTCGCGGCGCAACAACTTCTTGAACGGCTCCAACCCCTTATCGACCGCCTCGTACGCTTGCTCGCGCGACTTACAGCCCTCGATGAGTTGGTAGAGTTTATTCTCGATAAAGATACGTTCGAGCGATGCTGCGTGCCACGCCTCGTTGAGTTCGCCCAGACGAATCTCCAACTCGGTACGCAACAACGACTTGGTGCGCTCGACCGAATGACGCAGGATATCGCTCACGCCCATAAATACCGGCTTGCGGTCGCGGATGACGCACGAGTTTGGCGAAATCGACACCTCGCACGAGGTGAAGGCGTAGAGTGCATCAATCGTACGGTCGCTCGACTCGTCGTTGGCAACCTGCACGATAATCTCCGCCTTTTGAGCCGTATTATCATCCACGCGGCGAATCTTGATTTTACCCTTCTCATTGGCTTTGAGTATCGAATCCTTGACCGACTCGGTTGTCGTCGAGAATGGAATCTCGGTAATAGCCAACGTACGCTTGTCGATTTTCGAAATTTTGGCGCGCACCTTAACCACACCGCCACGCAGACCGTCGTTGTACTTCGACACGTCAATCATACCGCCCGTCGGGAAGTCGGGATAGAGTTGGAACTCCTCGCCACGCAGGCAGGCAATCGACGCGTTTATCAACTCCAAAAAGTTGTGTGGCAGAATCTTCGACGCCAAACCTACGGCGATACCCTCCGTACCCTGTGCCAACAGCAACGGGAACTTCACCGGCAGCGTAACCGGCTCCTCCTTACGACCATCGTACGAGAGCATCCACTCGGTGGTCTTCTTGTTATAGACCACCTCCAACGCGAATTTCGACAGTCGCGCCTCGATATAACGAGCCGCAGCTGCCTCGTCGCCCGTGAGGATGTTACCCCAGTTACCCTGACAGTCGATAAGCAACTCCTTCTGACCGAGTTGCACCAACGCATCCTTAATCGAAGCATCGCCGTGCGGGTGGTACTGCATCGTCTGGCCCACGACATTCGCCACCTTATTGTAGCGACCGTCATCGACCACCTTCATCGCGTGCAGGATACGTCGCTGCACGGGTTTCAAACCATCATCGACATTCGGCACGGCACGCTCCAAAATCACATACGAAGCGTAGTCCAAAAACCAATTTTTATACATACCCGTCAGACGGCGAACGCTCTGCTCGGCCATCAGTCGGTCATATTTTCCGGGTTCGGTCGCAACCAACTCCTCGTCGGCTGAAATCTCCTCCTCGCGGATTATATCTTCTCTCTGTTCGGACATATTATAGTGATGTTCTATAATTTAGCAAAAAAGTATTTCGTTGTCGGAAGATTCTGTTTCGGTCGCTTGTAAATTTATCAACTCGACCTCATTTATAAAACCTCCCTTTTGTGTTCTCTCGGTTTTTACTCTTCGTTCTCCTCCGCGTCATCACCGCCAATCTGCAAATCGCTCTCAATCAAATCCTCCTCAACGCGCAGATTATTTACGATAAACTGCTGGCGGTCGTAGGTATTCTTACCCATATAGAAGGTAAGCATATCGAGAATCGGGTCATCTTTGGTCAGGCGCACCTTATCCAGACGCATCTTATCGCCGATAAACTCCGCAAACTCGTCGGGAGAAATCTCACCCAAACCTTTGAATCGCGTAATCTCGGCACTCGCACCGCAACGCGCGATGGCACGCACGCGCTCATCCTCCGAGTAGCAGTAGTGTGTCTCCTTCTTGTTACGCACACGGAAGAGCGGCGTCTGCAAGATAAAGAGGTTACCGCGACGAATCAGGTCGGGATAGAATTGCAGGAAGTATGTGAGCAACAGCAGTCGGATATGCATACCATCCACATCGGCATCGGTCGCAATAATAACCTTTGCATAACGCAGATTATCCATATCGTCGTCGATATTGAGCGCATTTTGCAGGAAGTTGAACTCGTCGTTCTTATAGACAATCGTCTTCTTCATTCCGAACGAGTTGAGCGGTTTTCCGCGCAACGAGAAGACCGCCTGCGTCTGCGGATTACGGCTCTTGGTAATCGAGCCCGAAGCCGAATTACCCTCCGTGATGAAGATCATCGTCTGCTCGGCCAACTCGTGTTTGTCGGTATAGTGAATCTTACAGTCGCGCAGGTTTTTATTGTTGAGCATCAACTTCTTCGCCGTCTCGCGTGCCTTCTTCTGCACGCCCGAAATCGCCTTGCGCTCCTTCTCGTTATCTACAATCTTACGCTGGATGGCCTGCGCAACGTCGAGGTGTTTGTGCAAGTAGTTATCCAACTCGGTCGCCAGAAAATCGCCCACAAACTGACGAATCGACGGACCATCCTTCCACATATCCTTCGAGCCGAGTTTAATCTTGGTCTGCGACTCGAAAAGTGGTTTCGAAATCTTGATAGAGATGGCTGCGATAATCGAGCCGCGAATATCCGACGGATCGTAGTCCTTATGGTAGAACTCTTTGAGCGTCTTGACAATCGCCTCGCGGAATGCCGCCTGATGCGTACCGCCCTGTGGCGTATATTGACCATTGACAAACGAGTAGTAGCCCTCGCCGTAGCGGTTGCCGTGCGTCACGACAATCTCGATATCTTTGCCCGAGAGGTGAATCGGCTCGTAGAGCGGCTCCTCGTCCATATTGTCGTTCAGCAGGTCGAGCAGACCGTTTTTCGAGCTGTAACTCTCGCCATTGAGCGTGATTGTCAGCCCCTTGTTCAGGTAGGTATAGTTGCGCACCATCTGCTCGATATACTCCAAATTATAGGAGTATTTGCCGAAGACCTCCTCATCGACGCGGAACGAGATAAACGTACCATCCTTCTCCTTCACGCCACTCTCCCAGCGGTCGGTTTGCTCCAATCCCTGCGAGAATGTAACCGTACGCGCCTCGCCGTCACGCACCGAGCGAGCCGTAAATTCGCTCGACAGGAAATTCACCGCCTTCACGCCGACACCATTCAGACCGACGGTCTTCTTGCCATCCTCCTCGTAGTTGCTACCCGTATTCATCACACTCACGGCTGCCGCAAGCGACTTCAACGGAATACCGCGACCATAGTCACGCACCGAAACGACGTTATCCTCGACCGTAATCTCGACACGCGAGCCGTAACCGTTCATAAACTCGTCGAGCGAGTTGTCGGTCACCTCCTTGATAAGCACGTAGATACCGTCGTCCGACATCGTACCGTCGCCCAACTTACCGATATACATACCCGGACGCAGACGCACGTGTTCTCGCGGCGAGAGGGTGATTATCGAATCATCATCGTATTTGTTTGTTTGAAGTAAATCTGCCATCTATATTTTGAATCTTTTTTTTCTATCACAAAGCACACGGGTCGGCTCACTGCGACTCTCATTCACACTCGCCACAAATCTCTTTCACACTCGCTGTGACTTCCATTCGTACTCGCCACAAATCTCTTTCGCACTCGCTGCGACTCTCATTCACACTCGCCACAAATCTCTTTCGCGCCCTGCACCGCACAAGTGCGATGCGACCGCCCCGCCACAATCGCCTCTTCTCGTTATTTTTTTTATTTTTCGCTACGCATACGCGCCAACTCCTCCACCATATCGTCGTGGACGCGCGTCATCAACTCGGAGAGCTCCGCCGAAGCAACCGTCTCGGCAGGAATCGGGTCGAGCACCGAGATTTTCAGGTGGTTACGCCAATTGAAGAGGTAATTCTTCTTCATCACATCGCGTGTTCCGTCGAGCACCACCGGCAGGATAGCCACGCCCGCCTCCTTTGCCAAAGCGAACGCACCCATCTTGAAACGCTGAATCTCGCCAGTCTTCGAGCGCGTACCCTCCGGGAACATCGCAATCGACGCTCCGCGCGACACCCACAACTTGCCATCCTCGACAACCTTGCGCATCGCCTCCGTACCACGACCTCGGTCGATAGCGATATCGCCGTGAATCGAGAGCAGCGGGCCGATATACGGCATACGGAATACCTCTCGCTTGCTCACCCAACGGAAGTTGAGCGGCAGGAAGTAGAGTGCCAAGATGTCCGCCATCGAGTTGTGGTTGATGGCTATCACGTACGAAGTGTTACGGTCGATCTTCTCGCGGCCGCGAATCGTGCGACGCCACGTAGGAGGCACGAGCCAGAAACACATACAGATTGCGCGCGAAATCGAATGAACAACTCTGCGCGGCTTGTCGAACGGAAAGCACACCACAAGGGCGATGACCGACAAAATGAAGAAAAATGTAAGCTCTACAAGTATGTAGATGTAAAAAAGTAACGAGAACATAAAAATTTCGTCTATTATTCCATATTAACAATCTTTGCAAAAATACATTTTTTTGGCATTTCGACGAACTTTTCCCGAAAATAGTTTTCAACAATCTGCTTTTTTGACCGTAAAAGAGCGGCGGCGGGGTGTTTTTTTCGCAAAAAATATCTATCTTTGCAGCGTGTTAATATTTTGATATTAAAAAACGATGAAGTTCAAGGAGGGTTACAAAGTTCGCAATATCGCCGGCGAGAGCGTCGTAATTATGCAGGGGAAATTCGGTGTCGATATGACACGTGTCATCGCCCTCAACAGCACGTCGCTGTTGTTGTGGGAGAAGTTGCAGGGTGTCGATTTCACGGTCGAGACCGTTCGCGATATTCTGCTCGAAAACTACGATATTACGGAGGATGTTGCCACACGCGATGCAGAGGCGTGGATCGAGAAACTCCGCGAATGCAACCTCGTATAACGAATCGCAAAAAAAGCGTTCACTTCGGAAGATGAAATTGAGAAGCGTCATATCGTCACTGCTGCTCGCCGTCTATGCAACGTCGGTGCTCGGCTACGCATTGACCATCATTCTCTGCCACTGCTCGCGCAGCGAACACTTCCGCACGCACCACTGCTCGGGTGAGCACACCGTAGCGTGTTGCCACCATCACGCACCTCTTGCAGGTGACGGCATTCGCACCAATCACGCGTGCGACTGCCACCACGACCACACGACAGAGATTGATCTCTACGATAAAACACGCATCGCAAACACGCTCGCAGAGCCGCTCGTATGTTACGCTCTGCCGGCAATGATTGCCGACCAAACGGTCTCGTCCGTCGGTATTCGTGTAGCGACGCTCACCAAGCGAAAAACTCCACTACCCGAAGAGCCGACAAGCACTTCGGCCACACTTCGCGCACCTCCGGTTATAGCATAACACTCGCAACATCCGCTCACAACGCCAGCACAAGGCAGGCAACGTGACCGGAGAAAAAGTTTATGTTTAACAATCGGAAAATCAAACAATGAAGAAGATTATAAAATCGGCAATTTTTGCCATTGCACTGCTCTTTGCGGGTGCGAATGCCTACGCGCAGAACATCACGGGTCGCGTCGTCGATATAGAGGGCAACCCTATGCCGGGAGCATCGGTATATTGGGCAGACACGAATGTCGGCGAGGCGGCAGACATCGAAGGTCGCTTCACGCTGCACCGCGTCAAGGGCTACGACCGTCTGGTCGGCTCGTTTCTCGGCTATACGAACGACACCGTCCGCGTAGATAACGGCATATCGACCATCGAGCTGCGCCTCTCGCAGGGCGTCGAGTTGGAGAGCGTCGTTGTCGAGGGCTCGGCGGGCAACTTCATCCGCCACGAGAGTTTGCTCAAAAACGAGACCATCTCGTTTGCCGGTCTGTGTAAGATGGCGTGTTGCAACCTCGCCGAGAGTTTCGAGAACTCGGCCTCGGTTACGGTCGGTTACAGCGACGCTATTTCGGGCGCACGCCAAATCAAAATGCTCGGTCTGGCAGGTACTTACACGCAGATTATGGACGAAAACCGTACCATTATGCGCGGTTTGAGCGCACCTTACGGTTTGAGTTATACGCCGGGTATGTGGCTCAACTCGATTCAGGTATCGAAAGGCATCACCTCCGTTACGTCGGGTCACGAGGCAATCACCGGCCAAATCAACCTCGAACACCGCAAGCCAACCGACGAGGAGCGTCTGTTCCTCAACCTCTATTTCGACAACGAACTCAAACCCGAGATTAACCTCTCGACGGCTCTGCCCGTAACCAAGGACAAGCGACTCTCGACCGTCATTCTTGCGCACGCCTCGATGACCACAAAGGGTTACGACCACGATAAAGACGGATTTCACGACCTGCCGATGAGCCAGCAGTTCAACATCGCCAACCGTTGGCTCTATCAGGGCAAAGACGGATCGCAGGTGCGTTGGGGCGCGAAGTACGTAAACGACTATCGTGTCAGCGGTATGATGATGTTTAAGACGAGTTTCGACGGCCACCGATTCAACGACATTGTACATACGTACGACAGCGAGTGGCGCAACGATTGGAGAACTCAAAACATCTACGGCTCGTCGATTGTAAACGAGGAGGTAAACGCATATTTCAAGGTCGGAAAGCCACTCGGCGCTTCGGTTTTCGACCCTGAATCGAACGACGAATTGCGCTCGAATATCGCCTTCGTAGCCGACTACGACTACTTCGACGAAGACTCCTATTTCGGTGCCGATAAGGGCTACATCGGCCGTCAGCATATGGCAAACGCCAACCTGATGTACTCGCACTACTTCACACCGCGCTCGTCGCTCATCGTCGGCATCGCCGGCTCGACGCGCTTCGTCAAAGAGGCACTCACCGACTACACGTGGGAGAGCACCAACGAGTGGGCTACAGCAGACCCATCGCTCGTACTGCGCAACTTCGACCGCAACGAGAGCGAGGTGGGAGCATACGCCGAATATACGTACAACATCAAGGAGAAGCTCTCCATTGTGGCAGGTATGCGTTACGACTACAACTTCTACTTCCGTCGCCATCTGCTCACACCGCGTGGCCACGTCAAGTGGAACATCACACCGACAACCGTCATTCGCGGTTCGGTAGGTATGGGCCACCGTCCGACCGACATCATCACCGACAACATCGGCATCCTCGCAACGGGTCGCCGCATCATATTTGATGATGGTACAGGTCGCGAGTTCAACCGTATGGAGAAGGCACTCACCGCCGGTGGCTCGTTTGCACAGACCATCTCGACCGTCAAACACCGCGATATGACCATCAGCGTCGATTATTTCCGCACGCAACTCTTCCACAGCGTCATCGTCGATCAGGAGCGCGACGCCGAGAGCATACACATCTATGCAACCAACGGCCGCTCGTTTACGAACACCTATCAAATCGACCTCACGTGGTCGCCTATCGAGCGTTTCGATATCTTCGCCACGTTCCGTTGGACGGATAGCCGCTACACCATCACACGAGCCGATGGCTCGCAGCAACTCGTTGCTCGTCCGCTGGTCGGCAACTTCAAGACGCTCATCAACCTGCAATACGCAACAAATATGCGCAAGTGGATATTCGACGTCACCGCCCAACTCAACGGTAGCAGTTGGTTGCCGACACAGAATGGCGATTTGGCAGCACGCCAAAAGTCGCCTATCTACCCGATGTTCTATGCGCAGATAAGCCGCCGCATCAAGCACTGGGATATCTATCTGGGTTGCGAGAATATCGCCGGCTTCACGCAGGCAAAGTGGGCGCAGAAACACGACCGTCCGGATATGATGCCGATTATCGGTGCAGCCAACCCTTACGACGCTTCGTTCAACTCGTCGTGCATCTGGGGTCCGCTGATGGGCCGAAAGATATATATCGGTGTAAGATTTAACTTGTACTAAAACGAGTAGAATAAGCGTTTAATTTATAAACAGCAATATAGACAAACAATAAAACATAGACCTATGAAGAAGATTATTTTGATGGCTGTTGCTGCACTGTTGGCAGTAGCAGTTTCGACAGCGGCTCCGAAGCAGGAGAAGCAGATTGTCACAACCGTATTCATCACCGATATCGATTGTGAAGGTTGCGCAAAGAAGGTGACAAACACCATCCCTTACGAGCGCGGTATCAAGAATTTGAAGATTGATGTGGCAACCAAGAGCGTAACGGTTACCTACGACGCTGCAAAGAACTCGGTGGAGCAACTCACCAAGGCCTTCGCCAATATTAAGGTTAAGGTATTCGAGACGCTCAGCGAGGAGGAGTTCGCAAAGCACAAGCACGAGCACTCGCACGCAGGCCACGCACACTCGCACGGCCACTCGCACGCACACTAAATCGATAGTGGTGTGATTGGCGCAAAAATTGGCGCAAAAAATTGGCGCAAAAAAATAACGACTCCGCAATGGAGTCGTTATTTTTTATAATTTAAGGAGCTATCAAATTGATTTTAGGTGAGGGTTTACAATGCTCGCCCTGATTGGAGGCGAAGGGTTGTACTGCGCGTACTACCCATTGGCGACATATTACGCTAACGGAAGTAAACACCGCACAAAACCGATTTAACAAAATTGTATTTTAGGTGAGGGTTTACAACGCTCGCCCTGATTGGAGGCGAAGGGTTGTACTGCGCGTACTACCCTTTGCCGACAAGCGGGGTAGCGGAAGTAAACACCGCCTAAAATCAATTTTTAACGGTCTTCTGCCTGATGACCCGTACGATCCACCTGATGATAGAACTGCGTATAAGGCACATCGGTTCGACCGGTACCCTTGCGCATCAACTCCTTCAAATCCTCGAAGTAGGTTGTATATACATCACGCGGGAATGCCTCGCGACGAGCGCAGACAGCGGCTGCCATTCCGACAACCTCGCCAATCAGACCGCACGTACGCATCACACGGGTCGAGCCGAGTGCGATGTGCGTAACGGATATGTTACGACCTGCCATAAACATATTGCGGATATCCTTCGAGTAGAAGCAACGATAAGGCAGGGCGTAGAAGTCGATCGGGGTCAGCACACCGTACGAGAGCCACTCCTGATTAGGATAGTCCTTCGAGTTCTTCTCCATCGGATAGTGCTGGTCGATACGCCACGTAGTGGTACAGGTCTCGTCCTCGTGGTGGATAGGGCGTGTCAAATCCTGCTCGCGGAGGATGTAGTCGCCGACGATACGACGCGATTCGCGCTTACCCGACACGTGCGACACCCACGTAAGGTGTGTGCACTGCCAATCCTCTTTCTTCGAGTAGCGATTCTTGCAGTAGGAGAATGTCGAGTATGCAACGTACATACCGTAGTCGCGAATCTTCTCGGCATCGGCTACCTGATCGTCCATCATACCAACCTCCCAATACCAATTGGCGCGGTGTACCGGCTCGACCGTATATTCATCGAGACGCAAGCCCCAATCGAGCGAATCAGGGAAGTCGCACGGCGTATTCCAATCCTCACAATACCACTCAATCGAGACACCCATCGTCATATCGTCCGCCTTCTCCGGAGCAAGCGACTCGCCAAACTCCGAGCGTGCCTCGCGACCCATACGGCACTCGGCACCCGCCATATATCCGAGGTGGGCATCACCCGTACAATCGGAGAAGTACTTGCCGCTCACCTTGATACGTGTCTGCTGGGTTGCCTCCTGCGCTACGACCGACGAGATGCAGTCGCCCGATTTCTCGACCTCGACTACGGTATAGCCCATAAAGAGTGTGATATTCTGCTCGGCAGCAACGACGCGCATCTTCTTATCGTCCTGATAGTGGTGTGCGCCACGTGCGTTACCGATACGGTCGGGACCAATCTCGTTGAGCAGATAGCCGAGCGATGGATAAGGGTCGATATTAATCTGACCACCCAAGCCGACGCGCACCTCCGACGAGTTGTTACCGCCAAGCACATATCTATCCTGAATGAGGGCCACCTTCAAACCCAGACGCGAAGCAGCCAAAGCGGCACAGATACCCGAGATACCGCCACCGACAACGACGAAATCGAACGAGCCCTTATCCTCCGGCACATTCTCGCCGAGCAGTGCCTTACGCACCTCGAAATACTCTTCGAGCGAGTCGCCCGGAACCTCGTCCGCGAGCGTCAGAATCACGGCATCGCAACGACCATCGAAGCCCGCCAAGTCGTGCAGAGCGATGGTGTGCTTACCCTTTTTAAGCGAATGCTTACCACCCTTCTGCCAATACCAATTCACCTGCTCGGTACCGAACGTCATCTCGTTGGCCTCGCCATCGACCAGCACCGAGAAGATGCCCGGCGTAGGGCCATCCGACCAATGCTTTGTCCAGTTCTTGGTACGCACCAACAGCGTATATTCGCCATCGGCAGGCACCTCTACTTCGGTCACTGCGTCCTTCGCAAGCGGCGTACCAAGACCGTGCGCAAAGAGATACGACGAACCCATCTGCAAGACGAATTGTTGTTCAATCGTCCAATCGCCCTTATCGGCGAAGGTAGTGGCAAGAGCCATTACCGAGTTTGAAGTGTTAAGTTTAGTCATAATTGTTATCTGTTTGTATAAAATCGTATTTGCATTTTTCGCAACACAAAGTTGCACATATTTTTCCGAACTACAAAAAAAATATTGCACGACCCCGAAGGATTGTGCAATACCCTATTGTCCCTACGAGCACTAACTAACTAACTAACAACCTCTTTTATCGCAAAAACAATAGTATAATTTGATTGCAAATCTCTAATGTGTACCCGGACAGGTCAAGTTCATATCTATGAAGCACTCCGGGAAGGTCGAGGCATCGCCGATAGGCGTACTCCAACGCGTTAGATATCCTGTGTCGCCATTCGCATTCTTACAGCAGCTGCACACAAAACCGTCATTGAGAAACACAACATTGGCATAAGTCGTCTGCTCTTTCACCTGGATTTTAAATTCAAATCGTGTTCTGTTGCGAGACAACTCAATCAGCTCTTTAAGACCGATGCTCGTCATACCCACGCACATTGTATTTGCGGCAGCACGTGTGGATTGCGATTCGTTCGACTCCGGCCAATCCCCCTCTTTATCTTTCTCGTCATCCCAACGCGGGAAGTAACCTAAATCTTCGCCACCGACGCCCTCCGTCACCTTTCCGTAGTTGATACAATCGTAGGCCATAACACCCTCTAAACTTCCGCACAGACCCGCAGCCGTAGTCATCTGCAAACCCTTAACTTCGAAGGCGGCATCTCCGCCATAAACATTTCCTCGATTGACACAATGAAGAATAAGGTTCGCATCGTTCACAGCCCAACCCGAAATACCGGCTACAATATTCCATGATATGTTATGATTAGTACCTTCAATGATTTGGCATGCATCCGCGCCATAGATATCACCCTCATTCACACAATCAGTTACGCCTGCATTCATTTGCCAACCACAGATACCACCAACAGGTGCTATCAGATTTACTCCGCGTTCCGCTGTATGGTCTGCGAGTATCACATCTCCCGTATTGGTACAACCTGAAATCATCGGCATTGCATCCACCGATGTGAACTCGTCGCTCGCCACAACTCCGGCAATACCACCGACACAAGCCACAACACCTATAACGTCGTTATCGGTTGCCGGAAGTGGGAAATAGTAGTCGCAATTAACCTTTCCGCTATTGCTACAATTCAACACATTTCCATTATACACGACTCCCACTACCGAGCCAACGGACACTCCGGACAAACTATCCTCGCCAATAAATCCACCACCAAGGTAGAGATGATCAATTTTGACGGTACGCAAATCGGCTGTTATATTGAGATTTTTGATAGTACCGCACGAAACTCCGAAGAATCCGAACAACGAGCAGACATCGCTTCCCGCCTGCTCTCCGTTGTATACCATCTCGCCATCAATGAAGTGACCGTCTCCATCAAACGTACCACGGAACGGAGTGCTCATTGATCGACCAATTGGCGTCCATGGAGCACTGTCTGTGCTATCAATCGTCAAATCGTGCGTGAGCTTGTAGTGCGCAGTCGCAATATACTCTGCCATCTCTTCGCCATACGCCTCCGCTACTGCCTCCGGATAGTGCACGCAATCCATCAGCAACTGCAAATCGTTTGCCGTATAGATACAGAACGGATTCTGCTCCGAGCCATCGCCTGTCGCCAAAATCGTCTCCGGCAGACTTGGTTCGATACCGTTATACCACACAAAGCCCGGCTCGAACTTCCTTACAGGAACGGTCGCCGTATAAATCTTACTAAACTCCAAATCTTTGTTGGCGATCAAACGACCAAGATATTTTGTATCATCGGTCGTGACAATCGAGAATATGAGGATCTCATTTTTGAGTATCGGCGCAACTGCCGCCTCGTCATCCAAAAGCGTATCCGCAATCGTTCCGAGCAACGAGATGTATATGTTTTCGGAAGGTGTTTCGCGCGTAATATTGATATAGTTCGTCTTTTGCACCGTTCCATACATTGCATCAATACTCATCAACGATGTTGCACGTTTCGGCAACTCTATTTTGATGCTTTTGATATCGGCATTGATGGACTCGCTGTTAAACTTAAATGTCGGCTTCAACAAACTTACGATATTCTCAAATTTGATAACCGCATTCTCGTCAAGCAAAACCCCAGATTCACCGCTCGGGGCCTCGGCATATCCCAACATCACGATATTTTTACTCTCCAAATCGCCACTCTGCTCACTGATATCGTACGATAGTACCGAGCCCTCCATCTTCAACTCCGGATAAATGGCCGTCACATCGTAACACAAAACGTCTGTACCCTCCTTGCCCGGAATCGTTCCACGGAATTTGTTCGTACCCGAAATCTGCGTAAACACCGACGAATAGAGTCCGCCTTTGGTATTAAGCAACGTAAATCGCTCCCCTTCGCGACTCCAATCCAAAGAGAGTTTTTTCTTGCCCGGCTCATCGACAAACTCAATACGTGAATCTGCACTACCTTCAATCAGCGTCTCAAAGGTAAGTTCTCGCTGCGAATGGTTGTCAATCGGCAACTCATCTTCCCAATGCGCACACGACCACGCCACAAGAAGGATTACGCCGCACAACAAATATTTCAATAATTGTGTATTCTGTTTCATCTCTAATCATTGTTAATTTTACCACTCTTCATACTCAAAATCATCCGGTCCGCCATCATCGGCGCTGCCACCGGAACTTATCCCCGGGTCACTCACAAAAAAGCCCTCCTCGGAGATAAATTCTGCATACTCCAACGTCGGAGTTGCATACACATTAAAAACTCTAACCATAGGCCTACTTACTATATTAAATTTGTTAAAAATAAATATTGCAACAAGACCTTGTCACAACTAACCCACCTTACAATTCCGCGATAATTCAAAGACAAGGTGGGCAAATATATGAAATTTCCCCCCCCCCTCCAAATCTGATGCCAACTTTTTGCAAAAACCGGTTATTTTTTTATGTTTTTTTACATTTTTTACATTTTTCCGGTATTTTTTCAGAGATTCTTCGAGGATTCTTCTCCATAAATTACAGACGAGCGATATGGCAGAAATCAAAAGTTAAGAATAAAAAATGGTTCGCACCATCTTCCCTAAATTTTCGCCATAGCAACAGCTCGGTCCCCTCAAAAAAATATTTGCACAAAATGAGTAGCCAAAGAGTAAAACTGCACATTATTTCAAAAAGCATATATGTTTTTATGCATTTTTTTATATCTTTGTGTGATTAATGGTACATTACCACCACACAAACTCAAACGTATGAGAGATTTACTGACGGCTCTATTGCCGCTATGCATATCGTTCATCGCAGTAGCCATCGCGCATCCACACTTGGTGCGCCTGGCCAAAGAGAAGAACATTGTCGATAACCCGAATACACGCAAATTGCAGTTGCGTCCGGTGCCTGTTCTCGGTGGCATAGCCATCTTTTTCGGCATTATCATCGGCACGGTTGCCGGTTGGGCGATGGTCGATTGTTCGTCCCTGCTCGGCGTATTTGCCGCAATGATGATTATGACGTACGTTGGCGCAACGGATGATATTTTGGACATCTCGGCCGGCTCGCGATTCGTTGCACAGATAATAGCCGTACTCATACTCATATATGCCGGTGACCTGTCGCTCAATAACTTTCACGGGCTGTGGGGCATCGAGCAACTACCCTACGCAGCCACCATTGCGCTGACTATCGTCGCGGTGGTCGGCATCATCAACTCGCTCAACCTAATCGACGGTGTAGATGGGCTCTTCTCGCTCTACTGCACCTGTATCTGTGCAATTTTTGCCACCATATTCTACTCGCAGAACGACGTGCAACTCTTCGTGTTGGCAGTTGCCGCTTGTGGTTCGCTCGTTCCGTTTATGTTGCACAACGCATTTGGCAAATCATCCAAGATGTTTGCAGGCGACAGCGGCTCGTTATTGATGGGCGTCATTATCTCTACGTTCGTTATGGAGATTATCTCCAATCCGATATACGACAACTTTGCCGAGCAGCACAACATCGGGCTTGTCCCGTTTGCGTTCGCGTTGCTCTC
Organism: Alistipes sp.; assembly: GCA_017410165.1. Taxonomy (GTDB): domain Bacteria; phylum Bacteroidota; class Bacteroidia; order Bacteroidales; family Rikenellaceae; genus Alistipes. The sequence goes on along the minus strand of JAFQRH010000025.1, from coordinate 54,166 downwards.
AATCCCCGTATTCGACACGTTGCGCGTGATGATGGCTCGCATCTTTAAGGGTGGCTCGCCACTCGTTGGCGACAAGACCCATCTGCACCATATGTTTATCGGGCTTGGTTTTTCGCATATCGGCACGGCGATTTGCGTTGTATCGCTCAATATGTTGATTATCGGCATATGGTGGCTGACGACGTTGGCTGGTGCATCGGTCGATGTGCAGTTCTACGTGGTGGTTGGCAGCGCACTCCTGATTGACTGCGGACTCTACTACACGGTCGAGTGGCTCGACCGCCAGATACCCGAACGGATGGAGCGATTCCGAGAATGGAAACGCAATGCGCGCCCTAATCGCAAATACTTCCAATCCGTACAGAAATTTGTCGATAAACTATAATTTCAATATCTTTGCCACGACACGCATAAATTGCGCACAAGCCAATTGCCCTTGTAGTTCAACGGATAGAACGAAGGTTTCCTAAACCTTAGATAGCAGTTCGATTCTGCTCGGGGGTACGAAAGCGGAGAGTTTTTTAACAACTCTCCGTTTTGCGTACTTATGCCCCGAGCAGAATCGTTCAGTCGGTGGCGGCTCGGAATAATGTTTAACGCGGAGCAGTATTGCTAACGCAAGTAATTGATTTCGTCTGATGCTTATTATTGAAAACAAGTTTTTCAAAAAGCATCAGACAAAAACAAACAATCTTTGATTGTACTGCTCCTGCTCGGTATCCACTCGCCTGCGGCGACCGGTCGATTCCATAAAGAAGTTGAAAGATGGTTTGTGATTTATGAAAAGCCACATTACTATCCGTTTTGCGTACTTATGCCCCGAGCAGAATCGTTCAGTCCGTGGCGGCTCGGAATTTTCAACACGATTATGACGAGATATGTGATTGCATTACGCAATAGTTTGTATGGAATATACTATCTTACAAACAAGTTTGACGCGGAGCCGTATTGCAAGTAAACAACAAACGGTGCCAACCTCGAAATGGGATTAGCACCGTTGTTTGTATGTAGCGGAAAGGGCTACTTATCGAGGCCCATTTGGTCGATAAGGGCTTTGGTTTGTGGCTTATGGCCACGGAATTCGACATAGAGGTCCATCGGGTGACGCTGGCCGCCCGACGAGAGCAATTTGCGGAATTTCGCAGCACTTGCACTGTCGAAGATACCCTTCTCCTGGAAGAGCGAGAAGCCGTCGGCTGCCAACACCTCTGCCCACTTATAGCCATAGTAACCGGCAGCGTAACCGCCCGAGAAGATATGGCCGAATGCGGTAGCCATTGCCGTACCTGCGATGGTCGGTGCAACCTGCGTCGAAGCCATAGATTGCTTCTCGAACTGCTCGATGTCGCCCGTATAAGGTTCGGTGAGTGTATGCCAAGCCATATCGGTCAGACCGAACGAGAGTTGGCGGATATTGCCGTATGCAGCGAGATAGTTCTTCGCAGCAACAACCTTCTCGATAAGCTCCGCAGGCATAGTTTCGCCCGTCTCGTAGTGCTTTGCCCAGAGGTCGAGATACTCCTTCTCGTATGCCCAATTCTCCATAATCTGCGAAGGCAACTCCACGAAGTCGCGGAATACGCTTGTACCATTGAGCGACTCGTACTTACCCTTGGCAAGCATACCGTGCAACGAGTGGCCGAACTCGTGCAGGAAGGTCGTAAGTTCGTTGAACGTGAGCAACGACGGAGTGGTCTCGGTCGGCTTGGTGAAGTTCATCACGAGCGACACAAGCGGACGTACCTCCTTGTCGCCATCTACGCACGTGCCACGGAACTCGGTCATCCACGCACCCGAACGTTTCGCATCGCGTGGGAAGAAGTCGAGATAGAGAACTGCGAGGTGCTCACCGCGCTCGTCCTTCACTTCGTAAGCCGTAACATCCGGATGATATACGGTAATCTGCTCGGATGGCGTAAAGGTGAGGCCATAGAGGCGATTTGCAAGCATAAATACAGCGTCGATGACGTTATCGAGTTTCAGGTATGGCTTAACAAGTTCGTCGCTTACGGCGTACTTCTCGTTTTGGAACTTCTCGCTATAATAGCCGAAATCCCACGGCATAAATTCGCCCTCGAAACCGAGCGATACGGCGTAGTCGCGAACCATTGCGTAGTCCTTCTCGGCGTACTCCTTCGTAGCCACGCGCAACTCTTCGAGGAACGACATTACGGTCTGCGTATTTTGAGCCATACGGTTATCCAAGATGTAATCTGCATAGCATCCGTAGCCGAGCAGACGTGCGATTTGCAGACGCAGAGTGGTGATGCGGCGGATGTTGTCCGAGTTGTCGAACTCGCCACCGAGCGCACGCGAGTTGTACGCCTTCCAGAGCGTCTCTTTGATTTCGCGCTGCGACGAGTAGGTCATAAACGGAACATAGCTCGGTGCTTTGAGTGTCACCGTCCAACCCTTCTCGCCACGTGCCTTTGCCTCCATTGCAAGCCCCTCCTTAACGAATGCAGGGAGCTCCTCTACCTGCTCGGCGCGAGTGATGTTATACGAGAAAGCGTTGGTCGCAGCGAGCGAGTTCTGACCAAACTGCAACGTGAGCGACGAGAGTTCGCTTGTATATTGGCGATAGAGTTCCTTATCCTCATCCGAGAGGTTTGCACCGCCACGCACGAAGCCCTTATAGGTATCTTCGAGCAACTTTTTGTCCTCCTTCGAGAGGAACAAGCCCGGATGCTCATAGACCTCTTTCACGCGCTTGAACAACTCCGGATTGAGCGATACGTCGTTCGAGAGTTCGGTGAGTTTCGGCTGGACATCCATTGCAATCTTCTGCATCTGCTCCGAGGTATTTGCCTCGTTCAGGTTAAAGAACACGCCTGCGATACGGTCGAGCAGTGCGCCCTGCTTTTCGAGTGCAAGGATGGTATTTGCAAATGTAGGTTTTGCCGGATTGTTCACGATTGCATCGACCTCGGCACGCGAAACAGCGATTGCGGTCTCGAAAGCCGGAGCGTAGTGCTCCAACTCGATTTTATCGAACGGAGGTGTTTGATGCGGCGTATCCCACTCGGCAAGCAGTGGGTTTGTGGTGTCGATTTGCGGCAGTTCTGCGACAGGCATCTGCTCGCCGCCACAACCTGCCATAAGCAGTGATGCTGACATAAATACTAATAGTTTTTTCATAATTGTTTATTTTTTGGTTTCTCTTACATTATTTTATTAAATAAGTATGGGTATGGGCACGTTACTCCTCTACCTCGCTCTGGTTATCCTCGTTCTGCGCATCCTCCTCCGGCTCCGGCTCTTCCCACAGACCGCGTGCTTTGAGCATTGCCGTCTTATCCGGCTCTGCACCTCGGAATGCCTTATAGAGCACCATACCATCGTCCGAACCTCCACGCGAAAGAATCTCCGTGCGGAAGCGTGTCGCCATATCGCGGTTGAAGACGTCGCCACTCTCGCGGAAGGCAGCAAAGGCATCCTTGTCGAGCACTTCTGCCCAGACGTAGAAGTAGTAGCCCGCCGAGTATCCGCCGGCAAAGATATGGGCGAAATAGGTGTAGTGGTAGCGCGGCTCGATTTGCGAGAGCATACCTCTGCGCTCGTAGAGAGCGTTATACTCGAAGCCATCCACATCAATCGGCTTGTACTCCGTAACGGAGTGAATATCGAGGTCGGAGAGTGCCGAGGCAACCAACTCGGTCGTTGCGAAGCCCTGATTAAACTTCGATGCCTCGTTGATGCGCTGGATAAGCACATCGCGAATGACCTCCTTCGTGCGGTAGTGCACGGCATAGCCACGCAACAACTCCGGCTCGAACGCCCAATTCTCCATAATCTGCGACGGCAACTCCACAAAGTCGCCCTCCACGCCAATCAAACCATTATAGCGCACATCCGTAAAGAGGAAGTGCAGCGCGTGTCCAAATTCGTGGAACAGTGTCTGCGTCTCGTCAATCGAGAGCAGCGACGGCGCGCTCTCCGACGGACGAGGGAAGTTGCAGACGATGCTCACAACCGGAGCCGTGCGATTGCCCTGCTCGTCGTAGCGTTGTTCGCGGAAGTAGCCGCACCACGCACCCTGACCCTTACCATCGCGCGGATAGAAGTCGAAATAGAGAATGCCCAGATGGCTGTTGTCGGCATCCAGCACCTCGTACGCCGAAATCTCCTGATGGTACAACGGCACCGATACGGGTCGGAATGTGAGCCCGTAGAGACGATTTGCCAGATTGAACACGCCCTGTCGCACATTGTCGAGCGAGAAGTACGAGCGGATAATATCCTCGTTGAGTTGGTACGTATTACGGCGCACCTTGTCGGCATAGTACCACCAATCCCACGGCTCGAAAGTGTAACCCTCCTCCGAGAAATCGACTTTGAACATATACATCATCTCTTCCAACTCCCTCTTTGCGCTTTCGAGAGCCGGCGTCCAAATCTCGTCCAAGAGCGAATATACCGCCTTCGGACTCTTGGCCATCTGCTCGGAGATGACATATTCGGCATACGATGCGTGACCGAGCAGTTGTGCCTTCTCGGTACGCAGACGAATCATATCGTTGATAATCTGCTTATTGTCGTACTCGTCGCCGTTATTGCCACGATTCAGATATGCGCGATAGACCTTCTCGCGGATTGCACGGTCGCTCATCGCCGTAAGCAGTGGCAACATACTCGGCTTATGCAGCGTGAAGGCATACTTTCCATCCTCGCCGAGCGATGTCGCCTTTTCGCGTGCGCTCTCGCGTACGGTATTCGGCAACGACTCGACCTCTTTGGCATCGAGCAGCAAGACGAACTTGTTATTCTCGGCGAGCACATTATTGCTGAAACGCACCGATGCGGCCGACAACTCCTCGTTTATCTGTGCCAAACGCGCCTTCTTCTCCTCGTCGAGCAATGCTCCGCTACGCACGAAGCGGTCGTACACCTTCTCCGTAAGGCGAATCTGGTCCTTTTCGAGATCTTTGCTCAAACGCGACTCATAGACCGCCTTGACACGCTCGAACAGACGTTCGTTCATCAGGATTGCGTCGTTGTGAGCCGAGAGGCGAGGCATAATTTCGGCTTCGAGAGCCATCAGCTCCTCATTTGTCTCCGCAGCGCAGAGCATCGAAAATACATTTGCCACGTTCGACAACATCTCGCCGGCGCGGTCCATAGCCGCCACCGTATTCTCGAACGACGGGTCGGCATCGTTGGATGCAATGGCGTCAATCTCTTCAAGATGGAGCGACATCGCACGCTCGAAAGCCGGAGCGTAGTGATACGTTCGGATACTCTCGAATGGCGGTACGCCGTAAGGTGTGGTCCACTCCTCGAAAAACGGATTCGGGAGATTTTCGGTCTGTTTGTTGCAAGCAGTCATTGTCAATGCTGTCAATAAAACGGATAATACGATTAAATAACGTCTCATTTGTGCAAAAAATTATTACCTTTGTACATTGCAAAAGTAATAATATTTTCAACGCTATGCAACTCTTTTATGCTCCGGATATGACTCTTCCCGAATATACGCTTTCGGAGGAGGAGTCGCGCCACGCAGTCAAAGTGCTTCGTCTCACGGTGGGCGACTCGCTTCACATCACCGACGGGCGCGGCAATCTGCACCTGTGCGAGGTCATCTCCGATGCACCCAAGCACTGCACGGTGCGTGTGGTCTCGACCGAGCGCGAGTGGGAACGTCTGCCGTATCGGCTCACGATGGCGGTTGCTCCAACAAAGAATATCGACCGCTATGAGTGGTTTTTGGAGAAGGCGACCGAGATTGGCGTCGAGGCGTTTGTGGCGTTGGAGTGCGAGCATAGCGAACGTCGCGTGATTAAGCCCGAGCGCGAAATGAAGGTCATCACGTCGGCCGTCAAGCAGTCGCTCAAAGCGTACCATCCGTCGTTGGAGGATATGACGCCGCTATCCGAATTTGTGCGCCGACCATTTGCCGGTCGCAAATTCATAGCACACTGCGCCGAGCCGATTGTGGGCAAAGCCTATCTCGGGTCGGCTCTGCATCCGGGCGAAAATGCAGTTGTGCTGATTGGACCGGAGGGCGATTTCTCGGCAGAAGAGATTCGCTTGGCTGTCGAGTGCGGATTCGAGGAGGTAACGCTCGGACGTATGCGTCTGCGCACCGAAACCGCAGCAGTCGTCGCAGCGAATATTGTCTCCGTTGTAAATAATATGTAGTTTTTTTGACGCTCGTGCGATGTTGTGGCAACTCTTCATATCGTTTTTGAAAATCGGCTGCTTCACATTTGGTGGCGGTTATGCGATGATTCCGCTTATCGAGCGCGAGGTTATCGACCGCAAAGCGTGGATTGCGCGTGCCGATTTTCTCGACCTGCTAACACTTGCACAATCGGCTCCGGGCCCGATTTCGCTCAACACGGCGGTATTTGTCGGCTATAAAATAAGAGGGTTGGCGGGCGCGGTGGCATCGCTTGCCGGCGTCGTAATTCCGTCGTTTGTGATAATTCTGGTGGTGGCAATCTTCTTTGCGGATGTGCGCAACAATGCAGTGGTCGATGCCGCATTCAAAGCGATGCGACCTGCCGTAGTTGCGCTGATTGTAGCCCCGATTGTGGGTCTTGCGCGTGGGATGCACGCGTGGCTGATTGCCCTCGCGGCAGCAGTTGCACTGCTTGTCTGGGGTACGGGTCTGTCACCCATATATCTATTGATTGCGGGTGCGGCTGCGGGTCTTGCGTGGAGCGCGTGGATAGTGAGAAAGGAGGGCAAGTGATGATATACCTGCAACTATTCATATCGTATCTGAAAATCGGATTTTTCGGTTTTGGTGGCGGCTATGCAATGTTGTCGCTCATCCAAAACGAAGTCGTCGGTCAGCGCGGATGGCTCACAGCGTCGGAGTTTGCCGACATTGTCGCCATTTCGCAAATCACACCCGGCCCGATTGCAATCAACTCGGCAACCTACATCGGCTACGAGATTGCCGGCGTATGGGGTTCGGTGGTGGCAACGATTGCCGTATGTCTGCCGGCACTGACCGTAATGCTGATGATTACGAAATTCTTCCTCGCGCTGAAAGATAATACGTACGTGAAGGGTGTGGTGTCGGGAATGAAGCCGGTTGTGGTCGGTATGATATGCTCGGCTGCGCTGATGCTGATGTTCCCTGCCGATAAGGCGGATGCCAACTTCATCGACACGTGGAGTTGGGTATTCTTTCTCGCGGTACTATACGGTGCATACCGCAAAATCAACCCGATTCTGCTAATCGTGCTCTCGGCACTCGGCGGCATTGTGGTCTATTGGTTGCCGGCCGCTATGGCTACACTCTAATCTATACGACAAGCACGCCCGCCAACGCCAACACAAACAGGATGAGCGACAGGATGGCGCAAATCAAAATCAGATTTGCGATGCATCCCCAGCGACGTTCGCCGACGGGCAGCGGGTCGGAGATGAGCGTAATGAGCAGACCCACAACGGGTGTAAAGATAATCGAGAGCAGAAACGCCCAACCGAAACCTATATTGCGACGCGAGCCGATAATACCAACCAGGATGTTGACAAGCGCACCGCTGAGCAATCCGAAGATAAACAAAGAGAGTGTCATAATCTGTTATCGTTTGAATCTGTAATACGTTCCCAAAGGCAACTGCTTTGCCGCCTCATCCTCGAAGTATAGTTCGCCACACTCCTCGATGCTCGGCTCGCCAAAACACTCCCTGACGGCGGTACGTGCAAGGGTTGAAGAGAGCCCCATCGAGTATAGATTCAGCACCAAAAAAGCGCATTTGCCTTCGAGCAACTCGGCACACGCTTCGAGCATCGGCGTAATATGCTCCTCCAAAACCCACTTCTCGCCATTGGCACCTCGACCGTATGCCGGAGGGTCAAGAATGATGCCGTCGTAACGATTTCCGCGTCGCACTTCGCGCTGCACGAATTTCAGCGCATCCTCGACTATCCAACGGATGCCGTCCAACGAACTCGCCTCCATATTCTCGCGCGACCACGTCACAACCTGCTTGACCGAATCGACGTGCGTCACCTCGGCTCCTGCCGCGCGTGCCGCGAGAGATGCTCCACCCGTGTAGGCAAACAGATTCAGCACACGAGCCGAACCCTTACGCGAGCGAATCTCCTCGACCGTATCGTATATGAAGTTCCAATTTGCCGCCTGCTCCGGAAAAATGCCGACGTGCTTGAACGACGTGAGCCCCAAACGCATCGAGAGGTGCATATCCTTATAGTCGTATCGCACCGACCATCGTGACGGCATCTTCGGTGTGAGTCGCCACTCGCCTCGCTCGTCACTTCGCGCATCGCGCAAAAACGACGCATCGGCTCGACGTTCCCACTCCTGCGCGGAGAGCGTCTTTCGCCAGATGGCTTGCGGCTCGGGACGGCGCAGAGTGTAGAGCCCGAAACGCTCCAACTTCTCGCCATCGCCCGTATCAATCAGTTGATAATCTTTGAATATGGTCTTTATGTTCATAAGCAGTCGTATAATGACATTTGACACTTTCGGCAGTCGAATTCGAGTTTGTATCGTTTTCGACCGCGCTCTAAATATAGGTCGCCACGCAGCGTGGGCTTTTGCAACAGGCACTCCCCAATTTCACGGCGAATACAGTAATCGGAAACCATCACCCGACAACCCTCCGTCGTCGCTCGACAATCCAAACCGTCAGCAATCTGCCCTACCCCGTGATCGACATAGAACTGCTTGGCTGCGGAGTTGGTCACGTTATCCTGCTCGGTGAGCACCGCATCGGGATAGCGTGCATCAGGATTCTCCACAAACGGACGGCTTGGGCGGTGCAACGATATACGTTTTGCAAGTAGCGCATCGAGTACTTCTCGCCGCAATGCCGACAGCAGGGATGCAGGCACAAAGCGCAGCGGCTGCCCAATCTCGACGTTACGCACATCGAAGCACGTATCGCCCGATTTTGCGATGGTCGAGCGTATGGTTTGGCTCATCTTCTCTGCATTTTTCGGCTCTTCGCCGACATACTCTTTTACGATGGTTACCTCGGTACCCTGCTCGTCAGTTGCCGTGAGCGAGATATGATTTTCGTCAAAGCGTACGCTGACGGATGTCGCAATCGCGCGCCTTATGCGACTACGCTCGACCGACGCGGCAAAGAGTCGGTTATAGTTGCGGAATATCTCCGTGCCAACGCTCATTCCCTCCACACGATTGGGTGTTACGCATCGCCCATCTACGGCGTTGATGTTCGTGCCAATCGGCTCGCCATTGAGCGTAAAACATATTCCGTCGCCGGTAGCAAGGTCCGTATCGCGGTCGAGAGTGATGGTGCTGCGTGTCATCTTCACAATGCGTCCGACGCTCTCGCCGACCGATTTCGGCGTGTCGAATGACGCCACTCCGGAGCGTTTGCCACAGAAGAAGTAGTCGGTTGCTCCGCGCGTAAAGCTCTTCGACGGGTCGGGCGCAAACTCTATGCGTGATTCGCCCACCGACGCTCTTCGACAATCACTGCGCAAGGCAATCTGCTCGTCCAGCAGACGGCGATAGTGGCTCACCGTGTTACGGAGATAGATTCGGTCTTTGAGTCGGCCCTCGATTTTGAACGAGTTGATACCCGCATCGAGCATCGCGCCCAAATGCGCCGATAGGTCGAGGTCGCGCACCGATAGCAGATGTCGCCCTTTGATGTAGGTTTCGCCTGCGCCGTTTGTTAAATCGTAGGTGAGGCGACACGGCTGGCTGCACTCGCCACGATTACCGCTGCGCGATGAGATGGAGCGCGAAAGGAAGCATCGTCCGCTCTGGCAGACACATATCGCACCGTGAACGAACGCCTCCAACTCGACCGACGTGCATCGGCGAATCTCACGCATCTGCTCTACCGAAAGTGAACGCTCCAAGATGACACGCTCGAATCCCGCCTGCTCGAAGAATCGCACACGCGACGGCTCGGTGCTGTTGGTCTGGGTCGAGGCGTGCAACGCAACGGGCAAGCCCATACGACAATATGCCATATCCTGCACAATCAGCGCATCGACACCCGCCTCGCACAAGCCGAGCGCCTGTCGGCGTGCCTCCTCCAACTCGTCATCGAAGAGCAACGTGTTGCACGTGGCATATACCTTCGCACCGTAACGGTGGGCATACTCTGCCGCGCGGGCGATGTCGTTCGTCGAGTTTCCGGCAGCATATCGCGCACCAAATCGCGCACCACCAATATAGACGGCATCGGCTCCGCAATCGATGGCATCGACCGCCGAGAGATAATCTTTTGCCGGTGCAAGCAGCTCAATATGGCGAATAAGTTCACTCATTTGCGACAAAGTTACGAAATTCTTGTCTGTGATAGAAACAATCACACATTTTTTTCGTACTTTTGCTCTCTCAAAGGAGAAACTTCAAAAAACAATAGAATATGCTTACATTACAACAGTTGCGTGGCGATAAGGAGGCAGCAATTGCCCGTCTTGCAAAGAAGGGTGTCGATGCGGCTCCGATTATTGCCAAAATCGAGGAGTTGGACGACCGCCGCAAGGCCGTTCAGGCAGAGTTGGATAACTGTCTTGCACAGCAAAATAAGGCAGCAAAGGAGATTGGCGCCCTGATGGGTCAAGGCAAACGCGAGGAGGCAGAGGAGCGCAAACAGCAGGTGGCGGCTCTGAAAGCCCGTTCGGCAGAACTCTCGACCGAGCACGACACCGTAAGCGCCGAGTTGCAGGCACAAATCGTGCTGCTGCCAAACTTCCCAGCCGAGATTGTACCGGAAGGCAAGACCGCCGAGGACAACCTCGTGGTTAAGTTGGTTGAAAACTATTCGGAGTTGCCCGAGAATCCGCTTCCACACTGGGAGTTGGCAAAGAAGTACGATATTATCGACTTCGACCTCGGCGTGAAACTCACCGGCGCGGGCTTCCCTGTTTACAAAGGCAAGGGTGCGCGTTTGCAGCGTGCGCTGATTAACTACTTCCTCGACTACAACACGGCTGCCGGCTACCGCGAAATCGAGCCACCGGTAATGGTGAACGAGGACTCCGGTTTTGGCACGGGTCAGTTGCCTGACAAAGAGGGTCAGATGTATCACGCTACGGTGGATAATTTCTACCTGGTTCCGACTGCCGAAGTTCCTGTTACGAATATCTACCGCGATGTGATTCTCGACGAGAAGGATTTTCCGGTAAAACTCACCGCTTACACCCCTTGCTTCCGTCGTGAGGCGGGCTCGTATGGTAAGGATGTGCGTGGTCTGAACCGCCTGCACCAGTTCGACAAGGTGGAGATTGTTCAACTCGCACTGCCTGAAAATTCGTACGAGGCATTGGATGGTATGGTTGCACACGTCGAGGGCTTGGTTGCTTCGCTCGGTCTGCCTTACCGTATTCTTCGTCTGTGTGGTGGCGATATGTCGTTCACTTCGGCCCTGACCTACGACTTCGAGGTCTATTCCGAGGCACAGCAGCGTTGGTTGGAGGTGTCGTCCGTATCGAACTTCGAGTCGTTCCAGGCAAACCGTCTCAAATTGCGCTACAAGGATTCGAACAAGAAGACCCGCTTGGCACACACGCTCAACGGCTCTTCGCTCGCTCTGCCACGTATCGTTGCAGCCCTGTTGGAGAACAACCAGACGCCGGAAGGCATCCGCATCCCGGAGGTTCTGCGCCCTTACACCGGTTTCGACGTAATCGACTAACGGCGGCAATCAGAGATTGTATATTCCGAAAAGAGAAGAATCTCTTTCACAACAAGAAAATGGCTCTTGCACACTCGGCAAGGGCCATTTTTGTTATCACTACCACCTTTGGATTTCGGGCAAAGGCCTCGAAAACAGAGACAGTGATGTCAAAACAAAAATCCCACCCGGCGAGTGCGGATGGGATATATTATATTGGATAAAATGCCACGCGCGATGGCAAAACACCCCTACTCGGCAGGGGTTGGAGCGGTTGGCTCGGTAGCTGGCTGCTCGACAACACCCTCTTCGGATGAAAATTTCGGAGCAGTCGCCATCTCGATTGCCGCCTGTGTAGGTGTTGGTGCCGGCAACGAGGTAACGATACTATCCACAATAAAGCGGGTGAAACCACGCCAAGGCAGTGTGCCGAAGTACTCCTTATAGTGCAACTCGACAACCTTACCGCCTTGCATCATCAACTTCTCGGCCAACTCCTTATTCTCGACCGAAAATTCGAACTCGTACGACTGAATCGAGCCGGCCGCCTTCGAGCGGATACCCGACTGAATGAGTTTGCCCTCGTAGGTCTTAAACAGCACGCCCTTATAGACGACGTAGTTCAACTCGCCACTCTTGACACCCTCGCCAAATACGAAGTAGTAGCGGAAATAGAAGAATGCGGCTCCTCCGACAAGGAGCAGAAGAAGCAATATACCCCAAAATTTTCTCATTGTATCTCGTTTTTATTAATCGTTCAACTTTGCATCAACCGGATTGGCATAGATACCGAGCAGTATCTCGCGCGCAACGGCAACATCAATCTGTTTGGCCTCGAATGCCGCCTCTGCCGCAGCAATGTGCTCGCGGAAGCGTGCCTCGCTCTCCGGCGTATAGTGTTCTGCATAGCGACGCTCGTCGTGCAGAATATCGTGGGCGATGTAGTTCGTATCGAAGAGGTGATACTCGCGGCGAATACGCTCGTCGATAAGTTTGGCCACCATCGGACACCAGTCCGCCTTCGGCTGCTCGCCGATACTCTCCAACTCCTCGCGCGAAATCGGCTCGCAGAAAGCCAGATGCACACGACCCTTCTGTTGGCGGATGCCGGTAATGATGCTCTCCAAATCCTCGTTCTCGCCCTTCTGGTACGGCTCGTCGCCTCGACGACGACACAACTCGATGGCTTTCAGTACGTCGCACGGCTCGTATTGGTACGATATGGCAACCGGCGAGATATTCAGCGCACCGATATTTTCAGCCAAGTCGCTACCGCCACTCATACCGAGCATCTTGATAATACCCGGCTCGGTCACATCGCAACCATCCTTCGTACGGCCATTACGTTGGGCAATCCACACCGAGCGGCAGGCATCAACCACACGCATACGTATATACTCTGCCAAGTGGCACGAGTTTTCGAGAAATTCGCGCGGCGAAACATCGTCCTTACGAATGACGCGCACCATATTATTCGCCTTGCACACCTCGATAAAGAGTGACGAGCGCATCAGATTGTCGCCCAAAGCGATGTCCGTCGTAGGCAGATTGCCTTCGAAGAGAGCATACTGCATAAGCATTGCATCGCAGGTAATATCGCGGTGGTTGGATATGAACATACGGCCACAACCTGCCGGAACACGCTCCGTGCCCGTATTCGAGAAGCCGTCGGTTGTCGATTGAATCAGCGTACGAATTACGGGATACATTATATTACGCTGTATCTCGTCTGTCGTCTTGCAACTGCGGATTGCGTGCTTTACAACTTCGATGTCGAGATTCGGGAATGCGAATCGCGCAGCCGACTCCAACTGCGGGTCGTCGGCGATGCGTTGAGCCGCCGCCGGAATCTCATCATCGCGATATGCACGTATATCATCAAACTTTGAATCAGCCATTTCCATACTTCACTTTGTTTCCGTCGTACGACAATCGTGCCGATTGCCACACAATACGATTCAATGCAAAGATAACAAAAAATTTCCAACTCGCACCATTTTTGCCTATCAAATAGCGTTTTTCGGAATTTACGCGCAGCAGAGATTGGTCATATATAGGAAATTTACACGCCAAATTGCAGTTTTTTGATAAAAAAATCATAACTTTGCGTACGCAAAGGAGAATTTGCTCCGAGAATACGCAATATAGAACATCAAACAATACTAACTACTAAAAAATTATTCCGAATTATGGCTAAAACAGAGAAACTCTTGAAACGTATGGCGGAGTTGGAGGCAGAGACCGGCGTAAAGCGCACTATCTTTGCTGCTTGTCCGAATTCGAGCGCAGTAATCCGCGCTTCCATCCGTTCGGCAAAGCGTAACAACGCTCCGATTTACTTTGCCGCTACGCTCAACCAGATTGACACCGACGGTGGCTATACGGGTATGACCGCAGCCGACTTCGTAAAGGTTTGTCGTATGGAGTGCGAGGCAATCAACTTCACCGGCGACTGCATCATCGCTGTCGATCACGGCGGTCCGTGGTTGAAGGACAAGCAGAATGTCGAGAAGTGGGAGACCGAGCGCGCAATGAACGCCGTAAAAGAGTCGTTCGAGGCGGCTATCGCAGCCGGATACGATTTGATTCACGTCGATCCGACCGTAGATATCAACGTACCGAAGGGCGAGGTTATCGACATTCACCTCGTTGTTCGCCGTACGGTTGAGCTCATCAAGCACTGCGAGGATTATCGTCGTGCAAACAACTATCCGGAGATTTCGTACGAGGTTGGTACCGAGGAGGTACACGGCGGTTTGGCTGACGACAGCGTATTCGACACGTTCCTCGTAGAGTTGAAGGAGGGCTTGGCAGCGGTTGGTTTGTCGGACGTATGGCCTTGCTTCATCGTAGGTAAGGTAGGCACCGACCTCCACACTACGCTCTTCGACGGCGAGGTTGCAAAGAAGCTCACCGCAAAGGTTCGTCCGCTCGGCAGCTACATCAAGGGTCACTATACGGACGGCGTAAGCAATCCGCAGGACTATCCGTTGTGCGGTATGGGTGGCGCAAACGTAGGCCCGGAGTTTACCATCAGCGAGTACGAGGCACTCGAAGAGTTGGAGCAGAAGGAGGTAGAGTACTACGAGCAGGGTCGCGTTGCTATGACGTCGCACATCACCGAGGTTCTCACCCGTCTGGTTTACGAGTCGAACCGTTGGAAGAAGTGGTTGCTCGAAGAGGAGAAGGGCGTAGATTTCTACGAAATCGCACCGGAGCGTCGCGCTTGGTTGGTTAAGACCGGTTGCCGCTACATCTGGCAGAAGCCGGAGGCACTCGTTGCACGCAACGTCCTCTACGAAAACCTCAAACGTGTAGGTATGGACCCAGAGAACATCGTTCTCGACCGTATCGAGCACGATATGGACAAGTACTTCTACGCGTTCAACATCGTAGATCTCAACTCGTTGTTGTAATCCACAGCGGAAAGAGAATACAAAGAACGGGCGTGTCTAACAAGTTTTTTTAGACACGCCCTTTTTGTTAGAAGTTGTATAACAAGAGGGATTTCAAGGCTTGCGTAGCCCGAAAAAGCGCAGTTTACTCGGCGTAAATGAGCTTTTGAGGGCAAGCGTAACGCAGAAATCACCTTGTTAGACGGCTTCTTTTATTAGATATGACGTTGAGGACAACTACTTCTGCGCCGGCTGTGCAACCGGACGCGGAGCATTATGCTTGCGAGGACGATAGTGCGAGAACTCCATCAGGCGTTTGCCGCTATTACCCGGCGAGAGACGATACAGAGCGCATCCGTGCGGAGCAACCTCCGTCTCGTGGACATCGCCCAACTCCACGTGCGAAACATACCTCTGTCGCCATACGTCGCGCACCATAACCGCCTTCTCCCACAAGCCAAATTCGCGTGGCGAGAACTCGATAATGAGCGGTTGTTCGGAGAGGTTGAACAGACCGACAGCCAAGTCGCCATTCTCCAACAATTTGACATATACGACGTGGTTTTCATCGCGATAGAACGGCATTGCACGCATACCGAGCGGGTCTTGCAGGATGTCGTTCACCTCGAAGTTACAGAGCAGACT
Organism: Alistipes sp.; assembly: GCA_017410165.1. GTDB lineage: Bacteria > Bacteroidota > Bacteroidia > Bacteroidales > Rikenellaceae > Alistipes. The sequence goes on along the minus strand of JAFQRH010000025.1, from coordinate 38,541 downwards.
ACGCGTAAAATCGTCCATCTTCGCGATATCGCAACCGATAAGCATCGGCGAGGCGAGCATCGCCCACAGCGTAATGTGTGTATATTGCTCGTCAGGAGTCAGGTGCGAGAAGTGCGGAGCCGATTTCCAGCCGCCAACCATTCCGACAACCAACATATCGGCATCGCCCCAATGACCCGGACCGTGGAACGCAGCCCAACGGTCCTGCTCGTCGAAGCCAATCGACTTGATACTCTCCCACGTATCACGAATATCGCCCGTCGTACGCCAACACTCGGTCAACTCTTTAATGGCGTAAGCATCGGCAAATGGTGCCGTATTCGAGATGCTATATACGATATCGCGGCCGCTCTTGTCGAGTGCCTCGCGCATCTCGCGCATAAAATAGACATCGTTCGGTTTCCAATCGTATTTCAGATAATCGACGCCCCACTCTGCCCACTGCTTGGCATCCTGCACAGCCCACGAATACTCGCCGTGACGACGATAGTAGCGACGCACGAAACGACGCGGGTCATCCGGCAGTGTCATTCGCATCTGTTCGTCGCACCAACCCTCTTCAATCCACGGATAGGTACCATCCGCCGTGTCGGATTGCGTTCCCACGTGGCCGGCATAGGTGCTCACCCAAGGGCCCGAATAGATACCGAACTTCAAGCCCAACGAGTGCAACTCGTCAGCCAACGCCTTCATATCCGGAAACTTATAGTTTGGCTGCACGGCGTTATACTCGCCACCGCGCTTACCCTGCCAACCATCGTCGATATTAATATACGTCCAACCGTAGTTGTTCATACCCTGCTCGACCAACGCACGCGCCGACGCGAGCACCTTCTCCTGCGTCACGGTCGGGCCCCAGCAGTTCCACGAGTTCCAACCCATCGGAGGAGTCAGAGCGATGCGGTCGCCAACAACCAATCGCAACTCGCGCGAATTGCTACCCTTGGCATTGGTTGCCGTAAGCGTGATATTATACGTACCCCGCTCTGACAGACGTCCCGTAATTTGACCCGTCGCAGCATCGAGCGTCACACCCGCAGGCAGACCCTCGGCCGAGAATGTCATCGGACGCTCGCCGGTTGCCGCAATCGTATAGAGGATTTCGGCATTCGGACGCACACCAAAGACCTTCGCCGAGTTGATACGCGGCGTAAGCGGTGCCGGCGGAGTCAAGATATATGCCGAATAGTCGGGGAGTTGCGGCTCGGTAGGTGTATCTACCGCATTTTTGTTGTTTTTACCCATTGCGACAGACACTACGCATAGCAGAGCCATCGCCAAAACAGCACGAAGTTTCATACGTAACTATGTTTTTGGTTATAGATAAGACAAATTTAACCAAATATTTTGGTTTATGCAAATGTGGCAACGAATAGTGCGAAGCGATGATTGACCATCACCGCCGGCACAAAGCCGTTATCCCTGTTTTTCCGACTTCGGCAACCCCTTATGCGTACCACTGCGAAGAAGGCAGCGCACATACAATTTGCCGTCGCTTACAGCGAAAAGGTGGTTGCCGGCGAATGCAATAGTTGATACCTCGCCACCCGGCAATGATAATATTGTACGCACTCTTCCATTTTGGTCGCATACCTGAATGCCGACCGAAGATGCAACATAGAGATACCCCGATGCATCGTAAAGAATTTGGCCTGCATCGGCATATAGGTAATAGAATTGCTGACCGTACGAGAGTTTTCCGTCCGGCGTATTGATATAATCCCAAACCCAATTACTACCCTCGACGCGTTTGGCGGTATGAGTTCCGCCCGGATAGACCGCCGTATAAGGGTCGCTCAGCACAATCTTACCCTTTGCCTTCGCACGCGAGCCATCAATCGAAACAAACTCTCTCTGCTTGCCCGATTGCAATATGACCTTCTCCTCGGAATATGGGTGCAACACGGCCCCCTCTGCAATATTCTCGGTCACACATCTCCACTCCTCTCCCTCGATGAGCATCGAAGCGATGGTTTTACTTTGACTTTTGCCTTTCTGCGGAGGTTCAGGCCAACCGGCAAACAACCATCGCAACACATCGGGCATAATCTTTTTAGCGTTCTTCGACGAGTGTCCGCCCTTGTCCCACGAGTGGCGCACCTCGTATCCCGCAAACTGCAATGCCGAGAGCATCAACTCGTTGTACTCAAACCAACTGCCGAACAACGGATTCCAAGTGTCTTCGTCATTATCCTGCAAAAAGACACGAATAGCACGCGGTTCACACTTGCGAACGAGTGCCGAATATTGGTCGCCGCCACGAAACGACACGAACGTTCCGCACGAAGAGTAAACTCGCGAAAAGAGGTCGGGACGCTGCCACGCCACATTAAAGGCACAAATACCGCCACTACTATTACCGTATATTGCGCGGTCGGTTGCTCGCTCCGAAATCTTTATCTCGCGACCATCTGCGGTCTTTTGCTTACAAACCTCTGGCAGCACCTCCGTCTCAATAAACTTGGCATAGCGACCATCCATACGGTCCAACTCGTTACTACGATTATAGCGCACCGCATTGTTCTCCGCATCGCGAATCTGGCCCGGATTAATAAACACACCAATTATCACAGGCAGCGAGCCCTCGGCAATCATTTCATCAAAAATATCTGCCATAAACTTACAACCTCCTGACATCGAAACCCACAGACAAGCAGGTTGCGCGCCATCATACGCCTGTGGCACATAAATATAGACATTTCGCTCCGTACCCGGATATATGGTAGAGTTATCCACTTTGATTTTTATAATCTCGCCATTATACGCAACGCACTCAAACGAAACAATTACAGAACAGAGCAATGCCAAAATTGCCGTAACAAATCTATACATAATATTAATTATAATAATATGAAAAAAACTACAACTCCAACAATCCGTCGGGAAGTACAAATTTTATGATGCGCTGCTCGAAATCGATGCCCGCAATAAACGCCTCGACAGCCGGCACAAGATAGGACTCGCCGCCAAGTGTTATCTCGAAGAGAGGATTTGCATCGTTGTCATAGAAGTCGGTAATCTCGCCCCGACGTCGGCCGATGCGTGCCGAAAAACCAATCAGGTCGTCAAATGTAAATTCATCCTCGTCATCCGACTGCGCCTCCTGCACGAACACCTCGCCGCCCATTATGAGTTCCGCCCGCTTGGCGGTGTCGATATCGGCGAAACGCACCGTAGCGTTGCTGGCACCTCGGCGCGAGAACGATTCACAAAAAAGAGGAACAACCAGCGAGTCCACGTGTGTGAACAATGGTTGTTCCTCCCAATCAAAGTTGTCGGGAAAGTCGGCATAGAGGTTTACATTCACCTCACCCTCCGCTCCGAAGAGCTTCGTTATGCGACCAACCGCCAACATTCTTTTCGTCGAATCTATCGTTGAGACGTTCGACTACTCGGCTGCCTGCTCCTCGGTTGCCTCCTCGCTTGCAGCTGCCTCAGCAGCGGCAGCAGCGGCCTCCGCCTCAGCTGCGGCCTTCTTCTCGGCAATCGCATTTGCGCGTGCCTCCTTAACGGCCTGCTCTGCGGTAAGACGTGCCTTCTTGTCGGCATTTGCCTCAGCAGCGAGCTTGTTTACCTTTGCGGTAACCTTGCCCTCTTTCTCGCCGAGCCACTTGTTGAACTTCGCCTCTGCGTCGCTCTCCGAGAACGCGCCCTTGGCTACGCCGCCCAACAGGTGCTTCTTGTACAATACGCCCTTGTACGAAAGAATCGCACGAGCAGTATCGGTAGGTTGTGCGCCTTTCATTAACCAACTCAGAGCTTGCTCGAAGTTCAAGTCGATTGTAGCAGGATTCGTGTTAGGGTTGTAAGTACCCAATTTCTCGATAAATTTACCATCACGTGGCGCTCTGCTATCTGCAACAACAATGTGATAGAAAGCGTATGCCTTCTTACCATGTCGTGCCAAACGAATTTTAACAGCCATAATGCTATAAAATTTTTGTTAATAAATAAGTTAAACGCTAACCCACTTTGAGTTAATCGGTGCAAAGGTAGTAATTTTTCGCAAATTGCAAAAGTTATCCGTCGTTTTTTATCGAAATGGCTTTATTTATGAGAACTTTATGAGAATTTCGTTACCTTTGCGGATATAAAACAGCGCGACTATGATTCCGACTGAACTGATACTTATTATATTGATGCCATTTGTCGGCACACTCATCGGTGCTTCGAGTGCCGTATTTATGGGCGAGCGCGTGGCTGCCCGCTTTCAAAGCACACTGCTCGGATTCGCTTCGGGCGTAATGGTGGCGGCTGCTGTATGGTCGCTGCTCATTCCTGCCATCGACGAGGCGGAGGCGGCCGGCGGCGTAGCGTGGTTGCCCGCAACGGTCGGCTTTTTGGCTGGCGTAGGTTTTATGTTGCTGCTCGACGTGCTCACACCCCACCTGCATATCGACAGCGACACGCCCGAGGGCGTACGCTCGTCGCTCGGTCGTTCGACGATGTTGATGCTCGCCGTCACACTCCACAACATTCCGGAGGGTATGGCGGTCGGCGTGGTGGTTGCCGGCGCACTATCGGGACAGGTCGAGATGACAACGGCTGCCGCAGCAACGCTTGCGCTCGGTATTGCATTGCAAAACGTTCCGGAGGGCGCGGTCGTATCGCTACCACTTCGCGCCGGCGGTAATTCGCGGCTTAAATCGCTCGCATACGGTGCGGCGTCGGGTGCAGTCGAGCCGATTGCTGCCATTGCAACCATTCTGCTCATCGAGCATCTGCTCGGCATATTCCCGTATCTGTTGGCATTTGCCGCCGGCGCGATGATTTACGTCGTAGTCGAGGAGCTTATCCCCGAATCGCACAGCGGTCGCCACTCGAACATCCCGACCATCGGTTTTGCCATCGGCTTTGCGCTGATGATGGTGCTTGATATTGCGTTGGGATAGGTAAAGCCGCAGTCGCTATACGAATGTACAAAAAGAGACGCCTTCGGTAGCCCGAAGACGTCTCTTTTTGTGTTAGGGATGTAAACTCCTATTTGAATATATCGTTCAACACCGCCGCCAAACGATAGCCCGCCTTGCGAAGTTGCGATTCGAGCAACGGGAAGTTGGCGTTCATATACGGCAAGCGCTGGAGTTTTGTCCCCGGCTCGACATCGTGCACGTGGCGCGAGCAACGAGCCGATTCGTAGCCCCAATCGTAAATCGTGCCGGACATAATCTCCGCCTTCTGTTTCTTGTCGAACGTGTCGAGCAGAGCAGCCAAGTCGCTGAAACCCCACGGGTGGCGATCTATGAGCAGAGCGTTGTCCCACAACTCGTGCATATCCATCTTTTGATTCTTATAATAGACAGTAAACTTGCCCGCCAAGTCGTTATCCTTGTAACGAATATGAGCCGGACAGTGCATATCGCCTATCATATGCAGCACAATCGCGATGCGCACGAAGCGCACCGAGTCGTCCATATCGCGATGGTTTGCCTTCAACTCCTGAATCATCTGGTCGGTATAATAGACGCAGTTCTTCACAAGCTTATCGCCATCACGAACGCCCTTTGGCACGGTAAAATCCTCATTCACGCAGAGCGTATGCGGATATGTTACCATACGTTTGGCGTTGCTCGGCTCGAAGCCCACATCCACCAACCAATCCTTTTTGTAGTAGTCGGCGTGCGATGCGAAATGGGCAATCGACTTGCCGTCCAGATACTTCGTAAGATACTTCTTTGCCTTTGGCGTAAGATTTTGCTCGGCAATCTTGGCAATCGTCGCGTGACCGAGTTTTGCCCACGCCGAAGCCGTTCCGCAAACAGCCACAACGGCAACCAATGCAATCAATAATCTCTTCATAGCGTTTACTGTGTTTTAAGGTTCTTGTTCTTCTCCACTATTTGTTCATCTTCGCCCACGAATCTTTGAGCGTCACCGTACGGTTGAACACCGGATGCTCGGCCGTCGAATCGGCATCGGCACAGAAGTAACCAACGCGCTCGAATTGGAACGTCTTGCCCACAGGCGCATCTTTGAGAGCCGGCTCCAACCAACCCTTTGTTACGACCATCGACTCCGGATTAAGGTTATCCTCCCACGAGGTCTGACCTGCCGAGGTATCGAACGGATCCTCCGTAACGAACAACGGATTGAACAGGCGCACCTCTGCCTCAACGGCGTGCTCGGCCGAAACCCAATGGATTACGCCCTTCACACGACGACCATCGCTTGACGAGCCATCGCCCGAAAGCGGATCGTACGTACAGTGCAACTCGACGATGTTGCCCTGCTCGTCTTTGATAACCTCCTCGCACTTGATGAGGTACGAGTAGCGCAAACGCACCTCGCCACCCGGTTGCAGACGGAAGTACTTCTTTGGAGGATTCTCCATAAAGTCGTCCTGCTCGATGTAGAGGACCTTCGACATCGGCACATCACGCATTCCGGCCTGCTCGTCCTCCGGATTGTTCACCGCGCGACGCATCTCGACCTTACCCTCTTCCCAGTTGGTAATAACCACTTTGAGCGGTTTCAAGACTGCCATACGACGCTCGGCAACCTTGTTCAAATCCTCGCGTACGCAGAACTCCATCTTGCCCAAATCAATCACGTTATCGCGCTTGGCAACGCCCACCATCTCGGCAAACGCACGCACCGAAGCCGGCGTATAACCCTTACGACGCAGAGCGCAGATAGTCGGCATACGTGGGTCGTCCCAACCCATAACGGCACCCTCTTGAACGAGTTTCAGCAGGTTACGCTTCGACATCATCGTATAGGTGAGGTTCAGGCGAGCAAACTCGTACTGATGCGACGGATAGATTTCGAGTGCCTCGATAAACCAATCGTAGAGCGGACGGTGAACATCGAACTCCAACGTACAAATCGAGTGGGTAATCTGCTCGATCGAGTCGCTCTGACCGTGAGCGTAGTCGTACATCGGATAGATGCACCACTTGTTGCCCGTGCGGTGGTGCTCGGCGTGGATTATGCGGTACATAATCGGGTCGCGGAACAACATATTCGGGTGGGCCATATCAATCTTGGCGCGCAACACCTTTGCACCATCCTCGAACTCACCGGCACGCATACGCTCGAACAGGTCGAGATTCTCCTCAACGCTGCGATTGCGCCACGGCGACTCCTTACCCGGCTCGGAAACCGTGCCTCGTGTCTCACGAATCTGCTCCTGCGTCTGGTCATCGACATACGCCAAACCCTTCTTGATGAGCACCACAGCCCAATCGTAGAGTTGGTCGAAATAGTCCGATGCGTAACGCTCGACAGCCCAATCAAAACCGAGCCACTTGATATCGCGCTTAATGGAATCGACATACTCGACATCCTCCTTCACGGGGTTCGTATCGTCGAAACGCAGGTTACACTTTCCGCCATACTTCTTCGCAAGGCCGAAGTTGATGCAGATACTCTTTGCGTGACCGATATGCAGGTATCCGTTCGGTTCAGGCGGGAAACGGGTTTGCACGCGCTTTTCGCCCTTCGCCATAGATGTTTCGATAATCTCTTCGAGGAAATTCAACGATTTCTCCTTGACTTCATTTACTTCTGTTGCCATAGTCGTTATCTTTTTGCTTTTTTATGATTTTGCTTATCGTATATCGTCGGGCAGATGGCAGCCGACACGCCGACCAACTGCTGACAGTACATTCGCTTGCCATTGAGTTGCAGCACCATCTCGGCGCGCACCTTCACATTATCCTTCCAGAACGAACGCTCGTAGCCGATACCCGTGCGGTTGTACACCTTGTGCGTCGTGCCATAGAACGGGTCGCCCGCATAGAGCCCATTGCCATACGGCTCGCCATCCTTGCCTATCGTGTTGTAGAACGGCGTCAGCGACTCGCCAACGTAGAGGTTGTTCTCGATAAACACGCCCCACTTCTCCATACGGAACCGGAACTCGCCACCCATCGGCATCTTCCACCCTGCGTGTTGCATACGGTCGCGCTGCATAGTCAGCAGACCACCAAGGCGCAAATCGAAGTTGAAGAAGGCCGTAAAACGCGCCCCGATGTATGGATTTATCAGGATGTTATCCACCACGTTGCCGTGAATCGTCGAGCGATTGGCGAAGTGCAACATCGAGAATGCTCCGCCGGCGTAGAAGTGCTTGGCGAATGAGCCGCCCGCCGCAACGAGTATGCGGAATTTTTCGCGCACCTCCGGCGAATATAACCCCTCCCAATCGACCGCCAACTCGGCAAATGCCCGCTCGCTACGGTAGTGCATAGCCACACCCTGCACCTGCGACGAGACAAATCGCGTCGAATCGCTATAAATGGCACGCGAATAGTCGCCAATGAGTTTGTCGCGCGAGAAGATACCCGCATTTGCGCCATACTGCTTATAACGGAACTCGTAGTAGGCAACCAACTGCGCGTGGTCGAGGAAGCGTTTCGAGCCGAAATCCTTGCGCAACTCGGCACCCGCAACCACCGAGTGACGCCCTGCCCAACGGTAGCCGATGGTCGGCGTGAGTCGAACGGCAAAGAGCGTGCGCGAGTGACCTACGTCGCTACCCGAATGCTCGGTATTGTCGAACAGCGTCGCCACCTCGCCATCAAAAAACAGCACTTGTGCCGATGTCGGAAGCGACATCAGAAGCACTATGACGAGTATAAAAATCTTGCGACACATACTTTTCGGGCGTAAAATTCGGATATTACACCAAATATCTGCCAAAAATAGGTAAAATATTTTGAATTGTTTTTATTTTTGCAGTAAATATCAGCCAGAGAATGAGAAAAATCACAAATGCCGAACTCGGCAGGCCAACCGCCGAGCAGTTTTCGCAGATGGAGAAGATGCCTGTCGTTGTCGTTTTGGACAACGTGCGTTCGGCACAAAACATCGGCGCATTCTTCCGTACGGGTGACGCCTTCGCCATCGAGCGCGTATGCTTGTGCGGCATCACCGCTACCCCGCCGTCACGCGAGATACACAAGAGTTCGCTCGGCGCGGAGTTCACCGTTGCGTGGCAGCACTTCGCTTCGACCACCGAGTGCCTGCAACAACTTCGCACAGAGGGATATACACTTGTTGCCATCGAGCAGGTCGAGGGGGCTTCGATGCTCGACGAATTCGCCATTGCAGAGGGCGGTCGCTATGCGCTCGTATTCGGAAACGAGGTGATGGGCGTCGCGCAGGAGGCGGTCGATATGTGCGACACGGCAATCGAGATTCCGCAACTCGGCACCAAGCACTCGCTCAACGTATCGGTGTCGGGCGGCGTGGTGTTGTGGCGGTTTTTTGAGCAGTTCAGACGACATACAAACACAAAACAATAAAAAACTATGGAGAAGAAGATTATTGCAAGCCCTGCGGCACCGAAGGCCGTCGGCCCTTATTCGCAGGCAGTTCAGACCGACAACACGCTCTACGCATCGGGACAACTTCCGATTGATGCCTCAACGGGCACAATGCCGGCAAGCATCGAGGAGCAGACCGCACAGTCGCTCAAAAACCTCGGCGCAATCCTCGAAGAGGCGGGCTACACGTTCGACAACGTGGTTAAGACCACCGTGCTTTTGGCCGACATTGCCGATTTCGCGGCTATGAACGGTGTTTATGCCACATTCTTCACGGGCGACAAGCCGGCACGTATGTGCTATCAGGTTGCTGCTCTGCCTATGGGTGCAAAGGTTGAGATTGATGCCATTGCAGTAAAGTAAACGAGAGGGTACAAAAAGGAAAGGCGTGTCTAACAATTTTTTAGACACGCCCTTTTCGTTTTATGTTTAGGAGTTACGCGTTTGAAGATGTAAGTTTTTTGAAAATCTCCACACACACCCACGCATCCGTCGCCGCATACATCTGCTGCTAAAAAAAGTCCCCCTTTTCCAAAGGGGGATTTAGAGGGAATGTAAATATATCTTCGCCGCAACAGCAACAAACTACTATTGCTGCGAGATTAAACGTTTATATATCTCCACACACACCCACGCATCCGTCGCCGCATACATCTGCTGTTGCGGCGTAAGGATTTTTGCCTCCCAATTACTCAATCGTTGCGCTTTGGAGACCTTCTTTCCCAATACGATGCCCGAAATCTTGCGCAAACTCTTATCCTCGATACCATAGTCGCCGACGAGTGTCTGCAAGTCGATAAATCCGCGCGCTTTGAAGCGTCGCAGAGCATTGAGCGACAAGATGTCGTTCGACACGGCAGCACCAATCTTTGCGATTGCAGGATTTTGCAGCAGGGCGACAACATCGCGCGAAAGCCCCACGCGGTTGAGTCGCACAAGGAAGCACTTCTCGCCACCGAAGAGTTGCAACAGTGCAACCTTATTGGTCACGCCTGCCGTAAACGATGGTCGCGTCTCGGTATCGAACCCTATGAGCGACTGCCCCGCTAAATAGCGACACGCATCGGCGAGTGCGGCGGCACTATCCACCACCACAATTTCGCCACCGAACTGCACCGCATCAAGCGCAGCAACCTCCTCGTTGGATATGCTCGCTACGAACGCCATTATTTACGCGAATTTTGTTGCTGACGCATCATCTCCTCCTGCTGACGCACGAGCTCCTCGTACTTCTGCTGGAAACGCGACTTCTTACCCTTCGTATTCTTTGCCGCCATCTTCGACGCAATCGCTGCACGCACCTTGTTATCATCTACGAAGTAGCGGATAGCGAAGGTCTGGATGATGGTGAGCAGGTTCGAGAGCAGGTAGTAGTAGCACAGACCGCTCGAATAGTCGTTGAACCAGAAGAGCATCATCAACGGCATCATATATACGGTCATAAACTTCATACCCGCCATCTGTGGCTGCGAAGATGCCGTCTGCTGGTAGTTGATATACGAGAATGCGAACAGCACAACCGCCATCAACAGACAGAACAACGAAACGTGGTCGCCATAGAACGGAATATTGAACGGCAAATCGAGCACCGAATCGTACGACGAGAGGTCATCGCTCCACAAGAACGACTTGCCACGCAACTCAATCGAGGCAGGGAAGAAACGGAACATAGCAATCAGAATCGGCATCTGTATCAACATCGGAATACATCCGCTCATCGGGTTGATGCCCGCCTTCTTGTACAACTCCATCGTTGCCTGCTGCTTCTTCATCGCATCCTCCTGACGCGGATACTTAGCGTTGATTGCCTCCAACTCCGGACGGATAACTCGCGTCTTGGCAGTCGAGAGGTAGCTCTTATAGGTGAGCGGGAAGATTACCAACTTGACCAAGATGGTCAGCAACAAGATAATCAAGCCGAACGATGCGATATACTTCTGCAAGAAGTCGAACACCGGAATCACAACCCAGCGGCTAATCCAGCTCGAGAAGATCCAGCCGAGCGGAATAATACGCTCGACAGAGAGTGAATCGCCACGCTCGTTGGTGAGTTTTTTGAGTATTGCGAACTTGTTCGGACCCAGATAGAACGAGAAGTTGTAGCCATCGGTCTGTGGCGTATAGGCAACGGCCGACTGCATCGCAAAGTTCTTAATAAAGCCCGAGCCCTTCTCCTCGGTTGTGAACGACATATCGGCATAGGTGAAATCGGTCGTACGGGCGATAAACACCGACGAGAAGTACTGCTGCTTGAATGCAACCCACTCGACCGACGAAGATACCTCCTCCGACTGCTCGCCCTCCGACATCTTCAACTCCTCGATGCCCGTTTCGCGTGGCAGGTGGTAGGCGATGGTCGTGTACATATTTTCGTTCTTGAAACTACGCTCGTTCTGATACGAACGGTTGCCCCATTCGATACCGATGCTCGTCTGGTTGGCCATCAGCGGTGCCATTCCATTCATACGCACATCGAAATCGACCATATAGTCACGCTCCGGACGCTGCTCGTTATAGACCGTATATACGAAATCGAGCGACGCACCCTCCGCCATCGGCAGGCGCATCGTAACCACCTTCGACTCGTCAAGCGTCTCAACGCCGACCAACTCGAAGTTGTGGGCAGCGGTCTCGACCTTCACATTACGCATATTGTGTTTCAGGTAGAACGACATATCGAAATGTGCGCTCTCCGGCGCAAACAACTTAACCAACTCCGTACGCTCCTCCTTTGGTGCATACTTCGTATAATCCTTCAACGTAACGTCGATGATGCGCGCACCGAGTGTCGAAAAACGAATCTGAAAGACGTCATTCTCGACGACAATCTCCTCGCTATTCGGAGCGTCGAAGATAATCTGCTCCTCAACCGGCTTGGCCTCCTGCTCGGCAGTCGCCACCGGCTCGGCGGTCGGCTCGGCGGTCTGTTCGGTAGTCACCGGCTCCAATGCTTGCGATGCCGCCTCGGCGAGTTGTTCGGTCTGCTCGACCATCTGCTGCTCTTCGTACTTTGCCATTTGGTAGTTGTTGTAGAGCACGTAAGCAAGGAATACGAGCGAAATAAGGATAAAACCTATGATTGATTGTTTATTGTTGTTCATCTCTTTAATTATCTGTTTGACTTCGTATTAATTCGTATTAAAATTTATCTCTCTTTTGTTCTTTTTGTTGTTCGTTCTCTCCGTTTTGGTGGCCCAATACCACCCTTTTGAGAAACCGAAGACGGCGATTACTCGCCGTCAATCAGTTTAACTTTTGCTATTGCATCTGCCATATCGCGCTTCGCCTTGGCAATCTTCTCCTGCACCTCGGCAATGAGCTGCTCGGCACCCTTCGACTTGGCAAAGAAACCGATGTTGTTCTCCAACACACCAATCTCCTGCTCCAACTGCTTCACACGGTTGTAGAGTTTCTCGCGCTCCGAGCGCAGACGCTTCTCGCCCGCCTGACGCAGTGACGAAACCTTATCCTTGAAACGATCCATCGACTGCTCACGGTCGATACCGCGCAGTACGCCGAACAGGCGATCAACCGCCTCCTTATAACTCTTCTGCAACTCCTCCTTATACTTGATAGGCACGTAACCGATTTCGCTCCAACGACGCTGGAACTCCTTAATCAAATCGTAGCCACCCTGCTTGATATCGACCTCGATCATCTCCTCGATGAGTGCCTTTTTGCGGGCGAGATTCTCTTCATACGCGCTCTCAATCTGTGCGAAGTGAGCCGACTTGCGCTCGAAGAAGTTGTCACAAGCCGCGCGGAAACGCTTCCAAACAGCATCGGCGTGACGACGCGAAACCGAGCCAATCTTCTTCCACTCCTGCTGCAAAGCGAGCAACTTCTCGGTCGCCTCCTTCCACTCTTCGCTATCCTGCAACTGCTCTGCCGCCTCGCACAAACGCTCCTTCAAGCGGAGATTCTGCTCCATATCATCCTTGATTTCGGAGTAGAACGCACGCTTCTGCTCAAAGAACTTATCGCACGCCGCACGGAAACGGTCGTAAATCTTCGTATTATCCTTCTTCGGAGCGAAGCCGATTGTACGCCACTCGCGTTGCAGAGCAAGCAACTGCTCGTTGGCCTTATTCCACGCCTTATGCGTAGTCGGTGCTTCGGCTATCATCTGCTCGACCTTCTCGCAGAGTGTGCTCTTCGCTTCGAGGTTGCGTACCTGCTCCTCCTTAATATTCTCGAAGTAGTCCTGATGGCGACGATTGACAATCGACGATGCCGCCTTGAAACGCTCCCACAGCGCATCCTTATACTCGCTCGCTACGGGACCCGTCTCGCGCCACTCGTCGTGCAGTTTCTGCAACTTATGGAACGCCTCGACAACCGACTCCTCTGCGGTGAGTTGCTCGGCCTGCTCGCAGAGCGCACTCTTCGCTTCGAGATTCTTCTTCAAATCCAAATCGCGCAACTCTTTGTTAATCTTCACAAAGTCGTAGAAGTTCTCGACGTGGAGGTTGTAGGTCTCCCACAAATCCTTCACGTACGGCTGCGGAACAGGGCCTGCCGCCTTCCAGCGTGCCTGCAAGTCGCGAAAACGTGCAAACGTATTGCCCAGCGTCTCCTCGCTCGAAATGAGCGACTTCAACTCCTCGATGATTTCGAGTTTCGCCTTATAGTTCTCCTCCTTCGCCTTCTCCGACACGGCAGCAAACTCGTCGCGCTTGTCGCGGTAGATTTTGAAGAGCTCCTTCAAACGCACCTCCAACGGATCGAGTTCGTGCGCCGACTGCTCCTCCTGCTGACCCTCCTGCTCCTTGCGCAGAGCGTCCATCTCGGCGCGGTGCTGCTTGTAGAATGCAACCTTAATCTGCTCGACCTCCTTGCGGATATTCTGTGCAGGATTCTCGACGAGCAACTGTTGCAGGTACTCGACCAACTCCTGCTTGCTCATCGAAGCAATATCACTCTCGGCAACCGTCTCCTCTACCGGCTCACCCGCACTCTCTTCCGTGGCAGGTTCCGGCTCGCTCGGTGCAACAGTATCGACCGACACCTCGGTCGGCTCGTCGGTCTGTGGCACAACGACCTCATTCTGTGGTTCAACACTCTCCTTCAACACATCCTCAGCATTGCTGACTGCCTCCACTACGGGGGCTTCGGTAGATTTAATAGTAGCCATTACGATAATTTTTAGTTTACGCCCTATGCAATATGCATAGAATCGCACAAAGATAGAAAAAATTTTCTTTATTCGTTCAACTTCCCGCGAGATTTATTGCGCGCACGATGTTATTTTTCGCGCATTTTTGCATAACAAGCCAACTCTTACCTTCGCCCAAGTCACATCGCACAAAAAAAAGAGGGGTTGTCTGGCCCCAAAAGCCGACAACCCTACCCTCTGTTGCTGATGCGCAACAAACGCGTTATTTTATAGCGATTTCACATACTCGTCTATCGCGAGTGCCGCCTTACGACCCGCGCCCATAGCCAAAATTACGGTTGCCGCACCGGTCACCGTATCGCCACCCGCAAAGACCCCGCTACGCGACGTACGACCCTCTTCGTCAGCCACAATACATCCGCGACGACTGGTCGCAAGCGACTCGGTAGTCGATGCGATAAGCGGGTTAGGCGATGTTCCGAGTGCCATAACCACAACGTCGCACTCGATTGCGAAATCCGAGCCGGCAACCTCGACCGGCGAACGACGACCGCTCTCGTCCGGCTCGCCAAGCTCCATCTGCACACAATTCAAGCCCGTAACCCAGCCCTTATCATCGCCAAGTACACGTGTCGGATTGGTGAGCATACGAAACTCGATACCCTCCTCTTTTGCGTGGTGCACCTCCTCGACGCGGGCAGGCAACTCCTTCTCGCTGCGGCGATACACGATAGTCGCCTCGGCACCCAGACGCTTCGCCGTACGCACGGCATCCATCGCGACATTACCACCACCGACAACCACCACTTTGCGACCGACATAAATTGGCGTATCGTACTGCTCATCATAGGCGCGCATCAGATTGGCGCGTGTCAAAAATTCGTTAGCCGAAAGCACTCCGTTCAGGTTCTCGCCCTCGATACCCATAAAGCGTGGCAGACCTGCACCCGAGCCGATAAACACCGCCTCGAAGCCCTCCTCGTCAAGGAGCGAATCGATAGTCACCGTACGGCCCACTATAACGTCCGTCTCGAAACGAACACCGAGTTGGCGAATCTTATCTATCTCGCGTGCCACAATCTTCGATTTCGGCAGACGGAACTCCGGAATACCATAGACCAACACACCGCCCACCTCGTGCAACGCCTCGAACACGGTCACCTCGTAACCAATTCGCGCCAAATCACTTGCGCAAGCCAAACCGGCAGGGCCGCTACCCACGATAGCCACCTTGTGACCGTTAGGCGTAATCTGCGGCACAGAGAGTGGATTGTCCAGCTGCCAATCGCCGACAAAGCGTTCCATCTTTCCGATAGCCACCGGCTCGCCCTTAATACCCACAATACAAGCACCTTCGCACTGGCTCTCCTGCGGACACACACGACCGCAAATCGACGGCAGTGACGAGTCCTCGGCAATGACAGCCGCCGCCGAAGCCACATCGCCCTGCGCAATATGGGCGATAAAGTCCGGAATACGGATATTCACCGGACAAGCCGCTACGCAACGCGGATTTTTGCAATGCAGGCAACGCGTCGCTTCGAGCGATGCCTCTTCGAGATTGTAGCCGTAGCACACCTCCTCAAAATTGGTGGCACGGATAGCCGGATCTTGTTCGCGCACCGGCACACGCGGTATCTTATTTGCCATAACTTCTACTTATCTAAACCGATATTACACTTGTGCCCCTCGGCCCTTTCGCGAGCGATAGCCAACGCCCTCTGTTCCTGCGTGCGATACATACCCTGACGGCGCATCGCCTCGTCGAAATCGACATCGTAGGCGTTGAACTCCGGACCATCGACACACGTAAATTTGGTCTTGCCGGCAATGGTCACACGACACGCTCCGCACATACCCGTACCATCGACCATCAGCGCATTGAGCGACACGATGCACGGCAACTGATATTTTCGGGCAGTGAGCGTCACAAACTTCATCATAATCATCGGGCCGATAGCCACACAACAGTCGTACTCGTGACCCTCGCCGATAAGTTTTTCGAGCAGAGCCGTCACCAGACCGTGAAAGCCGACCGAGCCGTCGTCTGTCGCAATATACACATTACCCGCAACGCGCTCCATCTCCTCCGTATATATCAGCATATCTTTGGTCTTGGCACCAATAATCACATCCGGCTTGATGCCCTGCTCGGCGAGCCACTTCACCTGCGGATAGACGGGAGCCGTACCCACGCCACCGGCGATAAAGACAAAACGCTTCTTGCGCAACTCCTCAATCGGTTCCGCCACAAACTCCGACGGGCGTCCAAGCGGGCCTGCTATATCGGCAAACGCCTCTCCGGGCTCTTTTGCCACAATTTTACGTGTCGAGACACCAAGTGCCTGCGTCACCATTGTCACCGTACCCTGCTCGGCATCATAGTCGGCAATGGTCAGCGGAACACGTTCGCCCTTCTCGTCGGCGCGAACGATAATGAATTGTCCGGGTTTTGCCGAGCGCGCAATTCGCGGAGCGCGAACCTTTGTCAGGTATATACCTTCGGCAAGAACTCTTTTTTCAACGATTTCAAACATACCTCGTCGTATTTTTTATCTCTTCTATATCACTCTACAATCGCCGACACTTTTACGGTACGCATCGGCGAGTGTGGGTCGTCCGTAATTATTCGCAGACGGTCGATTGCCACCCCTATCGGGCACTCCGACGGACGAATCGTGACCGTGACCGTACAAGCCCCATCGCTCGGCACAACAATCTCTCCGCGCACACCCCTCTCGCCCACAACGGTCGGCAACGCAACCCCTGCCATCGACTCAATGGCACGCACCGTAAGCGGAGCGATGCCCTCATTACGTATTTCGAGCGTACGCTTTGCCGCGTGCTGGCTGCGCTTTAATGTGCCAAATTTAATAAAATTTTCCGATAGTTGTACCCGCGGGCCCTCGCTCTCTGCAAATTTTGCACGGCTGTCTATCGCTATCGCGTTGATAATCAGCGGAACGTGCGAACGTCGTCCATTCACATCAATCATCAGCACATCGTTCAGCGTTCCATACTTGCTTGCACTGCCCGACAGGTCGTAGCCAAAATCAATCTCGGCACGCTCACCCGGCTGCAACGTCTGCGGATAGCGCACATCGAGCAGGCCGCTCTCCTCGCTCGGCACAATCCGAATCTCGGCAACCGCATCCGATGCGTTCACCACCCCGAATGTGCTTCGCGCCGACCCACCCTGCTCGATATAACCGAAGGCGTGCGAATTGGCCTCGGCACGAAGTCCCTCGCCAAGCGAAACGGCATATTGCTCCTCGATACTCTTTTCGCGCGGAGTTATCTCGCCCGAAACGGTCAGCACCGTGCTACCCTCCGACGTATATACAGTTGCCCGACGCATAAACTCTCCGCCCGGCTGATTCATCGGGTCGTACACGACAACCACCACCCCTTCGCCGTTTGGCATAATCGGCTTACGGCTATACTCGGCGGTCGTACATCCGCACGATGTGCCGACTTTGAGAATAACCACCGGATGCTCGGCCGTATTGACAAAGCGAAACGAGTGGCGATGCACACCGCCATCCTCGCGAATATTGCCGAAGTTGTGCTTCGTTTCGGCGAATCGCAACGGCGCGCCACGCTCGGCAGCCACGACACATCCGAGACCGAAAATCGACAATAATAATATATGTATAGCCCTAATCACAGCACAAAGTTAAGTTTTTTTTGATTTTTTTTACAAAAGTTTTTGGCAGAATAAAAAATTGCCGTATATTTGCACCACGAAAAACGCAGAATACTTCTGCAAAGGTTCTTCAAAATGCCTGAATAGCTCAGTCGGTTAGAGCACATGACTGTTAATCATGGGGTCCTAGGTTCAAGTCCTTGTTCAGGCGCTATTGCGCGAGGGTTGCAAGCACGATGCCGAAAGGCGGTGTGGATAGCGCATTTCGGTTAATCGCCGAAGTCTTGCAGTCCCAAGCCATTTTTGGAATCGGGAGTTTAGCTCAGCTGGTTCAGAGCATCTGCCTTACAAGCAGAGGGTCGGGGGTTCGAATCCCTCAACTCCCACAAACGAAGCGAAGCAAAAAGGTGTCGAAAATTCGACACCTTTTGTTTTTGGATACTATGGCGCAAACTCGGTTTGCAGACATAAGTGTCCGAAAACAAAGTTGGTTGATTTATCAACTTTTTGCGCAGCGGAGTTTGTAAGGGCCCCCGCGGCGAGCGGAAAGGGAACGACGAGCGACAAGCGAGTCAATCCCTCAACTCCTAAACACTCGTTAGTAGCGCACGAATGGCGAATCTTGTGCCGTAGGCGTGAATCGCAGGCGTGAAATTATGCCCGACTGTATGCCGTCACGCTTCTTGCTCTTTGCAATGAAGAAATCGCCGTCGCCGAGCGAGCACAAGCCGACAGCGCAGTCGTAACGCCAACCGCGAATCGACGGGTATGTCGCATCACTATCGCCCAACGGGGCAAGCGGAAGAACACTCTGCTTGGCAGCGTAGTCCACACCCTGCAAGCGCGTGCGACGCGGTTTTGCATCGCCCTTAACGGCAAAGAGTGTAAAGTTGTTGAAGTGCGGTTTTCGGCTTTTGTACGTACCCAGCAACCAGAGGTCGGAGTGCTTGTCGTATTCGAGTTGCTGCACGCCCCAATTTTTGGTACCCGTAAGGACAAAATAGACGCCATCGGGCGCTTCGGGTCCGTTGCGGTGGATATTATTCTGCGAAATGGCACTCTCGTAGCGCGCCCAATCCGACGTGTCGTACTGCAACAACACCTGATAGTCGTTATCGGTGCGTGCGCTGTCGCCATAGATGCCGTAGGCGATTGTCAAGTATTGTTTGCCATCGCGACCACTCTTGCCAAACTTCGGGCCAAACGATATGCCGTCGAAGCCGCTGCAACCGTAGCGATGCTCCACGCTGCTGCCTGCGCAGGTGACGCTCGCCTTGTAGTCGTCCAAAACCGTTCGCAAGAAGACGGTCTTCATCACGCCATCGCGCTCGGCATTCATCCCCTCGCGGTTGATTTTATCCACGTCAAAAACAGCCACATAGAAGCCATCCTCGACTGCTCGTCCGGCATTCTCGCGTTCGAGAATCGGGCGACCGATAGCATCGTTTTTGTATTCGAGCGAGCCATACAGACGGCCATCCGCTTCGCACCATTCCAAGCAACCCAAGTGGCCAATCAGACCAGTCACTGTACCGATGACATTGCCCTGCATATCCAACTTTACGAGTAGCGTAGTGAACGACACATAGACATATCGTCGGTCGCTATCGACCGCTACGCCTTGAATGTGCCCCGCCTTCCACTCGCCGGCATTGAGCGTTACGGGCAACGCGCTCTCCGAGGTGGTCTGTGCCGAGAGTGTGTTTTGCATCGAAAGGGCTGTTGCAAACAGAGTTGCAAAGGTGAAAATTATCAAAAATCGTCTCATAATCGGGTGGGTAGTTTTGTATCTGTTTTAACTATTATCTCGCTTATTTATTGGACGCTGCCGTGCTGTGGTCAATATCGCAACCTGCGCAGTTGCCCGTACAGAGTGCGTCGTCCGTACAATCCTCGGCCGCCATATCCTCGCGTGTCTCCTGCACGGCACACTTTATGCCCAGACGCTGCATATTTTTGTTGGTCGAAATCTCCGATTCGATATGGTGACCCTTAATCATCAGCGTTAGCGACATTCCGATAACGAAGAATCCGACCGCACCAATCGCAATAAGGATGACAATTAACCAATTAGCCATAAGTGTTTTATTTTAGTTATTTGAACTCGTTTTTTGCTAAAAACGCGATTTGTTTTTGAATTGTTGCTACAAATTTATATATTTGCGTAATAATTTGCAAAAAATCGGCCGCGCTTTTGGCACAAGCCACCATTTATGGTGGAAAAGTGCACATCTGACGGGGGTCGAAGTCGGGTATAAGGTAAAAAAAAAAGAGGCGTATGAAGATAGTTATTGCCGGCGTAGGCGAGATGGGTAGCCACTTGGCGAAGATGTTGAGCGGAAACGGCCACGATATCACCGTGATTGATGCCGATGCGAAGTTGCTTGCGGAGGTGAGTTCGCTTGCCGATGTGATTACGGTCGAGGGTGATTCGACCACATTCTCCGTGTTGCGCAAAGCATCGGTGCGCAAGTGCGACCTGTTTATCGCCGTAAACCACACCGAGAACGACAATATCCTCTCTGCCATTATGGCAAAGCAGTTGGGCGCAAAGAAGGCCATTGCGCGTATCGACAACAACGAGTATCTCGAACCGAACAACAAGGAGATGTTTATCAATATGGGCATCGACTATCTGTTCTACCCCGAGAAGGTTGCCGCACAGGAGGTTATCAACCTACTCGGTCACACGGCAACAACCGAGTTTGTCGATTTTTCGGGTGGTCGTCTCTCGTTGGTCGTATTCCGTTTGGAGCCAAACTCGTCGCTCATCGGCAAGGGTGCATCGGGCTTCCAGCAGGAGGAGGTGCTCAACTACCGCGCTGTGGCTATTTCGCGCGATGGCGAGACAATCATCCCAAAGGCAACCGATACGTTTATGGTCGGCGATACGGTCTATGTCATCTCGCGCCACGATTCGGTTGGCGAGGCGATGGCACTCTCGGGCAAGAGCAACGTGCGCGTCAGCAATATGATGATTCTCGGCGGCTCGCGCATCGGCATTCAGATTGCGGCAGCGTTGCAGAACGACGTAAATGTAAAGTTGGTGGACTACGATGCCGACAAGGCATACCGCCTGGCCGAGACACTCGAACGCACGCTGATTATCAACGAGGATGGCCGTAATACGGAGGCGATGATGGAGGAGGGTCTCTCCAATATGGACGCCTTTGTGGCTGTGACGGGTCGCAGCGAGACCAACATCCTGACGGCGATGCTCGCCAAGCGTATGGGTGTAAAGAAGGTTATCGCCGAAGTCGAGAATATGAACTATATCAACCTTGCCGACAGCGTGGGTGTTGATACGATTATCAACAAAAAGATGGTTACCGCATCGAACATCTTCCGCTTCACGATGTCCACCGACGTATTGGCCATCAAGTGCCTGACGGGTAGCGATGCCGAGGTTTTGGAGTTTATCGTCAAGCCGAACTCGCCGGCAACGAAAGCGACCATCGCCGAGCTCGATCTGCCGGAGGATGTTATTATCGGTGGCATTGTGCGTGGCGACAAGGTTTCGATTGCCGTAGGCAATGCGCAGATTAACGCATACGACCGCGTAGTGGTATTTGCAATGCCATCGGCAATTAGCAAGGTGGGCTACTACTTTAACTAATGTTTTTTGAGGGGGGGGTAAGATAGATAAGCGCAAAAAAGAATAAAGCGATAGTTTGTAAAGACAATTACTACGAATTATGACAAACAGATTTTACAGAAACGGTTGGTGCGTGTTACTTGTGCCCCTGTTGTTGTACGCTTGTACACAAGAAGGGTTATATAAAACTGCATTTTACGACGATGATCTGTCTGTCGAAAAGGCAAAATCGTACTACGAAGCATATATTGCAAATAGCGAAACGCGCACAGAAGTTGATCAGCGATTGCCGTTTATTTTGGGCGATGCGTTATGGCATTGGGAGCAGGCAAAAGAGTCGGCATCCGACAATCGCTCGGCGGTAGATATTCCTATCAGCAATAATTTTGTTTATAAAGTATATCGCCCACAACCCGACGGATCATATACAAGTGTTTATACGCAATCGAGCATTGTCTCCGTGCAAAATGATATTAGTTATGAAAAAGATATTTTTTATTTTGATATTGTTATTGGCAATGATTGTTAATAGCAATGCCCAAGAGAAAGCCAAAGTTGTCGTAAACGGTTTGCGAATTTGCGAGTTTTACTCACGCGAGCAGATGTATGAGGCATTAGGTGGCACACCGGATAAAATAGAGGCAGAAATAGAAGATCAGGGATCGTTTTGGTTTTATTACGGAAAAGATGTGTTTTATTGGCGCTATAATGGGTTGGATGCATATAAGGATGGTATAAACAACCATTGTTTTGGCGGCTGTCGGCTTTGTACCGACCGCTACGTGGTTTTTGATTCGATACGAGTGGGTGACCCGGTATCGAAGTTAAAAACAGTACCGGGAATGACAAAAGACCACCCTCGCAAGTACAAAGATGGTAAAGAAGTAGATGGGGGATATGTGGAGTGGTATCAGTCGGAAGAGTTAAGAAGAGGTGGTATTGGTGTTATATTTCACTATGATGAATTAACAAAAATAATAAATAGGATACATATTTATGTCCTATTTTTGTAGTAAATTTATCTTGTAAAGAGGGTCCACCCAATAATGAAACGATTTTTTATATATTTGCTTGCGTATTTGCAATAGCGTTTAAGGTAGAATAAGGTCAAGGAAAGGTCGGGCAAAGCAAAGCACGAAGTTGATTGTGAGGACACAAACCCCTAACGGCTCTAACGACCATAACGACCATAAAACCCTGAAAAGGAAGAAACAAAAACACAAAATATTATGTATATCGCAATTGCGGGAAATATCGGTAGCGGCAAGACAACGCTGACCGAAATACTGACCAACCACTACGGTGCGAAGGCCTATTACGAGGATTTGGACAATCCGTACATCAACGACTTCTACGAGGATATGAATCGTTGGGCGTTCCAATTTCAGGTACACTTCCTCGCCAGCCGTATTCGTCAGACGATGGATATGCTCTCGGCGGGTAACGACTGCGTCTTTCAGGACCGTACAATCTATGAGGATGCGTACATCTTTGCGGGTAACCTGCATCAGATGGGACTGATGGCGAGCCGCGACTTCGGTACGTATATGAAGTTGTTCGACATATCGACCGATATGATTCCGAAGCCCGACCTGCTCATCTATCTCAAAGCGAGCGTTCCGACTCTCGTCAAGCAGATTCGCAAGCGCGGTCGCGACTACGAACAGAATATCGACATCGGCTACCTCGAACGACTCAACGAGCGTTACAACAACTGGATTGAGAACGACTACAAGGGCGAAGTGTATATCATCAACAAGGACGTGCACGACTTTGTCGAGAATCCGGAGATTCTCGAACCGCTCTACGAGAAGTTGGACGCAATCTACGGTAAGACGCTCTTTTAGTAACGACTTGTCGCTTGCAAAAGATGGTACGACAACCACTGCCCGAAGCATTTTGTGAGGCGATGCGAAGCACGCTCGGAGAGGTCGAGGCGGAGCGATTGTTCGCTGCGCTCGACGACTGTCCGCCGACTTCCGTGCGTCGCAATCCGCACAAGTTGGCAGAGAACGCAGAGGGGCGTTCGGTGGCGTGGAGTCGATACGGAACATACCTCGATGCTCGACCGCAATTTACGCTCGACCCCCACTTTGCGGGTGGCGCGTACTACGTTCAGGAGGCGGGCTCGCAGTTTGTGGACCATATTCTGTCGGCACTACACATCGACGGCGGTCGCGTGCTCGATATGTGCGCCGCACCGGGCGGAAAGACAACAATCTACTCGACGGCTGTCGGTCGCAAGGGGCTTGTCGTAGCAAACGAATATGTGCGTAATCGCGCTGTGGTGCTTGCCGACAATGTTCGCAAATGGGGCATTGGCAATGTTGTGGTGACGAATAACGACCCGTCGCATTTGGCGACATTCAAGGGTTGGTTTGATGTTGTGGCGGTGGATGCGCCGTGCTCGGGCGAAGGAATGTTTCGCAAGGACGAAGGCGCGCGTAGCGAGTGGAGTGCCGAGAGCGTTAAGATGTGTGCCGTACGACAGATGTCGATACTCGACGAGGCGTGGCAGGCGTTGCGTGGCGGAGGCGTGCTCATATACAGCACTTGTACGTTCAACCGCACGGAGAATGAGGGCATTGTGGCGCAAATGGCCGAGCACTTCGGCGATGCGATTGTCGAAGCGGAGACGATTCCGACCGACGAGCGTTGGGGTATAGAGTGTGGCAGAGTGGGCGCAGTGCAGACCTTCCGATTCTATCCGCATCGCACCGAAAGCGAGGGCTTTTTTGTGGCCGTAGCACGCAAGGCAAGCGATTGCGATTGCGGACGAGTGACACCAAAACCGCGCAAAAGGGTTATGGCGGATGCGGCAAAGGCAGACGTGGCGGAGTTGTCGCGCTGGGTGGACGAGCCATCGGAGATGCGCTTTGCGATGGTGGGCGACACGCTGTACGGCTACGCTGCCGAGCGTTACGACGAGGTGCGCGCATTAGCAGAATCGCTCACGGTGATATATTCGGGTGTGGCAATGGGCCAGATTTTCAAGCATCGGCTCAAACCCGATTGGGCATTGTCGCAATACGTTGGTCTGCGGAGCGATGCGGTGGCTCGCGTGGAGGTTTCGCGCGAAGATGCTCTCGACTATCTGCGCCGACACGACATAGCGGTAGCGCAATTTGCCGAAGGGCTGAATCTCGTCTCGTACGAGGGTACGCCACTCGGTTTTTTGAAGAGAATCGGAGCGAGGGCGAACAATATGTACCCCCTCGCATTAAGGATAACGAATTTATAAACAGAAGAGTTCGATATGGCAGAAAAACTTTACTATTCAATGGGCGAAGTGGCGGAGATGTTCGACGTCAATCCGTCGCTTATCAGATATTGGGGAACGCGATTTGCTGCGTTGCGTCCAAAACGCAACAAGAAGGGCAACCGAATGTTCACAGCAGAGGATATCGAGACGCTCAAATTGATTCACCACTTGGTCAAAGAGCGCGGAATGACGCTCGACGGTGCGCGCAAGGCGTTGAGTGCCGAGCGTACGGTGTCGCGCGCGGAGGGCTCGGCAGAGATTGAGTTACTCGAACGATTGCAGGCGGTGCGCGCTATGCTTGTGCAGGTGCGCGATTCGTACGGCGTAGAGCAGGACGAGATTGTCGAAGAGCAGGCCGACGAGGAGCCAATCGCCATTGCACCGACAGCGGAAGCAGTGGCGGAAAAGCCGGCAGAGGAGCCGGCAGAGGAGCCGGCAGAGGTAATCGCCACTCCGGAGGTGGTTGCCGAGCAGCCAAAAGAGCAGCCACAGGAGGAGCAAAAAGAGGAGCAAAAGCCGAAGAAAACCGCCCCTAAAAAGCAAAAAACGCCAAAATCCGATGCACCGAAGGCGGCAAAGAGCGCAAAAGCGACCGAAAAACCTGCCAAGAAAGAGCCCGAAGCGCAGAGCGCAGAGCCATCGGAGCGACCACTGCCATTCTACGAACAGACACTCTTCTAATGCATCACGCATAAAACGTACAGAGATATGAAAATCAGAGAGATAACCGACATCATCGAGCAGTTTGCACCGCTTGCATTGCAAGAGTCGTACGACAACTCGGGACTTGTGGTTGGTCGTCACGATGACGAGTTGCGCGGTGGTGTGCTGATTGCAGTCGATGTCACACACGAGGTAATCGAGGAGGCGATTGCGTTGGGGTGCGGGCTCATCATCACCCACCACCCTATCATCTTCCATCCGCTCAAACGTCTCAACTCCGCATCCGTCGTCGAACGCTGTGTGGAGCAGGCAATTAAGCACGACATCGCCCTCTACGCCTGCCATACGAATCTCGATGCTGCGCCGGGCGGAATGAGTTGGCGATTGGGCGAGATTCTCGGTGTGCGCGATATGCAGGTCTTGGAGCCATCGGCAGACGGCGCGGGTTTCGGAACAATCGGAACACTTGCCGAACCAATACCCGTACAGCAGTTTTTGGGGCTTCTGCGCGAGCGATTGGGCTGTGGCGTTGTGCGCCATAGCGAGTTGTGCAGCGAGCGTGTGAGCCGTGTTGCAATATGCACGGGAGCAGGTGGCTCGTGCATCGAGGCGGCACGCGCAGCGAAGTGCGACATATACGTCACGGCCGATGTGCGATACAACGATTTTTTTGCTCCGGCAGGCGAATTTGTGATTGCCGACGTCGGACACTTCGAGAGCGAATTTTGCGCAATTCAAATTTTATTTGATATTTTATCAAAAAATTTCACTAACTTTGCGCTCCATAAGAGCGCGTGTTCGCAAAACCCGGTGCATTACTTCGTATAATACACTGATAGACAGACGATAAAATACAAAACAAACAATATATGGCTACACAGAAAAAAACAGCAGAGGTTGATTACTCGATGTACGAGAAGATTATGGCACTCTACGAGTTGCAGAAAATTGACTCGCAAATCGACGAAATCAACAAGGTAAAGGGCGAACTGCCGGAAGAGGTCGAGGATATCGAGGACGAAATTGCCGGCCTGAATACTCGTGTGGAGAAGATTAACGCCGAGATTGAGGAGCTCAACACGCTCACCAAGCAGCGTCGTCGCGAAATCGATCAGGCACAAATGCAGATTGCGAAGTACAACGAGCAACTCGCCAATATCCGCAACAATCGTGAGTTCGACGCCATCACCAAGGAGGTCGAGTATCAGGAGTTGGAGATTGAACACGCCGAGAAACGCTTGAAGGAGTACGCAACAATCGGCAAGGCGAAGAAACTCTCGCTCGAACAGACCGAGGCGACCATCGCCGAGCGTATGATTGACCTCACGGCCAAGAAGTCGGAGTTGGATAGCATCGAGAGCGAGACCGCCGATCAGGTTAATGCTCTGGTAGCACAGGCAGAGAAGGCAAAGACAAAGATTGACGAGCGTCTGCTCACGGCATATGACCGTATCCGCAGCAAGGTGCACAATGGTTTGGCGGTCGTAACCGTACAGCGTGACGCTTGTAGTGGTTGCTTCAACCGCATCCCGCCACAGCGTCAGGTAGAGGTCCGTCAGGGTAAGAAACTCATCGTCTGCGAGTACTGCGGACGTATCCTTGTTCCGGAAGAGTAACCCTCTACCCCACACAACAAAATCTATCCCGAGCATCAAGCCGATGTTCGGGATATTTTTTTGGGTTTGTCGGCGATTGAGCCACGTTCGTATTCGTCGTGCTGCGATACCAAAACCGGGTTACGACAAAACCATACCGAGGCCCAACTCTTAACAAACAATAATCGGATGTCAGCCGAGGCCGACATCCGATTATTGTCTATTCGCAAAGCGAATCACTATTTGGTCGCGCTTTCCAGACGCTTCATCATAGCAAACATAAAGAGTGCCGAGAGCAAGCAGAGGACGATAAATACCGACCATACAACGGTGAGCGAGATGCCTCCCCAAAGGAAACCACCAACCGACACGAGCGTATTACCGATAGCGGTAGCAACAAACCAGCCACCCATCATCAAACCCTTCAACTTCGGAGGTGCAACCTTCGACACGAACGAGATACCCATTGGCGAGAGCAACAACTCGGCAAACGTCAGCACGAGGTAGGTCGAAATCAACCAATTTGGTGATACGAGAGCCGGCTCTGCGCCTGCGTCGATAGCCGCCTTCTGCGCATCCGGCGTGAGCAAACCTACCGAACCAATTGCCATAATTGCGAAACCGATTGCTGCAACCAACATACCGTAAGCAATCTTACGTGGTGCCGATGGCTCCTTGCCACGCTTTGCAAGCGCGCCAAACAGAGCGAGCGATACCGGAGTGAGGGCTACGACATAGAACGGATTGAACTGCTGGAAGATTGGTGCGCTAACTGCAACCGAGCCCGACACGTGCATTGCCTTATACACGAGCACGCCGACAACGGCAGCAAGCACTGCAAACGACACCGCCTTACCCTTTGCACTATCGCTCTGGAACACCGAGAAACCGGCATAAACGCCAACGATAATCAGCACGAGATTCCATACGTCAAACGCCATACTCTGCACGCCCTCCGAACTCTTTGCCGTAAACTCGTCGGCGAAGTACGTAAGCGTCAGACCGTTCTGATGGAATGCCATCCAGAAGAAGATTACAACGGCAAACACAAGGCAGAGAGCGATAACGCGCTGCTTGGTCTCTGCCGGTGTGAGCTGCTCCTCAGGGGCAGTTGCAGCGTTCTTCTTCGCTACGCCACCCTCGACGTGACGGAACGTCGGACGGAAGATGAAGTAGATGAGTATCGACACGATGAGCGATGCGCAAGCCACTGCAAACGAGAAGTGGTAAGCGTCGTTCGACGAGTAGCCGAGCGAATTCTCTGCCCACTCCTTAATCTTCACGGCTGCCGTCGGTGCGAAGAGTGCGCCGATGTTGATAGCCATATAGAAGAGCGAGAAGCCCGAATCGCGCTTTGATGCATACTGCGGATCATCGTACAGATTACCGACCATCACCTGCAAGTTGCCCTTGAACAGACCCGTACCCAAGCTGATAAACAGCAGTGCGCCGAGCATTGCAAGCATAGCAAACGTGTCGCCACCCAACGGCAGGGAGAGCAACAGGTAGCCGGCAAACATTACGGTAATACCGATGATTACCATCTTACCGAAGCCGAGTTTGTCGGCCAAGATACCGCCGACAAGAGGCATAAAGTAAACCAATCCGAGGAATGTGGAGTAGATTGCGCCTGCCACACCTGCGTCAAGGCCGAAATTGGCACGAAGAAAGAGTGCAAAAACGGCAAGCATTGTGTAGTAGCCAAATCGTTCGCCGGTGTTAGCCAGCGCGAGGGCATACAACCCTTTTGGATGTCCTTTGAACATAAAGTTTATTGTTTTTGGTTAATAATAAAATCGTTTTTTGTCCTCTGCATCCGCGCAAAAGACTTCCAAAGATACAAATATTTTTGAAATAACCGACACTTGCTCTACCGATTTTCTCTTTTTTGATATGGCAAGCGGGCTGTCGCCCTTAATGGCAACAAATGACAGCGCACTCTGCGAGTGCTTAATGGCAGAGCGTGATTTTTCTATTCAATGCCATTCCTTGCCATTGATTGCCATTCAATGCCATTGAGTGAGCGCAAGCGAACGACTGCCATTGATTGTCATTCCTTATACCCTCTTCCGACCTGCTTGGTGCACAAATCTCGCACGGCAGGTCGGGATTTTTTTGTGCGGGCGGGTGATTTTGCAGGAAAAGCGTTGCGCGATTCGCAAAAAATCGTTAAATTTGAAAATTGAACGCGCGCGCGTGCACCGCACAGAGTGCGCAATGCGCGAGAGTGAAGGCGTAGTAACGAACAAAAACAACAGATATATGGCAAAGCGTTTAATCGAATGCGTACCCAATTTCAGTGAGGGGCGCGATAAGGATGTAATAGCACAAATCACGGCTGCAATCACCTCGGCAGCGGATGTACGACTGCTCGACGTCGATCCGGGCGAGGCGACAAATCGTACGGTGGTGACCTTCGTCGGCGAGCCGGAAGCGGTGGTCGAGGCGGCATTTGCGGGCGTGCGCCGTGCAGCAGAGTTGATAGATATGCGTCGGCATAAGGGTGCGCATCCGCGAATGGGTGCAACCGATGTATTGCCGCTGATTCCGGTATCGGGCGTGACGCTTGACGAGTGTGCGGAGATGGCACGCGCGTTGGCTCGCCGCATAGCCGACGAGTTGCACATCCCGACCTACTGCTACGAGCAGGCGGCATTTACACCCGAGCGTAAGAATCTCGCCGTATGCCGTGAGGGCGAGTACGAGGGACTTGCCGAGCGATTGGCGACGAGCGACAAAGCACCCGACTTCGGTGCGCGCGCGTTCGACGAGGGTGTGGCACGCACGGGAGCGACGGCGGTTGGTGCGCGCGACTTCCTGATTGCCGTAAATTTCAACCTCAATACGACATCGACGCGTCGCGCAAATGCCATTGCGTTCGATGTGCGCGAGAAGGGTCGTCCGGTGCGCGAGGGTAATCCGATTGTAGGCAAGATTGTCAAGGACGAGGCGGGCAACCCTGTGATGCGTCCCGGAACACTCAAAGCGACCAAAGCCATCGGCTGGTTTATCGAGGAGTACGGCATTGCGCAGGTGTCGATGAATCTGACCGATATCGCTGTGACACCTCTGCACGTGGCATTCGACGAGGTGTGCCGCAAGGCGGATGCGCGTGGTGTGCGTGTGACGGGTACCGAGATTGTAGGGCTTGTGCCTAAACGTGCGCTGTTGGAGGCGGGTCGATACTTCTTGCGCAAGCAACACCGCTCGACGGGCATCTCCGAGCAGGAGATTATCCGCATCGCCATCAAGTCGATGGGCTTGGACGACTTGCGCGAGTTCAATCCGCGCGAGAAGGTTATCGAATACGTTTTGGCGCAGACGGACGCAAAGCGTCTGGTCGATATGACGGTCAAGGGCTTTGCCGAGGAGACAGCGAGCGAATCGCCTGCACCGGGTGGTGGCTCGATTTCGGCATATATGGGCGCACTCGGCGCGGCTCTCGGTGCAATGGTTGCCAACCTCTCGTCGCACAAGGTGGGTTGGGACGAGCGTTGGGAGGAGTTCTCCGATAGCGCAGAGCGCGGTCAGCAACTGCTCGCCGAACTGCTTGCGTTGGTGGACGAGGATACGGAGGCATTCAACCGTATTATGGCGGTGTTCGCTATGCCGAAGACCACCGACGAGGAGAAGGCGGCACGCTCGGCAGCACTGCAAGAGGCGACGCTCTACGCTACACAGGTGCCGTTGCGCACGATGCGTACGGCGGTCGAGGTCTTTGAGTTGGTGCGCGCGATGGCCGAGCAGGGCAATCCTAATTCGGTGTCGGATGCAGGTGTGGGTGCGCTGGCAGCCCGTTCGGCTGTGCTTGGAGCGCGACTGAACGTACGAATCAATGCCGCAGGTCTGAAAGACCGTGCGGTGGCTGACGCGCTTACTGCCGAGGCGGACGAGATTGCGGCACGTGCCGAGCGTCTCGAATCGGAAGTATTGCGAATTGTTGAAGAAAAAATTGGCTAAAACATATGACACTTAAAGAGTTTCAAGATGATATCCGTGCAGGTATTCCCGATGTATTGCCCGCACCGAAACCATACGACGAGGCGATAAATCACGCCCCGAAGCGTAAGCAGATACTCACGGCGGAGGAGCGCGAATTGGCTCTGCGCAATGCTCTGCGATACTTTCCGGCAAAACATCACGTGGTGCTCGCACCGGAGTTTGCCGAGGAGTTGGCGCGCTATGGCAGAATATATATGTATCGTCTGCGTCCCGACTACGAGATGTATGCCCGTCCGATTGAGGAGTATCCGGCAAAATGCCGTCAGGCGGCAGCCATAATGTTGATGATTCAGAACAATCTCGACAAGGCGGTGGCGCAACATCCGCACGAACTCATAACCTATGGCGGAAATGGCGCAGTGTTCCAGAATTGGGCACAATATCGACTTGCGATGCGCTACCTCTCGGAGATGACCGACGAGCAGACGCTGGTGATGTATTCGGGTCATCCGCTCGGTCTGTTCCCGTCGCACCGCGATGCTCCGCGTGTAGTGGTGAGCAACGGTATGGTCGTGCCTAACTACTCGAAGCCGGACGATTGGGAGCGATTCAACGCTATGGGCGTATCGCAATATGGCCAGATGACAGCCGGCTCGTATATGTATATCGGCCCGCAGGGCATCGTTCACGGAACGACAATTACGGTGATGAATGCCGCCCGCAAACGATTCTCCGAAGGGCAGAGCGATGCTCGCGGAATGTTGTTCGTCTCGTCGGGCTTGGGCGGAATGTCGGGCGCACAGCCAAAGGCGGGTAATATCTCGAAGGTGGTGAGCGTCGTGGCAGAGATTAACCCGAAGGCGGCGGAAAAACGCCACGCGCAGGGCTGGGTGGACGAATTGCACACGTCGCTCGACGAACTGCTGCCGCGCATCCGTCGTGCTGTGGCGGACAAGGAGGTGGTCTCGATGGCATACGTTGGTAATGCAGTCGATTTGTGGGAGCGTCTGGCTGCGGAGAATATCCGTGTCGATTTGGGCTCCGACCAAACCTCGCTGCACAATCCGTGGGCAGGTGGTTACTATCCGGTGGGCTATTCGTACGAGGAGTCGAATCGTATGATGGCCGAAGAGCCGGAGCGTTTCCGCGAGTGCGTGCAGGAGTCGTTGCGCCGTCAGGTTGCGGCTATAAATACGCTCGCCGAGCGCGGAATGTACTTCTTCGACTACGGCAATGCCTTCCTTTTGGAGTCGTCGCGTGCCGGCGCAGATGTGATGGGCGAAGGCGGCCGCTTCCGTTATCCGTCTTACGTGCAAGATATTATGGGTCCGATGTTCTTCGACTACGGCTTTGGCCCGTTCCGTTGGGTCTGCACGTCGGGCAAGGCCGAGGATTTGGAGGTGACCGATCGCTTGGCTGCGGAGGTGTTGGAGCAGATTCGTCAAACGGCTCCGGCGGATATCGTCGGACAGATGGACGACAATATCCATTGGATTCGCGAGGCGGGGCGCAATCGCCTGGTTGTCGGCTCACAGGCGCGTATTTTGTATGCCGATTGCGAGGGTCGTACGAAGATTGCGCAGGCGTTCAACCGCGCTATTGCCGATGGCCGCATCTCGGCACCGATTGTGCTGGGTCGCGACCACCACGACGTGTCGGGTACCGATTCGCCATACCGCGAAACGTCGAATATCTACGATGGTTCGTCGCGCACGGCCGATATGGCGGTGCATAATGTCATTGGCGACAGTTTCCGAGGTGCGACGTGGGTATCGATTCACAACGGCGGCGGTGTCGGCTGGGGCGAGGTGATTAACGGCGGCTTCGGTATGGTGATAGATGGCTCGGAGGCCTCCGACCGCCATATACGCGAGATGTTGCTATGGGATGTAAATAACGGTATTGCGCGTCGTTCGTGGGCGCGTAACGAGGGGGCAATCGCTGCCATTCAGCGCGAGATGGAACGCACGCCACTGCTGCGCGTGACGCTTCCTGTTTTTGCAGATGACGAACTTATAAAACAAGCACTCAAATAGTTATGAAGGTACATCATATATCGGCGGAGCGACTTACCATTGACCGCGTCCGCCAAATCATAGAGGAGCACTACCGTTTGGAGTTGAGCGACGATGCCCGCCACCGAATTGCGCGGTGTCGAGAGTATCTCGACGAGAAGATGCAGCGACAGAAGAGTCCGATTTACGGCGTTACCACCGGTTTTGGTTCGTTGTGCAATATCTCGGTTGGGGCTGACGAGTTGGGCCGATTGCAGAAGAATCTGGTGATGTCGCACGCTTGCGGTACGGGCGAGCGCGTGCCGAACGAGGTGGTGCGCTTGATGTTGCTCTTGAAGGTGCAGTCGCTCTCGTATGGTAATTCGGGCGTGCAGGTTGCCTCCGTAGAGCGTCTTATAGATATGTTTAATGCCGATGTGCTGCCGGTTGTCTATCAGCAGGGCTCGCTCGGTGCTTCGGGCGATTTGGCACCACTCGCACACCTTTCGTTGCCGTTGCTCGGTCTGGGCGAGGTCGAATATAGAGGCGAGGTGCGCCCGTCGGCAGATGTCTTGGCACAGATGGGGTGGCCTACGATAGAGTTGCTCTCGAAAGAGGGTTTGGCTCTGCTGAATGGCACGCAGTTTATGAGTGCGTATGGCGTATGGTCGCTCTTGAAAGCACAGGACGAGAGCGCGTGGGCAGACCGTATCGCGGCTCTGTCGCTCGACGCCTTCGATGGCCGTATCGAGCCGTTCTGCGACGAGGTGCATATCGTGCGTGGTCATAAGGGCCAACTTGCGACGGCTCGCCGTATGCGCGAATTGCTCGCCGGCAGCGAGATTCTCTCGCGCGAGAAGAGCCACGTGCAAGACCCATACTCGTTCCGCTGCATCCCGCAGGTGCACGGTGCATCGAAGGATACGATAGAGTATGTGGCGAGCGTTCTCGAAACGGAGATTAACAGCGTGACCGACAACCCGACCATCTTCCCTGACGAGGATATGGTTGTCTCGGCAGGCAACTTTCACGGCCAGCCGATTGCCCTTGCGATGGATTTTCTTGCGATTGCCGTTGCCGAATTGGGCAATATCTCCGAACGTCGTACCTATAAACTGATTTCTGGCGTGCGCTCATTGCCGAGCTTCTTGGTCGCAAATCCGGGTCTGAATAGCGGCTTTATGATTCCGCAATATGCCGCCGCGTCGATTGTCAGCCAATCGAAGGGTCTGTGTATGCCTGCCTCGGTCGATTCGATACCTTCGTCGCAGGGTCAGGAGGACCACGTGAGTATGGGTAGTAATGCCGCTACGAAACTCGCCCGCGTGGTGCTGAATACCGAACGTGTGCTTGCCATCGAGTTGATGAACGCGGCACAGGCGTTGGAGTTCCGTCGTCCGTTGCGCTCGTCGGCGTGCAACGAGCAACTCTTCGAGGCGTACCGTCGCGTAGTGCCGTTTGTCGATAACGACGAGGTTATGTATCCGCATATCGAATCTTCGGTTCAATTCCTTCGCACAGCAAAATGAGATTACTTGTAAAAAACATAGCAAAAATTGTCGGTATCGACACCGCCCGCCGCGAGCGCGTATGTGGTGCGGATATGGCGCATACCGGCACGTTGGATGGTGCGTGGCTTGCGGTGAGCGATGCCCGTATCGAGGCGTTTGGCGAGCAGGAAACGATGCCCGACGAGGCGACCTTCGACAGAGTGGTCGATGCGGCGGGCGGAATGCTCTATCCGTCGTTTTGTGATTCGCATACGCATATCGTCTATGCCGGTAGTCGCGAGCAGGAGTTTTTGGACAAAATCAATGGGCTCTCCTACGAGGAGATTGCGCGTCGAGGCGGAGGTATTCTCAACTCTGCCGACCGCCTGCACGAGAGCTCGGAGGAGGCGTTGTACGAGCAGGCGATGGAGCGCGTTCGCGAGATTATCGCAATGGGAACGGGCGCAGTCGAGATAAAGAGTGGTTACGGACTCTCGACCGAGGATGAGTTGAAGATGCTGCGCGTCGTGCGTCGCATCCGCGAGAGTGTGCCGTTGGAGGTGCGAGCCACGTTCCTCGGAGCGCACGCCGTATCGCGCAAGTACGCTGGCCGACAAGAGGAGTATGTCGATTACGTGTGCCACGATATGTTGCCTGCGGTGGCGGCCGAGGGGTTAGCCGATTTTGTGGACGTATTCTGCGACAAGGGCTTCTTTACGATCGAGCAGACGCGCCGAATTATGCGCGAGGGGGCAAAGTATGGCTTGCGCGCGAAGATTCACGCCAACGAACTCGACGCATCGGGTGGTGTCCAACTCGGTGTTGAGGAGGGTGCATTGTCGGTCGATCACTTGGAGCGTGCAGGTGCGCCGGAGATTGAGGCGTTGCGCGGCTCGACAACGATACCTACACTGTTGCCGGGTGCTGCCTTCTTCCTCGGTATGGATTATCCGCCGGCACGAGCGATGATTGCGGCGGGGTTGCCCGTAGCATTGGCGTCGGACTACAATCCGGGCTCGTCGCCTTCGGGTAATATGCGTATGGTGATGTCGCTCGGCTCGATTCGTATGCGTATGACACCGACCGAGGCACTCAATGCCGCCACGATAAACGGTGCTGCGGCAATGGGCATAAGCCACGACTTTGGCTCGATTACGGTCGGCAAGGTGGCAAATTTCTTCATCACCAAACCGATGCCGTCGCCCGAATTTTTCGTCTATGCCTACTCGACACCGCTCATTTCGCGCACGTTCCTGCGTGGCGAGGAGCAGACCCATTAACTCGCGGCAGCATTACCCATTCCATAGGGCGTAGATATTACACGTAGATAAGCGAAAGCGGTTGATACCCAAAATGTGGAGGTGCCAACCGCTTTTTGTATGCTACAAGTCGCTGCGCGTGTGCGCTATCGGTGCCAACGCAGTACGGTTGCCGTGCGCGAGGTGTTGTACAGGCGGATGTAGTGGTGCAGATTGCCATCGGCATCGCGCTCCGAATACGAGAAGTGCTCGGTTGTCATATCTTGGCGTGCTGTGCCACCGAAACGCTCCTCGTCGGTCGAGAGCTCGATGGTGTATTTTCCGGCACGCGGAACTTCGGTAATGTAGTCCGGAATCGATGCGGTCGGATGCCAATTGAATACGAAGAGCAGATTGCCGTGCGAGAATACGAGCGTCTTGTTGTCGTAGTCGGTGTTCCACTTCCACGGATAACCGCGTTGCAACACCTTGTAACGCTTCACAAGTCGCAACATCGCGCGGTCGAACTCGCCCAACTGCGAGTAGCGCAGGAATCCGTTGCGTGCGAGCGACCATTGACGGCGTGCGTGGGCATAACTCCAATCGTTGCCCTCGCGCGGGAAGTCAATCCACTCCGGATGGCCGAACTCGTTGCCCATAAAGTTGAGGTAGGCATCGCCACCGGTCGATATGGTCATCAGTCGAATCATCTTGTGCAGAGCCATACCGCGCTCGACGACAAGGTTTTCCGATGCGCGATTCATCGCAAAATACATCTCCTTGTCCATCAATCGGAAGGCGATGGTCTTGTCGCCGACGAGTGCCTGGTCGTGCGACTCGGCGTATGCTACGGTCTTGACACCCGGCAGACGCGAGGTCATTATGCCCCACATCTCGTCCAGATTCCAATCGTCGTCCGGCACATCTTTGAGCAACTTTATCCAAAAGTCGGGTATCGCCATTCCAAGACGATAGTCGAAACCGATGCCTCCATCCTCTATCGGGTGACACATACCCGGCATTCCGCTGACATCCTCGGCGATGGTTATTGCCGCCGGGCGCAACTCGTGAATGAGTCGGTTTGCGAGTGTCAGATATACGAGTGCATCACGATTTACCCCTTCGTCGAAGAACTTTTCGCGCGAATCGAAATCCGTATATCCGTGATGGTGATAAATCATCGAGGTCACACCATCGAAACGGTAGCCGTCGAAGTGGAACTCGTCCATCCAATACTTGACGTTCGAGAGCAGGAAGTGCTGCACCTCGTGCTTGCCGTAGTCGAAAGTCTTCGAGTCCCAATATTGCTGATAGCCGGCTTCGCCCTCCTTCGAGTAGTGGTGCTGTGAGCCGTCGAGCTCGTTGATACCCTCGTTGAGATTCTTGACGTAGTGGGCGTGTACGAGGTCCATAATGACGGCGATGCCCATCGAGTGCGCCTTACGAATGAGCGACTTCAACTCCTCGGGCGTGCCGAAACGCGACGACGGAGCAAAGAAACTCGACACGTGGTAGCCGAACGAGCCATAGTACGGGTGCTCGGCAATGGCCATAACCTGAATGGCGTTGTAACCGTCGCGCTTGACAATCGGGAGGATTTTCCGCTCAAATTCGGCATACGTACCGACCCCTTCGCGCTCTTGTGCCATTCCGACGTGTGTCTCGTATATGAGTAGTGGCGTGCATCGCTTCGCTATGTCGAATTCGGCATCTGCTCCCCAATCGAATGGTTGAGGAATCCAGAATTGCGCCGTGTAGTTCTTCGTCTGTTCGTCTTGTACCACACGTGTCGCGTAGGCAGGAATACGGTCGTGCCAGCCGTTCGCGCCGTGAATGTGGAGTTTGTACAGCGAGCCGTGCGTGAGTCGATAGCCATACATCGCCTCCGGCAGGAATATGCTCCATACACCCGCCGTATCCTTGTTCAGTCGCAGTTGTGTGCGTTGCCAACCGTTGAAGTCGCCGAAAATATATACGTCGTACGCCTCCGGCAACCACTCGCGAAACCACCAACCCGACATATCCTCGTCCCACTGCCAACCGAAATAGCGGTAGCCATTGGCATAATTGACTATCGAGCCACATCTCTCCTCAATCGCGGCCATCTTCTGCTCGTAGAGCGAGTGTCGCAACTCGATTTCGCCGGCAACGGGCTGCAACCACTCGTCGCTCTCAACAATCGGCAATATCCTCTTTTTCTCCATAGCACTATTCGTTATAGAACGATTACATTCGTTACAAATATACAATTTTTTTTGCCGAATAGCAAAACATCCCTCGGTTTTGGACTCTGCGTAGGATAGATTGCGCGGAACGTGCACAAAAAAATCCCGACCTGCCGTGCGCGATTTGTGCACCAAGCAGGTCGGGATTGTGAGTGTATGCAAGCGCGCTACTCGAAGGTGTAGTCGGTCGAGTATTCTATCTTCTCGCCCGTATCGAGTGTCAGCGTTACAAATATCGTATGCGTGCCGGTTGTCGTGGGTCGTGTAGAGGTTGTCAGTGTAATGTCTGTTTTATTTTCTTCGTAGGTACTATTAATCCTTAATAGCATCAAATCCTCCTCTTCGAGTTGGCTCAACGGCTTGGAGATATGCGTAAAAGTCGGATAATCAACCCAACCCTGTTTGATGTATGGATACAGAGATTCAAAATCTATTGTAAATAAATCATTTAACGAATCGCCGGCAGGGTGTGCAGTATCCCAAGCCAAGTCACTTTTTATATTAAT
>JAFQRH010000024.1 GCA_017410165.1 Alistipes sp. | reverse complement strand
TTGGAGGAGTGGGTAGAGAGCCTCTACGCACAGACCAAAAAGGATATGGTACTTATCGGACTATTTGCGGGGTTGGCTATCATAATCGCGCTGATGGGAGTTTTCGGCATCGTGATGTTCGAGACGCAGCACCGCCGCTCGGAGATAGCTGTTCGCAAGGTCTATGGCGCAACGACACGCCAGATTGTCGAGATGCTTAACCTGCGTTATGTGTGGATTGTTGGAGGTTGCTTTGTGGTGGCAGCACCCGTGGCGTGGTATATCACCTCGCGCTGGTTAGAGTCGTTTGCCAACCGCATCGCACAGCCTTGGTGGCTCTATATCGTTGCCCTCGCCGTTGTCCTCGCCGTAACGGTCGGCCTTGTAACCCTCCGCTCGTGGAAAGCCGCAACGGAAAACCCTGCCGATGTGGTTAAGAGTAACTAATTATTCACTATATCTATAAATAGAGGTCATCCCCAAAAGCCTATCCAACAATGCTCTTGTTAGATAGGCTCTTTTTATTATTGGACCATATAGGGAATAGATTTCATCGAAAATCGTGTGGAATGAGTGTTGCCAAAATAAGATAACCTCCCACTTGCAACCACATAACACTGAGTTGTGGCGTAATATCGGCAAGCGAAGAGCCCATAGATCCGAGCTCTACAAATGCAAGAATGGCGGGAGCTATCGGAAAGAGGTAATGCACCGCTTGCCACCCCATAGGCAGTAGTTGCAACGGGTATGATATGCCCGAAATAAAAATAAGACCTACGGAAAAGAATGTAATGAGCACAAGTGGTGCCTCACGGTCATTAAACAGCCGTCCGAAAGCCTGCCCAAAGAGCGAGGTCGCAAGCAGAAATGGAAACATCATTGCCACCAACTCCCATACCGAAGCAAGGTGTGGCAAATGAAATATACGAGGTAGCCACCCTATAAGAAAGAGTGACAACGCACCATAAATAGTACAATAGGTTGCGCTCCTTGCGAGGGTAATGACCACACGCCCACCAAAGCCTATCGT
This sequence comes from Alistipes sp., assembly GCA_017410165.1. GTDB lineage: Bacteria > Bacteroidota > Bacteroidia > Bacteroidales > Rikenellaceae > Alistipes. The sequence continues at coordinate 129,656 of JAFQRH010000024.1, read as the reverse complement.
TCTGCCCCTCATCGGTGTTATTCTCTTTGCTTTACGCCCTGCGCTATTCATACTTACAACCATAACCATCGTCTGAAATATAATAACCATAAAAACTGCGGGAACAAGATAGTCGGCATATCCTTTGGTAGGGTTGAAGAGTGCATTACCAACAACTTCGGTTGTTGCGTGCCCATCGAGAGCCACTGCGAGGGGTGCGGGAAGTATCCAGAGCATATCCCCTCTTATATCTTCATCGAGAGCTAGCATTGCATCTTCAATAGCTCCTACAGTAGCCTCATAGTAGAGAAAAGTGGCAGTATTAGAGAGTATTACAAATAATGACTGCTCTCCCCTGCCGATGCGTTTATCCATATCGTGCGGTAAATAGAGAATAGCCTCCGCTTCTCCTCGGCTGAGTACAGAACGAGCTTCGCTGATGTCGGCAGCTACTGCCACAATCTCGGCATTAGGTGAAGCATCTACAAGGCTTATAAGATGGCGTGATAGATGCGTGTGAGAGTTGTCCACCACCACAATCGGAGCTTCGCGGACTATATTTGGTTGATAAAGTAGATTATAGAGTAACCCATAAGCCACCATACCACCAACAATAAGTATCATTGACGATAGCGAGGTAGCAACGTCCCACAGCTCCTTGTAGAAGGCTATGGAGAATAGTCGTAGGGCGTTATTCGATTTTTTCATAGTTTCCTGATATTATACTTTTACGCAGATGCGAGGCTGTCAGAAGTGGTAGTAGGCAATATGCTCCAAGTATAGCTGCGTGCAACCATACGACCCCATAGCTCCCTTCAGTGTAGAGTTGATTTTGCACTATAAGCGTGAAGTGCCTTATAGGGAGTATTAGCGCGACATAGTGAAAAATAGGGTGCATCGAAGCAATCGGAAAGGTTATACCCGAAAGTGTTGCTCCCAGCGAGCCAATCATAGATACTGCACTGAGAACAATGGTCATATTAGGGAATAGCGAGTAGGTAAATAGCGCAAGAGAAATACTTGCTACAACCAATCCCAACATTGCTGCCACTAATCCCCATAGAGAGCCATACAGTTCTAAGGGAGCGAGACCTTTGATACCATACATTACATATAGTGCCGCTATGCCGCTTGCTATAAAAGCGAAAGCGTAAGGTAATAATTTGCCTGCAAGGGCGGTGAAAATATTGCTGTTGGCCGTCGCAAGCCACTCCTTGCTGTGGCTCTTCTCGCTGCCGAGGACATAAACCGTTGTTATGAGTATAATAATTTGAAACATAATGAAGAAAAACGGCTCGGCGAGATAGGTGCGATAGTTGAGCGAAGCGTTACCCAGAGGGTGGATATCGCTGTTAAGCGGCTCCAGAAATGCCATTATTTGTCTCTCCGATACCCCCATTTCATTTGCTGTAACTATTATAGGGTCGAGGCTCGCCATAGTGAGTAGCGTACGAAGTGTAGACTCGACCTGTGCCCCAATGCTCATAAAGGCATAGTGATAGTAATATGGAATTGTCGAACGTGTGCCGCACACCATATTGCGTGTTAGGTCGTGTGGCAAAACAACATAACCATAAATTTCTCTATTCCGAACCGCAGCGAGAGCCTCAGATGAGGAGGTGTAGCGATGTGTGATATTGATGGTAGGCGAGGAGTCTATAGTGCGAACTATATCTCGTGAAATAGCCGTAAAGCTGTCATCAACAACCCCTATGGGTATCTCCTGTATTGCACCATTACCAAAAATCGTGGTCATAAAGAGTGCTGAAAATAGCGGTACGCCTATGGTGGCAATCCATAGCAGTGGACGATGGGAGATGATACCTACCTCACGCCATACGACTCTCCAAAAGACACTCATCGTTCAATATTATCCATTGTTACTAAAACACTCATGCCCGGATAAAGCCTTTCTATATGCTTAACAGGGCGTGCGTGAATCTCAAAAGTACGCATATCGTAACCTTCTGCAAGGTGTGAGGTGCGCCAAGTAGCATAGTCGCCCAACGGTGCGATATAGAATACTTCCCATTCAATATTTTCGGTGGCAATAGCCGGAACATCACCATATATGATACGTCCGAGCCAGAAATGGGGCATCATATCTTCGCGAACATTAAAAACAGCGTATGGCTCATTGAGTTCTACAATCGAAAGCAATGGTGTCCCAACGCCCACTAACTCGCCATCGGTCGGATATATCTCTGAAACAATACCTTCGGCGGGCGATGTAAGGTGTGCATCGTGCAGTGCGGCCTCTACCTCATTAACACCACTTGCTGCCGCATCGGCCATATAACGGGCACTCTCTTTATCCTGTTTTTGCGCCCCCTTGCGAGCAAGAAGATATTGCTCATAAGCGGCACTCTCGGATGCTTTGGCAGAGAGATATAGAGCCTCAGCCTCCTCTTTGCGTTGAAGTGATACAACACTATCCTGCCATAGGCGCAGCACTCTTCGATATGTATTCTCGGCAAGGTTCCGTTGAGCTTTAGCACCCTGCCAAAGTTGCTTCGCTGAGGCAATCACCTCGATACGTGCTCCTTCATCAACCTTATTGCTCTGTGCGAGTGCAGCCTTTTCGAGTGCAACAGCCTGCGAATGGAGAGCATCAGCTTCAGGTGAGTGTATGGCTATAAGGGTGTCGCCACGCGAGACCCAATCGCCTTTGCGCACATATATTTCAGATACTCGACCTGCAAGTTTCCCCGAGACACGTACTTCGGAAGCCTCAATAGTACCTTGCAGAGGTGGAGTGGTTCGGCGAGCGGTAAGGATACCGATTATAGAGATTATGGCGATAGCCAATACGATGACTAAAAAAGCGATGTAAAGTGATCTCTGTTTCATAATTTGCGGGGCGTAAAATAGGTTGTTAAACTATCGGCCCTACCAACCAACGTAAGTAGTGTGGCGAGCGAAGTGTCGATCGTATATAATGTTTCGATTTGTGCAAGTTGAACCTCCGAGAGTCTTTGAGTAGCATCAACGACATCCGTAGAGGTTGCCATACCCTCCGCAAATGCTCTCAACTGTGTCCTATGGAGCTCCTCTGCGAGCGCAAGAGTTGTCTGTTGCGCCTCATACTCACTTAATGATGTAGTGAGAATAGCATAACATTTGTCTATGGTGGTATATAGCTCTTGGAGAGTCTTTTGGCGAGAGGTCTCTGCGGTGCGAAGAGATGATTTTAAACGCGCAACAGCTCCCTCTCGTGAGAGTCCATCAAAGAGTGTCCACGATAGTCCGACACCCACTATAGTACGTGGAAATATATTTTTATCGAGTCCCGAAGACCACAATTTCTGGTGTCCAATAAAAGATATGGTCGGCAGATAGCGACTGCGCTCGGCGCGAAGTGTAAGCGAAGCTATCTCCTCTCCACTCTTTAGCATATTTATTGTAGGTGCTTCCGAAATAAGTGCATACAATTCCTCCTTGGCAGGAATTGTATGGGGGACGGAGAGGGCAGTAGTAGGGATAATAGTCAAGGAGTCTGTAACAAGTAGCGTGGCAAGAGCCTTTACCGCTACTATCTGTTCACTCTCGGCAGATGCAAGGAGTGTAGTGCTCTGCTTACAGGCAACCTCAGCGACAAGCCTTTCTGCATGGTTTATCATGCCCTCCTCTTCAAGTCTTCGAGCCTGACGCAAGTGCTCGCTATGAAGTGCAAGAGCACTACGTCTTACATCCGTAAGTTGTCGTGCAAGAGCTAATCTCCAATAAGCCTCAGCAACGGCAAGTATAACTCCATTCTCGGTAGCGTTATATTGTTCGTTTGCTACCGAAAGTACCCTATCGGCAATACGTGAAGCCGCAATCCTGCGACCACCACTAAATACTACCCAAGCCAACTCTGCACCCACCTCGGCAGTATTGCGAGGCATTATCGGAATGCGAAGCTGACTCTTGCCGATACCATTCAACACATCTTCAATGACAGGATTGCCACTCAAGGCTGGTGCAATGTTGTCAAGAAGTTCGTTACCAATCTTGCCTACGGTTGTGACGGCAGCTATTTCGGTAAAGCTGTGAGCGTATTCACCTGTAACGGCAAGTGTAGGATACCACAGTGAATTTAATTCCTGCCTCTCTGCATTAGCCGTAGTAATTCCTTCGCGGGCAATAACAAGCGAAAGGTTTCGCTCGCGCGCCATAATTAAAACCTCTTCCAGCGAAAAGTTTTTCTCGGTTGTTTGTGCCGATATGTAGAGTGGAGAGCAAAATGCTAATATAGAAATAAAGTATTTTGACATAGAATCTGTTTTGCTATTATGAAAACAAACCCTATACCAAACAACAAGTTCCAATCTATGAATTAGGGGATACTATTAGAGATAATATAGTTACATTTATTTGTGATATTACATCTATATGACCGTTGCCGTACAAATGCCGTACAAAACAAAAGAAAAACAGCGTCAGAAGTGTTTCTAACGCTGTTTTGGTGAGGTCTGAAGCGGATTCGAACCGCTGTACGAGGTTTTGCAGACCTCTGCCTAGCCACTCGGCCATCAGACCATTTTGCAGATTGCGAGTGCAAATATAGAAAGTTTTTATTTCAAAACCAAAAAAAATATTACCTTTACGGAGGAAAAACTGTTAAAACGCAACAAAAAAGCCGCGTAACCAATGATTATTGAGGATATTGCATTGACATTCGTGCCTCATCTCGGAGCGCGTGGAGTTGCCCACCTGTTAGAGATATTCGGGTCGGCACGCGAAATCTTTGCCGCCGGCGAAGAGGGGCTCATCGAGAGGGCCGGCGTGCGGCGCGACATCGCAAAACTGATTGCCAACAAGGCGGGGTTTGCCGAGGCGGAACGCGAACTGCAACACTGCCAACGCCACGGAATTTCGCCCATCGCATCGACCGATGCGGCGTACTCCGACCGCCTGCGTTTTACGCCCGATTTTCCACACGTACTCTACACGCTTGGCGCAGTCGAATCGCTTAATTCAGAACACGTTATATCCATCGTTGGCACGCGCCGAATGACACCTTACGGCGAGCGTATGTGCAACAAAATCGTCGAGCAGTTGGCGGCGCAATTTCCCGATACGGTCATCGTCAGCGGACTTGCCTTTGGGGCGGACGCTGCGGCACATCGGGCGGCACTGATGTTCGGAGTGCGGACGGTCGGTGTCGTGGCAAATGCGTTGCCGTCAATCACTCCGGCAACCAACACTACGCTTGCGCACGAGATGCTGGCACAAGGCGGTGCTATCGTCAGCGAAATATCGTCGCAGGCGCACCAGAACGGCAATTTTTACATTCCGCGCAATCGAATCGTAGCGGGTCTCTGCGACGGGCTCTTCGTCTTGGAGTCGCCCTTCGGAGGTGGCTCGCTGCATACGGCACAGGCCGCCGACGGCTATTCGCGTACGGTGTTGGCACTTCCGGGAAGGGCAACCGACCCGATGTCAGCAGGCACCAATGCACTGATTCGCACGGGTGCGGCGCGGATGGTTACCTCGGCGGACGACCTCATCGAGGAGTTGGGTTGGAAGAGGAGCGAGAGAGTCGAATGCGTGCGTAGCGAGGTGCGCGAGATGACCGAGCGCGAGGCGTTGCTGATGTCACTCTTCGGCGATAGCGGTGACGGCGTGCCACTCGATGCGCTTATCGAACGCAGCGGGCTGTCGGCGGGCGAGGTGAGTGCCACGTTGCTCGACTTGGAACTGACGGGCGCAGTGCGACAACTCCCCGGCAAAATATACGAAAAAATCTTATAAAAACAGGGGGCAAACAGGGGATAAACAACAAGCGACAGAGGGCAAACAACAAGCGACAGAGGGGCAAACAACAAGCGACAGAGGGCAAACAATAAGCGACAGAGGGGCTGGTAGCGAAACAATAAAAGCCCGGATATACAAGCAAACGGCGACAAGTCGCCCGCGCCTGAAACATAACACATAAAAACGTGACGTACAGATGATTATAGACACCCACTCACATATCTACGAACCCGAGTTCGATGCCGACCGCGAGCAGGCATTGGAGCGTTGTGTCGAGCACGACGTGCGGCTGCTGATGTTGCCCGCAATCGACGGCGAGAGTTATGAGCGGATGTTCGACCTTGTGCGCCATCGTCCGGAGATGATGCGACCGATGATGGGTCTGCATCCGACATCGGTGAACGACAATCCCTCGTGGCGCGACGACTTGCAGCGCGTACGCGACTATCTGCTCACCCCACCCGAGGGTATCGACCGCTTTTGGGCGGTGGGCGAAATCGGATTGGACTTCTATTGGAGCGAGGAGTTCAAGGCGGAGCAGATAGAGGCCTTCGAGCAACAAATCGAGTGGGCGATAGAGTTCGACATACCGATTGTTGTCCATACGCGCAATGCGTGGGAGCAGATGTGCGACCTCATCGAGCGATTTGCGGGTCGCGGTCTGCGCGGTGTGTTTCACGCCTTTTCGGCAGATGCGGAGTGCTACCGACGGCTCAAAGCGTGCGGCACGTTCTGCTTCGGCATCGGGGGCGTGGTGACATTCAAAAAGAGCGCGTTGGCGCAGGTCGTAACGGAGATGGAGTTGGAGGATTTGGTGCTCGAAACCGACTGCCCATACCTGACCCCCGCCCCGCATCGAGGCACACGCAACGAGTCGTCGTACGTGCGTTTCATCTGCGAGAAGGTTGCCGAGTTGAAGGGCATAACCTACGAGGAGGCGGCACGCGCCACAACCCAAAACGCAAGGCGCATATTCGGAGTGTAACCAACTGTTACACAGTAACAAATAACCAACACAACAACGAGACAAAACAACATAAAAAGATATGGACAAGAAGCAGTCAATCCTGATAATCTATACCGGAGGAACAATCGGTATGCAACGCGACGAAAGCGGTACGCTCGTGCCGTTCGATTTCAACTCCATCGAGAGCGAATTTCCGTCGGTGCGCCACCTGAACGTCCACATCGACATCCACAAGATGCCGCCAATCGACTCGTCGAACGTCACCCCTGCCTTGTGGTCGGAGTTGGCTCGCACCATCCGCGACAACTACGCCGCCTACGACGGTTTTGTGGTGTTGCACGGCACCGATACGATGTCCTACACCGCCTCGGCACTCAGCTTTATGCTCGAAAACCTCGCCAAGCCGGTCGTCTTTACGGGTAGCCAGATTCCGATGGGTATAATGCGAACGGACGGCCGCGAGAACCTGATTACCGCCATCGAAATCGCATCGGCTCGCATCGGTGACAAACCCGTCGTGCCGGAGGTGTCGCTCTACTTCCAAAACCGACTCTTCCGTGCCAATCGCACCTCGAAGGTGTCGGCCGAGGCGTTGAGCGCATTCGATTCGCGCAACTATCCGCCACTTGCCGAGGTGGGCGTCAATATCGCTTACAACTTCGACGACATCGCCTATCCGGAGGGTTGGTTTGACGGGTCGGCAGAGGAGGCAACCGCCGAGCCGTTGCGCATCGCCGAGCACTTCGACACGAATGTCGCCATACTGAAAATCTTTCCGGGCATATCGGAGCAGACACTGCGTGCCGTGCTGTCGAGCAAGGGTCTGCGTGGCGTAATTCTCGAAACCTTCGGAACGGGCAACGCCCCGACTGCCGAGTGGTTTATCGAGACGCTCTCGGAGGCCATTTCGCGCGGATTGACCATCGTGAATGTCACCCAATGTACGGGCGGCGCGGTGGCGATGGAGCTCTACGAAACGGGCGTGCGTCTGCAAAACATCGGCGTCATCAGCGGTCACGATATGACCACCGAGGCGGCCGTAACCAAACTGATGTGGTTGCTCGGCTCCACATCGCAACCGGAGCTCATTGCAGAAGGTATGTCGCAGTCGCTACGCGGAGAATTTAGTGCGTAGGGGTTGCAAATTGTGAAAATTTTGTATATATTTCGGACTGATATATGATGTTTTTTGCTGTCGAAGTCACCGTTCGGCAGCCGTAAACATCTGCAAACCAACATATTGAGCGCAAAAACACGAGGGCTCGATGTGGTGGCGATTTTTGACGAGATACGCAGAAAAGGAGCGAAAAACGCGCATAAGACGAACCGAGGGGCGAAAAAAAGAGGAGAAAAACGCGAAAAAATCGCGGCAAAGAAAAGAGGAGAAAAAATAACAACTAAAACGAACAAAATAAAAAGCAAAAACATTTCAAATTTTTTAACTTATTAAAAACTATTATGAAAAAATTATTTTTGGTTTTGGCAGTTGCTGCTCTGTCGTTCAGCACTGCAATCGCACAGGAGCCGGCTGCTGCTCCTGCAGAGGAAGTTGCCGTTGAGCAGGTAGAGCCAGCTGAGGCACCGGCTGCTGAAGAGGCACCGGCTGTTGAAGAGGCAGCTATCGACGCTGAGGTTCAGATCGAGGGCGAGTCGATGCACCAGGTTTTGATGCAGAAGTTCCTCGAAGGTGGTTGGGGTTGGATGCTCCCTATCCTCATCGTATTGGTTCTCGGTATGGCTATCGCTATCGAGCGTATCCTCTTCCTTGCTCTCTCGACCATCAACACCAAGAAGTTCATCGCTCAGGTGGAGAAGGCACTCAACGAGGGTGGCATAGAGGCAGCAAAGGCAGTTTGCCGCGACACGAAGGGTCCGATCGCTTCGATCTATTGGCAGGGTCTCGACCGTTACGACCAGGGTCTCGATGCAGTTGAGAAGGCAGTTGTATCGTACGGTTCGGTTCAGACCGGTCAGTTGGAGTCGGGTCTCGGTTGGTTGTCGTTGTTCATCTCGCTCTCGCCATCGCTCGGTTTTATGGGTACCGTGGTTGGTCTCGTACAGTCGTTCGACTCGATTCAGGCAGCAGGTGATATCAGCCCGGCACTCGTTGCAGGTGGTATGAAAGTCGCCCTCCTTACTACTTTGTTGGGTCTGATTGCTGCAATGGTTCTCCAGGTGTTCTACAACTACGTAATCGTTAAGATTGACGGTATGGTAAACGAGATGGAGGATGCTTCGATCACTTTGACCGACATTTTGACCGCTTACAGCAAGAAATAATTTGACCTAAAACAACAATCGTAGAGAAAACGAAATTATGAAAAAGATGTTAAATATATTGTTGGGACTTCTGTTCGCCATCACGGCCATCCTCGTAGGTTGGGCTGTTATTTCGGGCGGTGCAGATGTTGCCATCAGTTGGAACCTCATCTGGGGCTACGCCTTGCTCGTCGGAGCGGTTGTATGCGTCTTGTGGGCTGCCCTTAAAGGTATGCTTGCAAACCCGGCGAGTGTCAAGAAGACCTTGCTTGCGGTTGTGCTTGTAGTTGTCATTGTGGGTGCTGCTCTCGGCGTTGCATTGAGCCACGACGGTTTGGTTATTCCGAACTCGGCAGGTGGCGTATTCGACGATCCGTTCGAATTGGTTATCTCTGAGGTGGGTATCCTCGTTACCTATGTCGTAGCAGCGGCTACTCTGCTCGCAACGCTTTATGCCGAGGTTCGCAACTTGTTAAAATAATATTAATCTATGGCAAGTAAAAAGAAAGCACCTGAAATCAACGCTTCGTCACAGGCCGACATCGCCTTCACGGTCCTCATCTTCTTCCTCGTCGTTTCGACGATGAACGTGGATACGGGTATCGTCCGCGTGTTGCCGCCTATGCCGGATCCGAACGTGAAGCAGGAGGATATCAAGGTTAAGGAACGTAACCTCTTCCTCGTATTCGTGTCGGGTAGCGGTCAGTTGATGGCAGGCGGTCAGGTTATGGATTTGCGTTATTTGAAGGACAAGGCGAAGGAGTTCATCCTCAACCCTTACAATGACGAGAATCTGCCTGAGAAGAAGGACCAGACCTTCGATATGCCGGACGGCTCGAAGTGGACCTTCCCTGTCAGCGAGGGCGTTATTTCACTCCAAAACACCCGCGATACGGACTATCAGGTCTATATCAAGGTTCAGAATGAGTTGACTCGTGCCTTCAACGAGGTGCGTGACGATGTTGCAATGACCAAGTTCGGTAAGAAATTTGCCGATTTGGAGGAGGAGCAAAGAAAGATTATCACAAAAGCAGTGCCGTTGAAGATTTCGGAGGCGGAGCCGCGTAAAATGGGTAAATAGTTATGGCAGTAATGAAGAAAAAGGGCGAACGCGAGGTGCCTGCATTATCGACAACCTCCCTGCCCGACGTAGTGTATATCATCTTGTTCTTCTTTATGCTCTCGACCTCGATGCGCGACCAGGAACTGCTCGTGAAGTACAAACTTCCGGAGGCAACAGAGGTTCAGAAACTCGAAAAGAAGAATCTGGTAAGTTACATCCATATCGGTGTGCCTGTTATGCATATGCAGGCAAAGTTCGGTACGGCGCCAAAGATTCAGCTCAACGACTCGTATAAAACCACGAAAGACATCTTGGACTTCGTGGCCGGCGAGCGCGATAACCTGAACGAGGCAGACCGTGCGTCGATGACCGTATGCTTGAAGGCGGACGGCGGTACCAAAATGGGTATCATCGCCGACGTAAAGCAGGAGTTGCGCCGCGCGAACGCACTGAAAATCTCTTACGCATCTTCGAAGGTGTTGGGCTACTAATCCCACCCGCGCAGATACGCACAAACGGAGTCCCACTCGGGGCTCCGTTTTTTTGTTGGGATGGTGGTTTCGTGTTTTGTTGGAATGGTGGGTCTGTCTTTGTTGGCGAGGGGGGCTTTGTTGAGTGGGTCGCTCCGTTTTTGTTGGACAGGGATTGCGGCGAAACACTCCTCCACATAAAATAAATAAAATGCGCGCGTGCGCGTGCGAGAACACGCTCCCGAACAATATATGCTAATAATTTGTAAAACAACCCTCTATACTGTTTGTTTTTTCTAAACAAATTTATACCTTTGCAATAGTCGATTTATGCTTTTTTGTACAACTTTTGGGAAATTTATGAGCGAAAATCGACGTGTGAGTGCATTAAAACCTAATAAAATGATGTTTTCTTGTGTGAAAAATCTGCGCGCAATCGGCTCGCGTGCCAGAGTGCTTGGTCTATTGCTGGTAGCAGCAATCGTCTCCGCTACGCTCACCCCGCTTTCGGCTGCCGAATATGGTCAGCAGAATTTTCAATATACAATAGCATCCGCCGGAACGGGTGCAAACGGCACATTCCTCTACACTGTCGAGTGCGACGTGAAGAAGGTCGATATGGCGGAAGCGGCTCTTGGTCTAAATGCCATACACGGTGTGATTTTCAAGGGGTGCGAGCCGGCAAATCGCCAACCAAAACAGACGCCACTCGTCAAATCGCCCACGCTCGACGAGGTGCAAGTGCTCTTCTTCGATGCATTTTTCGAGCAACACACCTACCAACAATTCGTCACCTCGATTGCTCGCAACAGTATGGTGATAATCAAGGCAAAAAAGGGATACCACATCAAGGCGGTCGTCTCGGTCGATAAACGAAAACTGCGCCAGCATCTCGAAGCGCACCAGATTATCGAGTCGCTCACCGCGCCATTTTAATTTTAGTCAATAACAAACAAAAAACATATCGTCCTATGAGAGTAAAATTGTTTATTTTGGCACTGCTCGCCATCGTTTGCAGCAGTGCGCAAGCACAGAACTTCGGTGCGCCGTATTCGTCAATAAAGTGCCTGAACGTGGAACTCGACGGCTCGATTACCGTCCGTATCACGGGGGAGGGTCGCAACCGTTTCGACGCCAAGGAGCAAGCACGAAAAAATGCCGTATATGAGGTGATGTTCAAAGGTGTGCAGGTCGAAAACCAGCGCAATACGCCACTCACCCGCCCTTTGATTTTGGAGGTGAACGCCGAGGAGAAGTACGCCGAGTGGTTGTCGGCATTCTTTGCCGATGGTGGCAAGTACAAGGATTTCGTAAGTATGAACGACCGCAAAGACCACACTAACCAGAAGGTAAAGAAAGATATTCAGGTTGGTTGGTCGCTGACCGTTCGCATCAAGCGTGCCGAGTTGAAGGCATATTTGGAAGAGGAGGGAATAATCAAAAAGTAGAGATAGATATGAAACGAATAGCAGTATTATTGGTTGCAATATTTTGCATCACAACCATCTCGGCACAGGTTAAGATGCCGTCGCTGATGGTTGTTCCGAGCGATGTGTGGTGTACGACAAACGGCTATATGAGCGAGGTCGAGACACAGGGCATCAAGAAGATGGTTCCGAACTATAAACTCGCACTGCAAAGCGATCCGAACCTTGTGGCGGCTATCGCACGTATCAATATGTTGATGGCCGACCGTGGCTTCCCGTTGAAGAACCTCGAATCGGTGCTCAACACCATCGAGCGCAATCAGGCCGAGGAGATGCTCATCACGAGCAAGACGTCGGGTGCAGCATTGAGCGAGAATCCGGTGGATCTCTTGCGCCGCACGGCACGTGCCGACATCATTCTGTCGCTGACGTGGACCATCAACACTACGGGTCCGAAAAAGTCGGTGACATACACGTTGCAGGGCATTGACGCCTACACCGACACGCAGGTAGCCGGTGCACAGGGTACAGGAGCGGCTTCGTTTTCGAGCGAAGTACCGGTACTCATCGAGGAGGCGGTAAGTACCCATATGGATACCTTCACCGACCAACTCCAACAATACTTCACCGATTTGAGTAACAACGGCCGTTCGGTGAGCGTCAATATCCGCGTCTTCGACAACGGTTCGGGTCTTGACCTCGAATCGGAGTTTGGCGGCAAAGAGTTGGCCGAGATTATCGACGAGTGGATTGCAGCCAACACGGTTGGCCATATGTACAACAAGGCCGCCGGCTCGGAGACCTTCGCCTCGTACGAGCAGGTACGCATCCCGCTCTATCGCACCAACGGTACGGGTATGGATGCCGAGTATTTTGTTCGCGGTCTGCGAAAGCACCTGTCGGAGAATCACGCCATCGTGGCGAAGATTATTCCGCGAGGTTTGGGTAATGCATTGTTAATTATTGGAGAAAAATAGAGAAGCGATGAAACGAATCATATCTGCCATTGTGGCGATTATCGTCAGCTTTGGCGCATTTGCACAAAACATAAATATCCCGTTGCGCGTCACTGTTTCGGAGGAGACGGGTAGCGCAAAGGTGAACGAGTATCTGCACAACAAACTGCTCAGCATTGTGGCTACGGAGGGTATCGGCGGTGGCGAGCGCGGCATTTCGCACTTTATGCTTGCTGCAAAGAGCTTTACCGACTCGAAAGAGGTTGTCGGCACTGCCCCGACAATGTATGCGATGAACATAAACCTGACACTCTACATTGTGAATTGGGTCGATGGCTCCATCTTCGCTCAAAACTCTCTGACGCTCAAAGGCGCAGGCCAGAGCGAGGAGAAGTGCTATATGAACGCACTGCGTCAAATCAATCCGCAGAACGCACGATTGAACAAGATGCTCGCCGACGGCGAACGTAAAATCGTGGCGTACTATACGGCCGAAGGTGAGAATATCATCGCTCGCGCAAAGACGCTGACGACGGCCAAACAGTTCGACGAGGCGTTGTTCCTGCTCTCGTCGATTCCGTCGGTTGCCAAAGAGCCATACGCCAAGGCACAGCCGATATTGACCGAGACCTACAAGCAATATCTCAACTATAAGGATGCCAAGTTGTTGCACAAAGCAAAGAGCGTTTGGGCTGCAACGCAGAATCGCACGGGTGCAGCCGAGGCAGGCGCACTGCTCGCCGAGATTGAGCCGGATTCGGATTGCAGAGCCGAGGCAGAGTCGCTCTACGAGAGCATCAAGAAGCGCATCGGTGAGGAGTGGACCTTTGTGATGAAGGTCTATGACGACCGCGTGCAGGTAGAGAAGCAGCGCATCGAGGCGGCACGTGCCATCGGAGTCGCTTATGGTAGCGGTCAGCAACCGAACACAACCAATATCTTCCGCCGATAGGGCGCGCATAAGTAAATTGGGCGTGCACAGGTAATTAGGTCGTGCACAGGTAACGAAAACATATAAAACACATTTATACTAACCACACAAAAACCAAACAATTATGAAGAAGAGTATTATTTTGGCACTGTTGGCCATTTTCTGCGCAAGCACCGCTTCGGCACAATACGCCGTAGGTGATATTTTCGAGAAGGACGACGTGAAGGGTATCGTATTCTACGTCGATGATTCGGGCGAGCACGGCTTGGCAATCACCGCCCAGAAGGTGATGACCAAGGAGGAGATTAAAGCATACTACGCCGAGCAGAAGGCAAAGCGTAAGGCGATGACCAAGGAGCAGAAGGCAGAGATGAAGGCATTCCAGAAGGAGATGTCCACAAACATCGTTAAGTACTACGCCGACCTGCAATCGAAGTGCGGTTTGGAGGGTAAGGAGAATGCTGCAATCATCAAGCAGTACTGCGCCGAGAACAATATCAATATGGAGTACTACTTCCCTAACCACCATTGGGCTTCGACACTTGGCGAGGGTTGGTTCATCCCGGGCGAAAAGGAGGCAGCTCTCTACTCGGAGTTTATCTCGTTCGGCGTAGGCAAACCTTGCTATAAGGGCATCAAGTGGTCGGAGATGCAGAAGAAGTACAACGAACTGAACAACGCTATGAAGTCGAACAGCGGCTACGAGAACTACATCCTGCCACAGACGGTCGGCACTTCGACCATCGGTTCGCAGAAGTTCTTGGGTAAAGAGTATGTAAGTTACAAGACGATGTTGCTTCGCGTCGAGGAGCACGGCGTAGGTTTGGTTACGGTTAAGAAGTACTACTACGATATCGCTGTCAATCTGCCGGGCGTTTGTAACATTGCTATTGCCGTTTGCGCATTCTAACAGTATCGAGTACGCGATCTATGAGACGACTTTATCTGTTTATCATATCATCATTAGTATTGGGCGGTGTTTCATCCGCCCAATCTCTTCAATCCCAGCAAGGGAGCGATGGGAAATACGGCTTTGCGGATGCCGGCGGGGTGTTCGTGATTCAGCCCGAGTATGATGATGTACATTTCGAGTTCTACAAGGGCGTTGCCTGCGTCAAGCAGAAGGAGAAACTCTTCTTTATCAACGAGGCGGGCAAAACCATATCCAAACAGTTCGACGAGGTCGGTTATTTCGATGCCAACGACCTCTGTATTGTCGGCATCAACCAGAAGTACGGTATCGTCAATACGTCGGGCGAACTCACGCTCGATGCAAAGTACACCTCCATCGGCGATTTCGACGCCAACGGATTGGCGATGATTAACCTCGGCGGCACAATAGCGGAAGACGGAACACTGCAAGGGGGCAAGTACGGCTTTATCTCTACGTCGGGCAGCATCGTTGTCGAGCCGTGCTACTCGTTCATCGGCGAGCGCGACCGCAACGGCCTGCGTTGGATAAATGTCGGTGGCGTGGAGGACGAACACGGACGCTGCTCGGGTGGCAAGTACGGATACATCGACGACAATGCCAAGGAGGTTATCGCACCGAACTACACCTTCATCGGCACATTCGACGATAGCAACATCTGCTGGGTCTGCATCGGAGGCAAGGAGTTCATCTCGGACAAGACGATTGACGCACAGGTAAACTCCTACGCACAGCGCGAAAAGAACCCTGCAAAGGTGATGGCAAAGCGCATCGAGTTGGAGAATCAGATTACGGGCGGCAAGTTGGACATCCTCGACCACAAGGTGATGGGCGGCAAGTACGGTTTCATCTCCGCAACAGGAGCTGTCATCGCCGAGCCAATCTACACCGCCACAGCAAACTCGTTCCACGAGGGCTGCGCGTGGGTGGCTCTGGGTGATAAATACGGCTACGTGAACAGCGAGGGTAAGCTCATCGCCGAGTGCATCTACGACCAGGTTGCTCCACGTTTCAGCGAGGGCGCAGCGTGGGCAAAGAAGAGCATCAAAAAGGTGTCGCTGTTCGGCTACATCAACACGAAAGGCGAGCCGATTACGGAGTTCTGCTTTGCGAAGGTGAACAACATCAAGGATGGCTTTGCGGTTGTTGCAAGTCCGGCGGTTGTCGAGAAGGGCACGGTTACGCAACCGTCGCGCTACGGTTTGATTGACAACAGCGGTCGTTTGCTCACGGAGATGAAGTACGACGGCATATCCAAAATCAAAAACGGTATGGCGTTGTGCAAATCCAAAAACCGCTTCTGCTATATCGACAACACGGGTAAGGAGATTACGCCGTTTGTCATCAACGCCGGCACGGTCTTCGAGCAGGGTGTGGCTGTCGTGAAACTCAATCCGGAGGATGCCGCGCTCTGCAAGCGTGGCGAGGCGTTGCCTGCACCGAGCAGCGCGAAACGCAATCCGCAGGGTCTGCACGGCGTAATCGACAAGTCGGGTGTTGCGCTGACGGAGGTCGTATATACCTCTATCGGCTCTCCATCGGAGGGCTTGATGACGGTGAATCGTGACGGCAAGTTCGGATATATCAACTTGGCGGGCGATACAATTATTGCCGAGCAGTACGATGGTGCGCACAACTTCTCCAGCGGCTATGCTGCCGTCTGTGCAGGCGGCAAGTGGGGTTGGATTTCGACCGATGGTACGGTGGTGGTTGCACCGCAATACGACGATGTCGCAGCCGACCCAACTCACTCGCTGCTACGCGTGAAACGCAACGACAAGTGGGGTGCCGTATCGACTAATGGCGAGACTGTCATCCCGTTCGGATTGGATTCGGCAGAGGACGCCAAGGAGTTTATCGAGACACGATACATCGGCGCCGGTGCTCGCAAGATGACACGCCGCGAGGTTACGATATTCAACAAGCAGAAGATGAATTTCAAGAGACGTTTTGCCGTTTCGGAGACAATACCTAACGAATATTGGGACTATTAAAAACTTGGATTGCGATGAAAAAGATTATCATACTTTTATTTTGTCTGGTGGTTGGTGCAACGGAGATGCTCTCTGCGCAAACCACGTCGGACGTAGAACTTCAATACAAGCGTAGTTCACTCTATTCGTTGCTCATCAGCCACAACAAGGCGCAGTTTGCCGGCGAAATCGAAAATGTATTCTTCGACATTCCGATTCCCGACAAATTCAACAACCACGACCTCTCGGTTAAGGTTATTACGTCGCCCGAAAACAAGACCGACGAGCAGACTATAACCACGTTCCTCACCCAAAACGATGTTGCGAAGCACGTCGTCGGCCGTTGGTTCAACCGCGACCCGGAGAGTGGCGTCTGCGATATGAATCTCATCTCGGAGCGAGGTCTCTACAACGCCTCGTATCTGGATGTCGAGATGGCAAAAATGTCGCAACGCGGCTTCGGTATCTTGGCGGATGCCGGCGAGCAACTCATCGGCAACACGTTCGTACTCGTAAACGATATCCGCTACAACGACCGTAGCAAGGGTGCGCGTATCGGTGGAGCCGTAGCAGGAGGAATCCTCAGCGTGCTGGGCTCACTCTTCGGTTTGGGCGATGTCGGCGACCTGATCAGCGAGGGTGTCGGCGCGATGATCTCCTCGTTGAAGGGCTTCGGCGTGACGGTCACGAGTTATCTCTACCGTTTGGAGTGGAACGACGAGGTGGCAAACACCTTCTACACGCAACACTACCTCTCGGAGGGCGAAACGGATACCGCAAAACGCGATGCCTTCGCACAGAGCGACATCTTCAAACTGACGTACGTCGGCAAGCAGAGCACAACGAGTGGCAACCTCACGATGGCGAGCGGTGTCGATTTCGACCCTGTGGCGATGATTCGCAAGGTGTGCGCACGCGCAATCGACGAGTCGATTATCGCTCTGCAACGCGCTCACGACGAGTTTAAGATTAAGACCCCGATACACTCGGTCGAGCCGGATATTACGGCACACATCGGTCTGAAAGAGGGTGTAACGGAGGGTAACCGATACGAAGTATTGGAGCCGCGCTACGACAAGGACGGCAAGGTCGTCTTCGCGCGCGTAGGCGTTGTTCAACCGGTTAAGGGCAAGATTTGGGACAACCGCTATATGGCAACCGAAGAGGGCTCGGCGGGCTCGAAACTCTCGGCAACGACGTTCCGCAAGGTCACCGGCGGAAAGTTCTACCCGGGTCTGTTGCTGCGCGAAATCAAGACCAAGTAGTAACCTTTCGGGGCTCGCCTCGCAACACACAAAAAACCATCGCTTCCGAATATTCGTGTGGCGATGGTTTTTTCTATATTTTGTTGGTGGGTGGGGATTATCTTTTACGCTTTTCCCGTTTTTACCTTTTTTTGGGGGCACGGAGCAGAGAGGGGTGGCGTTTGAGCCACGCTACTCAAAAATGGCTTTGGAGATGCCGCGGCGCATACGTAGCAGATACTTCGCTTTGGCGGGTGAGCCGAGCAACGTATAGCCGAGCGCAAGAGCCCACGCAACCACGCACTTGATACGCTCGACACGACGCAGTGCGGCAAGCGAGTCGCCAAACTCGGCACGCAGACGCTGGCTGCGACCGACATTTACGCTCAATCGGTCGAAGTACTCGTCGGTGAGTTTCGCATCGGGAATATGGTGATATATAGCGGCTTGCGGAACAAACCACAACTCGCAACCCTCGGCACGCAGGCGTGCAAAGAGGTCGTTCTCCTCGCCACCCGACAAACTCTTGCCATTGCGCCCCAGCGCGGGATTGAACCCGCCAACGCGCTCGAACACCTCGCGACGGAAACACATATTTCCGCCTGCCGGCACGCGGTGCGACGGGAATCGGCACGCGGTGCGACCCAAATCTATCGGGTTGGCAATCATTCGCTCGGTGTAGTGCGACATCCACCGTGGGCGGCGGCTCTCGTAGATAGCCACAACCGCTCCGCCGGCAGCCATCACCGCAGGGTGCGCATCGAAGAAGGCGATGTACGACTCCACGAACGACGCTTCGAGCGTCTCGTCATCATCGACAATAGCGATATACTCGCCCTGCGCCGCCGCAACTCCGCAGTTGCGCGCATTCGACAACCCCTGCTTCGGCTCGTGCACCATTCGCAGGCGAAAATCGGGGTGTGCGGCAGCAAACGCAGCAAAATCGGCAGTGGTGGTGTCGGTCGAGTTGTTGTTCACAACCACGCACTCCCACAGCGCAGGCGAAGCCGTTTGGCGCACCACCGACTCCAACGCCCGCCCCAAATCGCGTGTGCGATTGTATGTTGAAATAACAATCGTGAGTTTCATACGGTACAAATATAGAAAATTTTTACTACCTTTGGATAAAATTAAACCTAAAATAGATTCGTGAAGATGAAAAGATTTTCCTTTCTGATTATGCTTGCGTTGGCGTGCGCGACGATGGCCGTAGCACAGCCGAAGCAGTCGTTCATCAAAGTTACCGTCACGCCCGACCACGCCGATTGGTGTTACGAGTGCGGAGAAAAACCAAAATTTGACGTGGAGATTACCACGTGTAGCAACGCTCCGGTCAAGGATGCCGAGATATACTACGAAATCTCCGAGGACTTCCTCGCGCCACTCGAAAAGGGCGACCGCACGCTCAAAAATGGCACGGTGACACTCACCGGTCACACGATGCGCAAGCCGGGCTTCCTGCGTTGTCGCGTGTGGGTGAAGGTCGATGGCAAGAAGTATGAGGAGTGCGCAACCGCCGCCTTCGAGAAGGAGCGAATCGTGCCGACAACCGTGATGCCTGACGATTTCAAAGCATTCTGGCAGAAGGAGATAGACAAGAATGCCAAGATAGATATGTTGCCACAACTGACGCTCGTACCCGAGAAGTGTACGCCGCGCGTGAACGTATATTCGGCGTCGTTCCAGAGCTTCAAGAAGGGCTCGCGCATCTACGGCACACTCTGCATTCCGGCCAACTACGACGGCAAGTGCCCCGCAATTCTGATTGTTCCGGGTGCGGGTTGTCGCTCGCGCAAGGGCTACATCAGCGAGGCAGAGAAGGGCTTTGTGACCTTTGAAATCGGCATCCACGGCATCCCGACCGTCCTCACCGACGAGCGCATCTACGAGACGCTCAAACAGGGCTCGCTGCTCAACTATCCGTCGGCAAACGTGGACGACAAGGACAACTACTACTACAAGCGCGTATTTGTCAGCTGTGCGCGTGCAATCGACTTCCTCGCTGCGCTGCCGATGGTCGATGCCGAGCGTATCGGCGTGATGGGCGGCTCGCAGGGCGGTGCGCTCTCGATTACCACCGCATATTTGAATCCGAAGGTTAAGTGTGCCGGTGCGTTCTACCCCGCAATGTGCGACCTGACGGGTTACCTGCACGACCAGGGCAATGCGTGGCCGTACCTGTTCAAAAACAAGGCACTCGCCACAAAGGAGCGTTTGGAAACCGTTAAGTATTACGACGTTGTGAACTTTGCACGCGGACTCACCTGTCCGATTTTCGTATCGTACGGCTACAACGATTTGGTCGTTTGTCCGACCTCGATTCAGGGCGCAATCAACGTCATCCCATCCGAAAAAGAGGTGATGATTGTGCCGCAATCGCGCCACTACACCTATCCGGAGCAGAACAAAGCACGCTCGGAGTGGGTTATGAACCGCCTAACCAAATAAAACACAACCGCAATGAAACGCATATTTACACTCCTGCTCGCACTCTGCGCGCTGACCACCATCGCCTCGGCACAACAGGGCAGTGGCAAGATGACCGAGCACACCCTGCGATACAAGGGTAACGACTACACATATTGGCTCTACTTGCCGAACAATCTGCCGGCGGATGCTCCGCTTGTGATGGTCTTCCACGGCTACAATTCGCGCAACATCCCATCCGTAAAGTATGGTCTCAACGAGGTTGCCGACCGCAATGGCTTCGCCGTCTGCTACCCTCGCGGACCAAAGGACAATCGCGGCAAACACTGCTGGGCTGTCGGCTACTCGTTCCACCTCGAAGCCGGTTGGGAGCGCGACGATGTCGGCTTTGCCTGCCGTCTGGTAAAACTGCTCCAAAAAGAGTACGGTTTGAGCCGCAAAAACGTCTTTGCAACGGGCCACTCGAACGGTGGCGAGATGTGCTACCTGCTGGCATACACGCGCCCCGAGGTCTTCTCGGCAGTAGCACCCATTTCGGGCTTGACGATGGAGTGGATGTACCGCACGCTTACCGCCAAACGGCCGGTGCCTTTGATGGAGGTGCACGGCACGAAGGATAAGACCTCCGAGTGGAATGGCGACCCCGACAACAAGGGCGGTTGGGGCGCATATATCGCCGTGCCACGTGCCGTCGGCTATTGGGCTGCGGTCAATCGCTGTACGCACGAGCAGACCGAAAAATTGCCGTTGCGTCGCAATCAGGTCGTGGCGCATCGCTACGTGGGTGGCACAAACGGAGCCGAGGTGTGGCTCTACGAGGTCATCGGCGGAAAACACTCGTGGGCGGAGAAGGATATGGACACCGCAGCCGAGGTTTGGAAATTTTTCAGCAAGTATCTAAAATAGTGCTAATGCGCTGATTGTGCGCACATTACGCGCACCCACCCCACACCCTCCGAAATTTATTTGGCGAAAAGGTTTGGAGTTGCGGAATATTTGCCCTATATTTGCATCACCAAACAAGGCACTCTTCTCTTAACAAGAGTAACGATACATCGCGGGATGGAGCAGTTGGTAGCTCGTCGGGCTCATAACCCGAAGGTCGTGTGGTTCGAGTCCCACTCCCGCTACTAAACAACGAAGGGATAGGTTAAATACCTATCCCTTTGGTGTTTTATTGGCAGGGGAAGTGGGACGAGAACGAAGTTCGAACCGACGACAAACCGAGCGCAAAACACTGCTCGCAGATGCTTTGCCGAGGTGCGAAGGAGGAAAAGCAAATTACATAGTAATTTGGTTAATCCCACTCCCGCTACCTTGAAGCAAGTCTTTATCGGACTTGCTTCTTTTTTTTGTGCATAGTAGGCAACTACGGTTGCCTTGGACGAGAACGAAGTGGGTCGTTAGAGGCGTTAAGGGTGTTAGGGGTGTGCAATCTTCGATTGCTTTAAGGGGGGGCAAGGGGGATTAAGGTCGAATAAGGTCAAGTAAGGTCACGCAACCTGCGGTTGCTTTAAGGTCAAGTAAGGTCTGCCCCCCCCTAAACTCTCTAAATTCCCTAAACTCACTAAACTCACTAAACTCCTCTAAAAAATCACAAAAAAAACACCCCCCCCGACCAGATTCGACCGGTCGCAGCAGGTTTGAGCAGACCGAGCAGGAGCAGTACAATCGTAGATTGTTGGATTTGGCTGACGATGACGGAAAATCTATTTTCAACGTCAATCGTTAGACGAATACAGAAAATTGCGCAGCAATACTGCTCCGCGAAGATTAGTTTGCCACACCGCCACCGACTGAACGAATCCCGCCTGCCGCGAAACAAAAACGACAAGTCAAAATGACTTGTCGTTTCACAAGAGCGGCAAGCGGGATTCGAACCCGTGACCCTCGGCTTGGGAAGCCGATGCTCTACCGCTGAGCTACTGCCGCATAGACCCGCACCACAGCGTGTGCGGGTGTTACCATATATTATTTAAGCAGACGTGTAAGCGAGCCGAGATTCTGCTCGTTATGCAATTTCTTGCCCTCTGCCGTATAACAATAGTCAATACGCTCCTTATAGAATGCCTCAACCTTGTTGCGCACAACTTTCATCGTGCTGTTCACCAATCCGTTACGCTCCGAGAATGGCTCATCGACAATAGCCAACGCTGCCGGAAGCCATCTATCCGGGAACTCCTCGCCGAACTCGCCACCCGTGCGATACTTCTCGACCTCTGCGTGAAGAATATCGGCTGCTGCCTGTGCGCTATTTTCCGCGCCTGCCGTTGCACGTTTCAGAGCATCGGCATTAGGTACAACGATAGCAATCGTATAAGGATTTTGGTTGTTGTAAATCATAATTTGGTCGATGAATGGCGACTTATCGACCATCGCTTCCTCCATTCCCTCCGGCGAGTACTTTTCGCCATCGGACGAGATAAGCAAGCTCTTGAAGCGACCAAGCACATATAAGAAGCCATCCTTCGCCATATAGCCCATATCGCCCGTATAGAGCCAGCCATCCTTCACGGTCTCGGCAGTTGCAACCGGATTCTTCCAATAGCCCGCCATTACGTTTTCGCCCTTGATTACGATTTCGCCCTTCTCGCCCGTAGGTTGCTCACGACCCTCATCGTCGAGAATCTTGATTTCGAGTGGCTGAATCAACTTGCCCGACGAGCCAAAACGGTGCTGATGGTGTCCAAGCGAGTTGGTCGAGATAATCGGCGTCGCCTCCGAAAGACCATAGCCCTGATACATCGGCATACCGACCGCATAGAAGAAACGCTGCAACTCCGAGTCGAGCAGTGCGCCACCGCCCACAAAGAACTGCAACTCGCCACCAAACGCCTCGCGCACCTTGCTGAACAGAATCTTATCGAAGAGTGCAACGAGCGGTTTCAGCACAAAACGCCATCCGCGACCTTTATGGTAGCCATCCTGATTATATTCGTACGATACGGCCAATGCAAAACGGAATAACTTCTCGGCCTTTTCGCCCTTATTGCGAATCGAGGTCTCGATACTCTTGCGGAAGTTCTTCGCCAATGCCGGCACCGACAACAAGAAGTGAGGTTTCACCTCGCGGATGTTGAGCGGCACGTTGCGCAACGTCTCCATCGGCGTACGTCCCACCTGTGTCGTTGCCACCGCAGCACCGCACGCAATCATAATATAGAATCCGCACACGTGCGCAAAGCAGTGGTCGAGCGGCAGAATAATAAGCGTACGATATGTCGGCGGAATGCTGATACGTGTGAGCGCCTGCTCGACGTTAGCCGTATAGTTGCGATGCGTCAGCACAACACCCTTCGGATCGGCTGTCGTTCCCGACGTATAGGTAATCGTCGCATAGTCGTCATTAGCGAGCGAGCGACCAATCTCCAAGAACGCCTCACGGTGCTCTGCAAGGTAGGCATCGCCCTTTGCTTTGAGGGCCGCAAGCGTCATCTCGCCCTGCTCCAACTCCACATCGTCGTGGAACACGATAATCGTTTTAAGCAGAGGTAGTTGCTCTTTTATGCGACGAATCTTCGGCAGTTGATACTTCGACACGAAGATAGTCTCCACATCGGCGTGATTCAGACGAAACAGCAGGTCGTTCGCCTCCTCCAACTTAATGGAGAGCGGCACACTCACTGCACCGGCATAGAGCAAACCAAGCTCGGAGATAATCCAATTATTGCAACCCTCTGCCAAGATAGATACCGTCTGTTTCGGAGCAACACCGATTGCCGCCAAACCGGCACCAATACGCAACGCCTCCTGCTTCACCGCAGCATACGACGTATTCTCAAACACCTTGTCGGTCTTCTCCATCAGAAAAGTCTTGTCGCCATACTTGGCAACCGACTCTTCAAACAAATCTATAAGCGTTCTTTTAGCCATATATAATACACTTTTTTTTGCGTTTTAATCCATCTTCAAGACGGCAAGGAATGCCGATTGAGGCACCTGTACCGAGCCGATTTGGCGCATACGCTTCTTACCTGCCTTCTGCTTTTCGAGCAGTTTGCGCTTACGCGAAATATCGCCACCGTAACACTTCGCCGTCACATCCTTTCGCACCGCCTTAACCGTCTCGCGAGCGATAATCTTGCTACCGATAGCCGCCTGAATGGCGATATCGAACTGCTGACGCGGGATGAGCTCCTTCAACTTCTCGCACATCTTGCGACCAAAATCGTAGGCGTGGTCGGCATAAATCAACGACGAGAGGGCATCGACCGGCTCGCCATTAAGCAGAATATCGAGCTTCGCCAACTTACTTGCCTCGTAGCCCGTACGGTGGTAGTCGAACGATGCGTAGCCCTTCGATATGCTCTTCAATTTGTCGTAGAAATCGAAGACAATCTCCGAGAGCGGCATCTCGAAATTAACTTCAACACGGTCAGTCGTAATGTAGGTCTGATTCTTCATCACGCCGCGCTTGTCGATACACAATTTCAGCACATTACCCAAGAACTCCGCCTTTGTGATGACCTGTGCAAGGATATACGGCTCCTCGATTTTTGCGACCTTCGTAATCTCGGGCAGACCCGACGGGTTATGCACCTCAACCACCTCGCCCGACGTCGTCGTAATGCGATACGACACGTTCGGAACGGTCGTGATGACATCCATATTAAACTCGCGATAGAGTCGCTCCTGGATAATCTCCATATGGAGCAAACCGAGAAAACCGCAGCGGAAACCAAAACCGAGCGCAAGCGAACTCTCCGGCTCGAAAGTAAGCGAAGCATCGTTGAGTTGCAGTTTTTCGAGCGAAGCACGCAGATCCTCATATTGGTCGGCCTCAACCGGATAGACGCCGGCAAAGACCATCGGCTTTACATCCTCAAAACCGGCAATCGGCTGATCGCACGGCGTAGCGACAGTCGTAATCGTATCGCCGACCTTTATCTCCTTCGAGTTTTTGATACCCGAACAGATATAGCCCACATCACCCGCCTTAATCTCACCGCGTGGTTGCATTTTGAGTTTCAACACACCAACCTCGTCGGCATCATATTCACTACCCGTATTGAAGAACTTGACAAGTTCGCCCTTATGTATCGAACCGTTAAAGACGCGGAAGTAGGCGATAACGCCTCGGAACGGATTGAATACCGAGTCGAAAATCAATGCCTGCAACGGAGCATTTTCATCGCCCTTTGGTGCAGGAATACGGCTCACGATTGCCTCCAAAACCTCATCAACACCTTCGCCCGTCTTACCCGACGCACAGAGAATGTCATCGTGGTCGCAACCGAGCAAATCGACAACCTGATCCTTCACTTCATCGACCATCGCCGACTCCATATCAATTTTGTTGAGCACCGGAATAATCTCCAAATCGTTACCGAGTGCAAGGTAGAGATTCGATATGGTCTGCGCCTGAATACCCTGCGTAGCATCGACAACAAGCAACGCACCCTCGCACGAGGCGATAGCGCGCGATACCTCATACGAGAAATCGACGTGCCCCGGGGTGTCAATCAGGTTGAGTACATATTTTTCGCCATTGCGAGCGACGTATTCCATCTGGATTGCGTGACTCTTAATGGTAATGCCTTTCTCTCTTTCGAGTTCCATATCGTCAAGCACCTGCGACTGCATTTCACGCTGATTAAGCGTATTGGTCATCTCCAACAATCGGTCTGCAAGGGTAGATTTACCGTGATCAATATGGGCAATAATACAAAAATTTCTAATTTGCTTCATAACGCCGCAAAGATAATGATTTTTTCCTAAATACTCTGTATTTATCCAACCAATCTGCAACAAATAGCGCATCAAACAGCCCGAAAACCTCGTAAGCGAAGAATATCATCTGCAAAGCAGCCATATTTGCACAAAAAAATTGCTACCTTTGCCTCCACATAACAACAAACCGACACGACTGTACACGATGGGAATTCTATCCAAGATAAACGACTATATGGGGCTGGTCAAATTTGCCCACACCATATTTGCAATGCCTTTTGCACTCATTGCATTCACGTTCGCAATACAGACAACCGATGCCGCGTTTTCGTGGTTGCTACTCGCGCAAGTCGTGCTTTGTATGGTCTTTGCGCGCAACGTAGCAATGGGCTTTAATCGATGGACGGATTGGCGCATCGACAAGGAGAATCCACGCACGGCGGAGCGCGAAATTCCTGCCGGAAAAATCTCGCCACGTAGCGCATTGACGTTCGTTGCAATCAACGCCGCAGCATTTGTCGTGACTGCTTCAAGCATTAATTTACTTACTGCAATATTATCTCCTGTGGCTCTTGCTGTTATAATGTTTTATAGTTATTGTAAAAGATTTACAGCTTTTGCCCATATCGTGCTCGGACTTTCACTCTCGATTGCACCAGCCGGAGCATACATAGCCGCAACCGGAACACTCACTTTTGCGCCGTGTCTGCTGTCGCTTTTGGTTATGACTTGGTGTGGCGGATTCGACATCATTTATGCCCTGCAAGATCGCGATTTCGATCGCGCCAACGGACTTCACTCCATACCTTCACGATTCTCCGTCGCAACATCGCTCCACATCAGCATTGTACTCCACGTTGTAAGCATCATCGCCCTTATCGGCTTCGCCTGCTACTGCCCGCAATGCTGGGCTTTATGGACGGGTGTTGCGCTCTTTACTGCGTGTATCGTATTGGAACACTGCCTGGTAACACCAACTCGCCAACGCTCTATCGGCATCGCATTCGGCACACTCAACGGCTTGGCAAGCATCACTTTGGCGACGTTCACGATTCTGGCTCTGCTCTTTTGTTAAATAAATCTGCGTAAATCGCTCTGCGGTTTCAGATTATTTTGTATTTTTGCGCGATATATTGTGCAACACAATATAACCTGTGCGAATATCACCCGTATTCGGACAATTGACAACGAACAAACAAAAAGCATAAGATTATGAATATTTCATTCAATTGGTTGAAAAACTATGTCGATCTCGACCTGACGGCCGAGCAGACCGCCAAGGTGCTCACCGATATCGGTCTCGAAGTCGAGGGTTTCGAGAAGGTCGAAACCATTCGTGGCGGCTTGAACGGGGTAGTGGTAGGTGAGGTTCTCACCTGCGAGGATCATCCCGATTCGGACCACCTCCACATCACAACCGTCGATGTTGGCGGCGAGCAACCGTTGCAAATCGTCTGCGGTGCAGCCAACTGCCGCAAGGGTTTGAAAGTTATGTGCGCAACCGTAGGTGCTGTACTCTACCCGGACGGAGGCGAGGAGGAGTTCAAAATCAAGCGCAGCAAGATTCGCGGCGTTGAGTCGCTCGGTATGTTGTGCGCCGAGGATGAACTCGGTATCGGTCACGACCACGCCGGCATCATCGAGTTGCCTGCCGATGCCGTTGTCGGCACACCGGCAAAAGAGTATTACAACATTCAAGACGACTATCTGATTGTTATTGGTCTGACACCTAACCGCGCCGATGCTGCTTCGCACATTGGCGTAGCACGCGACCTTGTGGCATATCTGCGCTCGCAGGGCAAGGATGTCTCGTTGAAGATGCCGTCGGTTGAGCAATTCGCCATCGACAATCACGATTTGGAGGTTGGCGTCACGGTCGAGAACTCGGTCGCTTGCCCTCGTTATTCGGGCATCACGGTCAAGGGTTGCAAGATTGCGCCGTCGCCGGAGTGGATGCAGAATTGGTTGCGCGTTGCGGGCATCAATCCGAAAAACAACCTCGTTGATATTACCAACTTCGTTCTCTTTGAACTCGGCCAGCCGTTGCACGCATTCGACCTCTCGAAAATCGACGGTGGCCGTATCGTTGTAAAGTGCTGCGAGGAGGACACTCCGTTTGTAACGCTTGACGGCACGGAGCGCAAACTCTCGTCCGACGATTTGATGATTTGCTCCGCCGAGAAGCCGATGTGTATCGCCGGCGTATTTGGCGGTTTGGATTCGGGCATCTGCGACACGACAACCGACGTATTTATCGAAAGTGCATATTTCAACCCTGTATCGGTTCGCAAAACGGCAAAACGCCACGGTTTGAATACCGACTCGTCGTTCCGTTTCGAGCGCGGCATCGACCCTAACATTCAGGTTTATGCCCTCAAACGTGCGGCACTGCTGATGAAGGAGTTGGCCGGTGGCGAGATTTCGAGCGACATCGTCGATATATGCCCCGTACCGGCAGAAGATTTCCGTTTCGACTTCTCGTTAGCGCGTGCAAAGGCACTGATCGGCAAGGATATTCCGGACGAGACCATTCGCGCAATCATCGCCTCGCTCGACGTTCGCATCGAGAAGGAGTGCGACGGCGTACTCTCGGTTGCCGTTCCACCATATCGCGTTGATGTTCAGCGCGAAGCAGACCTCATAGAGGACGTATTGCGCATCTACGGATACAACAATGTCGAGATTCCGGAGCACGTTAATTCCACACTCTCGTACATACAGAAACCCGACCGTACGCGTTTGGCAAATCTCGCGTCGGACTTCCTTACGGCTCGCGGCTATACGGAGATTATGTCCAACTCGCTTACCAAAGCGTCGTACTACGAGAATTTGCAGTCGTACAAGGCCGAGAATTGCGTCAAGATTCTCAACCCGCTCAGCGCCGATTTGAACGTGATGCGTCGCACGCTGTTGTTCAATACGATGGAGGCGGTACAGTTGAACGCCAACCGTCGTAACGGCGATTTGAAGTTGTACGAATTTGGCAACTGCTACCACTATCATCCGGAGTGCGTAACAGAGGAGAGCGGACATCTGGCAGCATACACCGAGAACTATCGCCTTGCGATTGCCGTTACGGGCGTTGCAACTCCGCAGTCGTGGAACAGCAAGGCCGAAAGCGCATCATTCTACACGTTGCGCGCAGCCGTAGAGTTGTTATTGCGTCGCTTCGGCGTGGATATCTACGCGCTCAAATGCGAGAGCGCAGACAGCGACCTGTTCGGCGATGCCGTACAGCTCTATCTGAATAACAAGCCATTCGCACAGATGGGTCAGGTATCGAACCGCATCTGCAAACTCTTCGATTTGAAGCAGGATGTATTCTTTGCCGAGTTGGATTTCGATCTGTTGCTCAAAGCAACCCGCAAGCACAAGGTGACAGCGCAAGAGTTGTCGAAATATCCGGAGGTGAAGCGCGACTTGGCTCTGCTCGTGGATAAGTCAGTGGCATTCTCGCGCCTGCGCGATATCGCTTTTGCCACCGAGCGCAAACTGTTGAAGAGCGTTGCTCTGTTCGACGTTTACGAGGGCGACAAGTTGCCGGAGGGCAAGAAGTCGTACGCGTTGAGTTTCATTTTGGAAGACAAGACGCAGACGCTCACCGACAAAGCAATCGAACGCACAATGGCCGCTTTGCAGTCAGCATTCGAGAAGCAGACCGGCGCAACCATCCGATAGTCGTTCGGGCACGCTTAATACAAAAAGGGCGTGTCTAAAAAAACTTGTTAGACACGCCCTTTTTGTTAGAAATTGTATAACAAGAGGAATTTCAAGGCCTGCGTAGCCCGAAAAAGCGCAGTTTACTCGGCGTAAATGAGCTTTTGAGGGCAAGCGTAACGCAGAAATCACCTTGTTAGACGGCTTCTTTTGCTGGATTGCACCTACGCGGTTATTGGCCGTATATCTCGTTCAGCAGTCGCGCCAAACGCAGTCCCCCGGCAAGCAATCGCTCCTCGATAATCGGCGCGTAATAGTTCACATACGAGTAGGATAGTTTCTTGCCGCGAGGCGAGGCAAGATAGATTCCCTTCGCAACCTCGTGACTCTCGCCGAGCCAATCCTCCGGCGTACCCTTTGCAATCTCCGCCTTACGCTCTGCCGAGCAGTAGTCGTTGAGCTGATGACACCACTCCGTATGGCTCCACTTATGCGCCGCCTCGACGAGGTGTTCGTCCCACAACTCGTGCAGTTTGAGTTTCTCGCCAAAGAACTTGACATAGACCTTATTACCGCCCAAATCGGTCAATCGGCCGGCGTGCATAGGCGCGTGAACATCGCCAACAAGATGCACCAAAAAGCGCAGATTGGCACGCTCCTCCGACGCTGTAAGCATTCCCGACTTCAATCGTGCAACGATATCGTTTATCGCCTGCACAACATCGCCACGCTTATTCTTCGGCATCGTTGCATAGGTATAGCCCTCATCGACATTGGCATAGTGCCACGTCTTGGTGTAGCGGTACTCCTGCGTATAACTCGCGCTATCCATCCAATTGGCGTAATAGACCATCGAGCGACCACCCAACACCTCCTCAACTCGGCGACGCACCTCGTCGCTCACATTTTGCTCGGCAATGCAGGCCACCGTATCGTGCCCCTTCTGTCCCCAACCAAACGATGGCAGGGTAGCGCACAGTGCAACAAGCGTGAAAAGTATTCGTTTCATAGGTCGGAATGTTCGGATTATTGGTTCATCGTAGCCAAGAACTCCTCGTTGGATGTCGTGAGCCCCATCTGCTTCTGCAAGAACTCCATCGCCTCGACGGTTGTCATATCCGAGAGGTATTTGCGCAGAATCCACGTGCGCTGCATAACCTCCTTCGAGAGCAACAAATCCTCACGACGCGTACCCGACGCAATAACATCGACTGCCGGATATACGCGCTTGTTCGAGAGTTTGCGGTCGAGCTGCAACTCCATATTACCCGTACCCTTGAACTCCTCGAAAATCACCTCGTCCATCTTCGAGCCGGTATCAATCAAGGCCGTAGCGATAATCGTAAGCGAGCCCTTCTCCTCGGTGTTTCGCGCCGCACCGAAGAAACGCTTCGGTTTGTGCAGTGCGTTTGCATCCACACCACCCGACAAAACCTTACCCGATGCCGGCTGTACGGAGTTGTAAGCACGTGCCAGACGTGTAATCGAATCGAGCAGAATCACCACATCGTGACCGCACTCAACCATACGTTTCGCCTTCTCCAACACCATCTCGGCAACCTTCACGTGGCGCGTCGCCTGCTCGTCGAAGGTCGAAGCGACAACCTCCGCCTTTACGTTGCGTGCCATCTCGGTCACCTCCTCCGGACGCTCGTCGATAAGCAACACAATCATATACACCTCCGGATGGTTGTCAGCGATGGCATTGGCGATATTCTGCAAGAGCATCGTCTTACCCGTCTTCGGCTGTGCCACAATCAACGCACGCTGACCCTTGCCGATAGGCGAGAAGAGGTCCACGACGCGATTCGAGAGGTTATTATGACCATTACCCGTCAAATTGAACTTCTCACTCGGGAACAGTGGCGTCATAAACTCGAACTGCACGCGGTCGCGAATAAACTCCGGCTCCAAACCGTTAATCTCGGTCACACGCACCAGCGGAAAGTACTTTTCGCCCTCCTTTGGTGGTCGGATAACGCCACAAACCGTATCTCCCGCTTTCAAACCAAAGAGTTTGATTTGCGAAGGCGACACATAGATATCGTCCGGCGAATTGAGGTAGTTGTAATCGGCCGAGCGCAGGAAGCCGTAGCCATCAGGAATAATCTCCAACACGCCTTCGCCCATAATCGAAGCCGTAAAGTCGTCCTTCGTAATCGCTCGCTCCTCCTCTGGTGCATCCGTATCCGTATTCGCATCCGTATCCGCCTCTGCCACCTCCGATTCGACAGGCAACTCTGCCTGCGGAGCAACCTCAACGGTCGGTTCGCTCTTCGGACCAACAATCTCTGCCGTCGTAACCACCTTTCTCGGGCGACCACGGCGTTTTGGTGCAGGAGCCGCCTCCGGTTCTGTGGCAGGGGCAGGGGCATCATTTTGAGCCACCTCTACCGTCTGTTCTTCACCGCCGGATACCGGCGCGTCTTCATTCTTCTCCACGGTGATTACACGTGGTCTGCGACCACGTTTTTTAGGAGTCGCCTCCGGCTCTGCCACAACGGGAGCGGGCGTGGCATCAGAAGCGTTATCCGCAGCAACTACTGCCATAATTCTTGATATTATTCCGTCTTTTGACAATCGGTTATCGGAAATGCCGAATACCTTGGCGATTTCGCGCAACTCTTCAATGGTTTTGCCTTCGAGGGCAACTAGATCTTGCATAGAACCAATTTTAGTGTTTCTTTGTGATTTTGAGACCAATCGGACGATTGGCCATAATGACGATGCAAAGATAATACATTTTTATATATTCGCAAGAAATTTATTCACAAATCGACACCCAAAATTGCCACAAACAACATATTTGGCGCATTTTTATCACTCGCGGCGACGATCGTAGTAGTTCGACACATAGACCGTGAATATCGGGAAAAACATCATTCCGACAACCGGCAACAACACGCACACAATTTTGCCTATGGTTGTAACCGGAAAGATCGGAGCACCGACCGTCGTCACATTCATCCACGCCCACCACAGGGCATCCCCAAAGGTGTGCAGTGAGGCGTTAATCCCGATTTCGTAGTCATAAAAGACAAGCGCCGAAATGTACGTGAAGAGTAACACCGTGAGTATGTAGGCAGCCATCAGGCGGCGCGTACGGCCCTCGATAAGCCACTCGATGATGATTGTCGTCGCCATAATGCTTATCAAAATCGGCGTAAAAGCGATAATGCGCATCGCCTCGCGTGGCAGGATAATCCCCGTCCACTCCAATATATTTATATAAGGTATCGAGCCGATAGCAAATATAATGTCGCGCCACATATATCGCCGTCTCACCTCCGGAATGCACAATCGCAGCACCGCCGTCAGAAAGAAGACGATGCAGACCAAAAACTGCAACCGCTTGTACCAAACAGAGAATGCCGAGTGGTCGCCCTGACGCACTTCGAGCGAGATGGCAGCAAGCAATATCACGCTCGCCACAAGCGAAACCGTATTGAGCAGATTGACCGTAAAACCGAGTCGTTCATCCAATCGAGACATAGCACCATAGATTTATTGTTGCACGAAAAGGGGGGGGCAAAATCGATGCCGAAAACCGCACAACGTATAAATCCGACTATGCTTGGGCTCTTTTTTGCACCTCGAAATCGTTTTTTTCATTTTTTCAGCGGAAAACTTTGCACAAAAGAAAATTTCGCTTATCTTTGCACTCGCAAATCGCATTTGGCGGGATAGCTCAGCTGGTTAGAGCGCATGATTCATAATCATGAGGTCGAGAGTTCAAGTCTCTCTCCCGCTACAACAAGACCGTAATCCAACTAATAGACAGTTGATTACGGTCTTTACCATAAAAATAACGGGACAAATCGGGGTCAAACCGATATGTTTTCAGGGATATACATTTTTGCACGGCAGCGAAAATGTAAAAAAAATGTTGCCTGTTAAAACCGCGCGTAATTCTACGCTTAATGAAATTCTCTCTTTCACTTATCCGAGATTACATACCGGAGCATGTTGGTATGTTTCTTTCAACGCATATGATCCTGCGAAGGGCATAATGCGTCGTAAGCGCATCAAAATCAATTCTGTCGGCTCGAATGCAGAAAAGAAGCGATATGCTGCACAGCTCTGCCATCGACTATCCGCAAAACTCGAAGGTGGCTGGAACCCTTGGGTTGATGCAGAAGCTGACCGCACATACAAATTGTTTTCTGATGCTATTCAGCATTACCGAAATTATGTAACAAAGCTCCTGAATGATGGTGTTCATCGTATGTCCACCCATCACGATTGTATTTGCTTTGCTCGTATCTTGGAGGAGTGGAACTCCTCGCAAGCGGTACCTATTAAATATGTGTATCAGTTTGACCGCACTTTCTGCGTGCGGTTCCTCGACTATATCTATATTGAGAGGCAGAACTCTCCTCGCACTCGAAATAATTATTTGGCTTGGCTACGCACATTCAGTTCTTTCCTGGTGCAGCACCTATATCTCAAAGAGAAGCCGACTGATGGTCTTATCAGTATCGGCAAATCTTTATTGACGAAGGAACGCCAAGTGATACCGCCAGTTGATATGCAGCGACTGCACGACTATCTCGTTGCTCACAATAAGAACTATCTGCTCGTTTGCTACTTCCTGCATTATATGCTTATTCGCCCAAGAGAAATTGCGAAATTGCGATTAGGCGATATCTGTGTGGCGAAGCAAACCATCTTCATTGCAGATGTTATCTCCAAAAATAAAAAATCTGCTGTGGTTACTATGCCAGGTAAGATTATTAAGTTAATGATGGAACTCGGATATTTTAACTATCCAAGCGAGTACTATATCTTCTCCAAAGATTTCAAACCTGGTCCAGAGTGGGTAAACGAAAAGACTTATCGAGATTATTGGAGTTACTATGTTCGACCAGCTTTGAAATTTCCGAAGGAGTATAAATTCTATTCACTCAAAGATACGGGCATTACCTCGATGCTTCGTGCTGGCTACGATACTCTATCCGTCAAAGAACAGGCACGACACTCCTCTCTGTTGATGACAGACATTTACACTCCGCAAGACATTAAAGAGGCTAACCCGACTTTGTTAAACTATAATGGTATATTATAATAAGGTATGAAGAAGTTACGCCCTCCTCCAAATTGTTCCAACTCTTACACTTTTGGAATAAATTTTGCAAAGAATGGAAAAAAAACTATTAAAAATTTTGCAGATAATAGAAAAATGTCTATCTTTGCATTGTCAAACAATAACACAAGAAAGATATGAAATCAGCAGAATTAAGGAAACTTGTTGAAAGAAACGGTTGGATCTGCGTAAGGGCTTGCGGAAGTCATTACATTTACGAGAAGGAAGGAGTCCGATACACAGTTCCGTTTCACGGAAGCAAAGAAGTTGGTAAAGGATTAGAAAAGAAGATTAAAAAGGAGATGGGGCTGAAATAAGCCCCTATCCCCAAAACTAGAAAGGAGATTACAATATGAAAAAGATTGAGGCAATTATCGAGAAAAATGCAGATGGCGAATATAGCGTTTACTGCGTTGATGAAATGTTCTCTGGAATGGGTGCGACCGCCGAAGAGGCAAAGGCGGATATGCTTGGAGCAATGAAGCACTATGTTGAGTCTTGCAAAGAGGATAACTACAAATATCCAGCTTGGCTCGATGGCGAATATACCATTGTTTACAAGTTTGATGCACAATCTCTCTTGCAGTATTACGCAGGTATTATCACCCCCGCGGCGTTGGGTCGCTTGTCTGGCATCAGTTCCAAGCAATTGTGGAGTTATATGCACGGTCATTCAAAACCTCGTGAGGCACAACGACAGAAGATTGAAGCGGCTTTACACAAACTCGGTCACGAATTAGTAACAATCTCTTTGTAGTTATTGTTTGACAGCATTCTTCAAAGAGCGCGCCCCGGCCCTTAAAGCCGGGGCGTTTATGTTAAAATAAGACAACGCCTCTCACCAAAATATAATCTTTATTGTCGGCTCGGCTATAATCAAGTCCTAACCCATATTTTTCTTTAATGAGCACACCGCCCCCCACCGAAAAGGCCTGCCCATTAAACGATGCCGCAGCCGTCGCAAATGGTCGTAATAATTTAGGAGGCGTGACAACACTTTGGACAATTGTCCGCTGAAATACATTCAGCGAATCTAGTGATGGTCGGCAATTGCCAATAACCGGACCAGACACCCATGCACGATAGGTACTATCTTGATAGTACCGTTGCTCGACAACAGTAACAATATCCACACTGTCTTTCCTATCTACAATAGCCGTTTGAGTTACCGTGTCAGCTGGCACAAATAACAGTTTTGGGAAAGAAAATGTAACTATCTTTTTTTGTGATGGCGCTGTTAATGGGGTCGGACATTTAATTCGAATCGTGTCAAATATCACCTCTCGACGTACGCCTGTGCCTTTTAAGGACATAGACCAGCCACAAACAAAGCCAACCGCGAGCAATAAAATGCTCGCGGCCACATAAAACCAACCATGTTTCAGGGTCGTCATCGTCTAGCAATATCTCGGATAAAGAGTTCCCAACCCTTCTCAACATCGGCCATCACAGCGGGGACACCATTCTCGTGCTGCGACATCGCTGCGACAACATGTATCATAATGTCGCGATTCGTTGAAGAGATTCGACTTGTCGCTGGCACCCCCGATAATTGGCTGACATGTTTCACGTATGCGGTGGTATTGTTCTCCGACGTCGGAGCGTAGCGACTAATTATCAACTCGATTGTGTTCAACCCCAATTTCTGGTCGTATGTGTACAGCAACATAAACATTGCTCGATACCCATAGGCCATCGACTCAAATTGTTTGAATATTGGGTCGTTTGATGGTCGAACCTCGCCAATATAGCACACCTTACTTCTTTTGATATTGCCAGGATTATTATTCCTTAATCCTCTCGGCATTCTCTGTGTATTCTTCATGTTGTATTTGTTTTGTCTGAGATTTTCCTTCGTCGGCATATTTTTCAATATCAATACCAGCGTCTTCTAATTTGTGAATTGTAAAATTTCGTACCCATCTAAATATTGGGTGGTCAGATATTTCCGCAGCGTTTTCGAGATAGGACCACATTTCTATTCCACATACAAACCCAGTGAACAACAATGCAAGGCGGAGATTCACCACCTCTTCGAGAACCCCGTCGAGCATCCACGCGAGAATGATTCCGCACATGATAAATACGGCTTTGTAGACAGTGCGCCACGCTTTCAGCGACGAAAACGCCCATGGCTCTTGGCGGCGTTTCGACCTTTCCCGACTCGCCCAACATCCTGTAATGAAATCTATCGCAACAAATACTAGTGCGATAGTTACCAGAGTTCTCACTGGGGCAAAATATGCTGCAACAGCTCCGATTATACCACTTGTGTATCTTGCTATATTTTCCATCGCGATTAGTGTATTAACAGAGCGATCCACACCGTTGCTCCACCGAGCATTGTTGCTAACAAGTCCCGCCAATCGATACATTCGTCATAAACCTCTTTGCCCATCGAACAACCAACGGTAAATAGCACCGAGATTGTTACCGTTGCCCATTGAGGAAGCCAACAAGCAGCCAATGCTGCAATGCAGGCAATCAGTGCGCCGAACGCAATATGCTGATACTTGCCCATCCAGAAAGTAGTCAGCGCTACAAAAACTTTATTTACCAAAGACCTCATAATTTATAAATTTAGAATTTCACTTTCTAACACATTTATCTCGTTTCGGAGAGCCTGACGCTGTGCGTGCAGTTCTGCCACGTTATACGGCAACTCTTCGCCCATCAACTGCGCCTCCGCGCACTTAATCACTTTATAGTCGCTCTCCGCGATTTGTGCTTTTAGCGAGTCGATTACCGCTTGTTTTTCTGCGAGAATCTCTTCTCGTGTCGGCTCGTAAGCAACATCTTCTACTTCGATGACCTTCGTGCCTTCTGTTCTTATAATGAGAGCTTTTCCCATATTATTCGATTATTTCCCATATTTTAACTGTTGCATTATGCTCTAAATATTCGCAATGCAAATAGCATCTTTTGTAACTTGCATAACCCCATAAATCTCCAACATTTGTGTACAATGTAGGATTTACGAAGTTTGTGATAGAATTTGAAGATACACTACCGCCGCTTTGTTCAACTTTCGTGAATTGAGCAGACGCTGCCTCATAATCAACATAGAAATATCCTTCGATTCGTGTTGCAAAGTGACATTTCGTGTCGTGACCAATACTGCCAGAGTTTACCCAGTTGTAATTATTTTGTAAGTGGCGTGAAGACCCGTTTATCCAAAGGCACTTATATTTACATAATCTAAAAGGTGCGCCGACGATTTCAAATCGGAACTTTTTGATGCCAGAAGTCGGAGATTGTTCATTAGTGGGCAATATGTCGAAAGCATATAAATAGTTGCTTGACAAATAGAACTTGCTCACATCAACCCCACTTTGTACGGTAGTTATAGGAGTTAGGGTAGTCTCGCCTTGGTGCAACAAAAACTGCGTGTCGGAGATGTACGAACACCACGCCACATTGTGGTTACTCATAGAACCGTGTGCCTGAATAGTGGGGCTGTACAAATCTATATAATTAAACGTAACCGCTACTGGCGTGCCGTCAGTAGGCAACCAACTCGGCATCGTTTCGACCGTGAAATAACCCGTTTCGGCATCGTATGCTGTCGGTTGCAACACCTCGGCTTGGTCGTTCTTCCATTCGAGAATCAGTCGCTCACGCGGTTGCCCAATATTCTTTGCGACCTGCGACTTCTGCTCATCGGTCAAAGTCTGCTCGGTGTTATAAAGCAACACTCCTTCGCCTCCACCTGCTGAAATCTCTTTAAGTTTTTCTCTTATCGGTTTCCCGTTGTCATCCACTACTGCGTCTTCGTGTGTCAACGGGTATATTACCTTACCTTTATGCTTTAATTCTGAAATTTGTGCCATACCTACAGTTCTTGTTCTAATTTATTGATACTATCACGAATTTCCTGTCGCTCTTTATGTAACTCATCTACATCGTAAGGCAATTCAATCCCTTGATTTTTTGCCCACATTGCAACAGCCTCTGCACATTTTATAATCTTATAATCGCTCTCGGCTATTTGTGATTGAAACGACTCGATTTTCGCTTGTTTCTCCGCGATAATTTCTTCTCTTGTCGGCTCGTAGGCAACATCTTCTACTTCGATGACCTTCGTGCCTTCTGCTGTTATAATGATTGCCTTTCCCATATTATTCTACAATTTCGTAAAGTTTGATAGTCGAATTGGCTTTTATGCGAGCACCGCTTAACCCAAAGGTAATGTTTGGCTTGTTCGCGTAATAAATCGCTTGCATCTCGCCGAACAATGTTCGGTACACTTTCGCTTCTGCTTTATCATCTCCTGTTCGCAAAGTCGCTTCGCATTTAATCGACTCGTAACGCGCGGTATATTCACCGTGATCAACGAGTAAGATGATGTCTATATTCGACAACACAACCTCTTGTGAAACATATCCGAGTCCCAAATCGTAGAAATTCGGAGAAATATTAGAGCCAATATAGGTATAGTAGCCCGATACCGACATTCGTTTGTATTTTGACGGTACATATCCAACATTTTCAAGCACGATTCTATATCGCTTTACACCCTCCGAAAGTTGCGGTAAGGACAATCCGACGGCAATTGCTTGGTTGAAATAGAAATGTTCTGCCTTTACAGTCGATGGTATCGTTGCAGCCACTTCTGCTTTCGAGTCAGTAAAAAGCATAACCTGTGTTTCTGTGATACGTTTGATGTAAAAGCCCGATGCTTCATTGCCTTGCGGTTTCGGACACGTGTTCCATACGTCAGTTTGTAGCACAGTCGAAGAATAGTTGATACAACTGTTTACTATCGCCCCATCTTCAGCCAACCAACTTGGCATCGTTTCTACCTCAAAAAGACCCGTTGAAGAATCGTATGCGATAGGCTGTAACACTTCCGCGTCTTCGTTAGACCATTCGACAATCAGACGCATATGAGCTGGATATATATCATTTTCGATAGATAATAGAGGAGTAACTTCTATGGCAGACTCATCAAGATTGGCAACCTGCTCTACAATATCAAATTTGCGGAGTTTGTTGAATAAAACAAC
The DNA here is from genome assembly GCA_017410165.1 of Alistipes sp. Classification (GTDB taxonomy): domain Bacteria; phylum Bacteroidota; class Bacteroidia; order Bacteroidales; family Rikenellaceae; genus Alistipes. The sequence continues at coordinate 89,874 of JAFQRH010000024.1, read as the reverse complement.
ATCGTTCTGCGCCACGAAATAATCTTGCGTTGGGCTATTCGGAACAGCCAATCTTACATACGCTGTATTCGCTCTTGTCGTGATGGTTCTTGGGTGGGCGTTTTGACCCCAATAATCAAGGAAGTTACCATTTGCATCATATTCACAAAGAGCCGAGCTGTTCGTACCTCCACACTCGAAAGTTAGTGCAGTGCCACCTGCAACGGCGATAGGAGTGGTGACATTCCAACCCTCAGCGTCAAGTATGTTGCCCTTTTGGTCAAGGTTCTTGCCCGCCAAATAATTCTTATACTGAAACTTCTCGTTCAGCACCTTACCCATATTAGCACTCAATGCCTTTGTAGGGTCTGCTGTTGTGAGATTATCAACAACATCTACGCTACTGCCACCACCCTGCGGAACATCCACCCACTCGGTATCGTAGTCCGCATCTCTCTTCTTCGATAGCACCTGACCCGCGCTTCCGCCAGCAGGAACACCTACACCATCTTTGCCGCGAATAATTTTCGCCAATAGCAACTCCCCATAAGCAGAAGATTTATCGTTATCAGATGCTTGCGACCACAACTCTATCGAAGTGAGCATCGGGGTGACTTTCACCTTGTATCCACCCGGGAATAGAGGGTCATCAATATATTCAACTTTATCACATAGTAGTCGACCACATCCAATAGGGTGTTTAGCCAATGGAATGGCTGCGATTAAAGTCATGCCATCATCTAAAACAGAGCAATTATGGCAATAATCGCCTTTGCGTTCGACGACAATACTGCCCTTTCCCTTATCGATGTAATACTCAATCTTAATGCGTTCCGGCACCGGGACTTGCACGGCCGTTCCGTCGTCGTATGAATAGAATCGCTCTATGATTTGACAATCGCTCTTGTAGTGGTGTCGCTTTATTTTGTTCGTTGGCTTCATATATTAAATCATTTTTTTATCCTGCTCTGCCATATGGAACTTCAGCGTAAACGAGCCCAAAGCACCACTATCTTTCTCAGCTTTATATTCATCAACAACAATGCGATGGAGTTTGTCCCCGCGTTGTATGTACCGATTAGAGCTTCGGAAAAATTCTCTCCAAAACCTCTCTTCTTCTGTTGTCTGAATAAACCCAGTATTCACCTCGCAATAGTCGACAGAATGGTTGCTCAGCTCTTGCTCAATATTGTTGTTTATAAAGGTTGAAATATCTCCATCTTGTGATGAGGTTATTTTGCCATAAGCGTGGATGGTATCCCAACCTCCGAGAGAGTTGAGAAATATGAACGACATCGATGGTGTGTTCTCTTTGACAACGAACTCTATGTTATCTATGCCACTAAGACTAATCGTATAGCTGTTAATCGTTTGGTCCGTATTACAAAGTTGAGCAATTGCTACACATGAGACATCTACATCTATCAACTTATCTACGTCTTCTTGACCGCCTTCTCTCCAAAGGGATCGTTGAGCGGTTTGTCCTCCAGCTAAAGAAACAGTAATCGTTACGTGCGCATCCTGAATATTGACGAATGAAATAATCTCTTTGGACAGCGGGTTGGTATAATGCTTTTTTGGTCTCACACTCAAGAAGTGCTGCATTAAAAACTCATCGTCGGCCACCTGCTCATCCCAATTCTCGCCAACGATAATATACTCTTTGTATTTCAGTAAAGACTCCTCTCCATCTGGCGTTTCGAACCATATCTCTAATGGTTGCAACTTGGATTCTGTTCTTCCGGTCGTGATCGGTTCTCTAACCTTGCCTGCTAACGCTTCCGCAATCTCCCCAACTCGCAGATTTATTTTGCCAGAGGAGTCTGCCGATTTCTTAAAATTAGCCACATTGCCAGCATAACTTACACTGACTAGAACATGTCTCCAGTCGGACACAAGAGAAACGTCGCCTATATTTTTAGAAAACAAGACATTCATATTTTTATTTTTTTGCAAAAATAGCCACCCGAAGGTGGCTACAAAAGGACACTAACTCTCAATCAAATCCACCTCCGATTGAACTAACCCCCAACTCGTATTTAGGCGCACACGCAACTCCTGAATCAGGAAGTACTTGTTGTATGCGAAGACCTGCTTAGTTAGGTCAAGATTTAACAAATCTGACAGAGTTAGCTTAATATCGGATGTAAATGAGAGCTTTGGCCGGCTAATCCACTCCGCAAATTGTTGGTGGTAATTCTCCCACAAGCTATCTTCTCCACACAATGTGATATTGCCAACGCTCTCGTCTCCAAACTCACCTGAGCACTCCCCGTAATAATTTTCCCAGCCACCGTATTCCGCCCACTCCTGACCATTATATACGCACCCCTTATCGACCCATTGTCCATGTTCCAAGAGTCCTATATACACGTCAGTTGTTCTCTCAGCATCAACTGCTGGCATCTCGATAATAGGAGCGATGGCCGATATGCCTTGCCCTAATTTTCCTGTTTCTGTGATATTCCTGCCCTTGACCAAGTGTACGGGCACACATTTTACGCACTTGAATTTTACACTAGAATCATACTCTTCGTCCGCATAATCGATGTTGATTGTTCGGCTCTTTATATCATTATGTCGAGCGCAATCCAATACAACAAGATTCTCGTTTGGACTTGCCTGCCATTCGAATTTAACTGTTTTACCTTCGCCCGTATAGCTATAAATCGGGTTAATTTTGAAGCATCTACCCGCGTATAAATTGCTCGAATCCGGATATTTAATATTCGTAATACTCATACACCTCGACAGAGTATCCAACATGTCAGGTATTGAGCTAGCCGTTATAATTTCTAGAGAACCTTCATCCTGTGTTTCTGTCACCTCCTCTTCGTTTGCATAAGACAACTTATAACTTTGTCCGCCATTATAAACTACTTTGGACGGCAAGGATATCTTCTCATCCCAATTAACGAAGTCCTGGCGCTCCAAGATGTTTATATTCGCCACAATTCGGCAATCTTCTCCGTTGTAGTACAGCGACGCGCAGAACATTTTCAGAATATTAGAAAGGAAGTCTGCGATCGTAATATCCGGAAGTCCATCGGCCACATTGATACAGTATTTAATAGAGTCATACATTCCTGACTCATCGACTCTCTGATAGGTCCTTGCGTGTGGAGCTAAGATTGCACATTTGTCAAGGAGCCACGAGATTCTGTTATCTATAACTACATTTGGCAGAAATTTCTCAATAAGCCACATAACTTTTACTACCGGCGTGGCTGCATGTTCTGCCGACACGAACCCCCAGTTCACATACTTCTCTGTTGGAGAACAATCTGCATTGGATATTGCCGGGTTCGCCTCGGTCGGTGTGAATACCCCCTCTCCTTGTTGGTACTCGCAATCTGCAACATATGTCTGTCGAATAATTATTGGGAATCCGACGTCGTTGCGTTCGTTTTTACGAGCATCCAACAATAGTGGGGTAGTCGACTCGATTAATAAATCAGGCAAATCGCATATATTCTTTTCTAGAATAGGATCGAGAGAAGCTCCGATAAAAGTCCACGATATCGTCTCCTCCAACACCTCTGGCGCGGTCAGTTTACCACTCCAAATAGGTATTCCAGATAAAAATATTCCTGCCGCTATTTCCCGATGCTCCACACCCGTGAATGGTATGCAGTAACAGCCAAACGCCCTCTTGTTCGTTGGTGTCAGAGGAAATTCGATACTCGTTGAGCCCGCGATCGGCATTTTATCGCTATTCAACAAGGGTTGCTCAAATGTTATCTCTACGTCCTGGTTCGGAAGGAGGTCGAGAGATATTCCTTCCGTTGTTATAATCTCAAACGTCATTGTCATTGTCCTATATATCGCTTAGTTTTACTCTTGTGATACCTTCGATCTTGCTCGTAAAACCCCTTCGGTCCAAGCAGTGAGACATTCGCGTCGATCGGGTATTTCAGGCGCTCAGTCAACGCATCAACCGTTTCGGCCAGCCGGTACAACACAGCATCATTGTTCGCATTTCCATAGTGGGGGAGTTGTTGAACAGCGGAGCTATCATATCCTGCATACCCACCATTCGCGCGACCAATCACACTTGGGTACACTGCTCGCATATCGAGTTCCGAAAGGGTACCATGTTGTCGGGCCGACTCCATCGCTTCAATGAATGGGGCAATTGTCGGATTTTCCACCGCCTCGTGAGGTAAGACATACTCGGTACCATTCTCAGCAACGAGAACCGTTGGCGAGCTCACAAAACCTCGTTTATTCGGATTGAGTCTCGCCCGGAATAGCTTACCATCCTGTTCTCTCCGCACATCGATAAGCCCGTTACCAATCGGACCTCCATCTTCTGCTCCGGTTGTGATAGGAGTCGCCGCAATAAGTGCGGTTTGTGCCACGCCCATAGCAAGAGTGGCTGCAGCTGCGACTAAATTGATTGGCCATGGCAGACCGGTCAAAGACTTGGTAACGCCGACAGCTGTGTTGATGACCGACTCGGTGATGCTCATTGCCTTTTGGCGTTTCGCCTGTTTGAGTTCGAGTTCCTCCTTGTACGCTTCGTGCTCTGCCTCCATCGCAGCAACTTCGGCATTATATTGTGCCTCAGTTATCCTTCCTGCGTTAAGACGCTTTTCAAGAGCACTCTTCTTTTTGTCGTTGTTCTTCTCGTACTCTTTTAGCTGGCTGTCCTCGGCGGCAGACATATACTTATCTACGCTACCCCAGAGTTCCAACACCTGATTGCCAAGACCGCTGACGATATCAGCGACAGCATCGGCCCATTCTCTCCACCCCTTGATGTTTCCATCTCGAATATCCTTCCACTTGTCGCCACTAAGCCCCAAGAATGAGCCACCAAAACGCTCGGAGGTTTCTGTTGAAGAAGATGTGTCTTTGAGTTTAGCAAGTTGCTGACGAAGATCCTCAATCTGCTTCAAGAGCTTCGCTTTATCTGCATCTGACAACTCTACGCCGATTTGGATATCACCCACCTGTGCGTTGTCCACAAGGTTGGTAAGAGTGGCGATCATCTCGTTGAGATACTTCTCATCGAGAGCGTTCAGTTCCGCCCAATGCTCTTTGCGCTTCTCTCTACGCTGTCGCTCACTGCCGGAGAATGTTTCCATCTCCTGACGATGGCGGTTGAGCATCTGCACACGAGCGATCTCATACGCATCTCTACGAGCGTCGATCTCTTTGTCTGCCTCGTCAAGTTGTATCTTCGCCAAACGAGTCTTATGTGCCTTTTCGAGAGCCTCCAATGCTCGTGCGTTTCCGGCATACTCTCGCTTCAACTTCTCGTACTTCGCCTTCTCGATAGCAATGCGATCACCGCTCATCTCGGCGATATCTTGATTTATTTTTTCCTGCTTGCGGGCATCGTCCTCCTGGGCTTTTGCTGCATCTTTGGCATCTTTCTCTTCTTGCTTCTTCTGACGCTCTTTCTGCTGAATAAGTTTGTCGGCAAGGTCTTCTTCGAGTGCAACTCGATCTGCACCAGAGTCTTCATTTGTTTTCAGACGAGCAGTCAATGCGTCAATTTCCAATTGGAGCAACTTCGCATTATACTCCTCTTGTGTCATCGTTTCAGAGTTCTGATACTCCTTTTTTAATGCAAGACGCTTCTGCAAGAACTGTTCGTCATTGCTCAATGAGTACTTTTGAGGTTGCTCGACAACTAAATCCCTATTTGTGTTAGTACTAATGCGAGCTGATTGTAATTTTGCATTAGACTCCGTTTTGCGAGCATTTGCTAAATCATAGTAAGCGTTTGCTTCTGCTCTAATGGCTGCAGCCTTGTCTTGTTGAGAGTAGTAGTCATCATTTCTGACTGTGTCGGTAGTCCAACTTGTAACCGTTCCTTGAAATCCATAGCTTGATGGCACAGAAACCTGTTTGGTGGGGCTCATGCTTTTGAGCTTATTTTCCTCAATCAGGGCATTCTTATAAGCTTCGGCAGCAAGTTCTTCAGCAGCGGAGGCTTCCGCTCGGAGTCGCATAGCCTCTATAAAATCTGCGGTATTATTAACTAGTAAATTCTCTGCATCTTTCACATCCGTTATCGATACACCTAGGTCATTAAAAGCAGAGGCATTATCTTCGATAAACTTCTTCTTAGCGTCAAGATCCCCTCCAAGTAGTTTCCATTCATCGCTTAACCTTCTTATTTTGACAATGCTTTCACCTAATCCTCGGTCATTATTTTTAAGAGATTCGTCTAATCTTTGACGAGCCGATGCTGCTTTATCCATTGATTCAGCAACATCTTCGGAGCCTCCTTTTAATTTTACGATAATTCCAACAAGAGCACCAAATGCGAGAGAAGCCCAACCAATCGGGCCTATTGAAGCCCAGAACGCTTTGAATGCAACAGTTGCTGCTTTGAGATTTAATACCAACAAGTTCTTTGCTCCACACAAGAGCATTGTGCCACTTGTCGCACCTGCGAGAGATGCTGTTTCTGCCGCAAGTGCAGCACGATTGGCAGCAGACCAAAACACCTCTAATTTTTGCCAAGCCACCTTTAACATTGTGCGTGCGATATTTGCGGCGTATGCTGCGGTCAAACCCAACAATATCGATCTATACTTAATACCAACCGTTACGAGAGCACTCAACCCTTTAAGCAACCAGGTACTAGCTGATAGCGAAACATTTATTGCAGGGGTAAGTTCCTTTCCAAGAGTTACAGCCATATCGACAAAATCCTTCTTTCGCTTCTCCATAATGGCAGTAGCCGTGGTATTTTTGATATTAGCCTCATCGATAATAGATGTACCCTCTGTGAAGGCTTGATTTGCCAGCATCTGCTGATTGCGTAGTTCCTCTGAATGTTGAGCCAGTGTTCCGAGGACAGACGAAGCTCGCTGACCTTGCAGGTGCAAAGAGTCAAGAGCTCTTACAACGGTGATCATTCCATCTCCGCCTCTATTTACGCCCTCCAAAACACGAATAAGAGCTTCGTTTGCATCGGTATTTAGCAATTGAGTGAACTCCTTAACACTCATTCCTGCCACACGAGCGAACTCGTCTGTACGGCGGAACATACCCATAATGGTTTGTCCAATAGCAGTCGAAGATGTTTCGCTCATTTGACCATACTTATCGAGAGTTGCTGCCAAGCCAAGCATCTTGTCGATGGATATATCAGCATTTGTGGCAATACCCGCAACTCGCTTCATAAACTCCACAATATAGCCCTCGTTGGCAGTAGAAGCCATACCGAGTGAGTTAATAGCTGAGCCAGTCTTTAACATCGCCTGTTCCAAGCCGAACTCCTGACTAAGACTGAATATATCGACGAGCTTACCAATCTCTCGAATAGCATCCTCTGCATTATCTCCAAGATCTTCACCCAGAGCAATGTTGATTTTATCGGCAGCACTAACAAACTGAAGGATATTGTCTTTGCCTTCGATACCGAGCTTACCCGCAATGCGAGCAAGCCCTAAAAGGTTGTTCTGGGAGGTACGAGTGTCCAGTTTCTTCAATGCCTGGTCTAATTCCAACATCTCTCCACGAGAGAGCTGGGTTGTCTTCATCGCATCAGCAATAGCCTCGTCCCACTCTTGAAACATTGCTTTGGCACGAGATATACCAGAGAACACGCCAGTCAAAGTAGCGAAGCCGGCAGTAATAAGACCAATATATCTATTAACACGCTCTGCCATTGTGCAGAGCGTGCCACCTGTTACCTTTGATTGTGCACGAAGCTCTACAAGTCGAGCACTTGACTTTTTTAACTCTGCGTTGAGCTGCTTCCACAACGGCGTTCCAGGATCTACCTTGGACAACTGTGCTCGAACACGGTTGATGTGAGAGGTTAGCTCCGACAGAGTCATTGTGTTAATGGACTGCTGACGATGGAGCGCAGCGAGTTTCTCTCGATAGCCATCAACCGCCTTTTCTGCCTTACCAATTTGAGCAGAAAGACTGTGATATGCCTGAGTATCTTTTTTACCCTGTCCCTCCAACTTTTTGCGTTTCTCGTATAGGGTTTCGAGCTTTGCATTGGTGTCGTGGATAGCTCGCTCCAACTCTCCAATTTGCTTGCGTCCATCATCACCGTTGATGATAATGTTTAAGCGTAAGTCTTCATCACGAATTGTCTTTGCCATATTATTCTGCTGATTTTAATTCTTCTTTGATTGTAGCAACAACCTCGTCTGTGAGGTCGTACATCAAGCGACCAGCAATAGACGAGTAGTGGCCGAACACAAAGCGATTGTGTATTCTGCGATTACGATGTACCTCCTTCGACTTATATTGCAGTCGCTTCATATCAAGGAAACGCTGATATATTGTGTGCGAAAAAGAGAGTTGTCCGTCCATATCGGCTCCACCTGTAACACTTGTTTGACGAGTATTAAAGAGTCGGCCAGTACGCATCGACAACTTTCGTCCGAGGGCAAGCCCCTGATTTCTCATAAGGCGTTTGCTCTCGTCTTCGAGGATTGACTTCACAAATCGGGTTTCTATTGACATTTTTGTTGCTATTATGCAACAAAAATAGCCACCCGAAGGTGGCTATAAAAGGACAGAGATATTGGCTGTTATTGGCTATCCGGGCCTGGCTTAAATTTGTCAATTAGCGTCAAAACACCGCCAATGACAGCACCGCAGAAAAACAAGATGCCGTAACCAACAGCAGCAAGAATAGCGATGGCAATTAAGAACATCAACAGATAACCTATCCAAACTAATATCTCCATAACAGTTGACTTTGTGGGTACAAATTTAACAAAAATTATTCAATTATTCGTTACGCTCCTCAATTCTTGTAGGTTGCATACCGAGTACCGACTCAATCTCGGCAATCAATCGAATTTTCTGCTCCTCACTCTCGACGTGGAGCTCGTATATTAAAACCTGTTTCATAGCTTTCTATTAAAATTAAAGTATTGAAGTATCTTTCATATTCTGCTCGCGAATCACCAGACCGGCCGACAAAATACAATTTACAATAGTGACCATAAGGAGCCACCATGGGGCCTGGTCATTCATTGTTCCGGCGAGCAATGGTAACGAAACCAAGAACCAGGTATTTACTAACTTCGATTTCGTGGTCTGGGCCACAAATTCGCGGCCGAGCAAACGTATTGCCCAATATCTTACAAACCGTTTCATCGCTTGTAGTTCTGGTCAAGAAGATGATTTACACACTCGAAGCCAATAAGGTCGTTTGCGATGGTGCGCATTACATCCATAATTTTTTCCTCAGCGTCATCAACAACATCAACACGGCTTTCGTAAATATCTCTATCCGTAATGGATTCGTGATAGTTGATTAGTCTTGCCCTCGCATTGGCAAGATCCAATAGAATAGACGACAGTTCTTTGTCGATTGGTAGTTCTTTCCAATCGGTGCGTAAGGTTTTACGCTCTTCTGATTTGTTTGACATAATGTGTATTAAGCATTTATTTGAGGAATAAAAAACAGCGGTACTCCTCTTACCCGCTGCTTAATACACTTAGAAAGGTGTTCGCCACGCTATTACGGCAATGGCACGGGGTGTAGTACCGCTGAATTTAATATGTGTAGGCACAAAAAATGCACCTTATTTTCGGTGCGTCTCCACACCTTTCTTTGTATTAAGCACTACAAAGGTAAGCATTATTTGTTAAAAAACAATAGAGGAGCGAAAAAAAATACGAAAAAGTGTAATTTTCTTTGGTTAAAATTTGCAAAATACGAAATATCGTAGTATCTTTGTAGTACCAAAGGAAAGGAACTATGGAACTAACAGACAAAGAGAAAGACCTAATACAGATGATTAGGAATTTCAGGTCAGCCCGACCAAATGGGGCAAAAGAGATTGAGTACTACATTCGACAACTACTTGACGAACTACTCTACGAAGATTAACAACAAAGTCCCCTCTCGACGAGGGAGGGGACTTAAAAAAAAGCAACATATATGGCACAATCAAAATTCCGAGCAAAACTCAGCGACATTCTCGTCAGCGTATCGTGGGGCGACATCGCCAAAACCTACTTCGGCAAGAGTCCGTCGTGGCTCTACCACAAACTTGATGAGATAGACGGTAACGGAGGCAAGGGGGGCTTTACCGAGCAGGAACTGGCGCAATTCAAAGGCGCACTATGCGACCTTGCCGACAGAATTAGAAGGGTAGCGGATTCGCTATAAGGTCGGCATAGTTCCACTTTGGTATCCTCGCCCTGCCGACCTTGCGAGGGAGCCGCTCCACATTGGGGCGGCTTTTTTGTGAGTATACAAAAAGAGCAAAGTTTTTTACGCTTTGCTCTAAATAATCATATATTTCTAAACTTTAAGCACCTTCAAAAGCATCGGTAAACTCCGCCATCATCATATAAAAACTATCTGACGACATAATCTCGATAAAGGCTTTACCGTCTTTATTAAGTTTTTCTGCCTTTGCAAGTTTACCACTCTTACCTGTGGTCAGCACCGTAGGATTGTTATAGTTGCCAACGACAAGCATCGTTGTTTCTCGTGTCAATGAGTCTGCAAAGTTACAACCCAAAGCAACGACCACATCTCGCAGCTCTTTGCGGGGGCGGTCAAGACTCCCCGTAAAGACTATTGTTTCGCCATACAACGGACCATCAGGATTACCCGCCATACTCTCTATATGGCTATTCTCTCGCAGTCGTATTCGAGGTTTATTTGCTAACTCAATCAAATCTTCAAGCGAGGAACCTGTATGTATAATGGCTCGCTGAACAATCTCATATGTTGCCTCCGCACTTGATAGGCCGGAGGGGATATCGAGAGCTGCTCTCATACTGCCAAGTCCATAACCGCTACGAGAGTGTTCCGTCCAGACTCGACGAACAATCCTTTCGCTGTTGATGTAGTTGGCATCAGGCAGAGGTAGCCCGTATCGATTGCAGGCAGCTTGTAAAGCAAGTTTACTACTCGGCATATGGAATAGTACCGTTTTACCTTGCAGCAAGGAGCATATCTGCGAATACACATCGGGGAAAATCGGTGCAGACTCCAATATTTCAGCGGTGCCGCCAAATTCGTAGATTAGACCATAGTCAAAAATTTCATCTTCGGGATTGACATAAGTACGGTAGAGGTTCTGCTGGCCGTCAGATACCGTAAGTATCTCAATAAGATACACTAACTCGGGATTGTAGTCGGTGTATCTAACATTTAGGTAGGCAATGGTTTTCATATGTTTAGGAAATAATCTTTCCCAAAGATAGTGATTTTCTTTCAATCTGTCACGCTTCGTAGTATAATATAGAATATGGAGATTTTTGGAAAAAAACAAAAAAAGAGCGAGATTTTTTCTCGCCCTATCTATTCGGAGTATAATAGTGTTGTTTTCTTGACTGCACTTCTTCTATAATGAGATAGTCATAAGTCCAATTACTTGTATCAGTCCATTCCCCACCTAAATATCGGATATCTATCTTATAAACATACTCTATTGGTACTCCAAAAGCATTCTTGGCAGTAAATTTTTTCAATAATGTGCCACGATTCTCGTCTAAATAATCTGGTGTCCAAACCGTATCCCAGCCGAAATCGGCGGTTGCAGGATAATTAAGCCTTTCTTTGACAAAGTCCTTGGAAATAATAGATGCTCTGGACTCAATATCGACAGAAGAATCGCAACTAATAAAGCTAAACACCAAACCAATGACAACTAATAAAGTCTTTTTCATACTCTTAAAACTTAGGTATTACGAATACAAATATAATGATTTTTCGCTATCGTTGTCACGCTTCGTAGTATAATATAGAATATGGTTGCCAAATGTTGCAAGCAAAAGCTTTATGTGATTACGCCCTTTCTTTTTTTCTGTAAAAAGATTAAAAAGAAAGCAAAGTGCTGACACATAGCACATTACTTTCTTTTCTTAAATGCAATAGCGTTTAATTCTTTCTTTTATTGCCAAAATAAAAGCTTATCTATTCGCCCTTTCATCGGGAATAAAACTTCCTAAACAAATTATATGCTCAAAAAATCGCAAATTTTGAGCATAAAGCAATCGATATGTAAAGAAAAGTGCCATTTACTTATCATATTGCCGCCGATGGAGCTGTATCGTACAAAAAAAAACGCCACGATTTTGTCGTGACGCTCCCCTAATTTCTACCTCACGGCAGTAATTTCGGTAAATTAATAACCCTAAAAAATGAAAATGTATCTTTCCTCACACGAAAGCCAACTCTATTGAATAGCCGGACCAACCTCCAAACACAGACATCTCTGGCACAATCTCGGCAGATTGGAGGGATAAGCCACGCAAATCTTCACACTCCCAATCACTGCAAGCGCGTTCGATTTCGGTTAATAAGTCCGACGCCACCTTCACACATCGCGAGTACAACTCGTCTTCTCGTTCGTCGGTGTTAGCTGCTGCAAGGCCCTTCTCAATAACGAAGAACACAGTGCTATACTTGGCGGTGTAACTATCCTCGTTTCCGAATTGACTAATCTCTGGTCGTGCCACAAGAATTACCATACCTTTTTTATTGGCAAGGCGATTCAAAACGTGGTCGTAGTTCACAACCCTGATTGGCGTCAAATCAGTGCCAGGAACGCTGAAATTTGACAAATAGCGCGTCAAATTAGTTAGTTTTTCCAATCTTTTCATGACGTTTGTTGTCTTTGTAATTGTGCCACATTATGCCGATTATCGAGTATAGAGGTTCTTCATCTACTCGCTCCATATTGCCGATGGTTTGTTCTTTGGCAATCGCGATTGTCAAATCTTGCCAAGTGCAAGACAGCTCGCCATCTTTGCTTTTCTCACTAGAAAAAAGTCTTGACATATCTACATCTTCTCCATCAATTTGCACGGTTCCTGTTTGCAAATAGTTGATGCACGAGGCGAACCACAGCATAATCAGAGTCTTCTGCCAATCCTTCATCCGCGACACCCGTTTACGAGCAATCGACATGTTATTATTAGTAATATCCTCGACAAACCTTCCGGCCCGATTATATTGCCGCGCCCGAACACGATACAGATGGGCAATACACTCGTCAAGGTCATCGGTGTTTTGACTCTTGAAAAACACATTTAGAGCCGTGGCCGCGTGGCGGAACTCTCCAAACGAGAGGTCTTGCAATGCGTCGGCCGGCCCGAACAGCCGACGGCGGAACAATCCGGGTTTGACAGAAGGTAGAGGGTTCACTACTGACGAATAATTAAGTACAGCTTTCCCATCTGCCTCCTTAAACAACCATTCCAAGCAGCGTTCGCACAACATATAAATGTTGGCATTACGATTATCTACTTCCGATATTGAGGCTAATTTCTCCCATCGTACACTGCGCCAACCATGTCGCATTCCCATCAAATAATAGAGAACTCGCACATTGAAGTCGAGCAGCGACAACTCCGACCGCAGAACTCTGTCATAAAGTTTCATAATATAACAAACCTGGTCGGCCGTTAGTTCATCCCAGGAGGAGGGGGTTGTGCACGATTTACCTATGTCTGGAATCTCTAATGTTGTCATAGCCCAGAGGTGAAGAATTTACGGTTGCGGTCATTATCTGGTAGCAACGGATAAGAGGAATATTGATTGCCGCCAGTCGAGATTGCATGAATTTCTTGTATCGCCTCAGCCGCCTGGTCTCGTAGTTTGGATAGATACCACTCGATTTCACTAATCGAAGCATTCGCAGATGCTTTATTCCCCTGATATGTCGGGGAGAAGCGGCGAGCGATTGATTGAGGGAACACCTCGATAGACCAACGCTCCACAGCAATTATTACCGCGTATAATACCACTGCCTTTTGAACCATCCGGCGCAAAGGCAGGTCTTCGACCAACACAGTCTCACCTATGATTCGGTCCCAGGCATCTCCCAGCAATCGTTGTAATCGGGTTTCTTGCACCTCCAAAATCAACGGAAGTAGCATAAAGAACGTATAGCGAGATTGCTCGATTGGGTACACACTCTCGAATGTGTGTATATCCGGAATAATCGAACGTAGGAGATTTTTACGAATTGAAGAGTCCTGCCACTCTGGTACCTTGGCGTCTTCAAGGTAAGCAAATAAGGCATCAAGAGCTCGATAATACTTCTCGCGCATAGCTCGGTCATCGCGGTCAAGCATCCATTCGAATGGAATCTTTCGACTCTCGTCAAGCGCCACGCTACGTCCGATATCATCATGCGCGACGGTGTTCGAGCGAAAATACCGCGAGATGGCCAAACAAGCAATCGGCAACTGTACGTATCTCACGATATCATCCTGACCGTTATTAGCATACTTCTCCTCTGCCCGTGTAATGATTGCGGCGCCGACGATATTACCAACTTCGCGAGTGGCGTCTGCAATTTCTCCAGCAATCGAATCAAAGTTGTTTGCCGCGCAGTACACGCCTGTTAACTCGTGCAACTCAACTGCTCCGTTATCGTCTTTATTAAATAGCATATCTATTGATTTTTAACCCTGTCCGAAGAAGACAAATCTTCCTCGGCTTTGAGTGATTGGTGATAAAATCCGAGTCGTAAATTTTTGTTAGGAAAGTTGAAGGCTATCGCCTGGTTAATCTGCTCCAATATCGCCTGTTCAGCGACGGCTACATTTGAGAGAAGGTGCAAACGGAATGCATACAACATCTCCGAGCCACTCGCCAATTTACCATTCACCATAACATTCGAGAGAGATGGATGCAGACCCATACCTGAAGTGATTGCAGAAGACGATGCTTCGGCAATCTTCAATTGGCTATCGACGAAGTCTTTTATCTTCTGATCTATCGCCTCGATTTTCCAAGTTTGAGCAGTTCCCGTCTCATCAACGACATCAATTGTGTGAAAGAATTTACCTGCATTCTCTTTACCCGACAACACCTCTGTCAGGTCTTCAAGAAGTTTCACAGACAAGTTGGCAATCTCCCGTTCTACGCGAGCTTCGCTCCAATCAGGATTCGCAAGTTTTAGAATATCACGCTTATTTTCCCAATAGCCGTTAGGAGAATGGACGTGATACGCAAGATTCAACCCATTGTCGGTGACATATTTGAATATGGACGGAATTTCCGAACCGCGAACAATCCAACGAAGCGCACCCCAATATGGCGGAACCGAATAAAAGTCGCGCGAGAACGAATAGGTACTATTATATGCGGCAGACACAGGGTATCTTCCCGGATTCTTTCGGTCATACATCGGGAAAGTGCGAACTCCGGTATCCAAGCAGTTCTGCTCAAAATTACCCACAAGAATATGTTTTACATCAGCAAGTCTGCGAGAGTCGGTCCATTCAAGGCGTGCGTTTTTAGCCGGGATATGTTCTAAGTGAGATATTCTAGCCGGTTTCCCAATGCGATGGCCTCGCGTTAGATACACAGCATTGAAATAACCTTTCAGATACAAATAATCTGTCGTTATTCCCTTAATGTAGGAGATATAATCCCAGTCGGACAACCAGGATTCAATATCCTTATCTTGTTGCCACAGGTGTTGAATTTCGCCAGACTCGAATGCTAATTGGTAAAGGAACACCCCTTGTCCAAAGAGAAGGCCCAGCTGACGCTCAATAATGCCCGGCGCCAAGTTGTTGTCATCAACTGTTGAGCGAAGGTCGCTCGGCAGCAAATTATTAGGGCCGTAAGGCACAATGCGGAAATCTCCTATCGATTGAGGTGTGTTTTCCCAATTATATGTACGACCAACACTCCACAAAATGGAGTCCATATCATCACCTCTACGATTCGATAGGGTAAATACACGCCCATCGTCAAGATGAAGCGCAAATGAATTGTCGGATATTTGTTTAGTTGTCATCGTAAAACCACTTTCTCTCCATTAAAATACATCAATAGCGGTTGGTAAAATCGTCGGCTCTCCATTGTATCAAGGTCAAGATATGCCTCTACAATTTCCGCGTTCTTATGATATTTTACACTTTCTCTTTTAAGCAATCGCGCGTGGCGCACCGTCACAACGCCCTCGCTACTACGGTCGGTTAAGTTACACGACATAAACGAGAAGCCGAACGGTCGGTTCTCTGCCGATAGTCGGCGCATCTCCTTTATGGCATCGTACAAATCCATAGTACAAAATTACATCAAAGAACGCCGATGCAAAGGACACGCGCACGACGGTCAAAGATACCGCTGACCTTTTTTGGCTTCATCAGCCAAAAAAGCCGATTTTTTCAAGAAAAAGGCAGATTTTTACACTTTTTTTTACCCCATAAATTCATTAAGTATTTGAATTTATGGCTGTTGCCTCGGCGTTTTGTCAAAAACGCCGAGGCGCACTCAAATTTAACCCCGCCCCGCCCTCTCGAACACTTGCGGTCGCAAACGCTCAAAAAGGTGATATATGGCGAAATCCCACCATAGACACGGGTGCCGCTATGCGGCTCCTTGTTGCCCTTAATACTAGATTGAAAATCCCACCATAAACATCATTGTTGCATCGCAACACCTATTGTAACCCTTTGATGTATCGCAATGTAGAGGCTCGACGAGTCTAACGGAATGTAGGTGGTCAAAGTAAACTACAATTATCGAAATGGTTTTGGGCTTGCCTTATATTACACTCAAAGGCAAAACAAAAAACGCGGCAGTCATAGACTGTCGCGTTAATGGAGATACCGCTTTGAGCCGCCGCCGATTTTCGGCGGCTTGCTCCCGATGCCCGATGCGCTCCGTATGTTAGTCGTTGCTTGCGTTAGCCGATGCAGCACCCAACATAATGATTAAGAATATAAGTGCTAACCCTCCCATCTTCCTGCTATATCTCGTTAAAAGTATCCTCGTCGATAATGGGCGCAATGGGTGCAGAGGTCGGCTGTTCCTCGTTGGTGTCGTTCTGCTCCGCATTGGTAAAATATACATCATCCTCTGAAAAGAGGTAGCAAAGAGGGAAAAACTCGTATTCCTCTACTGCGATATCATCAACGGGCAAAGTGTGTGGGTCTTTCTGCAAACGCTGTTCGAGGGTTGCCACACCCTGACGGGGTTGCCCCCAAATTACCGTAGCCTTTGCTCCTTTCTTGATTGTTGCCCCCTGCGCTTTCCACTCTTTGAAGGTTTCAAATCTTACGCTCTCGCTCTTGTATATGTGATTGAGGAGCATATAGTTTATAGTGCGAGAAGACCAAAAAGCAGCCTCTTCGGTGGTTTGTGCGTTGTTGATTTTATCCTGTCGCAGTTGCTTTGCCTGTTGGGATAGAGCAACAAGAATTGCTCTCTTTTCCTGTAACTTGGTCGGTGCTTGGTTGTTTGGTGTTGTGTTGTTCGGTGTCATAGTGCTATATTTTTAGATATTAAACATTTGAAAGAGGGGCGGATATCCGCCCCTGCTTGGTGTTAGGCTGCAATTTCTTTTTGCAAGTTCTCTGCTACATCGAGCATTCTATTTCGGAGGAGGTCAAGAACGCACTCGATTAGGGCCTGGTTGCTGATGACAAAAGCACTCTTTTCGCCATAGCTTGGAACGAGCAATTTTAGGCGGAAATAATCGTTGCTATCGTTGAAATCATCAACTCCGATATTTTCCTCTGCGACCTGCTCTCGGAGGTTGTCGAGGTTTCGCACCTGCTCGTGTAGTTTCTTGTATCGCTCCGTTAGTACCTGCTTACGCTCGTAGTACTCGATGCGTTCCTCGATTGTTTGAGGCTCTTTTCTGAGTTGTGCCTCTAACTCCTCGATGCGCTTGGAGAGTTCAAGCACCTGCTTTGCCTCGTCCAAAGTCTTCTCTTTGTCGGGGGTTGCAGGGGGTGTCTGCTTTGGAGCAGTTGGCTCGGCTTGGAGTGTCGGCTGTTCTGCGGTGGTTGGTGTCTGCTCCGCTGCTGTGGTTGCGGTCTTTGGTGCAATGTTCTCGATGTTTGCTCCCTTTGCTACGGTTGTAGCAGTTGTCTTTTCATTCTTTTTCATAACAATTTAGGTATTAAAAATTTATAAGTTTGTGCCGATGTCCGCCCCCATCGGCTTGGGGTTTGTTGTTAGGCTGACAATTTGCGAATTGTATCAGCCTTTGCAATTTTGATATATTCTTCATCGGTGGTGCAGGGGTCTCGTTCGATAATACCGTCTATAACTTTGCCCATATCATCGAAATAAACCCCCTCGACTTTGTGCTTGCATTCGCCTTTAAGCGATACGATACTAATGTCGTAGAGGTCGGAGGCTCTATCGTAGGAAATGAAAACCCACCCCTTATGCAATGCTCCGCTTACACGCAGGGCAAGAGTGGGCTTATCCTCGTAGAGTGTCGCCTGTTGTTTGCTAATGCCCCACGACCAACGCACTGCGATTGGCGTGGTGGCTTTTAGTTGCTCGTGGATAGTTGCCACGATTGAGTTAATCTCTTCGGTTGAATACATAACTTTTGAATTTTAGAGTTTGAATTTCTCGGCTCTATCGGACTGCCGAGTGAGTAACCTTTATATCTATTTTCGATATTTGTTTCGGAGTCTATTCATCGGGCTTCGATAAATTGTTTGTCAGTATGTCAAAGAACCATTGAACTATCGTCCAGCCTCGTTTCGTGAACCTTTCTGATACAGGAATTCGACACCGCCTTTACACAGTAAGCATAAATGCGAAGCACCAATAGACCTGCTTGCAAGGGTTCTCGAAATTTTTTTGATGAAATTTCTTCAGAGTGCCGTCAGGTAAATTTCTTCATCGACAGACTTGAAAAAATTGTCGAGGTTCATTGAACAGGTGAAAAGCGGCGTTGTTCCTTTGTATCTGAATAGGGCAAGAACCGAGGGTGGATATAGAATGGTGCGTGTACAGACACACAATTCCAACCAAAGAAGAAGAGACTCCGAAATGAGTATATATCGAAAAACCCTGCAAACCATCTTTGCAGGGTGAATACATTTTGTGGAACAAAATACCTATTTGCCGAACTGCGGATCGCCAATGGCCAAAGGAACAGGAACTTTTCCCTTGGCTATTCGGCGTCGCTGTTTTGTCATAACTAAATACTTGAACGAATCCGAAGGATTTGTCGAGTGGGAAGGAAGCTGGTCAATAGGTAGGTGTTCGCTACTCTTATCCTTGAACACGACACCAGACTTAACCTTTGTCCTGGCACCCTCTAATGATTGACGAAGATGCTTGGCAGCATAGTAGTCAATCAAGATGTTTGGCAATCGAGGATTACTTCCTGAGAGGAGTGTTTGCATAAAATGGTACTCCTCTGGCTGTCCAATGTTGCCCTGACCAATAGACTCCATAATCACATTCCAACCAGTTCGAGCTCCATTCCTGTCTCGTTCAATCGCCTTCTTAAACTCGCTTGCTTGGTCTTTTTGTACTTTGTGGTAGCTATTGCCAGCACGGTCATAATACAGATAGACTGTTTTATTGACCATAGGAGCAAAATACTCACGGAATTTTTCTCCGAGATCTACGAGGTATTCAGGAGCAAGCGTGTATAAGAACTTCACAATACGAAGGCAATCTTTGCCCTGTACTCGATCGTCTTGGGCGATACTTAAAGAGCACATATTGCCGAAGTCTATACCAAGTTGAAGTGGCTTGTGCAGGTTGACATATTTAAGCACACGACAGTCCTCTTTGTCGAGCAGACCAACTTGATCGTATGCATCTTCGTTGATACCATCTTTGTAGAAATGTTGTTCTCCAAGCGAGGCATAGAATCGATCACCGCTTTTTAGAGATGGTCGGCACGACAAGATAGCGGTGTGGAGGTCGTTTAGATCGGCGGCAATAGCGTCAGCAAACCAACCCTCCGTAAGGATATCTACATTGACATAACTCGATGCTCGAAGGAAGAAGGTTCTTGCATCGTCCATACGCCTCAGCTCTGTCCATCTCGCCTTCCATAGATTGGCGGTTTTAAGTTTATTCTTGCACACAAGAGCGTTTTCGGGGGAAGGAGATTTGCGCCAATGTTGCTTGGCGGCAACATATTCTTGCAGAGCTTCGTTATAGACGAGGCCCGTCTTCATTATGAGCAAGATTTTGTCAATGTTCATATTTTTTATCTCCTTTCGCATCCAATCATATTCGCCAATATGAGAAGGATCTGCGATATCAGAGGTAAAAGTAACACCACGATAATAGACAGAGTGGCCATACTGTACTCGATAGCCACGAATGGCTTTAAGTTGGTTGGCAATCTTCTCTTCTTTGAAGTATTTTGCCTCGTCGCCGAACAAGTGAACAACCGAAGCTCCGGCAAGCGAAGAAGGTCTATCGAGAGAGCCAAAGCGAACATTCATACCGGTAAAGAAAATAATAGTACGCTTGTAGGAAACAAGTTTGTTAAACGGTTTCCAAAAATGCGGGCGGAGCCAATCTGGCAGATCGGCTTTTTCTTTGTCGGTAAATGTAGGAGGCTCTTTCTCGATAACATAGTGAACGCCCTCTCGAAAACCTTTGCGTTCAAGACCTTCGAGCACGGCAGGTAATACATTCGCAGTCAAGTTGCTGAATGTGTCTGCCACCCAAGCACAAGGAGCACCAGGCATATCGTACATAATGTCGATAAGCCTCTCAACTTGGATATCGGTAGTCTTAGCCGAGCCACGGCCAAGAATACCGAAAAGGCGACAAGGCCCGACCAACGATGCGATTTGAGCAAATTTATTCTGATATTGAATATCTACAATATCGGAAACTTCTTCTTTAACTTTCTTCCTGTACGACATGTTCCAAGTACTCTATAATTTCAACATCTTCTATACCCGCTTCCATACGCAGACGCTTTCGCACACTGCCATCAAGGTTGAGTGAGTCTATTTGGGCAGCCAGAATATCGCGGTTCGCAGAAGGAAGACCTATCGACTCAGGCGTTAAGGATAGCACACGGAATTGTTTTTGGTATTGAGACGGTGGCAGCACCTCAGGGTCTTCTTGGTCGAGTCGAAGGACCTTTGCTTTCTGCGCCAAGATGTTCGCAGCAACCTCATAGTCACGAGTTGTCTTGGCAGAGGCGACAGCAGCTGCGTGAAGCGTATCCAATTGGTCGGCGACCTTGGCTCTCATAGCATCTTTGGAAACTTGTCGATTGGCAAAAAACATTTCTATCGCTTCGGCATATAGATCGCTTGCCCTTGCGAATGTGAAGCCGAAGGGTTTACGAGTGAGGAAACGGATAGTATTGCGTTTGCCATGTTGCCCATCAAGCGAGTATATCATTACTAGAAGGTCGATATACAACTGTTCGCCTGGCGACAAATCAGTTTTACAACCACCATCTATATATGCTTGTATGCGTTCCATCGCACCTTCGTCAGCTGGACCGCCATACAAGTCGAGCTTGGATAGTTGAAAACTCTTATCTCGCATCACCTCGGAGAATTGTTTGGCAGCAGTAAGATTGCCACCAATCGCATCGGTCATTAGACGAATTTCTATCTCGGCTCGCTTTTGCAATTTACCACGAAGGAGAAGTTTTGATATTTCGCTATCGGGATTAACCATCTCTTGATGCAACAGAGATGGATCCCAGTCGAAATAGACTGCGATTTCGTGTTCTGGCCAACCAAGAGCTCCGAGGGCGAGTAGTTGCTCTCTAACCTCTGCTGTTAGACCGATTGCAGATACAGTCGCTGAAGAAGTTATAGACTCTTTCATCGTTCAAAAATATGTATTGTTCATTCAATGCGTTTTCACTAAAATTACCACTACCAGCCACAACAAAAAAGTGCTCGTCTGTTCGTATTAGGGTTACTTTGGAATGATTCCAAGCATAGCCAATCTCAATGTTACGAGTTGAAGAGAACGCTTGTAGTTGGTCATTAACCTTTGGCACTCGACTACGAATTGAGTCGGAGATGCAGATATATATTTTTTCAATAGCCCCCTTGTCATACCATCGCACCAAGGAGGTAAGTATTCGTTCATTTATCGAATAGGTCGAGAATGTGAGTTGTCGAATGGTGCCAAAGTGTTTAATGATATAGGTAATAAAAGTGAAAGCATTAAACGAGTTGAGCGTCCATAAAAAATAAATCTCACCACGACCAGGAACTCTACCCATTAGCTGTTTTAGGTTATTAACCTTCTCGATATGCATATTCTCGAAGGCCTCGCAAGTCGAAGTTGAACGAGTAGAGTGTTGTGGTGAAGATATGTCGTCAGACCTGTTAAGCAACTCACAGATGTTGAACAGTCCCATAATCAGAGATTATTCGATTTACTTCGGCAAGTTCCCTTCGTTTCTTTTGAAGTCGCCGATCTCTTGCTGTATCAAGATGCGGTTTGTTTCCTTTTTTCAATTCGCTTTGAATTCTCCAAACCGCCTCTTCAAGATTTGTCTTGCGACGGAACAGTTCTGTAATAGGTAATCGCCTTAACTCGGCAAGGCGTTTAACCTCTCCAAAAATAGGATGTTTCCCCAATACAGAGTTATGTTCTCTGTAATATGTGAATTCGGAATGAATATTCCGATTTTCAATGAAATTTTCTACCACCTTTTTCGCCACCGAAAAGCAATCTTCTTCCGTTACACACTCAAAAAGTTGTTGATGTGCGGAGATGTAATTTCTATATGCAGAGATTTTATCGGCAGCAAGAATCTTTAATTCATTTGGGCAATCGCTGTCGCCCAGGAACGACCATTGCTCACGAAAGGTGGCCTTATGTATTACTGGCTGTATAATATCGGCTGCTTCCGTTGGTATTAAAGCAGACAACGTCTGTATGAGAAGTGGGCGGAACTTGTCTGGGCGAAGAGAAACGAGGCGATGAAGATGTTTGTTTGGTGCATATTGGTTAAGGAGCCGAAGTCCCTCGTGAACCTCGGCTCCTGACATTAACCACTTTTGGATTACACCTATCATTTAGACAGCAATGTTTCAACGAAAGGTTCGATTGCCTTGAAGCCAACAGCATTTGCCGAAAGAAATTTTCGGCGTAAGAGGCCTTCGGCGACAACTGCATTACAAGGATTCCCGCGCAGAACAATGGTAACATAATTACCAAAGTAATGTGACACCTGAATTGGTCGAGAGAGATTCGTCTCGGCATAAGAACGCAAGAAGTTCTCATCGGTCTCATCGGCATCTGGGTAATCCTCTGCACCAAACGCCTCGACAAGCAAACCCTTATTGAGCGGCATTGGCAAACGGTGCGAATAATGCTCCTTACCAGCTCTGTCGAGGTACACAACCGGCACAGATAGGTCGGTCATCGTAACTCGGGAGCAAGGAATTGTGTTTGCCTTAACGAACACAAAGTCATCGCAAACATCAGAATTTGCGATTACCGTAGTAAGGATTGCACGAGCGTCATCGTCACCCTCCGCAATCGGAATGATGAGTATTGGCTCGTCACACATTTTCTTCCACGCCTTTGCAATAAGATCCTCGGTTCCTTTATGAGCACAAACCACTACACGATATGTCGGGCTGCTAGGTACCGGCTGTTCCGACTCTGGCTGTGGGGAGTTGTCTGCGGAGTTTAACTCCGGCTGGACTGCGGCAGAGGTAGTCTCCTCCACCGCAGCAGTCTTCGGTTTCTGCTTAGCCATTATGCACCCTCCTGCGTAGTTACAGCTTTGTCAGCCACTGATACAGCCGCACCGGAATAGTCACCAGGCAAGAACTTGTCGTTAAGTTCCTGCTTAAAGGTAAACTTACGCTTTGTGGCTTCCTTGTTGTTGGTGTTCTCGACGGTCATAAATAGAGGATTGCACTTCGAACCGAACGCCTGAGTTCGACCAGTTGCAGAGCCATCACACTCCTTCACCAGGATTACAACGCCTCTATTCATATACGCCTCTGTGAAACCCTTAATCTCGACACTATTGCCAGGATGCTCGAAAGCCACGCCCTGCTTGACCCCTCGAGCATCGGCATCACCCGAGTACTCCTCAGGCAAATCTATAGACGAAGGTGTAGCGTAGATAGCAATAGCGGTTGCGCCCTCGTTCAACTCGTAGTCGCCATCCATGGCAGGATTGCCAACAGTTCGAGTTGGCTCTGCTTTGATATCATCAACATCAATGATGATGATTTCAGAAGCTTTGGCGGTGGCGCAACCTGCGCCATCACCATTCTTCGGAATACTTACTTTCTTATAAGCCATAATATCACAATGTTAACCGGTTAAACTTTATGCTCCCTCAGGGCCGTCCTCCTCGTTTGTTGCCGCAGCAGTTGTAGCGGTTATCCATTTGCCGGCAGCACCCTGGCGTGTCGATACTACCGAAGGGGTGTAATCCGCAGGAACATATGCGAACACTGCCTCGCCAACCAAGAAGCCGACACCATACCAGAACTCCAAGTAGAAGCGTACCTGACGATCGTGCTTCTGGATATCCGAGATGAACTGCGGAGGATTCTTGTGCTTCAAACCAACGAGGTTGCCACGAGGTGTGCTGAAGAAGATAGGAGATCCTGTGAGGCAATCCAAAACCTCCAAATAGAAGTTCGAGAAGTCAACTCGGTCCGGTCCGAACTGAGGATTCTCGGTGCCACTGCCAGCGCCCCACTTCTTCTTGTAAGCTCGCTTGTATTTCAAATACAAGTCAGCCGACAAATAGATTGGCATCTGCTTGGATCGATACAGCGGAGCAACCGAAGCTACGAAATCGTCAATGGCATTGAGAACTGCCTCGTCGTCACCTTCAAGAAGATTTACGGCGCCATTGTAGAAATTCATACCTTTCTTATCCTCCGAAGCAAGAGCCTCCACGAGTTGAGTTTCCAGACCATCCATGGTAGCCGAAGTTTCTTTCGAACCCTCGACATACTTTGCTTTGGCGGTCATTACCAACTCCAAATCCTCTGCAATCTGAGGAATGAGGATATTCGACACAATGTATCGGGTGATTGGCATCTGGTCAGGAGTCTTGTGCTCATCGTAAAGATGGAACAACCAACTCTCGCCGACATCGGCAGGATCGATAGCGAAATCAACTTTGTGTCGGTAGTTCTTCACTGTGAGCAGAGAGAACTTACCCTGACCCTTTGGATTCCACTCCTTCGAGAACTGCTGAACCACGCTGCCAACCGACTGTGCCGATACTGCCTTGTACTCTGTAACGGCAGGTTTCCAAACGAGTTTTTTACCAGTCGTAAACGCCTGATACAACTCGTTAATCATATCGAGGTTGTTACCCTGCGAAGAGTAAGCTCCGAGCTCCTGCTTCAAGTCAGCAACATCGATAGTCATGCTCTCTGCGAGAACACCAGAACGCTTGAATGAATCAGCGATTTTGTTGTGAGCCAAAGCCATGTTTGCTCTGAACTTTGACTCACCGGCTACGGTACCAACAGGTGTTGCTGAAGGTGCGCTCTCCGGAGCAGCTGCGAGAGTTGTAAGATCTGCACGCAACTGGTTGATGATAGCATCTTTCTCAGATGCCACCTGATTACGAGCATGTGTGAGGGCTGCATCGAAGAGATCACGAGTGTTCTCCGACTCGGCAGAGAAAGACATCGCCTCAAACTTCTCAAGAAAAGCCTCACCATACATCGAGAGGATTTTGTTCTTATCCTCCTCGGAAAGAACAGGCTTGCCGTTGGTATCCAACGCAAGCTCCTCTTTACCCAACAAGCGGGCAATCATCTTACCCATCTTGCTGTCGCTAAGAAACTTTTTTACATCCATAAAATTAAGATTTAATGTGAATTACTTATATGTGGCACGAACAAACACATTCTCAACAGAGCCTTCGAGGTCCAATATGGCATTTGCCATACCGAGGTTAATGGCCTCGTTGGCACGGAACACTGCACCAGACAGAACACCAGGTTCCTCGGCTTTGATATTGGCACGACCTTGCTTAACAGCAGAATGGAACTCCTGAACAATAGGAGTCATTTCTGCTTGCATAAAAGAGAAGTCGCCATCGAGAGCCTTGCGATAAGAGAGATTCTTATCTTTTGACTCGGTGGCATAGATAGTAATAGTTTTATCACCACAACGGTTCTCTCTGTTATCGACAATCTGTGTCATCACACCGATAGATCCGAACTCCGACATCGAGTTGTCAGCAAAGATTGCATCGCACTGTGAAGCGATCCAATATGCAGCCGAAGCACAGAAGTCGCAATGAGCAATAATAGGTTTGCCCATTGAGCGAACTTTGTTGATAGCCGCAACCATAGGTGGTATCGCATTACAAGCACCCCCTCCGCTATCGATATCAAGCACAACACCTACTACATTCTTATCGGCAGCCAAACGCAATAGTTCGGCTGAAATGGTTGTTGTGCCGAGATTCGCACAGGTGTCATACTTCGTAATCGTTCCATGAATAGGAATGACGACTACACATTTTTGCCCAGGTGACGCTCCATCCGAGAGGGTAGATCGACCTAATGCCTCAGATGTATATATTGATGCCGAGAACTCCTCGGCATCAATCTGCGGAGGAATGTGCGACAAATAGTCCAAAGCAATTGGAAGAAGAGTCTCGGCGTTGGCAATCAGCCATTGGCCTCTGCGAATATCGAGAGCGAGCCGAAACGAATTATTTACAACAGACATATTTCTTTTTTTTACAAAGGTAGAGTGCAGCAACCCCTGTAAAAAGGACTTCGTCTATACATCCAGTCGCGAACGGTGCTCGAAGGATACTTCTTGCACATTATTTTTTAGAGAAAAGGCGAGCTCAACAGGGATATCAGAACTACCTATATCTAATATTGGTCCTTCGTCAAATAGAATCCTAATAAGCAACTTTTTATGCTGCCAAGTATGCTCGGAATAAAGCGTGGCTTGAAACCTAACAGTTTGCATCCAACCAGCGTCCTCTTTGGTCTTCTCAACTTCTACGAGAGCGGTTGCGGGTACAATTGGCAAAGCCGACCACACAACATATTGTTCACCCGGTCGTTTAACATATACAGTTTTAACTATTTGTATCATTGTCAATTC
This sequence comes from Alistipes sp., assembly GCA_017410165.1. Lineage (GTDB taxonomy): Bacteria > Bacteroidota > Bacteroidia > Bacteroidales > Rikenellaceae > Alistipes. Next base: position 63,143 of record JAFQRH010000024.1, on the reverse strand, counting down.
GGAAATGAAATTACGATTTTGCTATAAATTATTTTTGAATACCATCGCCATTAATAGACTCATCAATATAATAAGCCTTTCGCACCAGCCTTTTGACAAGAGAAGCAGCTTCGCGTTGTTGGCGCCGATAGATTCGTTTATTGAGAGCGTCGAAACAATCTGTCGTTATTAGATGGCGCGAGGTGATAAACGCTTCGACAATATCCTTTTTAGAGAAGTTCGCCGCCTGACCTTTGCGATAGTAGCCAGCGAAATCTAAGTCGAATAGTGATTTCAGCGCTCTATTCAACTGCAACATATCTCCTGCGTTGTAGAACAAGAATTTATTGCGCAGGTTCTGCGTGGCCTCACATTGAGGCAGACGAAGAGATATAAGATCAGACTGGTCAACAGAGAATATAGGCCTCGGGGCCTCGCGGCAATGTGCAATAAGCAAATCACCCAAAATAGTACCAGATGCAACCTTTAACACACCATCAGCATCGGAGGGGAAGAGGTATGCCAAATAATCAGCATACATAGGTTGGTCTATTTTTATCTTCACTATCATAGAAAATTAAGATTTTTCAAACCGCCATCGGCGTTTTGGATTAACGTTATATTGTTCGAGATTCCAAGGGCATATACGGATGCGACTTCCATCGTCACTCATCTCGATCATCCCAAAACCTTCTCTGTCGTCAAAGTAATGGTGATTATTCATTACGGAAACTATTTCACGGAATCGGTCCGGCTCGTTCGCGATAGAGGCGATTGAAACCCACTCATAAGGCCTTCGGTGCAACAATTTGGGTATAAGTTGTGTTTGGTATCGTCTCCTTTCGTCTTCTGGGATATCAAATAATTTTATCATACTATTTTAAGCAACTACAATAACTACAAAACTACAATGCTGTTTCTCAACACGTTACAAAACTACACTTTTTTATTTGTAGTTTTTAGGACAGTATTTGGACACTTTTGTAGTTTTTTGTAGTTTTTTTGACGCTGAAAACTACAAAATTTTTTATACCTAACTTTCTGTATAATAGTAATGTAGTGAATGTAGTTGTTGTAGTTGGCAATTTCTTTATTTGTCGTTTTTAAGCGTTTTAACAACCTCGCTTGCTCTCGCATAGTTTCTGCTGTCTCACACATCGTTAATGCGAAATATCGCATCTTTTGTGTTAAATTAGATAATGTTGAAAAATAGACCATACAAAAGAGTACTAATTACTACCACCCCAAAAACATATACTCCGGCAAGGCTTAATTTCATTATGTTCTCCGCTCTTTTAGAGTGTATATTTTTCTCCCAAATTATTCCAATTATTATATAACAAGTAAAAAATGCGATACTCGAAAAAATAACACCATATTTCAAAATCTTAAATTCTGCCATAACCTTACTCCTTTAATAGTTCATTAGATGTACCATTTCTTCCGCACCATTGAGGAACGCCTCTCTAACATCCTCTATTGTCAAAGGCTTAAATGATAGTGCCATTGCTCGACCACGCATATAGTTGTCGGCTTTATCCTTAATCTCAAGTTTTTGTTTCTCTGTCATCGCTCTATTTGTTATTTGTCCACGCTTAAAATTGGAGGGGCATTGGACTGTTATATGCCCCTCCTCTGAAAGAATCTGTGCAAGATTTTTACAAGCTCTCGCCACTTGGGTGGGATACCACCATTTTCCCAGTGTTTCAGTAAGGGCTTTCGCCTCGCTGCATTAGTTATCTAAAAAGTGTGTTGATATACCTATATAGTATCTCTTTCATCCAACACGGCATAATATTTTCCGCATGAGTACATTCTAAATGTGTTATAGACAGACGCTCTTCTATCTTCACGCTGGAGTTCTGAAAAACAGCAAGAACATCTTCTTCTTCAAAAGTTATACGAAGTACTCCAAATGGTAATTGTTTATATAAATACCCGTCAACGGCCTGCTCGAATCCATTGTGTTCAGCCCAAACCTTTACTATGTAAATTGTAGTTAATCTTTTCTGTCCCATCTTACAGTTCTATATATTCCTTTCCAAGTTTATTCGGGCCCTGTTCTCTATACTTTTCTTTTGCCCAAGACATTATTCCTTCAAACACTCCTATATCATCTATAAAATGAACAGAATCTGTACCCGCATTTTTTAGAAAGAATTGGAGTTCTCGTAATTCGTTTTTTGTCATAACGGTATCCTCTCTTACTAGACCTTGCTATTTTGTTCTATACAGAGTTTCGTTGCGATAGCAAGCATTTCCCCATAATCGAAAGGCATTGATATATGCCGTTGAACTGTTCGGAACGCAGCGAGTATGGTCGCCCAATTTTTGATTATTCGTTCATCAACAGCGTGCTGACACACATTGTACGACAAGTCTGCAAAAGTATTTTCCCACGCAGACTTAAAGTCAAACATAAAGCTAAATCGAATTCTAAGTATCTCTTCGGTTAGGTTTTCCAGTCCATACTTTTCTACACTCTTCAAAGCTTCGTAATTTCTCTTCTCCTCGTCCGAGAACTCTGACTTGGAGAAGGTTAAGAATACGAGTCGGTTGAACAATGCTATATCAGTTGTCGGCATTTCTTGTCCAGATACAACAAGTCCGCAGTTATAAAAACGGCCACATACTCCGTCCCAGAAAGTTTTCAACAACTCTCGCTTATTGATATCCAAAGAGTTTTTATACTCGTCCAGATGTACGATGGTATTAACTCGAATTAGTTCTTCTTTTAGCCCAGCTAGTGTATAGTTGTTGAGATTTGCAGCGAGGGGTTTAGAGGTGAATAGTGATGTGAGTGAGTTTCCTAACTGCGTTTTTCCTGTGTGTGCTGCACCATAAAAATACAGTATTGGAAACGATTGAGTTACACCTCTAATGATATCTTTGAATATACTCGCAAAGAAATAGCATAAAGCGACCTTTGCGTTATCTCCAAATGAGCGTATCAGCATCTGCGAATATTCCATCAGTGACAAACTTTTGGGTAGCGCTACTCGTTTGCTTTCTTGTATGTGCTCGGTATAACTCTCCCCGATAGGTTCCAATACAATATAGATACTTTTATCTCTGCCTTTGGCATTTACGGCAATCCATCCTGCATCTTTGGAAATTAGATACTCTGCGGCTTTGGGGTACTTCAGGTTTAAGAACTGCACGATGCCATCGATATCTCTCTCTAACTGTCTGCGTTCCTCTTGGGTAAGAGAAATGTGTATTAGCCCTCGAAGATATTTCTCTAACTCTGCTTGCTTCCTATTATGAGGGAGGTTGTTGTGCGCCCTCGTAATTACATATATTGGTTTCATCGCTTGAAATTTTTTGAAGATTTATGCAATACTTTCAAGTTTTGTGAGTAGCCATACTGCAAATTTTTGCGCCTTGGAAGCTGTGCTTGAATTCTCCCAATCAATTTCAGGCTCGAATTTCGCTTTCATCGTCATTTCTCTTGACTCTTCATCAATTGTAACAAACAGCGTAGCCTTGCTATCTGTCGAGTCCTCAAATGTTACTTTTACTTCGTTGTTGTTCATAGTTTCATATGTTTAGAAGTTTGCTAATATGCTTTGTTATGTTTGTATGGTCGTGTTTGATTATACTTCATTTTGAGATGTATGTGTTTCTCTATGTCAATATGGAGTTCGCTGCTTAAATCAAATATTCGTATAATTGCATCTGCCAGTTCATCACCAACAGTGTCTTTCACATATTTCTCAAATAAAGCTGTTCTAAAACCGCACTGTTCTGTTAATTCTTCCAAAGTGTACCTATCTCCATAGCGTCGTTGCCTGTGCGCCTCTAATGCTTCGGATAGTTCGGAGTGGATTAGGGCAATTTTTTGAGTTATTGCCATATCTGCAAGCGCAGTTTGTAACTTATTCTTTGTGTCGCTATTCTCAAAACTTAATGCTATGATGCTTGCAATATCGTGTTCGTCATCATAAAAACCGTGTTCAGTGGCGTTTTGATGAATATCCCTACATAGAGTTTTGATGTCTTTCATAGTGGTATTCTTTATAGTTTTTCGCCATCATCCTCTTCATCAATCTTTCCAGTTGCTACATCGAGGTTGATGTTATAGTTTTCGCAAACCATATCGTAATCGAAGATCATCGCAGTTGTTACTTTCGACTTCTTTGTTTCCTCGCTGGCAGATATATATCCCTGAGGTGTTTCGATCAAAGTAAATCGAACCGATTTGGCGGTACCACAAAATTCTGGCGAGTGTTCCAAGTAGTATTTTAGCGTTTCTCGGGGAATGGTCTTACCATTTGCATCTTTTCCTTCTTTGGCATATAACTGCGATATTCTTGCAAAGTTGATATATAAATACTTCTTTGAAGGGTCGAGTTCCAGACCTGTTCTCGATTCTTGTATCGATATCGGCTTGCCAGCACCTGTACCCATTTTGATTCGGAAATCGGCTTCAATCCATATTTTACTCGATGCAACAAGAATATCGACAATCTCCCAGAAGCCCGAAAGTTCATTGTTCTGCTTGGTCTTGCTATTCTGCTCTACGCAGAGCTTCGTTGCGATGGCGAGCATATCACCGTAATTGAACGGAACTGACAGTTGTGATTCAATCGCGCGGAACGCAGCAAGTATGGTCGCCCAATTTTTGAGTGTTCGGTCTTCGACTGCGTGTTTGCGAACATTGTTCGACAAGTCAGTAATGACACTATCCCACGCAGAACGGAAATTGCCCTGAAACTTATGTCGTAGTTTCAATACCTCTCCGGTAAGGTGTGTCAGCCCTCGCTTCTCGACAATCTTCAAAGCTTCGTAATTTCTCTTCTCCTCGTCTGAGAACTCCGACTTCGAGAAGGTTAAAAACACGAGTCGGTTGAACAATGCAATATCGGCTGTCGGCATTTCTTGCCCGGACATAACCACTCCACAGTCGACAGCTGTAATCTCTCGTTTCTTGTCGTTGTCCATATTCATACGAGAACGACCTGCTCCGTCCCACAATCCCTTCAAGAACTCTCGCTTCTCTATATCGAGCGAGTTCTTATACTCGTCAAGGTGGACAACCGCATTAGACTCTTCGGCAACAGCCTCTGCAAGAGCTGCCTTTGTGGTGTTGTTGATGTTCGGTGCTATATTATTTGGAATAAAGAACGATGTCAGTGAGTGACCAAGTTCTGACTTACCTGTTCCTTTCGGACCAAATAAGTTGAGAATTGGGAATGAGGTCGTAACACTTACCACAATATCTTTGAATAGTGTAGCAAAGAGAAAGCACAATGCAACCTTTGCGTTATCTCCAAATGAGCGTATCAGCATTTGCGAGTAGTCCATCAAAGATATGTCATTTGTTACGGCATACACGAATTTGCGTTGGTGCTGATATCCCTGTGTATCATCACGGGTATCACGGGAACAGCCGGGCAAATAGAACTTTTGTCCCTTCATTGTTATAATGCCGTAGTCATCGGCTTTCTCGAAGTGTCCATCATCGAGACCTCCGTTGCCCCAAGCATAGAAGCCGTATCGTTTCTGCCAGCCGAGCTGCTTGATTTCGTCAGCTGATGGCGTATCATCATAGAGGTATTTCTTCAATAGCGTCAGTTCTGCTTGCGATGCCTCCCAAACATAATTACCCTTTGTCTCGATGCGAGTCTTGAAGTCGGAAAATGAGACCAGCTCGCTTTGGGCGAATTTGATGACTGCCTCTTGCTTTTTGATGTTTCGCATCAAAAAGATACGGCGGGCATTGCGCTCATCTCTAATATGAACTATTGGCAACAGAATAAAGTTTGACCAACGCTTGTCAGTTGCACGAGCTCCGGCACCATAGTAGCAATTATCTTTCACATAGAAGCCATACTCGGCGAGCATCTCTTCCATACTCTCGTTTGCCTCTTTGGTCAAAGCTCGCTCTCGCTTGTTCTTGGCTTTGAAGTATTCCTGCTGCCAGATACGAGCATTCTTATATGTTTTCGAGAACTGCTCGATATACATATCTACTGCTCGTTGATCCTGGCAGTATGCCATAAGTTCGGCGAGCTCGGTAATCGTCGTCGCTATTTCTGTTTGCGAGGTCTTGTCTGCAAGTTTGCGCTGGCAGATCCACGGAATATAATCGTGGGTATAGCGAGCAAGGCAATCCTCATAATCCTTTGAATGGGTACGGAAATACTCGTCTGGATCTTTCCCGTCAGGCAGAATCATCAGGCGTACATTAAATCCTGCTTCAAGCAGCGTACGTCCATTTTTGATTACTGCTTCAACCCCAGCATTATCAGTATCACCGATTATGATTATACTTTTTGCGTATTGTCGCAGAATGTCTATCTGCTCTTTGGTTAGCGCGGTTCCCATTGGCGCGACGGCGTTACCAATACCAATTTCGTGCAAACGGACCACATCTGGATTCCCTTCAACCAAAACAGCAGTGCCATTAACTTTTATCTCGCGGAGCGCGAGGTGCAAACCGAATAGAGTGTTCTTCTTCGAATACAATTCTGTCTCGCTTGTATTGAGATACTTTGCAACCTCCGTCTTTTTCCCGATGTATCGACCAGTGAAGCCGACAATGTTGCCGGTTCGGTTTAATATCGGGAACATTAGGCGTTCTCGGAATGCGTCGTACAGCGAGCCATCATTCTCACTTTTCTTAATCAGTCCGGCGCGCAATAATAAATCCTTCGAATACCCCTTTTTTGTGCAGAAGTCTATCAGCCCCGATTTCGCAGGAGCATATCCTATCTGGAATAAGTGAATAGTTTTATCTTTCCAGCGATTTTTTGCATAGGATTGTGCGCCTTTGCTCTGCTCATAGCATAGACGAAAATATTCAATAGCGACCCTGTTTATTTCGAGCAGCTGCGAATGGAGATATTGCCGTTCCCTCTCCTCTGCCGTAAGCTCCTTCTTTTCGTATGGAATGTCATATTTATCTGCGAGATACTCTACGGCCTCGTAGAATTTCATATGCTTGGTTTCCATTGCGAAGTCAATCGCATTGCCGTCGATGCCACAACCAAAGCAGTGGTAGCGATTGCGTTTGGTAGACACCTTAAAAGATGGCGTGTTTTCGCCGTGAAATGGACAACAGCATTCATAGTTTGTGCCTCTCTTAACCAGGTGCACACCCTCATTCTCAATGATGGTTACTATATCAAGGTCGAGAATGCGACCTTTAACATCCTGTGGAATCATCCCCCCGCCTTTTTTATGGTTTGTTTGGATCCGAAAGCATATTTAATAATTTACCTGAAATAATGTATTGTTGGCGTGGCTCGCCAGAACCATCATCCCCGGCCATTGTAGTTTTATACGCCAATAATGCTCGGCGTAGTGTTTCCAACTCGTCCTCCGTCAAGTCCATAATGGCGAAGCGGCCTCGATTATCCTTATCCGTGTACATATATTTATTATTGAAATGTTATCGTGGTATTAAAATGCTTTCGCACCAAATTGCAAATTTTGACTTTCTTGTATGGACTAGGGCGCCTGTAACCTGTTCCATACTTATCCACTGTCGCTGGAGAACACTCCGCCTTTTGGCAAATCATTATGCGAAGCTGATTTCTCTGCATCACATCAAGACCTTTCCAAAACTCTGTGAATTTAACCTCTTCCATCTTGCACGTTTTGTAATATTTTTGCTTATATTTGTTCCGAACTTGTTCGGACTTTGTGAGTACCGATGCAAATATAGTACATTATTGCTAATATATGCGCATAATTTAGTGATATTTTGCATCTAAATTTTTATTGTGTTATGTATAAGATTGATTTACAAACCTTTATTAAAAAAAATAAATTGACGCAAAAGGGGTTGGCGAAAATTCTCGGAGTAGGGCAACCCTTCATTTCGCAGGTAATCCAAGGTAAATCACATTTGTCCACTGAAAAGATAGAGGCTCTCTTAATGGCAGGTATATACGATACCTCTATGATTGTAGAAGCAAGCGCAGATGATATCGCATCTGATACTGTTACTATGAGCAGGGAAGTCTTTAACTCTATCCAGCAGTTGGTGGATACTATTAACTCTCAACAGCGAACGATAGAGTCTCAACAACGAATGATAGAGAATAGTAAGGGGGGTTCTGTCCAAGTAGAAGGAGATGTCGCCAATGCAGATGTCGGTTAATTGAGTTCGCTGGAAGGTGCTATGTATTACCAAAATACTGATCTTCTTCCGGGATAAATTTGGGACAAAATTGTAATAATTGCCGTGAAAAAAATTATACAAACACCTGTAAATCAGTCGTAATTTTCGACGATTCGGTCTTAGATGAGAGTAATTCAAATCTCTCTCCCGCTACAAAGATTAAAGAGAACACCGATTTTTCGGTGTCTTTTTTGTTTTATAGCGGTGGTGCAAATTTATTTGCAGACACACGCTGTGAAACAAAAAGAGATGTGAAGCATCGTACTCTTAAATCTTTGGGCTGTTTCAGGAGGCAGAGACTCATCAAGCACAGCGCAGATAAGTCTCTCTCCCGCTACAAATATTTTTTTGTAGCGGGAGAGAGACTGTGTGTTACCTATCCCCCAAACCCCCTTTCTGTAAAGGGGGCTTATATCTTCGATACACCAAACCATTTTGCAAACTGCATTACTAATTCATAATCACTGATGAATGTGTTCGAAATTTCGATACATTGTCCTACAAAGATTAAAGAGGACACCGATTTATCGGTGTTTTTTGTTTTATGGCGGTGGTGCAAATTTATTTGCAGACACACGCTGTGAAACAAAAAGAGATGTGAAGCATCGTACTCTTAAATCTTTGGGCTGTTTCAGGAGGCAGAGACTCACCCAAGCGAAGCGCAGGTAAGTCTCTCTCCCGCTACTAAAAGGAGTGATAAAAATCACTCCTTTTTTTTGATTAATATATCACAGGTGTACAACAAATTCCAATCAATTTCCAAAGCACCCAAATCCCTGTTAATTTTTTTAACTTGCTGTAGTTCAGCGCATTGGTGCGAAATTACTGAAATTTCTGTAAAGTTCCAAATTCATCTAGTGGTTTACCAGCCAATCAGTTAGGGATTTTTATTGTACACCATGAGTATATTAACTAAATTTTTATTTTGTTATACCTTCGATATTTTAACTAAATCTTTTCAAGTAAAATCCGAGTAGGCTGCAGGGAAACAGATGGTACTACAACAAAAAAATAGGCTCAATCTCACGATTGAGCCTATACCTATATAATCTATAGCTTAAAATTCGGTGGCGAAGTTTTTGCCCACCAGCCAGTGAGTCATATATAGCGCGAGCCAAGTTAATTGTCTTGCATCAGCACGTCGTATGCCAATAATACATCTTTAATTGCATTCCTCTCGGCGGTTGAAAGCACTTTGTCTTTTTGATATTTACCTCTTAATCTCATTTTAAGAGTTTTGCCATTCACCATCTCTTTAAGATATGCTAATAGATATTCATCAACTCCGACATCAATCCACTCCCAGCACGATGAATCGTTGTCACTCTTTTTATCTTCGTATTCGTTGAATGAAATTTCCCACGTGTTGCCATCATATGACAAATATGCGGAGTCAAAGAAAATCCAATTATCACCGTAATAGGACATTATCAATCGCAACCATGGTTTGCCATGTTCGCGTTTTCCCATATATATAGATACATGATTTGAGTTGTTATAGTGCGTGAAATAAGGGTTATAGTACCACGTTATTCCGTTAATATCATCTATTTCTTTCCTTAACTTATTAACGGCTTGCAGTCGTTTTGCTTCTTCTGCTTTAATGCGAGCGTTTTCTGCTTCGGTTAGTTTATCAAGGGCCGATTGCGCCTTTATGTACTCGTTTGATGTAGGATGATATTTGAGAAATTTATTAATGACTTCTTGTAATCCGACTCTGTCTTTTGCTTTAATAAATTGCTCGGCCTCTTTGTAAAGTTTATCAGGCGTATTCTGATAGTTCTCAATTTCAGTTTTTAATGATTGAATTTCTTGTTGTAAAGATTCATTTGCCTTTACGAGTTTGTCGTACTCTGCTTGCGATGGGCCACATGCGATAAATGTCATAGCAAAGATGACGACTCCTAAAATTTGCTTTTTCATAAGGGTAGTTTTAAGTTAGTGTTTTTAGATCATAATAAAAAAGCGCAGACCCAATTCTCGATATTGGATTCTGCGGTCTTGGACTACCTCACACCCTATATACGGAATAAGGCCCGCGCTATGAAGCACGGGCGCAAACTCTATTCCTTTGGGTGTGATTGAGAAAGTGTCCAAGTTTCAGAATCCCCGAAATAAAAGCTAACGCCTATTATTTATGCAGATTTAATCTCTTCTTGTGTTCTATATTTTTTTTGATTTCTACAAATATAAGATAAACTTGTAAATTATCCAAACATGAGACTATAAATAGGAAATCTTTAATTAATATGCTCAAGGTGTACACGGAATTTCATCTAACTCTCACCCAGCATCCCACAAAGATACCAATCATTCCAATAATATCCAAATGCTTGTTAAATAATTTAACTGTTTGATTTGTAGAGAACTATAAAGATTGCTTTTCAATAATGAGAATCTTCCGTAAAGTCCCTAATGCACATAGAGGAATGGTTACCAATAAGATAGATTATGTTAGTGTTCATCTGTGATATATTAACTATTTTTTTTGTAGCGGGAGAGAGACTGTGTGTTACCTATCCCCCAACCCCCCTTTCTGTAAAGGGGGCTTATATTCTCGAACACCAAACCATTTTGCAAACTGCATTACTAATTCGTAATCACTGATGAATGTGTTAGAAATTTCGATACTTTGTCCTACAAAGGACAATAGGAGAGAGAGTCTCACCCAGCACCATAAAACGAAAGCGACCTCCTCAACATAAGTGAGAAGGTCGCGATTCTATCCTTTAGGCAGGTGCGACTACAACGAAATCGCCTCCGAAGGACAAACACCTGCGCAAGCACCACACTCGATGCACTTGTCAGGGTCAATTACATAGATGTCACCTGCCGAAATTGCCTCGACAGGACACTCGTCGATGCAGGTACCACAAGCAACGCACGAGTCTGAAATTTTGTAAGCCATAAAAAATTTGTTTTATGAAAAATGTGATACAAAAGTAATCTTTTAATATGAAATCTCCAAAAAATAGTATCTTTGTCATATCGTTTGGTGTGTTTTTTTACATCAGACGGTAAAAACACCGACTTCAATGGCACAAAACACGACATTAACCTTTCTCGGCACGGGCACTTCGCAGGGTGTTCCGGTCATTGGTTGTCGTTGTGCGGTTTGTAGGTCGGCAGATGCTCGCGACCACCGTTTACGCACATCGGCAATGATCGAGACGCAGGGTTGTCGGTTCATAATCGATGCCGGCCCCGATTTCAGAGTACAGATGTTGCGCGAGGATATCAGCCACATAACAGCGATACTTCTCACGCACAAACACAAAGATCACACGGGCGGCATCGATGACGTGCGAGCGTTGAACTTTGTCGATTACCCGCACGCTGTGCATACAGTCAATATCTATGCCACACCCGACACAGCGGCGTGCGTGCGCAAAGATTACGACTACGCATTTGTGAGCAACAACAGATACCGAGGCGTGCCGGAGATTGCGCTGCACGAATTTGACGACAGCCAACCGCTAAATATCAATGGGGTAGAGATTACCCCCATACGAGGCCACCACTCCCGATTTGCCACAACCGGATACCGAATCGGCGATGTGGCATATCTAACCGACTTCAAGGAGATTGACGCATCGGAAGTCGAAAAGTTGTGCGGCGTACGCGTCTTGGTAGTCAATGCTCTGCGATTCACGCCACACGATTCGCACTTCTCGGTCGATGATGCACTATCGCTCATTAGTCGCGTACGACCCGAGAGAGCATACCTGACACATATGTCGCACGAGGTGGGTCTGCACGAGGAGGCACAACGCCGACTACCGGAGGGCGTGTGGTTTGCATACGACGGATTGAAAGTTGAAATTTAATATAACCAAATATGAAAAACGCATTAAAAGGAAAAATCGTTGTCATTACAGGCGCGTCGTCCGGTATCGGCGAGGCGATGGCAAAAGTATATTCAGAGATGGGCGCGAAGGTCGTTCTCGGCGCACGTAGCGAAGAGAAGCTCGCTGAATTGACGACCGAGATTCGCAATCGAGGCGGCGAAGCGGCATACTGCGCAACCGACGTCACGAAATCAGAAGATTGCAAACGGCTGATTGACACCGCAGTCGAGGCATTCGGCGGCATCGACGTACTAATTTGCAACGCCGGTATATCTATGCGTGCAATTTTCGACGATGTGGATTTGAGCGTACTGCACCGATTGATGGACGTAAACTTCTGGGGAACGGTATATTGCTCGAAATACGCGCTCCCTTATCTGCAAAAGTCGAAGGGCTCGCTTGTCGGCATTTCGTCGGTGGCAGGTCTGCACGGTCTGCCGGGCAGAACGGGTTACTCGGCATCGAAATATGCAATGACGGGTCTCTTGGAGACAATCCGCATCGAGAATATCAAGAAGGGTCTGCACGTAATGGTTGCTTGTCCGGGCTTCACTGCATCGAACGTCCGTTTTTCGGCACTCGTAGCCGACGGCTCACAGCAGGGTAGCACTCCGCGCGAGGAGGGTAAGATGATGACAGCCGAGCAGGTTGCACGCATCGTTGCCAAAGGTATTGCCAAGCGTAAGCGTCTGTGCCTGATGGAGATTGAGGGTCGCGCAACGCACTTTGTCAAGAAGTTTGCGCCGGCATTCCTCGACAAGATGTTCTATATGGTAATGTCCCGCGAACCGGATTCACCATTCAAATAGCAGAGAACACTTGATAAGATGAAAAAACACCTCCTTTTTGCACTTGCGACAATAGTTTTCGCCGGCTGCTCGACCAATGCAACGCAAGACCTTGCGCCGGACGCACCAACCACACCCGACGAGCTCTACGTTTCGTTCGATGAGGAGGATACTCGCATCCAGCTTGGCGAGGATGGCCGTCCTGTTTGGACCGAAGGCGACCTTGTATCGGTATTCTATCGCTCGAATGCCAACGATAAGTATCAGTTCACCGGCAAAACAGGCGATACGGAGGGTTCGATTGAACTCGTAGAAGAGGGCATTGCAACGCAAGAAACGACCAAAATCATTGCCATATACCCATATAACAAGGATTATGGTTTCGATTGTAAGACGTATGATATCAAGGCATTTCTGCCTGCCGAGCAGATGTATTGCAAAAACAGTTACGGCGTCGGCTCGTCAATTATGATTGCGCAAAGCGACTACAAGCAGTTGTCGTTCAAGAATGTGTGCGGTTGGTTAAAGTTGCAATTTACGGGCAAGGGCTACGTGTCAAAAATCGCGCTGAAAGGCAACAATGGCGAGCAGGTTGCGGGCCGAATTTACATACACACGCAAGATGCTACGGACTCTTTTGCTGCGACTTGCGAAGATTTGTATCGTGTCGAAGGCGAATGGGATGACGATGAAAACATTGGCGCGCCTATTGCCGAAAATCCAATCATCACCGAAGTTGTGCTTAATTGCGGTGGCAATATTGCTCTCAACAGCGAAACACCTACGTCATTCTATATTGCCCTGCCACCGCAGTGTTTCGAGCAGGGTATTACGGTTACAATGTACGATGAAAATGGATTTGCAAAGAGGGTTTCGACAAAGAACACAATCACAATCAAGCGCAACCATATTACGCCAATGGCATCCCTTGATATCGAAATGCCTATGGTAAATAACCAGATGGATTATGCTGACGGTGGCACTATGTGGTAGAATCAAACATATTGCGTGCACAAAAATCGCACAACACAACCGCAGAGTTTTTTCGCCAAGAGCCCTGCGGTATTTTTTCGGGGAGGTGGCACATAAATAGCTAATATAAATATATTTAGCACCCGGAAATCATCCAAATTTCGCAAACAAAACAACCTCAACTTTTGAAAAAAATCCCCTCCTAATGCAAAAAAACATCAAAAAAGTTTGCAAATTAAAATATATCGGCTACCTTTGTATCGGCAACCGATATAATGATAGGCGATATATCGGCAACCATAATAAAAGATATACTTAAAGCAGAGTTATGAATACATCGAACAACGCACTGACCGAAGCGGTATATTACATACTTCTTTCGGTATTGAAGCCGGTGCACGGATACGGCATAATGCAACAGACTGCCACATTGAGTGGCGGCCGTCTGAACATATCCGCCGGCACGCTCTACGGCGCACTATCGACGTTGCTGGAAAAGGGCTGGATTGAGCAGATGGAGACCATCACCGACAGCCGTAAAAAAGAGTACCACATAACGGCAGAGGGTCGCAGAGTGGTAGAGCAAGAGTTGGAACGTTTGCGCGAATTGGTGCGCAACGGCGAAAATATTTTGTCAAACAATTAAATACACAGGTAATATGAGCGAACAGAGAGAGTACAAAAAGGTCTATAACTTCTTCGTCATCTCGCAGTGGGAAGAGGAGGAGAAGTGGTTGAACGAAATGGCTCGTGAGGGCTGGAATTTCGTACGTGTCGAGATGTTGTGCCGATACGTATTCAAGCGTGGCACACCGCGCGAATATATCTACAAACTCGACCTGCCGGAGAATCTGCCACACGGTCTGGGACGAGAGGAGTACTACAACTTCCTGACCGAGTGCGGAATACGTATCGTATGCGAAAAGAAACAGTGGATGTATCTGCAAAAACGCGCAGCCGACGGGCCATTCAACGCCGACGGAGATATGTTTGCCAAGTTAAGAATGGCCAACAAGGCATACGGTTACGCGATTCGCAATTTGTGCCTACTGCTACGCATATTCACCGCCATAATTATATTGTGTCTGTTTGGATGTGCTTGCGCCGAGTCGTGCGGGCATTTGGACGCATCGCTCTTCTTCGAGGGTGTTATGCAGGGTGTCGGCATTGGTGCATTGACTGCACTTACGTTTATATTCGTACCAATAGTGACCAAACTGCGCAAGCGAATGAATGAGATTGTCGATGAGTTGGGCGTAAATCACTAATTCGCCGCGACAAAAACAAGGGGCGTGTCTAACAAGTTTTTTTAGACACGCCCTTCTCTGTTAGAAGTTGTATAACAAGAGGGATTTCAAGGGCAAAACCCTCTTCGACGACTCTTGGTTGCTTCGGTTCAGCAAAACAAATCGTTAATACTGCTCCTTTTCGTTCGGAAAGTCGCACGATTTGACATCCTCTATATATCGCGAAACAGCATCGGTCATCACCTCGTACAGGTTGGCATAACGTCGCAGAAAACGCGGCGAGAAACCCTTATTGATACCGAGCATATCGTGAACGACCAACACCTGACCATCCGTACCCGAACCGGCACCAATACCGATAGTCGGAATGCTTAACTCGGAGGACACCTTCGTAGCCAGCGTTGCAGGAATCTTCTCCAACACAACGGCAAAACAGCCCACCTCTTCGAGCAATTTGGCATCGCTAATAAGTTTAGCCGCCTCGGCCTCCTCCTTGGCGCGAACGTTATACGTACCGAATTTATGAATCGACTGCGGCGTAAGACCCAAATGCGCCATTACCGGAATACCGGCCGTCAAAATACGCTTTACCGAGTCGAGAATCTCCTCGCCACCCTCCATCTTCACAGCATCTGCACCGGTCTCCTTCATAATGCGGACAGCCGAGTCAAGAGCCGCCTGCGAGTCGCCCTGATAGGTTCCAAACGGCATATCGACTACAACCAAAGCACGATTAACTGCACGCACAACTGACGAAGCGTGATATATCATTTGGTCGAGCGTAATAGGCAGGGTCGTCTCGTGGCCAGCCATCACATTGGCTGCCGAATCGCCGACCAAAATCACATCAATACCTGCGGCATCGACAATTTTCGCCATTGAATAATCATACGAGGTAAGCATCGAAATCTTCTCTCCGCGATCCTTCATCTCTTTGAGTCGCAAAGTCGTCACGGCTCTTACACTGCTTTCTACTGACATTTTTGTATAATTTTTGATATTTAGTAACACAAAGATAGAACAAAAAATCGGCATATATTGGCTTTTTGCAGAAAAATACATATATTTGTTATCGTCATATTCTGTTTATGACTTAAATTTACTCGTTTTATGAATAAAATCATCTGCATCGGTAGTTCAAATACCGATATGGTCGTTCGCTCCGAACGACTTCCACGCCCCGGCGAGAGCGTCATCGGAGGCGGTTTTGTTATGGCGGGAGGTGGCAAGGGTGCCAATCAGGCAGTAGCCATCGCGCGTATGGGACACAAGGTTATATTTGCAGCCGCTGTCGGCGAAGATATGTTCGGTGATGAGGCCATCGCCAGATATCGTCAATACGGCGTCGATACATCGTACATCGTGCGCAAAAAGACCCCGTCAGGCATCGCACTTATTATGGTTGATGCTGCGGCACAGAACTCTATTTCGGTGGCACTCGGCGCAAATTCCGAGTTGTCGGTTGCCGATGTTATGCCGGCACTCGACCTTATCGAGCCGAACGATATCGTGCTTATGCAGTTGGAGATACCTATGGAGACGGTGGCCGCTTGCGTAGCCGTGGCTGCGGCAAAGGGCGCAAGGGTAGTGCTAAACCCCGCTCCGGCAGCCGAAGTGAGCGCAGATGTTCTATCGAAACTATACCTTATCACCCCAAATCAAACCGAGGCAGAAACACTTACCGGAATTGAAGTACGCGACGAGCAGTCGGCACGTGCCGCAGCGGAGGCGTTACGCGCAAAAGGTGTCGAGAGAGTAATTATAACGATGGGTGGCGACGGGGCTTTGCTCGACGACGGCGGACGTGTCGAGATGGTACCGGCATTCCGCGTCAATGCCGTAGATACCACTGCTGCCGGCGATGTATATAACGGAGCAATTTGTGCCGCCTTGGCAGAGGGGTGTTCGTTACGCGATGCGATGATATTCGGCTCGAAGGCCTCCGCAATATCTGTCACTCGCATCGGAGCGCAACCTTCGATTCCGACACGCGAAGAGGTAGATAAATTCTAAAAAAATAGCACTATGTAACAACCTAAAAACCTTTATATTATGTTTATCATTGAAAGTTATTCGTTAGCAGTTGTTTTCTGCTTTATCACGATGCTCTGCTGGGGTTCGTGGGGTAATACTCAGAAACTCGCCGGCAAGACTTGGCGTTATGAGCTCTTCTATTGGGACTACGTTATCGGAATGGTGCTCTTCACACTCCTGCTCGGCTTTACGATGGGTAGCACGGGAGAGGGTGGCCGTTCGTTCGTAAGCGACTTGGCACAGGCGGACTATCGCAGCGTGTTGTGGGTTGCCCTCGGCGGCATCATCTTCAACGCCTCGAACATTCTGCTCTCGGCTTCGACCTCGTTGGCAGGTATGGCGGTAGCATTCCCGCTGGGTTGCGGCCTGGCCCTTGTGTTGGGTGTAATCAACAACTACCTCGAACAGGCGAAGGGCGACATCATCCTGCTCAGCATCGGTGTTTTGGCTGTCGTAGCAGCAATCATCTGTAACGGTATCGCTGCGGCGCGCGTAAGCAAGGGTGGCACAAACAGCAACAGCCGCAAAGGTATTGTGCTTGCCATCGTAGCAGGTCTGCTGATGTCCACATTCTACCGCTTCGTAATCAAAGGTATGGATATCAATAACTTCGAGAATCCGGCAGCAGGTATGCTGACCCCTTACTCGGCAATATTCATCTTCTCGCTCGGCGTTCTCGTCTCGAACCTGTTGTTCAACACCTATGTAATGAAGCGTCCGTTTGTCGGCACAAGCGTTTCGTACGGCGAGTACTTCAAGGGTTCGCTCTCGACCCACTTGGTCGGCATTCTCGGTGGTGCGATTTGGTGTCTTGGCACAGCATTCAGTTACATCGCAGCCGGCAAGGCAGGTGCTGCCATATCGTACGCTCTCGGTCAGGGCGCACCGATGGTGGCTGCATTCTGGGGTGTATTTATCTGGAAGGAGTTCAAGGGCGCCGACAACAAGACCAACGCCCTGCTTGCCCTGATGTTCGCACTCTTTATCTGCGGCTTGGCAATCATCGTCGTAGCAGGAAACTAACCCTCTGCTGCGCAACAAACAATACCGCCCGCCTCGCTATCGAGGTGGGCGGTATCTTTATTGACCCCAAAGGTCGTTATCGTCTCTCTGTTATTTCAGTTTATTGCGGAGAAAGAGGAAGTAAACTACCAATCCGATCCAGCTGGTGCACAATACCAACAATGAAACCAAAACCTTAACCCACATCTCGGTAGCGGCCTTCTTTGCAAAAATCTCATAAACTGCATAAACGGCGAGGATAACACCCACCCAATAAACGATTGAAGCAAGCATAATTTTTGTTTGTTTTTAATGGTTAATATTAAGTTGTTGTAAAAATTGTAAGTTTCTATCTGCTTTCTCTCTGTACGCGCCGCTCGAAGAGCCCATCTTTATACACCACATCGCTCAAAAAGAGCCCTTGCGGTGGTGCACCTGCACTCGACCGCGATAAGTCGCGCGCAGCAACAATCTCACGAAACTGCTCGACCGTATAGCGTCCTCGACCGACATCGACCGTCGTGCCGACAATCGAGCGCACCATATTGCGCAAAAAACGATCGGCACGAATCGTAAATCGCAACTCACCACTCTCCATTCGCACCCACTCTGCGTGACGAATGTGGCAGATGTTGGTTTTGTTATTCGAGTTGAGTTTGGCAAACGACGTAAAGTCCTCGAACTCCATCAACGCCTTCGCCGCCTCGTTCATTCGCTCGACATTCAACGGCACGTAATACATCCACGCAGCAGCCCGACGGAACGGGTTTTTATGAGGCGAGATGTAGTACGTATATTCTCGCTCGCGAGCATCAAAACGTGCGTGAGCATCGTCCGCCACCGTCACAATCGAGCATATCGCAATATCTTGCGGCAACATCATATTGAGTTTATAGAGCACCTGCTCCGCGTCGAATGGTCGCCCGCAATCGAAGTGGGCAACATAGTACGACGCGTTTACACCCGTATCCGTACGCCCTGCGCCAACAATCTCAATCGGCTCTCGCAATAGTTTTGTAAGTGCCTGCTCGATTGTTTGTTGCACCGACGGCTGATCGGGTTGACGCTGCCAACCGCAATACGCAGCACCGTCATATTTCAGCTCCATAAAGTAGCGCATACTCTACAAAAATAGCAACATTTGGTTAAATATCCAAATTTTTCCACAACACACACAATTGAGCAATACTCAGCTACTGCTACTCCGCTTGCTCGTTGGACACAATCGCCGGAAGACGGAAGAGCATAACATTTGCCACTTCGAGACGCACTTTAAGCCACTGTTCCAACTTAGAGTGTGCCACCTCGTCAAATTGGTCATCAACACGAACAACGACAATAATGGAGTGGCTTACAGAGTCCGTATTATCAACCATAACACGCTCTCCACGCGCAATGTGCACCTCGCTAATTGAAGGATAATTACTTGCTATCTCTCGTGTGAGTTGTACATACGGAATGTCGTGATCTTTGACAAGTTGCAACTCGGTTTGCAGACGATGTATCTCCGCATCGCGCTCACCAATCTCGCTATCCATACGCTCGTATATACCCTTCACAAGTTCGATATCGTTCACATTTTCCGTTGTAGAGTAGTCATTAATACGCAGCTGCTCCTCTTTCAAACCATAACGCGCCGCAGTACTGCATACTCCCGCCTTAACCTCATCGGTCAACGGTTCGCCCGCAAAAAACAGTTCGATTACCGAGCCATCCGTATGGTCAATCTTGTAGTCGTAGAGAATACTCTTGCCGTAACTTTTCGAATGTTCTACAAACATCGAGGCCTTCTCCTCAAAATTATTATGTTTGATAAGAATGACGGCAGACCATATACTTGGCACAACAAAAAGTATAATAAGTATCGAAATAATACGCTTGGTCTTACGCCCCGTAGCAGCATCCTCAAATTCCGTCTGACGGAACTTCAAGTACTTAACGCTGACATAGGTGGCAAGCATAATAAACAGACAGTTGATAAAGAAGAGATACAACGCCCCAAAGAAGTAACTCATATTGCCACTTGCCAAGCCGAAACCCGCCGTACACAACGGAGGCATCAAAGCCGTAGCAATAGCCACGCCGGCGAACACCGTTCCCTTCTCCTTGCGGCTCTGTTCGAAGATACCGGCAAAACCGCCAAAGAGCGCTATCAGTACATCGTATATCGTCGGATTGGTACGAGCCAACAACTCCGTAGGATTGATCAAACTGAGTGGGGTGATAAGAAAATATAGAAACGATGCCGTAAGACTGATAATCACCATTACCAACAAGTTCTTTCCCGACGACTTCATCAATTGCATATCGTTCACTCCGAGGCCGAGACCAAGACCAAATATCGGACCCATCAATGGCGATACAAGCATCGCACCTATGACAACAGCAGTAGAATTGACATTAAGACCGACCGATGCTATAATAGTGGCAATGGCCAAAATCCACGCATTTGGACCACGGAAGAAGATATTGTTACGAATCGCTCGCTCGGCTCCCTCCGTATCAATATAACCGGTAAGATTTATCGACGTCTTTAATTGCCTAATCAAATATCTAAACAGGTTCATATTGGGTTAATAGTATTAGGTTAATAAGTTATTATTCAATTATTTACACACCAAAACCTTTTCCGCCAAACAATCCGTTGCGATAATTAACGCGTTATACAGAACTGCGACTAACATATTTGGATACATACAAAGATAATAATAATTCGACAAACAAGCATATTTTCACACATTAATATCTACTTTTCAAATAATTCCACGCCCCAAATCCATCTTCAAAGGGCGAAAAAACAGAGGCAAAATCGGCCGCTCAAATCATAGATTTGGTTTTTCGTACATTTTCGAGTATCTTTGTCCGAATTATCACTTTTAATCACTCATCGAAAGATATGAAGGCAGCAATTATCGGTTACGGAAAAATGGGGCACGAGATAGAGAAGATTCTCTTGCAACGCGGTCACACCGTAGCACTTATCATAGACCAAAACAACACGGACGACCTCTGCGCCGATAAGTTGGCAGGCGTCGATGTCGCCATCGAGTTCACAATGCCACAGACAGCATACGATAATATTCGCACCTGCATCGAGGCCGGCGTGGCCATCGCGAGTGGCACAACCGGCTGGACGGAGCGACTGCCGGAGTTGCAGGCGTTGTGCCGCGAGAAGGGTGGTGCGATGATATACTCGTCAAACTACTCGCTCGGCGTAAACATTGCATTCCGAATCAATCGCCGATTGGCCGAACTTATGAACGGTTGCGACAACTACGACGTTCGCATCGAGGAGATACACCACACCCAGAAGAAGGATGCGCCGAGTGGCACTGCCATAACGCTTGCCGACGAGGCGATTGCGCGTCTCGACCGCAAGAGTGCGTGGAACTGCATCGAGCCACAAAAGGGCGAAACGCCTCAACACAAGGCCGACAGCATCGAAATCACCTCGTTGCGCGAGGGGATGGTACCCGGCACACACACCGTAACTTACGAGTCGGAAGATGATGTTTTAGAGTTGAAACATACGCTCAAAAGCCGTCGCGCGCTGGCTACCGGTGCGGTCATTGCTGCCGAGTTTGTGTGTGGCAAGAGCGGAGTATTTACGATGGATGATTTATTACACGTTTAAGAGATATGAGAATAAGAGAGTTTTTGACAAATAGATGGACGAAGTTCATCATCGTCGCCATAATATATACGTTGCTGTGCGTCGTGTGGACAGGCAATTTGTGGATGTTGCTCGGTCTGCCACTAATTTTCGACCACTATATATCGCGCTTGTTCTACAAATACGTATGGCACTATAACGACGAGTGGTGCGAACGCAGCGCACTCTACAAGAGCATATACGGCTGGGTGGATGCCATCGTTTGGGCAGTAGTTGCAGCGACGCTCATCCACCTGTTCGTATTCCAACTCTACAAGGTGCCAACCTCGTCAATGGAGAAGACCATCCTCATCGGCGACTACCTCTACGTAAGCAAAGTATCGTACGGTCCGCAAGTGCCGAACACTCCGTTGGCGATGCCGTTCGTATATAACACAATGCCGTTCTCGACAACCAAAAAGTCGTACTCGGAGGCCATCAAGTGGGATTATCACCGACTGAAAGGTCTCAAACCGATACGTCGCAACGATGTGGTTGTCTTCAATTTCCCGGCAGGCGACACCGTCCTGCTTGAAAATCAGGCGGTGACCTACTATGACGTACTGCGCGAATATCAGGCGACATACGGCAAGAGCGAAGGCCGACGACGCCTCAACAAGGATTACACCGTCGCTGCACGACCGGTGGACAAGCGCGAGAACTATATCAAACGCTGCGTTGCGTTGCCAAACGACACCCTCACAATCATCGACACCGAGGTATTTATCAACGGCAAGCCACAGGAGGAGATTCCGACACGTCAGTACATCTACTTCGTGCAGACGACCTCTCCGCTGACGACATACACGTTCGACAAACTCGGCATCACGGAGTATAGCGGCTCGTCGCCATACTACTATATGGCAATGACAGGAGAAGTAGCCGAGCAGTTGCGCAAACTGCCAAACGTAGCAGAGGTGGTGCGCTACAACGACAAACAGACATCGCTAAACGTATTCCCGAACGATGCTGCATACACTTGGACATCGGACAACTTCGGCCCACTCTGGATTCCGGCAAAGGGTGCAACCGTTACGCTGACAGCCGAGACGCTTCCGCTCTATCGCCGCATCATCGAGCAGTACGAAGGACACTCGCTTGAAGTGCGCGACAATGGCGAAATCGTTATTGACGGCGCACCTGCCACCGAATACACCTTTGCAATGGACTACTATTGGATGATGGGCGACAACCGCCACAACTCGGCCGATTCGCGCTTCTGGGGCTTCGTTCCGGAGGACCACATAGTAGGCAAAGCATCGTTCATTGCATTCTCGTCGGGCGAGAACGGTATCCGTTGGAACAGATTGTTCAAAAAGATAAAGTAGCGACAACGTGGAGCAGAAGGATAGTTATCTGACAATCGCCACGGCGAAGGAGTGCGCAATGAGGGAACGCAGCAGCAAGTTCCTCTCGTTCGCCTATCCCGTTACGTGTGAGGAGCAGATACGCGCACACTTGGACGCACTGCACAAAGAGTACTACGACGCCACACACCACTGCTACGCGTGGCGATTGGGCCCGCAGGGTGAAACATTTCGCGCCAACGACGACGGCGAGCCATCGGGCACAGCCGGCAAGCCGATTCTCGGTCAGTTGCTGTCGCACGAAGTGACCGACTGCCTGATTGTGGTCGTTCGCTATTTCGGAGGCACGAAGCTCGGCGTATCGGGACTCATTCAGGCGTACAAAGAGGCGGCAGCCGACGTGCTTGCCGAGTGCGAAATCATCGAAAAGACGGTCGATACCGTCGTCTGCGTCTATTTTTCGTACGTCGTAATGAACGACATTATGCGCATCGTCAAGGACGAATCGCCACGCATCGTCAATCAGACATTCGACAATCTATGCTCGATGACCCTCGCCATACGTCGCAGCAAGGCCGATATGCTTATCGGCAAACTCGACAAGGTATCGGGCGCAACAATCGAAATAGTATCGGAAAATGTATAAATCAATCTACATAAAGGGCGCAAGGGTACACAACCTCAAAAATATCGAGGTTGATATTCCGCACAACACGCTCGTCGTGGTCACGGGTCTCTCCGGCTCGGGCAAATCGACACTCGCCTTTGACACCATATTTGCCGAGGGTCAGCGTCGCTACGTCGAGAGTTTGTCCTCCTACGCCCGCCAATTTCTCGGACGAATCAACAAGCCCGATGTCGATATCATCACCGGTATCGCACCGGCGGTTGCCATCGAACAGAAGGTCAATACGCGCAATCCGCGTTCGACCGTAGGCACAACCACCGAGATTTACGACTACCTGAAACTGCTCTTTGCCCGCACGGGTAAGACAATATCGCCGATTTCGGGCCAAGAGGTCAAGTGCTACACGACGGATGACGTTGTGGAGTACGTGCGCGGAATGGAGGATGGCGAGCGCATCATCGTCGCCGTACCGCTGCGGTTGAAAGAGGGGCAGGGGCTCATCGAGAAACTGACGCTCCTCATCTCGGACGGCATCCAGCGACTATACTTAAATGGCGAGCCGATACTCATCGAGGATTTCCTTCCGACCATTACCGACGCAACCTCAACCGAGCAAATCGACATCGTCATCGACCGATTGCGCAATGCCGGCGATGAAGACACACTGACACGAATGCGCGAATCGATTGCCCGCGCTTTCGGATATGGCACGCACTCTTGTCGCATCATAACCGGCAATGGCGTGCGCGAATTTTCGGCAACAATGACCGCCGACGGCATCGCCTTCGAACCGCCGACCGAGCATCTGTTCGGCTTCAATAATCCGCTTGGTGCCTGCCCGCACTGCGAGGGTTACGGCAAGGTAATCGGCATTGACGAGGATTTGGTCGTACCCGACAAATCGAAGAGCATCTTCGACAACGCGATTGCTTGTTGGAGAGGCGACACGATGCGATGGTTCCGCGACAGGTTAGTCGAGAACGCCTACAAATTCAACTTCCCGATTCACGAGCCGTACTATAAACTCACGGCCGCCCAGCGACGTCTGCTATGGCGTGGCAACGAATACTTTACGGGTCTGGACGGTTTTTTCGAGTATCTCGATTCGGAACGTCGCAAAATACAGTTCCGCGTACTCAAAGCGCGCTATACGGGCAAAACAATCTGTCCGGAGTGTGGCGGCAGTCGTCTTCGCAAAGAGGCATTGTACGTAAAGGTCGGAGGGCGCGACATTGCAGAGTTGGTCTCGATGTCGGTCGATACGCTTATCGAGTTTTTCGATACACTGTCGCTCGACGAGCACGATACGAAAACCGCAGCACGCATCATCACCGAGATTCGTAACCGACTGCACTATTTGAGCGATGTCGGCTTGGGTTATCTGACACTCGACCGTCTCTCGTCGTCGCTCTCGGGCGGCGAGAGTCAGCGCATCAACCTATCATCATCGCTCGGCAGCAATCTCACCGGCTCGCTCTACATTCTCGACGAGCCGAGCATCGGTTTGCATCCGCGCGATACACATCGCCTTATCGGTGTGCTGAAACAGTTGCGCGATTTGGGCAATACGGTTATCGTCGTCGAGCACGAGGAGGAGATTATCCGCGCTGCCGACTTCATTATAGATATCGGTCCCGAGGCGGGCAACAATGGTGGCAGGGTAGTCTTCTGTGGCGAGCCGAGCAAACTATCGAAAGCCAAAGAGAGCATCACTGCCGAGTATCTCTCCGGCAAACGCCGAATCGAGATTCCGACCTGCACTCGCCCTTGGCGCAACTATATCCGCATCGAGGGGGCGCGTATGCACAATCTGCAAAACATCACGGTAAAGATTCCGTTGGGGGCAATGACCTGCATCACGGGTGTCAGTGGCTCGGGCAAATCGTCGCTCGCAAAGGGTATTCTGTACCCGGCGCTGCGCCGTATGTTACTCGAAAGCGGCGACCATCCGGGCGATTTCGACGGTCTGTCGGGCGACGTGAAGATGATTCGCAGCGTCGAGATGGTCGATCAGAATCCAATCGGCAAATCGTCGCGCTCGAATCCGGTGACATACATCAAGGCGTACGACGAAATCCGCAAACTCTACGCCGACCAACCACACGCAAAAAACTGCGGCATACAACCGAGCAACTTCTCGTTCAACGTAGCAGGCGGACGCTGCGAGACGTGTCAAGGCGAGGGTGTTATCAAGGTTGCAATGCAGTTTATGGCCGACATCGAACTCACGTGTGAAGCGTGTGGCGGCAAACGATTCAAGGACGAGATACTCGACGTAAAGTATCGCGATAAGACCATTTGCGACGTACTCGATATGAGCATCGACGAGGCAATTACATTCTTCGGCGAGGATGCCTCGAACGCCACGTGTCGTCGCATTGTGGAGCGACTTATGCCATTGCAAGAGGTTGGTCTCGGATATATCAAACTCGGTCAATCCTCCTCAACGCTCTCGGGCGGTGAGAGTCAGCGCGTCAAACTCGCATCGTTCCTCTCGAAAGACAGCGGACAGGGGCATATAATGTTCATCTTCGACGAGCCGACCACGGGTCTGCATTTTCACGACATAAAGAAGTTGTTGCACGCATTCGATGCGCTGATAGCCAACGGGCATACGATAGTGATTGTCGAGCACAATATGGATGTCATCAAGTGCGCCGACCACATCATCGACTTGGGTCCCGAGGCAGGCGACAATGGCGGACGTGTCGTATTCGAGGGTACACCGTCGCAGATTGTCGAGTGCGCCGAGAGCCACACAGGAGAATTCCTGCGCGGACACCTCAACAAATAATAGAATAAAGAGCAGCAAATGGAAGAATTTTCAACATACACACTATCAAACGGCATACGCGGCATACATCGCCAGGTGAAGAGCGGCGTGGCACGCTGTGCTCTGATTATAAACGCCGGCAGCCGCGACGAGCATACCGACGAATACGGACTTGCGCACTTCGTCGAGCACGGTTTTTTCAAAGGCACCGAGCGACGCAAAGCGTATCAAGTTAATTGTCGGTTGGAGAATCTGGGTGGCGAGTTGAACGCCTACACAACCAAGGAGGACACGACCATACACGGCACCGTACTGCGAGGCGATTTCGCCAAAGCCGTCGAACTCATATCGGATGTGACATTTCACTCGACATTCCCGAATCACGAACTCGACAAAGAGCGCGAAGTGATTTACGACGAGATAAACACGTACAAAGATTCGCCGATGGATATGATTTACGACACCTTCGAGGATATGCTCTTCGAGGGGTCGGAATTGGGCCACAACATCCTCGGCCGCAAGCGTGACCTTGCACGACACGACAGTGCCGCGATGCACCGTTTTGTCGGCCGCACCCACACAACCGACCAGATGGTATTCTCGACCATCGGCAACATATCTGCTGCCCGCATCGAACGCATTGCCGAGCAGTATTTGGGCGCGCAACCGGCATCGCACCGCGAATTTACGCGCCACGCACCATCGCCATACGCACCATTCGACAAGCGCATAAACAGGCACACGCATCAGGCGCACTGCATTATAGGCAACCGCGCCTACGGCATCACCGAGGAGAAACGATTGCCGTTTTCGTTGCTTGTGAACATTCTCGGAGGACCGTGTGCCAATTCGCGACTGAATGTGAATGTACGCGAGCGTAATGGTCTGTCGTACAACATCGAAGCGAGTTACACGCCATACTCCGACTGCGGTATTGCGGTCATCTATTTCAGCTCCGAGCACGAGAACGCCGACCATTGTCGAGAGATTATCGACCGCGAAATCGGCAAACTGCAAAACGTGCGCCTGTCGGCTCGTCAGTTGGCGATGGCAAAGCGACAATTTATCGCACAGATGGCAATATCGACCGAGGCAAACGAGGGATATATGCTCGGCGTTGGTCGTTCGCTGCTCGTACACGGCGAGGTCGATACGCTCGACGAGGCGTATAGAAAAATCAACGCCGTGACCGCCGACGAGATTATGGAGGTAGCAAACGAGGTATGGAGCAACAACTCGACACTTTTATATATATAGGTAAGGAGAGATGGAGAAATTGGAACAATATATCGAGCAAATGTCCTCGCCGGAGGAGCCACTGCTCAAAGAGTTGGAGCGCGAAACCTATCTGCGCGTGCTTAACCCGCGTATGATTTCGGGGCATATTCAGGGGCGACTGATGGAGATGATTGTCCGTATGCTGCGCCCGCAACGCATATTGGAGATAGGCACCTTCACCGGCTACTCGGCTCTCTGTATGGCGGCAGGTCTGCCCGAAGGAGGCATAATCGACACCTGCGAGGTGGATGACGAGTTGGAGATGATGATTCTCTCGTTCTTCGAGCGTTCGGAGCATCAGAGCAAGATACGTCTGCACATCGGCTCGGCGTTGGAGATTGCACCGAAGTTGGGCGAATGCTACAATTTGGTATTCATCGACGGCGACAAACGCGAATATACGGCATACTACGATATGCTCTTCGAGCACGGATTGGTACGAAGTGGCAGTTGGATTATGGCCGACAACATCCTGTGGTATGGCAAAGTGGTCGAGCCGGTGGCGCGTGGCGACAAACAGACGCAGGCGATTATCGACTTTAATCGTCACGTTGCGGAGGATGAGAGGGTAGAGAACGTAATCCTGCCAATCCGCGACGGCATCAACCTGATACGCGTAAAATAGTCAGACCCGAATATCGGATGCGCAAAACCAAAACGGGCTGCCCGACACCAAAGTCGAGCAGCCCGTTCTGCTTCTGGGCGCGCGGAATTAGTTGAGTTTCAACTCCTCCTTGATTGCTTCAATCTTTGCATCGAGAGCCGCCTGCACCTCGTCAAACTGCTCGACAGACGGAAGGTCGGCCTTCACGCCAAAATAGAACTTAATCTTCGGCTCGGTTCCCGACGGACGTACCGAAACCTTTGTACCATCGGCAGTAACCCACTGCAAAACATTGCTCTTATCCTCAATGCCTTCGATTGGCGACTTCTCGCCCGACACAACATCGAGGACCTCCAACGTCTTGTAATCATAGACCTGAACAACAGGCGAGCCAAGCAACGACTTCGGAGGGTTGGCACGGAACTCGACCATCATATTCTGAATCTGCTCGGCACCATCCTTACCCTTACGAACAACATTAACAAGCGACTCGCGGAAGAAACCAAACTTCACATAGAGGTCCTGCAACCACTCGTAGAGCGTCATACCCTTCGTATCACGACACCAAGCAGCCGCCTCGGCAGCAAGCGAACAAGCCGATACGCCATCCTTATCGCGAACGTAATCACCGGCCAAGTAGCCGAACGACTCCTCGCCACCACCAATATACTTATGTTTGCCCTCCTGCTCGCGGATAATCTTCGCGATGTACTTGAAGCCGGTCAGGCAGTTGTAGCACTTCACGCCATAGTGAGCCGCCACCGTATCAGGCATCATCGAGGTTACGATGGTCTTAACCACATAGTCGCCATCCTTGATAAGACCCAACTCTGCCCAACGTGTCAATTGGTAGCACATAAGCAGAATGAGCGTCTGGTTACCGTTCAAGAGGACATAGTCGCCCGTGCCGGTACGCAAAGCCAGACCGATACGGTCGGAATCGGGATCAGTTGCCATTGCAAGGTCGGCCTTCTCGCGCTC
This sequence comes from Alistipes sp., assembly GCA_017410165.1. GTDB lineage: Bacteria > Bacteroidota > Bacteroidia > Bacteroidales > Rikenellaceae > Alistipes. Next base: position 33,919 of record JAFQRH010000024.1, on the reverse strand, counting down.
GGCCAAATCGATAGCCATCTTCATTGTTGCACGCTCCTCCGGATTAGGCGATGCGACGGTAGGGAAGTTGCCATCCAACACGCACTGCTCCTCGACCAACACGATATTCTTAAAACCGAAGTTTTTGAGCGACTCCGGCGTAAGGCGAACACCTGCACCGTGCAGCGGCGTATAGACAATCTTCATATCGGCAAACTTCGCAACGCTTTCAGGCGAGAGCGACAGACGCTTGATTGCCGCCAAATAGATTTTATCGAACTCCTCGCCGAGAATCGTGATATTCTCCTTCTTGCCGCCAGTCAGCACCTGCGACACCTCGGTAATCTTCTCGACCTCCTTAATAATATTGGTATCGTGTGGCGAAGTCACCTGCGAACCATCACTCCAATAGGCCTTGTAACCGTTGTACTCCTTCGGATTGTGCGAAGCGGTAACCATCACACCCGACTGACATTTGAGTTCGCGGATGGCAAAACTCAACTCCGGAGTAGGTCGAAGCGCATCGAAGAGGAATACCTTGAAGTCGTTGGCTGCAAAGATGTCGGCAACACGCTCGGCAAACATACGCGAATTGTTACGCGAATCGTGAGCAATAGCCACGCGAATCTCCTCACCCGGAAAGTTGATTTTCAAATAATTAGCCAAACCCTGCGTAGCAAAACCTACGGTGTAGATATTCATACGGTTTGTACCCGCACCCATAATACCACGCAGACCACCCGTACCAAATTCGAGATCCTTATAGAAGCTCTCGACGAGTTCATTGCGGTCATTTTCAATCAGATGACGCACCTGCGCTTTGGTCGCTTCATCGTAATCGCCATCAAGCCATTTTTGGGCCTTGCCCAATACCAAATTTTCCAAATTGTTCATTTTTGTAGATATTAGTTTTACTTATACTTATTGTCGATTGTATTCTATTTTTACTAAATGCAAATTTAATAAAAATTTTTCTATTCTTCAATATCAACGAGTTAAAAAAACATACTCGAAAAAGATTATTTTTGCTATAACATAAAAAAAATAATAAACAATAGGTACACCATTTTTTTTAATATAAATTTATTCACAACTTTGCATTGTCGTTGAAAAACAAGCATCGTTCATCAACTCGCGAACGAGCCAAACCACCGACACAAACCACTGATTATAAACACAATGAACGCAAATTCGGTCACATATAGCGACGCTTGGCAAAATTGTCTGAGCAGAATCAAGGCCCAGACCTCCGCCGAGGAGTTCGCCAAATGGTTTCTCCCGATTGTTCCTTTGGAATTCGACGGGACGAAGCTTCGTCTGCGTGTGCCGAGCAAAAACTTCGTCGAGCAGATCGAGAACAACTACATTCGCGTTCTTCGCCCGTTGATTGCCGAGTCGTTCGGTAACCAAACGCGCTTGTGTTATGCAGTGCCAAAGAGCGATGTTCAGACGTCGATTCCGTCGGAGTCCGATGCTGCGACCAGCAACGCTTCATTTGCATCGCCGCAAACCAATATTGCAAATATACGAAATCCGTTTGTAATTCCGGGCATAAATCGCCTGCAAATTGACCCACAACTCAACAAAAACTATACATTTGCCAACTTTATCGAGGGTGAGTGCAATCGTTTGGTGCGTTCGGCAAGTATGTCGGTAGCGGTCAATCCGGGTAATATGGCCTTCAACCCACTATATATATATGGTAATTCGGGCTTGGGCAAAACCCACGTCGCACAGGCAATCGGCAACGAAATTTGCCAGCGTCATCCGGAGTTGCAGGTACTCTACGTTCCGATGAACAAGTTCCAATCGCAATACCAAACCGCCGTAATCAACAAGGAGATTTCGGATTTCATCCACTTCTACCAGGCGGTCGATGTATTGATTTTGGACGACATTCAGGAGTTGTCGGGTAAATCGGGTACGCAAACGGCATTCTTCAACATCTTCAACCACCTGCAAATGTCAGGCAAACAGTTGGTGCTCATCTCCGACAAGCCGCCCGTTGAGTTGAAAGATATCGAGGACCGACTCCTCACACGTTTCAAGTGGGGTCTGTCGGCACAGATTCATATCCCTGATTTCCAGACGAAAATCAAGATTATCAAAGCCAAGGCAGCACGCTTGAATGCCGAGATTCCGGAGGATGTAATCATCTACCTGGCAGAGAACATTTCGGCAAATATCCGCGAAATCGAGGGCGCTATTTCGTCGCTCGTTGCAAACACCTCGTTTATGGGCAAGCGCATCACGATTTCGTTGGCAAAGGATATTTTGAAGGGGTACATATCACTCTACCAGAAGGAGATAACCATCGAGCACATTATCGAAGTCGTATGTCGCGAGATGAACATCGACCGCGAGCGTCTCGACTCGTCGGAGCGTACGCGCGAAGTGGCTATTGCTCGACAGTTGGCGATGTATTTGGCAAAGCAACATACGAAGATGCCACTGACGGCAATCGGCGCGGCAATCGGAGGTCGAAATCACGCAACGGTGCTCCACTCGTGCAAGACGATATCGAACCTGATGGATACCGACAAATCGTTCCGCCAGCAGGTCGAGGCAATCGAAAAGATTGTTGCAGAGTAGGGTAAACTGCACAAAATAGAAGAAAAAAAGGTGTTATTCGTTTGAGAGTAACACCTTTTTTCGTACCTTTGGGATATGGATCAGCCAAAATTGGAGAGAATGCTGCGTCTGATGAAGATGCTCACCGCGAATGTCGAATACTCGGTGGATGACCTTGCCGAGCGACTCGATATGTCGCGCCGTACCATTTATCGCTACATCGACACCTTCCGCGAGGCGGGCTTCGTCATCAAAAAGAGCGGCAACTACATTCGTCTCGACAAGGAGTCGCCATACTTCAAGGATATCTCACAGTTGGTACACTTCACCGAGGAGGAGGCGGTTATTCTGCGCCGCGCAATCGAGAGCATTGACGACACAAATCTCCTAAAACAGAACCTTAAACACAAATTGTACTCGGTGTACGACTCCCGCACGCTGGCCGACACGGTGGTCAAAGGTCGCAACGCAGGAAATGTCCACGCACTTATTGATGCCATCGAACGCCGCCGACAAGTCATACTGCGCAACTACCAATCGGCAAACACACGACGCGACCGCAGGGTAGAGCCGTTTTCGTTCACGACCAACTACGTAAACGTATGGTGTTTTGACGAGGAGTCGAAACAATGCAAAGTCTTCAAAACCGCCCGCATAGCCAGCGTCGAAGTTCTCGACGAGGAGTGGCAATACGAATCGGAGCACCGAGAGGGTTTTATGGATATATTCCGTATGATTGGCGAGCATAAAACACGCATACGCATTGAGTTAGGCCGCTTGGCATACAACCTGCTCATCGAGGAGTATCCGCTCTCCGAAAAGTACCTCACACCACAACCCGACGGTCGGCATTGGATGCTCGACACGGAGGTTGCCAATATGCAAGGCGTTGCCCGCTTTGTCATCGGACTGCTGGACGACATCCGTATAATTGACGCACCGGAGTTGCAGGCATATATCGCCGAGTACCTGCAAAAATATGTTCGATAGGGGGGGTATTTTATCCAATTTGACGCATAAATTTGGTTTTTACGCTATTTATGTTTATATTTGCAAGGAAAGGTTATATTTTCGCCCACAAACGAAAGTCTATCCGTCGCTAAAACATTGAGCAACCAACTAAAACCGCAACGCTATGAAAACAAATCTTCGACGAGCAATTTTAGCCCTAATGGGATTTTCGGCAGCCCCGATGCTTACAGCGTGTTATGCAATGCCTTACGACGAGACATTCTATGAGCCATTCGACGGTATCAGCGGAGAGATTATCGATTCGTCCACACGACAATCAATCGAAGGCGTTAAAGTCAGCGTTAGCCATAACGGCAAAGACCAAGTGGCATACACGGACGGAAACGGACGTTTCGCGTTGGAGGGTTGTTTTGACCACTCTGTACAGATTATAGCAGAGGATATTGATGGTGCAAAGAACGGCGAATATCTTTCAGTCGTACACCGCGTATCCAACATCGACAACGACAACTGCTCCATTTCGCTACCATCATCGTCGCAAGCTGAATAATGAAATCATCGCTCGGCATCCGCAAGCGCATCGCATTGGAACTATTCGCTCGCGAGCGCAAGCAACTCGCTATGCAGCACGACCTGAAAGTGCTGTTTTGGGAGTGTACGCTGCGTTGCAATCTCAATTGCCGGCATTGCGGTAGCGATTGTCGAGCTGCGGCAGATGTCGAAGATATGCCGGCAGAAGATTTCCTGCGAGCCATCGAGAGCATAACTCCGCACGTAAATCCAAACGAAGTGTTGATAGCCATCACCGGTGGCGAGGCGTTAATTCGTCGAGATTTGGAACAGGTCGGCGCAGAACTAACACGACGCGGTTTTCGATGGGGTATAGTAACCAACGGTATGCTGCTCGACCGTCAGCGTATGACGTCACTCTGCAATGCCGGTCTGCGCTCTATCACGCTGTCAATGGACGGATTCGCAGAACAACACAATGCAATCCGCCGCAATCCGCACAGCTTCGACCGCGCCCTCCAAGCACTACGCATAATTGTCAGACAAGGCGGCATCAACTACGATGTCGTCACCTGCGTTTCGCCCGACAATTTTCAACAACTCTCCGCCTTCAAAGAGTTTCTTATAGCGGAAGGGTGCCGAGCGTGGCGCATATTTACAATCTTCCCGGTAGGGCGAGCCGCCGACGACCAGCAACTGCAACTTTCACCTGCACAATACCGAGAATTGATGGATTTTATCGTCGCCACACGTCGCGAAGGCAGAATCCGCCTATCGTACGGATGTGAGGGATTTTTAGGGAGTTACGAGGCCGAAGTCCGCGACAACTTCTTCGGATGTATGGCAGGTGTCGGCATTGCAGGCATACGCATCGACGGAGCGATATCCGGTTGCACGAGTATTCGCGCACGATTCGATGAAGGCAATATATACACGGACGACTTATGGGAGGTCTGGGATTCTCGGTTCGAGCGTTATCGCAACCGCGCGTGGGCGCGCAAGGGACGTTGTGCCGATTGTCGGATGTGGCGATATTGCGAAGGCAACGGTATGCATCTATACGACGACAACGAGCAGTTGATACATTGTAACTTGGAGCGTCTGTGTAGCGATTAAACGACTACCGCGCCAACCACCCCCCCAAAAAAGTGCAATTCTCCGATTTTCGAGAGTTGCACTTTTTTTCACACTTTTTTTGCACTTTTTATTCTTGTGTCACAAGTTGTCACAAAGTCACCGTTACTTTGTACTCGAAACGGAGGGATTAGAGGCAAAAACAACTCCGACAAGAGAAACAAGTTAAACAGAAAAATGAAGGAGGAGACGATTATGTTATTCAGCATTATGGTTATCATCGCATTCTCGGCAAACGTATTACAAACCATTTGCGGAGGTTCGGACGATTGGTGCAGATAGGGTAGCAATGCCCCATCAGACAGCAAGGAATTAACAAAAAACACACCTTAAAAACTTTGGAAAATCATGGCAGTAAGTTATCAAATCAAATGCGAACATTGCGGAACGGAGTTTCTGCACATCGCGAGAGGGGATTATGGCACTCTTTGTATGTGCGTAGGGTGCGAAAATCATATTGAAACGGATGTAGCAATACGCTGTCCGTCGTGTATGCACCGTCTCAATTCGACCGAAGAGGAGTTTGAGAGACAAGTCAAAACCACGATGTTTTGGGATTAAGCACACTTTTTTGAACAAAAACGTGCTTTTTCGAAGATTTTTATTTAACTTTGAGCATAAATTTACCTAACGGTAAAAAAGATTTGTAGAAAATTATAAACGATAAAAAATATGGCAGAGAACACTAATGCGGCTAACCCTGAGAAGTTGAAGGTATTGAAGGCCGTTATGGACAAAATTGAAAAGGATTTCGGCAAGGGCTCGATTATGCGTATGAGCAGCGAAAGCGTGACAGATATTCCGGTTATTCCGACCGGCTCTATCACGCTGGACGTTGCACTCGGAGTCGGCGGCTATCCAAAGGGTCGAGTAATCGAGATTTACGGCCCTGAATCGTCGGGTAAAACAACGCTTGCAATCCACGCTATCGCCGAGGCACAAAAGGCGGGCGGCATTGCAGCATTCATCGACGCCGAGCACGCATTCGATAGTTATTACGCACAGAAGTTGGGTGTAGATGTAGATAATCTGCTCATCTCGCAGCCGGACAATGGCGAGCAGGCGTTGGAGATTGCCGATTCGCTCATCCGTTCGAGCGCGATCGACATCATCGTTATCGACTCGGTTGCGGCACTCACGCCAAAGGCCGAAATCGAAGGCGAAATGGGCGACTCGAAGATGGGCTTGCAGGCACGCCTCATGTCGCAGGCACTGCGTAAGCTCACGGCAAGCATATCGAAGACCAAGACCGTGTGTATCTTCATCAACCAGTTGCGCGACAAAATCGGTGTCGTATATGGCAACCCGGAGACAACGACGGGCGGTAACGCACTGAAATTCTACGCAAGTGTCCGCATCGACATTCGTCGTACGGCAGTCATCAAGGATGGCGACGAGCAACTCGGTACCCGCACAAAGGTCAAGGTTGTGAAGAATAAGGTGGCACCTCCGTTCAAGAAGGCCGAGTTCGACATTATGTTCGGCGAGGGTATCTCGAAGATTGGCGAGATTCTTGACCTTGCAGTTGATTTCGAGGTCATCAAGAAGGCCGGCTCGTGGTTCTCGTATGGCGATAGAAAGATTGGACAAGGTCGCGACGCCGTGAAGGAATTGCTCAAATCGGACGTGGAGCTCTGCGCCGAAATCGAAGCAAAAGTTCGCGAAGCAATGAAGACGAAGTAATACTTCAAGTGATATGGATTACAGCAAAGAGGATGAGAAACTTATAAATGATGCGTATAACGACCTTCTGCTCTCTTGCACAAAGATTTGTAAGAACGACGAAGATTGGAAATTCATCAAACGCGCCTTCTTTTTAGCAAAGGAGGCACACCAAGGGGTAAGGCGCCGTTCAGGAGAGCCCTACCTCTTGCATCCTATTGCGGTAGCCAAAATTGCCGTCGAGGAGATTGGCTTGGGTGTCAAGTCGGTCGTGGCGGCACTGCTGCACGACGTCGTGGAGGATACCGAGTACACAGTCGAGGATATCGAGCGTATATTCGGAACGAAAATCGCCACAATGGTCGATGGCCTGACCAAGATGTCGGGCGTCTTTAATGCCGACACCTCGGCACAAGCCGAATACTTCCGAAAGGTTTTGCTCACACTCTCGGACGACGTTCGCGTGATACTTATCAAGATTGCCGACCGACTGCACAATATGCGAACGCTGGGGTATATGCCTCGCAATAAGCAAATTAAGATTACGGGTGAAACCATCCATCTGTTTGCTCCGCTCGCGTATCGTCTCGGATTGTACCCGATTAAGAGCGAGTTGGAAGACCTCTGTATGAAGTATCGCTTCCCGGAGGAGTATGAGAACATATCGCGCAAAATTGCCGAAAGCGAATCGGAGCGTCAGGCGTATATCGACCGATTCTGCGCCCCGATTATCGAAACTCTCGACAAGAACAATATCAAATACGAGATATCCGGCCGCATAAAGAGTATATACTCGATATGGACCAAGATGCAGCGCAAGCAGATTCCGTTCGAGGAGATATACGACCTGTTTGCCGTCCGCATCGTTTTCCAAGCCGTTCCATTCCCTTCGGAAAAGACGCAATGCTGGCAGATATACTCCTCGATTACAGACATATACGCACCAAAACCCGACCGTCTGCGCGACTGGATCAGTATGCCGAAAGCAAACGGTTACGAGGCGTTGCACTCGACCGTAATGGGCCCCGACGGCAAGTGGGTAGAGGTTCAGGTGCGCACGCAACGTATGGAGGAGATTGCCGAGCGCGGTTTTGCGGCGCACTGGAAATACAAGAAGGCGACGCTCTCGCAGAGCGATGACGCTTTTGACAACTGGTTGAGCAAAATCCGCGATGCACTTAACAGTCCGACAGAGAATGCCGTAGAGTTCTTGGACAACTTCCGCTTGTCGCTCTACACATCCGAGATTGCCGTCTTTACACCAAAGGGCGAACAACGTCGATTGCCATTCGGTGCAACTGCGCTGGATTTCGCATACGACATCCACACCAAAATCGGAAACAAGGCGATTGGCGCGAAGATAAACCACAAAATCGAGCCAATTACCAAGCATATAAAGTCGGGCGACCAGATAGAGATTATCACGGCCGACAACGCCAAGCCGAAGGCCGAATGGCTCGACATCGTAACGACAACCAAAGCCAAGCAGGCGATTACGAGCTTCTTGAAGCGCGAACGCCAAAACAATATCGAGCACGGACAGGCAGTTTTCGAGGAGCAGTTGGCGCGATACAACGTCTCGATAAATGGTCGTGTGCTACGTAAAGTACTCGCTGCGTATGGATGCAACAACAAAGACGAGTTGTACAGCAAAATCGGTGCAGGAATCATCGTATTGGACAACCTTGACAAGATTCTGAAATCCAACTCGGCGAGCAAAATTCTGAAATTCTGGAAATTGTGGCGCGATTCGGACAACACGGACACCGACGAGGAGCAAGATAACGGCCGCAGCGAGATATCTCAGGGCGACGATCAATTCGTCATCGCGACGTGCTGCAATCCGTTGCCGGGCGACAGCGTTGTGGGCTTCAAAGACCCTACAACGGGTAAGATTTTCGTCCACAAATCAACCTGCAACGAACTGAACCGATTGGCATCGCTCTTCGGCAAGAATATCATTAAAGACCAAATCAAATGGTCGCAACACAAAGCGGTATCGTACCTCTCGACCATCGAGTTGCGAGGCATCGACCGTATGGGGCTGTTGTTGGAGATTACGCATATCGTATCGGACGATTTCAGCATCAATATACGCGAGGTATCCATCCGTAGTCACGACGGCATTTTCGAGGGTATTTTGAGCATCTACGTACAGGATGCCGACGCACTCAACGCCTTGATGGACAAGTTCCGCCACGTAAAGGGCATTGAAAGCGTCAAACGAGGTGCAGAGAGCAAGGAAGAGTAGCCGAGTACGAACCATAAAAACAGATAGAGTATGTTTTCATTTGTAATCTTCTTGGTATTGACAATATTGGGCATATACGCGCTATTTCGTGCGTTGCTACGCGTCATTGAGGGTCCGAAGCCCGCAGTAGAGGATAGAGAGCCGGAGTCGCTGTCGGACAAGGAGGGATTTACGACTTGTACGGGTACCGAACTGCCGCCACTGCGTCAGGAGTGCGCCAAGTATTCGCTCGTAAAAAAGGAGGAGAGCAACTCAAAGCGTAAGAGCGAGCAAGACACGAAACCGTCGCAGCCGAGAGTCGAAAGAGTGCCGCGTTGGGGAGAGGTTGATTGGATGAAGGTAATGATTTACCACGAGCTCTTCTGCACACGCCACGATCACCATTACCACTACCACGATCACGACGACTTCTATTCATATTAACTCAAAAAACAGTTACGCTATGGCATCAATTTTTTCAAGAATAATAGCGGGGGAGATACCTTGCTACAAAGTGGGGGAGGATGATAGATTTTTCGCATTCCTCGATATTAACCCGTTGGCAAAAGGTCACACGCTTGTCGTTCCGAAGTGCGAGGTGGACTATCTGTTCGACCTCGATGACGAGACGTTGGCAGGTATGACACTCTTCGCAAAATCCATTGCAGCGAAAATTAAGGCAACAACAGGATGTAAAAAGGTCGCAATGGTGGTGCTCGGGCTCGAAGTAGCGCACGCGCACATCCATTTAATCCCGATGAACACCGAAAATGACGTCGATTTTCGCAAAGAAAAGCTCAAATTAACTCCGGATGAGTTCTCGGAAATCGCAGCAGAGTTGAGCAAATAACACGCTGTTAACAACTTTATAACGCCCTTATATTCAACAATATATAGGGCGTTTTTATTTATCCGCGCATACGCATATTTAACATAATATATCTTCTGCCGGCAATCTGGCTAAAATTTAGTGAATCATTTATCGAAAGACTCCAATTTTACAAAATTTTTCACTATTTACAACTGTTCAATTTACATTTGTAAAACTTTACAACTTTTGTTATTTTGCATTTATTACATTTGTTAAACACAATGGCTGTTAATTACCTTGGTTTTGTGTTACATTTGTAAAGCAGAAAGACGTCTAAAAATGTACAAGATTTTATCAAATTTATCCGTGTTCAATTTTTGTTATTTTATACATTATATTGCCAAATATCAATAAGTTACACGATTTAACGAAAGTAAAACATTGTATTTTAAGCAGGGTAGTGACATATATCCGATATATACACGTTATGCGCACTATTATAATGGTTATTATACTTAAATACCAACTATTTAAGCGATGTTTTATAAAGTTTAGATAAAGGCGAATTTTTGAGCGCGATTTAACCTTATTTGTGTTATTTACAGTTGTAAACAAATTGCTAAGTTATTAACATTTTACAAATGTGTAAATTTATTTGTTGATTTTGTAAAAAGTATTTATATTTGTAAAAAATAGCAAAAATGAAGGAAAAATTGAGAATTTTGATGCAGAACGAGAATTTGTCTGCAAGTCGGTTGGCGGAGATGCTCGAAATAAAACCAGCAGGAGTGTCGCATATTTTGAGCGGACGCAACAATCCGAGTTTTGAGTTGATCTGCAAAATTGTCAATCGTTTTCCGCAGATTAACCCCTACTGGTTGCTTGGCGATGCCGAACAGATGTACAATGTGGCGGCCGGTGGCGATGGTCGGTCCGCTGTTCAAAATGACGCATCGAGGGAAGATGGTCTCTCCTCCGGAGTTTTCGCTCATCAGACGGAAGCAGCGAGTTCAACGACGCAACGTACCGACACCGGAGCAATCGAGCAGATGGCAGATATTGCTCGCGTGGTCGGATCGTCGGCCGGCATCGAACGAGTGATTGTTGTCTATGCCGACAAATCATTCGAGGCGTTCACCCCACGAAAATAACGACCGTGTGCGCTGCGCATCTTCGACAGAGCCGGCGACTTATCTGGCAACCCGGCTGTCACGAAAAATTTAACGCGCGACGAGCCGAATTTTGTGCACCGTCCGTCACAAATTTTATTTTATACGATTCTCGGAAGGTTAAAATCGACACCGATACCAATATAATATATTGTATATCTGTGATATGCACCTTTCACGATGTATGATACAAAGATATTTATAAATAATGTATTTCCGATGTAATACCTATATAATTTAACATAACGTACATATTACATCATTTTTGTTTATCTGGCCCTACTCTGTGGGTTGGGTGGCATTTTAAGGAGGTTCCGGGAAGTTAAGGACATCAGGGAATTTAGGGAGATTAGAGAGTTTAGGGAATTTCAAGAATTTAAGGGCGCGCAACCAAACCAAACCAAACCAAACCATCATAAATAAGATATATTTTACGAACAATGCCCCGCAAGGTGTTGTTCGTTTGCAAAAAAAATTCTAATTTTGTAGTGCTGAATGGTATATCTTGCCAGAGCAGCAGACATATAGAAAGTGTTTTCGCAGTCCTTAATCGAAAATGTGGAAATTTTCAAGACAGTAGGACGACGAGCAACACCTATTTCTTGTATATATAATATTGGTATGTACCCCATACCGACGTATTGCTATATACAGGTGTGGGGCATTGTATCGTTTATTACTGTCAGGTCTTTCCACAACCTTCGATTAAATAAACGGGAATCATCTCCACACTTTCTGTTTATATTACTACCCCACCGCACAGGAGATGCTACGGTAAATTAAATTATGGTAACACAATGAAACTAACGCATTGTTTGCTGTTGCCGTTGGTCGCATTTACACTGATGGCAACATCTTGCTCGAAGGAAGATTCGGGCACACCGACACCTTCCGCCGAAGCGTACACCGTCTCTTTCTCGATTGGTGGCGAGATTGATGTAACAACCGAACCTCTATCGCGTGCCGAAGCATCTACGGATGCATATGCGATGAATGTTTATTACGACAAGGAGGGCGACGGAGTACAGGACGACATCTATGCTTACGGTTTGTTTGACAATGTGGCTGATATGAGTATCACGCTACTCTCCAACCACAAGTACAAAATCTATTGTACATTAATCAAGGATGCTAAAAACACCATATATTATGGTCAGGCATTCAACAACGCTTATTCGGGTTATTGCTATCCGTTCCAAACCAGCGCATCGAACTCGACCCTTATCAGCAACTCGTTTATCATTGGCACTTCGAGCTATTTTACCGGTTTGGGTAGCAGTCAAACACACCTTGCATCGGTGGAATCGCCATCGACAACCAACTACTCGACATACTCACCGAATATCAATCGCTTTTACGGTATCACATCCGACTATGTTCCCGTACCTAACGGTACCATCGACATCTATTTGAAGCGTGCGGTTTTCGGAGCCAAATTTGTCGTATCGGGTGTTAAGGAGGGTACCTTCACCGTGCGCGCCGGCGACTTCTACTCGTACACTTATTCCAAAGATGATGCCGGCGCAGAGCGCATCTACACATTCCCTGATGTTGCGGGCGTTTATGCAAATGATTTACCTCACGTAGCAACGATTCAGATGAACTACGATAGTAATCGTGGCGTGCTGTGGGATTTGAGCCAAAGCCAGAATGTGCAGTTCAAGCGCAACGTGATGACCACCGTCAATATCGTCCTCAATCCGGACCTCTCAGGTGCATCGCTTGCCATCACGGAGGAGGAGTTGAACGAGGAGAACCTTATTGACCTCGGCTTGAACACCGACGGCCTTATCGACATTATTGTAAAACCTGAAAATTAGCGACGACCTATGAAAAAGATATTTACCATTATATTATTAGCACTCCTCGCGTTGGCGTGCCAGAAGGAAGATATGGCTATCGAAGAGGGCCGCGACTGCCTTGTAACATTCAACACCGTGGGCGAAATCACCATCTCGGAGGAGGAATTAACACGTGGCTCGGCTTCGCTCAACGACCTCTATGCCGTGCAGGTGTATAAAGGCGGAGAGCCATTCGCGATGGGTATTTTCGACGATGTATCGAAGATGCAACTTAACTTAAAGACCGGCTCAACATACGATATCCGTATGGCTATGGTACGCGATGCAAAATCACATTTAAGCGACTATTTTTCTTTAACTAATAATGGAGTGCTTGTAAGTAAACAGCACTCATACAATCCTCCTACTAATTATGTAGGACCGTTTTTCTATTATAAGTATTATTCTGATGATAGGAGCAGGCGTTGGGGATATTTGGATAATAACTGGTATTTTTGTACTAATAAGTTTTTCTACAACTCCAACAACTACCTGCACTATTACAAAGGTGTAGATGCTACGGATGTAAGCACTTATTCGTATGATTCGGCATTCGAATTTAAGAGCATTCGCGAAGGTTCGCTGAAAGAGGTACGCTACCCTACTTGCACCGATTGGTTCTATGGCGAAGTGAACAAATACACGCCGACGGGCGAGGTAGCAACGCTGGACTTTGTACTCAAACGCACCGGTTTCCGCCTCAAATACGAATTATCGGGAGTAACGGACGGTGAGGTTACCGTACAGATATACAACGATACGCGCACGTTTATCGAGAATACGACAGCAACCACATCGTACGAGAGCGAGGAGCAGTTTATTGCGTTCTACGACACGTACAACGCTTGGCTGTATGCCGACAACTACACCGAGAATATGACCGTAAAGTTGACGTGGAAACGCGGTATCGGCGTAACGCAGGATTTGGGCACAAAGACTATACAGGTAAAGCGCAACTGCCTAAACAACGTACGCATCACGCTCAGCAGCGACGATAAGGGTGCCGGCGTAACACTCCAAACCGAGGACGAGGCGTCGATGGGTAAAGTGGATACGACCATTCCGGTAGCATAAGCGTATGAAACGATGCACACTATTCGTATCAATCATCATCTTGCTACTCTCGTGCGAAAAACCAACGCAACAGATAGTGGCAAGTGGTGATTTTGACGTGACATTGAATGCCAAACTTCCCGAATTGCCTGTCATAGACAATCCGACGGGCGAAGAGGAGTCGCAAACGCGTGCCTCATCGCAATACACCGTGAGAATCAAATGGGCAGTGGGAGACAAACTTTCGGTCATAAACCACACAACGGGTAAGATTCTTGGCGGACAACTTACGGCAGATGCAAGCGGAACACAAACAACATTTTCCGGCTCGATTAGCGGAACCATCCGTAACGGTGATGTGATAACGTACCTCTATCCGGCACAAGACAACAGCACCGAAATCGCGTTCGACGGCATACATATAGATATGTCCGAACAGCGCGGCACTACGGGAGGCGTGCCATTGTGCGTGTACTCTACCGTTGTGGCAGACGGGGCGTCGTTTAACAACTGCTCGCTGTCGTTCTCGTTCATTATGAGTTATGTGATGATTAGTTTGTCCGACATACCATCCTCGACGGGCATCAATCGGGTTATATTGACCAATGTCACCAATGCTTTCGACTTGCAAAACAACGCCAATCGAAATTCGTTATCATTCGTGCCATATACCGGACAAATAGCCCTTTCGCCGGGTGGTTCGGCATCCACAACGGGCGTACGTAGTGTTTACGCTGCAATTCCCGCTTCGGAAGCAACCGAACGTCAAATTATGCTCGAAACCTCCACTACGACATTCTCCGCATCGTTCACCTCTGCAAAGTTGAGCAACGGATATGCCTACAATACAAACGTAGCCGGTTTTCTGGTCGATCATCTAACCATCGAAGACCGTGCAATGCGCGAGTACTGTCTAACCCACTTCGATATGAACAAGGACGGCAAATTATCAATGGTAGAGATAGCGGGTATAACAGCGTTTCCTGACCAATCTCTCTATCCGATTCCGTCGGACGTCACACGATTCAACGAGTTGGAGTACTTCTACTCGCTGACAATGTTGCCGTCGTTCAAGAACTGCGCAAAGCTCGAAACCATCACAATACCGAAGCAAATAAGCGTAATTTCAGACGAAATGTTCTACGGGTGTACCACACTTGTCAAAGTGATTTTGAAACCGGAGGTGCCCCCAACATTGGGCAACAACGTATTTGTCGGACAAGTGGGAAGTATTATACTCGTTGTGGGTGATGACTTTGTTGATGAATATCAGGCAGCAGAGGGTTGGCGTGACTATTTTAATAATTTTCGTACCGAATCGAATCAAAACAACTCTAATGTAGATATCGACACCGAAGATGAGGATTCGATGGAGGATGAAAGGGTTGATTTGATTATCAAATAGACGATGAATACAACACAAAAAGAGTACCTACCGCCATATATAAAACTACTTGAAATAGAGTGTGCCAATACGATGCTCACAAGTATTGGCGGTGACGTAGTTGGCGGTGGAAGCAACGGTGAGATGGAGGAGGGTGGCGAAATATAACGTCCGCCATCCGTAGTTAATCATTTTCGACACAAAAAAGACACCTTTCGCAGGTGTCTTTTTTGTCGGTGGAGGTGGCGGGAGTCGAACCCGCGTCCAAACAAGGAGCCCAAAAGCTTTCTACACGCTTAGTCGCCATTTAATCCTCCTATCCGAATACGGCAGGCGACTGCCAAATCCGAATCCCAGCCCCTAAATCTCACGCGACGACCGAGGCACACGCCGCGCTATCTCTAAATTGATGATACCCCGTATGAACGATTATTAAAGAGCGGAACAACCGTTCGGGATACTCGTCGTCGGACCTCCTTGGGCCCGTCGATTAAGCCAATTTTCCTGGAAAATTAGGCAGCGAGTGCATAGCTGTTATTGCCATTTGTAGTTTGAGTGTTGCGATTTACGAGACCCCACACAATGCTCGGCGTGCTTACAATCAAACTCTACCTGCTGTCAAAACCGGTCACCCCCTCTCCATAAGGGACGTTGTGCGAGTTTTGCGGCTCTCCGACCGCGACCGCCGACCGCAAGGCGACTACCCCACTTACGGCGAACGGCTCGGAGGAGCGTTTGCTTGAAAACTTCGGTGCGAAGTTAGCGTTTTTTTGGCGTAATTGCAAAAATTGCGCGCAGCATTCGCGGTTTTGTGATTTTATTTGGTCAAAACGCCAAAAATTGTTATCTTTGACGATTATAAACATAATCGTATGGCAACAAACGAAAAGTGTGTGGTACGGCTCGAAAATGCCGCTATCTACCACAACGAGGACCCCTTTACGGCTCTCACCGAGCGCAACGTAAGCAAGCAAGGCGAAAAGGTCTTGTCGGAGGTCAATTTGAGAGTTTCGGCGGGCGAATTTGTATATTTCATCGGTCGCGTCGGAAGCGGCAAGAGTTCGCTTATCCGCACCCTCTATGCCGAGCTGCCGCTCTTGGAGGGCGAGGGCGAGGTTGCGGGGTACGACCTGCGCCAACTGCGCAATCGGGATATACCCTACCTACGTCGCAATATAGGCATCGTTTTTCAGGATTTGCAGTTGCTCTCCGACCGCAATGCATACCAGAATCTCGCGTTCGTACTGCGGGCGACAGGATGGCGTGACGAGCAGAAAATCAGCGAGCGTATTGCGGAGGTTTTGGACCTCACGGGCATTGCCGACAAGCAGTACAAGATGCCGTTCGAGTTGTCGGGTGGCGAGCGTCAGCGATTGGTCATTGCACGAGCCCTACTCAACTCCCCTACTCTGATTTTGGCCGACGAGCCGACAGGTAATCTCGACCCCGTCACGGCAGAGAGCATCGTGCGTCTGTTTCACGAAATCGCAGCGGCGGGAACAGCGGTCGTTATGGCTACGCATAACACCTCACTCATAGAGAGTTATCCGTCTCGAACGCTGCTTTTTTCGCAGGGAGCCGCAACGGAAGTCGATATCACGGAATTATTAAGCGTTAAATCTTCGATTTAGAGTTGGATTTTTCAAAAAAAAATCGTAGTTTTGTACGTTTTTTAGAACAGTTTGATTACAACATTATGAACACCGAACAAGAATTTGTAAAGAAGGGACAGGAAGAGGAGTATTCCGCATCAAATATCCAAGTACTCGAAGGTCTGGAAGCTGTCCGCAAACGTCCGGCGATGTACATCGGCGACATCGGCGAAAAGGGTTTGCATCACCTCGTATATGAGGTTGTGGACAACTCGATCGACGAGGCATTGGCAGGATATTGTAACGACATATACGTCACCATCAACGAGGACAACTCGATTTCGGTGCGCGACAATGGTCGTGGTATTCCGACCGACTTCCACGAGAAGGAGGGCAAATCGGCATTGGAGGTGGTACTCACCGTCCTGCACGCCGGCGGTAAGTTCGACAAGGGTAGTTACAAGGTTTCGGGTGGTTTGCACGGCGTGGGTGTATCCTGCGTGAATGCACTCTCGACGCTGCTCGTTGCCGAGATTCACCGTGGCGGTAAGATTTACAAGCAGACATACAGCAAAGGCGTCCCAACCTCACAGGTTGAGATTCTGGGCGACTGCGAGGACCGCGGTACGACCATCACCTTCAAGCCGGATGGCGACATCTTTACGCTCACAACCGAGTATAAGTACGACATTCTCTCGAACCGTCTGCGCGAGTTGGCATTCCTAAACAAAGGTATCCGCCTCACGATTACCGATATGCGCGACAAGGACGAGCAGGGCAATCCTCGCAGCGAGACATTCTTCTCGCAGGATGGTCTGAAAGAGTTCGTCAAGTATCTGGATGCGACCCGTGGCGAGCCGATTATTGACTCGATTATCTACCTCGACACCGAGTCGAAGGGCGTTCCTGTGGAGGTTGCTATGCAGTACAACAACTCCTTCTCGGAGAACGTACACTCCTACGTAAACAACATCAACACCATAGAGGGTGGTACGCACCTCACCGGTTTCCGTCGCGCTTTGACCCGTACGTTGAAGAAGTATGCCGACGAGTCGGGTCTGTTGGCGAAACTGAAATTTGAAATCAGCGGTGACGACTTCCGCGAGGGTTTGACCGCTGTCGTATCGGTTAAGGTTGCAGAGCCGCAGTTCGAGGGTCAGACCAAGACCAAACTCGGTAACGACGAGGTGTCGGCTGCGGTCGATCAGGCCTTGTCGTCGGCGTTGGCAAACTACTTGGAGGAGAATCCGAAGGATGCACGCGCCATTGTGCAGAAGGTTATCCTCGCCGCTACGGCACGTCACGCAGCACGTTCGGCACGTGAAGCCGTACAGCGCAAGACGCCACTTTCGGGTGCAGGTCTGCCGGGCAAGTTGGCCGACTGTTCGAGCCGCGACCGTTCGATTGCCGAAATCTTCTTCGTGGAGGGTGACTCGGCAGGTGGTACGGCAAAGCAGGGTCGTGACCGTAACTTCCAGGCAATTATGCCGTTGCGCGGTAAGATTCTGAACGTCGAGAAGGCACTCGAACACAAGATGTGGGACAACGAGGAGATTAAGAATATGTTTATCGCTCTCGGTGTAAAGATTGGCACCGAGGAGGATAGCAAGGCACTAAACTTGGAGGGTCTGCGTTACGATAAGATTATCATTATGACCGATGCCGATGTCGATGGTGCGCACATCGCAACACTGATGCTCACATTCTTCTTCCGCAAGATGAAGGAGCTCATCGAGAATGGTCACGTCTACATCGCTACCCCACCATTGTACCTTGTAAAGAAGGGCAACAACGAGCGTTACTGCTGGACCGAGCAGGAGCGTGACGCCATCACTGCCGAATTTGGTAAGGGTGCGCACATTCAGCGATACAAAGGTTTGGGTGAGATGAACGCAAAGCAGTTGTGGGAGACCACGATGAATCCGGAGACCCGTATCCTTCGTCAGGTATCTATCGAAAATGCAGCCGAAGCCGACCGTATCTTCTCGATGCTGATGGGTGACGATGTTGCTCCGCGACGCGAGTTCATCGAGCGCAACGCTCACTATGCAAACATTGATGCTTAATAATTAACAATACACAAAAAGAGGTCGTCGAAGCAATTCGCAACCTCTTTTTTTGTAACCACTAACCACAAAACAATTATGGACGTAACGATTATTGGTGTCGCAGGCGGCACCGGCTCCGGCAAAAGTACCCTCGTAAAGCGTCTTCAAGAGGCGTTCCGAGAGGAGGATGTGGCAACGCTGTGCCACGATTACTACTACAAGGCGCATCCGGAACTCACCTACGAGGAGCGCACACGTCTCAACTACGACCATCCGCAGGCATTCGATACGGATATGCTCGTGGAGCACGTTCGCGCACTGAAAAACAATGTTCCGATTGAGCACCCCGTATATTCGTTCGTCGAGCATAACCGCACCGACGAGACCGTTCCGGTCAAACCGTCGAAGGTTATCATCATCGACGGCATTCTGATATTCGAGAACAAAGAGTTGCGCGAGCTGATGGACATCAAGGTATTTGTCGATACGGACGCCGACGTTCGTTTGGCACGACGCATTCTGCGCGACGTACGCGACCGTGGTCGTTCGATGGAGTCGGTCATCAATCAGTACACCTCGACCGTAAAGCCGATGCACGAGGAGTTTGTCGAGCCATCGAAGCGTTATGCCGACGTGATTATTCCGGAGGGCGGCTTCAACTCGGTTGCAGTTGCGATGCTGATTCAGAATATTCGTTCGATTGTCGAGCGCACAGAGTAACCTTCTGCCTACTGACGACTAAAACAGAGTGATGCCGCAATCTCGCTAAGGGTTGCGGCATCACTTTTCTATACTCCTATATGGTTTAACGCACAGGAGGCGCCGACCATTACAGCCCGGTGATTTTCTTTATCTCGTTCAACTTATTAAGGGCTTCGAGCGGCGTCAGCGAATTGATATCCAAACCCTTTATCTGGTCGCGCACCTGAACAAGCACCGGATCGTCGAGTTGGAACATCGAGAGTTGCATCTGTCCCAATCCCGTCTGCTCGATTGCCTCACCCACCTTCGGCGACGGCGTTTTGCGACCGCGCTTACGCAGATTACCGCTCGGGACAATCTCGTTATTACCATAAACCTGCTCCAAACTATGCAACATATCCGTCGCACGATTGACAATCGATTGAGGCATACCCGCCATACGCGCAACGTGAATACCGAACGAGTGTTCCGTACCGCCACGCTCCAACTTGCGCAGGAATACAATCGTATTATCAACCTCCTTGACCGAAACGTGGAAATTCTTGACACGTTGGCACATCTGCTCCATCTCGTTGAGTTCGTGGTAGTGCGTAGCGAAGAGCGTTCGTGGATGCGCCGTCGGGTGGTTGTGCAGATACTCGACCATCGCCCACGCAATCGAGATACCGTCGTAGGTACTCGTTCCGCGACCAATTTCGTCGAGCAGCACCAAACTGCGTGGCGAGATATTGTTCAGGATGCTCGCCGATTCGAGCATTTCGACCATAAACGTCGATTCGCCCTGCGAGATATTGTCCGACGCACCAACCCTCGTAAATATCTTATCCACAACACCGATATGCGCTTCGCGTGCCGGCACGAACGAACCCATCTGCGCCATCAACACGATGAGTGCCGTTTGGCGCAACAGAGCCGATTTACCCGACATATTCGGGCCGGTAATCATAATTATCTGCTGTTGCTCCGAATCCAACACCAAGTCATTCGGCACATACTGCTCGCCCACCTTCATCAGCGTCTCGATGACCGGATGGCGAGCCGCTTTAAGTTCGATGCGGGTTGAGGTGTCGAGCACCGGACGGACGTAGTTATGACGCACGGCCATCGTTGCAAACGAGTGCAGACAGTCGATGGTTGCCACCACGTGGGCATCGGCCTGCAACTGCTTCAAATATTGCGACACGTAGGCGATTATCTCGTTGTATATCTGCTGCTCGATGGCGAGCATTCGCTCCTCGGCACCGAGAATCTTCGCCTCGTACTCCTTCAACTCCTCCGTGATATATCGCTCGGCAGCCGTCAGCGTCTGTTTGCGAATCCAACTCTCCGGCACCTTGTCTTTGTGCGTATTACGCACCTCGATATAGTAGCCAAAGACATTGTTGTAACTGATTTTCAGCGACGGAATACCGGTCTGCTCGCTCTCGCGCTGCAAGATATCCGCCAACACCTCCTTGCCGTGCAGAGCAATTCGACGCAGGTCGTCCAACTCGGCACTCACACCGTCGGCAATCACACCACCCTTCTGAATCTGATTGTTCGATGGGTCGGGATATATGTCGTGTGCAAGGCGTTCGCGCACCTCGGCGAGTGTATCTATACGCTCGGCGAGCGCGTGCAACTGCTCCGATGAGGAGGACTCCAACACCGCTTTCAGCGTTTCGAGCGACTGCAACGAATTTTTGAGTTGAATCAGCTCGCGCGGAGTGACACGCAACGAGGCCACACGCGAAGCAATACGCTCCAAATCGCCAATACCGGCAATCTGCTCGCCTGCTGCTTCGGCGAGTTCGCGCTCCTCGACAAATGTCGCCACAACGTCCTGACGTTGCGATATTCGCTCGATATCGAGAATCGGCAACGCAATCCATCGTTTCAACAATCGGCCACCCATCGGCGTATTGGTATGGTCGATGACACGGGCAAACGAACACGCATCCGAGCCGGCAGCCGAGAAGAGTTCGAGGTTGCGAATCGTGAATTTATCAATCCACACGTAGTCGTCGCGATCGAGACGCGAGATGGATGATATGTGCGAAATCTGTTTATGCTCCGTAAATTCAAGATAGTAGAGAATCGCTCCGGCAGCAGCGATACCGTCGTGCATCTTCTCCACACCAAAGCCCTTCAAGTTCGGCGTTCCGAACTGCGTGCAGAGACGCTCGACATTCACATCATACGAAAAGATCCAATCGTCCAGACGATAGGTATAGTAGCGCGTACCGAACTTCGAGCGGAATCGTTCGTCCAAGCCACGCTGATAGACCACCTCTTTTGGCGAGAGATTCGACAACAATTTATCTACATACGCATCGTCGCCCTCGGCAATCATAAACTCGCCGGTCGAGAGGTCGAGAAATGCAACGCCCGTATGCTCACGCCCGAAATAGACCGAAGCAAGATAGACATTCTCCTTGTTCTCCAACATGTTCTCGCCCATCACCACACCCGGCGTAACAAGCTCGATAACACCACGTTTGACCAAACCCTTGACCAATTTCGGATCCTCCAACTGCTCGCAAATCGCCACACGCTTACCGGCACGAACCAACTTCGGGAGATAGGTATCGACTGCGTGATGCGGAAAGCCGGCCAATTCGACAAACGACGCCGCACCATTGGCACGACGCGTGAGCGTGATACCGAGAATCGAGCTCGCCTCGATGGCATCCTCGCCGAACGTTTCATAAAAGTCCCCGACACGGAACAACAATATAGCGTCGGGATGTACCGCCTTGATGGAGTAATATTGCTTCATCAGGGGTGTCTCCACATATTTTTTTTCAGCAGCCAAATTCGCCTTCGTTTGAGTATGGTTATATAGGGCAAATATACGAAAAATTTGATTAATATATCATTGTTTTACAACAAATCCCACACTATCCAATATCGCACCTTCAATTCACTCGTGCAAAAGTTGAAAAATTTAACTGAATGCCGGTATTATTGTTTTGCAAGCATATTGAATCTTCTGTAATTTTGTAAAGACATTCTAATTAATTACCAAATATAAGTTAGATTATCTGGATTGCAAACAATGATATAATAAATCCTTTTTTGTATATTATTTAGATATGTATTTTGTGAAAATATTTTTCTAACTTTGCAAAGCCGTAGAGTTTTTGTTCTCGGTGGACATATTTTGATGAAAGTGTATTAGCTTTTATCCTCGATTGGAAATCTGGAAAATTTCACAATTACTGCGAGGTAGGCATCACACTCGTCACTACGTATTGTTATAGTTTGGGGTGTTTTTTCCCTGTATTCAATACGAGTGTGGGGTATGTTTATTCGCAGTAAGGTATTCCAGAACCTCCAATCGTATAAACTAATCAGCTCCACACTTTCTTATTTTATTAATCTACCATATAGGAGCGTATGGTTTTGGGTAGAATTTATTAACTCAAAACATAAATGCGTATGCGAAAAATTTTTAATTATTGTTTGCTGATAATCAGTTGTGCATTTTGCTGTTGCACGACAGATAAAAGCGATTCTATAATCGTGTCAGATTTGGATAGTACACACCTTACATTTGACGCATCGGGTGGTACAAAGCAGATTCAATTTAACGCGACAAATCATTGGAGTATAGTTACCCCATACGATGGTTGGATAACGTTTAACTCCACGGAGGGAGAATCGGGACTGAATACCTTAGTAGTTACTGTCGGAGCGATTAATACATCACTGCAACGCGAGGCAACAATTACCATTGTGTGCGGAAATGCAAGTAAAGAAATTTTAATAACACAAAAAGGGCGTACAAATGCATTAGTTAATTTTAATACAATTAACTTGGATGCTTCTGGTGATACAATTACGATTAAAGTGGTTGGGAACACCGATTTTACCGCTGAAACACAAGAATTGTGGTGTCAGTGCAAAAAAATTAATGATAATGGTTTCACTTGCGAATTATCCATAACTGTTTCAGCGAACGATTCAGATACTCGTTCGGCATACATTTATTTGAAATCGCAAACAGGAATGATATTACAATCGTTAAGTGTTAAACAGATGTCGCAATCCGAACAACTAACAAACATAACTGTTAAGACGAATACACGTTCGTCGCTTTTTATGGTATTCGTGGCAACATGGTGCCCATTTACTACATTGATGGCAGAGGCATTTACATCGGCTCGAGAGTCTTGGCAATTAGGAAACGTGGAGTTGGTAAATGTACATGTTGTGGATAGTGAACTCTACTGTCAAGAGAGTAAAGAATTATCGCAATATTATAAGAATAATACAACTCCGACAGGTATTTTAGATGGCAGAATAACGATTGAAAACTCAATGAATCAAGCGATTATGAATTTTTTGACAGAGAGTAAAAGTATTCTTACCAATCATGCACAAATCGAAGGAACCGCAATGTTGAAGAACGGCGAAATACTTGCGGAAATAAAATTGAAAGCATTGAGTGTCGATGATTATGCTCTGCAAGTGTGGCTGATTGAAGATAATGTTGTGGCATCGCAGGTTGATGGTGCGAATGATTGTGTATATGAAGATTATGTGCATAATTGTGTGTTGAGAAAATCTTTGTCGGCGACATTAGGAGACGAATTTATTATAAGCGAGGAGAGTGCAAAACATAAAATATTCACATACTCATACTCCTGTGCTATGCCTTCGCATTGTAATAAAGGCAATACTTATTTAATGGCTATTTTACAGCGAAAAAGCCCTAATAATGATGCATTTGAGTTTCCGTTTTATGTTGATAACTGCGTTATAATACCTATTGATAGCTGTATCAATAGTGGTGGTAATGAGAATATTTTTATTGGTGAAGATATCGAATTGTAATTAAATATATAAACTACTATGAAACAGTTTTGTAATTTAGTCTATATAGGAGTCTTGTGTCTCTTTTTTGTCGATTGTTCCAAGTTTACAGCGGAAGAATATATACCGAAAAAGGAGATGTATTTGGATGCATACATTGATAAGAATGATTCAGCGACCAAAACACAACTTAACGAACGTGGAACATATTATAATGTATGTTGGTCAGTAGATGATTGCATAGCGGTATTTCCAGATGATAATAATGATTTTGCAAAGTTCTCGCTAATCTCTGGTGTTAATAGCCAATCGGGAAAATTTAAGGGCTTTTTGGAGCAGAGTGATACGTATGTGGCAATATACCCACATAAAATAGTTAAGGGAAGAGCCGGGAATGAAATTAAAGTTTCGATACCAAACTCATATACACATAGAGTGAATAATATTCCTAATAACTCTATGCCAATGTGTGCTTATGGTAAATTGGGCTCTTTGAATTTCAAGAATTTGGGAGCGGTGCTTAAAGTGCAGCTGTCGGGTACAGCTGTGGTAAAATCTATCACCCTTACCTCGAATGATAATAAAGTTATAGCCGGAGAGGGAACGCTCGATATAACAAAACAAGAAGATCCCCTAATCGTATTGGACAAAGGGGGATACACATCAATAACGCTCAATTGCGGAGGTATTATTTTGACCCCAACCAAATCGCAGGAGTTCTATTTCGTAATACCTTATGGCACCTACGATAATGGTTTCAGATTGTTGATTGATACCTATAATGACCAAATAGAGAAACAGATCAATAAGTCTATTACGTTCGAACGCTCACAAATGAGAGCAATATCTACTATCACTATTGATGGGAAAATGCTATCTCCAGAGGAGCGTACCGATTCGCAACTATGGTACAAGAGCTCGGATGGAACTATTTGTGCTATTGCAAATGAGTCGGCATTTAATGCCAATATTGTAGCCAATACTTATGGTGGTGGATGGGGTATAATTGTATTTGATACACCTCCAACTCGTGTGTCAAAATCTATTTTTGCAAAACCACAAATTATTACTGAATTATATCTCCCAGATGCGATAGAACAAATTGGAGATAGAGCGTGTTGGAACCTAGGTGTTAAGCAGATTAACTTCCCAAAATCTTTGCGAATAATAGGAACTGAAGCTTTTATGTCGTGTAAAAAAGTCGAAGAAATTATCATTCCAGAGGGTGTGACAACGTTGAAATTCGGGTGCTTTGATAATTGTCAATTACTGATGTATATAACATTCCCTTCATCACTTGTTGCTATGGGCGATATTTTTTATGCAGGAGAAACTCGTTGCTTATCTCTTTTCAAAGGTAATAGCAAATTTATATCATCCGACGGAAGAAGCCTTTTCTCGAATTTGAATTTCTATACAGGTATAATTTCCGATAAACTGCATGGTTTGTGTAGAGTCGCGGGGCGAGGATTGAAGACATATACAGTGCCAGAACAAGTTGTGGGTATTCATAGTTATGCTTTTTCGGGTTGTACACAGTTAAATACATTATATATACACAAGAATGTTAAAAGTATGGGAGCTAATCCATTTCCTGTTACATATAGCTTTAGATACATATATGTAGATGCAATAGTCCCTCCAACGTTGCGGCTGAGTACAGATAAAAGAAGTGCCAATTATTGGAATGAAGAAATAGTAAAACTGAAAGCTGTGTATGTGCCGAAGGAGTCGGTATCTGCATATGAAAATGCGGAGGGTTGGTCAGTTTTGAAAAAGCATATCAAACCGATGGAGTAATATATTGCCAAATGGCTGTAAAAACAGGCGTATGTAGTGATTGCATACGTCTGTTTTGATTAATATATCATTGTTTTACAACAAATCCAACACTCTCCAATACCGCACCTTCAATTCACTCGTGCAAAAGTTGAAAAATTTAACTGAATGCCGGTATTGTTATTTTGCAAGTATAAAGAATGATATAATAAATAAAAATTTACGATTTCGTACTACTGCTCATCAAAGAATCTTTCATCGAAATTAACCAAGTAGAGTCGTTCGGTCGCACGCGTCATTGCCGTATATAGCCATCGCATCATATCGCGCGTCATCGGCTCGTCGCCAAACAGAAATCTGTCGATAAAAACCGCCCGCCACTGGCCACCCTGCGCCTTATGGCACGTGACGGCGTAGGAGAACTTTATTTGAAGCGCGTTAAAGTACGGATTTTCACGTATTTCCTTAAAGCGTTTCAATTTGCTTTTCAAATCCGTATAATCCTTCTCGACTTCGTAGAACAGGCGTTGGCTCTCTTCGCGCGTGAGCGATGGCGACTCGGAATGTAACGTATCGAGCAATATTTTACACTCAATCTCCGTATCGTCATAGTCGCCAAACGAGAGGACGGCATTGGCAAAATTGAAGCCATACAACTGCTCGAAGCGACGCAGACGACGCAGACGCGCAATATCGCCGTTGGCAATAAAACTCATCGGGCAATTTTCGATTCGCTCAGTATAGTGGTAGTTGTTCTTGACAACCATCAGCATATCGCCACTCTCAATCTCCTCTTCGGCAAAGAGAATATTGCGGCGAATGCCCTCGTTGTATCGGTTGGCGCGCTTATTCGAGCGAGTGATGACTATGGTCTCATCCCTGCCGTAGCGATCGTAGCAATCTTGCAGCAACTCCAAAAATTCGCCACCCTGAACCGCCTGAATATCATCGTAATTCATATCAAACTTCGGAATGTCGTACATCCCGTTTTCGAGCATACATCGCACCAACGTAGCATTGAACAATATGCCCGATGTCTGCTCCTGACGCACCACCTCGTCCATCGACTCATAGACCACATCGCCATACGGTGCAAGGTCGGTCGGATTGAGCGCAGGGCTGTAATCGTCTCCAACGGGTGGCAACTGCGCCGCATCGCCCACCAAAATCAGTCGGCAACGCCTGCCACTACGCACATATTGCAACAAATCGTCGAGCAACGAGCCACTACCGAAAATCGTCTTGTCGTCGGCACTGCCACTCGACAGCATCGATGCCTCATCGACCACAAATACGGCATCCTGCTCGCGGTTTAGATTTAGCGAGAAGCGCGACTCGTAGGAGGCATTGGTCTGCTCGCGATATATTCGCTTGTGGATAGTCAGCGCCTTTTCGCCCGAATACTGCGACAAAACTTTTGCGGCACGCCCCGTCGGCGCCATCAAAATTGTCTTAATCCCCAACTCCTTCAACGCCGCAACCAACGCTGCAATCAGAGTGGTCTTTCCGGTTCCCGCATAGCCGTTCAGCACGAAAATACGCGAAAAATCTTCATCGGAAAGGTAGTCGGCGACACTTTCGATGATTTTTTTTTGATTTATAGTTGGTTGGAACGAGATTTTTGCGTAAATTTGGCTCGCAATAATGGCACTATCCATTTGTTGTTTGTTTTAATTTGCTACAAACTTATAATAAATAATTAAAATGGGAAAGAAATTAATCCAATTTGTCCTCGCTTTGGCGATTCTTGGTTTGGCATTCTACGTTTACGTACTCATCGCCACCCCGATCAAGTTCGAAAGCGAGCAGAAAATTCGCGAGAAGGCCGTTATCGAGCGTATTAAAGACATTCGTACGGCAGAGCGTCAGTTCAAGAGCAAGTATCAGCACTTTACTGCCGACTTCGATTCGCTCATCAATTTCGTAGCAAACGAGACGATGGAGGGCGAGCGTAAGATTGTCGATGAGGATGACTCGGTAGCAATGGCACAGTTGAAGAAGTTGCGCAAGAAGAACATCGAGAAGTTTACCTACTCGGTTAAGGACTCGCTCTTCAAGCACCTCTCGGCAGAGGACGTACAGAACCTTCGCTACATTCCGTACACCAACAACCAGACCGAGTTTATTCTCGATGCAGGTATCTTGACGACGGAGTCGAAGATTGTCATCCCGACCGTAGAGTGCCGTGCACCTTACATCGCATTCCTTGACACGGTTGTTTATCGCCAGCAGGTTATCAACTTGGTAGATAACTGCTTGAACGTTATTAACAAGTATCCGGGCATCAAGTTCGGCTCGATGGAGAGCGGTAACAATGAGGCAGGTAACTGGGAGTAATCAGCAACCGCAAAGAAACGATGTGTCCATCCGGCTCAATTCGGGTGGACACTCTTTTTCTGTGGATACGGCTATGCGACAAGTGCCACGCGATGCGGTGGCTATCGAGTTTGTAATCGACACGCCTCGCGCTACGCTTGTTGCACGCGAGCATTTTGCAGCAGAAGCGGCCGAGCGATATTTAGCCGTATGCGGCATACATCTGCTCGACGACGAGATGCCGATAGCCATCGACGGCGGAGCGGATACGATTGCCGTAGTTGCCATCTGCCGCACTGCGTACGACAGCATCTGTGCCACATTCGGCGAGCGGGCAACATTCACTACCCCGCTGCTTACAGATACTCACCCGACGGAGCAGTGCATCACAATTAACGTAGGCGACGGCACTTGCTACATACGCTATCGCAGTGCCGACGAGTTGCGATTCGCCGAGGCGTTCACCGCTACGTGCGACGATGATGTATTGTACTACGTAGCGCGTATTATCGAGGCAGAGAGCATCCCTGCGGGGATACCTATATATATATGTGGCAGCGCAAGTGCCGCATCACTTCTAAAACGACACTACAAACAGGTTATATGCGAATAATCAGTGGCAAATATCGCGGGCGCAACATCAACCCGCCACGCAACCTCCGCGCAAGACCGACAACCGATTTTGCCAAAGAGAATCTTTTCAACGTCCTCACGAATCTGGTCGATTTCGAGGAGTGTGACGTGCTCGACCTCTTCTCCGGCACCGGTTCCATAACCTACGAATTCGCATCGCGCGGTGCTCGCAGCGTTACGTCCGTCGAAATTAACGCCGTCCACCACAACTTCATCCGCCACACAGCACGCGAGTTGGGTGCAACAAACGTATTCGCCGTAAAAGCAAACGCTTTTCTCTACCTGCGCTCGTGTCCGAAGTCGTTCGACATCGTTTTTTCGGATGCGCCATACGATTTGGAGGGTGCAGAGCAGATTGTCGATATGGTTCTCGCGGGCGACATTCTGAAAAAAGATGGAATTTTCATTTTCGAACATTCGGACAAACGCGACTTCTCGCAAAATGAATATTTTTGGCAATTAAGGAGTTACGGAAGTGTGAATTTTTCTTTCTTCAAAAAGTGATATTTTTTTGAAAAAAAGTTGCAGAAAAGTTTGCAGAATGCAAAATTTGCTCTATATTTGCACTCGCAATCAGCAATAAAACGGTGCGTTAGTTCAGCTGGTTAGAATACGTGCCTGTCACGCACGGGGTCAGGGGTTCGAGTCCCCTACGCACCGCAAAATTGAAACGACAAAGCCACTCTTCGGAGTGGCTTTCGTTGTTTTTGTGCTACCCACTTCGAGCAAGCTCGGTAGGCATCACAAAACAAGGTAATGATGCCAAAAACAACACATCACAAAACACATCACAAAACACATCACAAAATACATCACAAAATACGTTACAAAACAATGTCCTATCCGATTCAAACCGCACTTAATAAAAGAAGCCGTATAACAAAAAGGGCGTGTCTAAAAAAAAACTTGTTAGACACGCCCACACTTATAAAGACAACCTTCTACTCCTGCTTGCTTACAGGGTCGCACGTAAGGCCGACGCCGAGTTTATTGAAAATCTTACGATCGACCTCGCTCAACATCACAGTCGAATGCACCTGACAACCACACAATTTCGGCAGTTGGTCGAGTGCCTTGCGGCAATCTTCATCGTTATTACTGAGCAACGACAGCGCAACAAGCACCTCGTCGGTATGCAGACGCGGATTGTGACCGTGCAGATACTCCACCTTGGTCTTCTGAATCGGCGCAATCAAGTTCTCGGCAATGAGTTTCTTCTCGTGCGGAATACCAGCCAAATGTTTCGTGGCGTTCAGCAGCAACGCAGCACTCGAACCGAGCAAAGAGCTCGTGCGCGAAGTGATAATCGTGCCGTCCTGCAACTCGATGGCTGCCGTAGGCGAACCGTCACACTGCTCCTTGCGCTCGTGAGCAGCGACCGTCGTACGTCGATAGGCGGTAGTAAGTTTTGCCTGCTTCATAATCAGCGCAATCTTATTCACCTCGTTATCGTTCGTACCCTTCTCTGCCAAGTTGCACAGTGCATAATAGTATCGGCGAATAATCTCCTCACGAGCCGCATTACCACACACCTCCTCGTCGCTGATGCAGTAGCCAATCATATTCACGCCCATATCGGTCGGCGACTTATACGGGCTCTCGCCATAGATGCCCTCGAAGATGGCATTCAGCACCGGAAAAATCTCGATATCGCGATTATAGTTTACGGCAATATTTCCGTACGCCTCCAAATGGAACGGGTCGATCATATTCACATCGTTGAGGTCCGCCGTAGCCGCCTCGTATGCCATATTTACCGGATGTTTCAACGGAAGATTCCATACCGGAAAAGTCTCGAACTTGGCATATCCCGCCTTCACGCCACGACGATTCTCCTGATAGAGCTGGCTCAAACATACAGCCATCTTGCCGCTGCCCGGGCCCGGAGCCGTCACGATAACGAGCGGGCGCGATGTATCCACATAGTCGTTACGACCGAAGCCCTCGTCCGAGTCGATCAGTGCCACATTATTCGGGTAACCCTCAATCGTATAGTGATAATAGACCTTTATGCCCATACGTTCCAGACGCTTGCGATAGATATCGGCACTCGACTGACCGTTGTAGTGCGTAATCACGACTCCACCGCAATAGAAACCGGCATTCTCGAACTCGGCACGCAGGCGCAACACATCCTCGTCGTAAGTGATGCCCAAATCGCCTCGCATCTTATTCTTCTCGATATCTTTGGCACTGATTACAGTCAGAATCTCGGCGCAATCGCTGAGTTGCACCAACATACGCAGTTTACTGTCGGGCAAAAAGCCCGGCAATACGCGGCTGGCGTGGTTGTCGTCAAACAACTTGCCACCAAATTCGAGATAGAGTTTGTCGCCAAACTGCCCGATACGTTTCTTAATCTGCTCGGACTGCACTTTGAGATACTTCTCGTTATCGAATCCTATCTTCATACGCTGTCTATGTATTATAATCGAACAACTGCTATTACACCTATTTTCGTTCGGTGGCATCACCTCGTCTGTCTCCTGTCTGCCACCTATCTGCCCCCTGTCTGCCTCCTCGTCGTTACGCCTGCACATTCGGCACAACCCTCACGCGCAAGCGACGCACACAAATTAAAGCCCAAAGATAATATTTTTTCGCGTAACAAACGCCACTTTTGCGCATCTTTCCGCTAAAAAAACTGCACAACGCAATCGACTATTTATCGCGTTACCCCTCCCGTAGCCAATTCTGCACTTGCACGCCGCCCGCACAAAAAAATCCCGATCTGCCGTGCGAGATTTGTGCACCAAGCAGGTCGGGATTGTGAGTGTATGCAAGCGCGCTACTCGAAGGTGTAGTCAGTCGAGTACACTATCTTCTCGCCCGTGTCGAGCGTCAGCGTTACAAATATCGTATGTGTGCCACCTATCACCGGCAATGATGCGGAGAGTAGGTGTATCTCGTAATCGGCAGCACAGAGCCATAAATCACCTTCGGCAAGTTCGCTTAACGGCTTTTGTTGATAAGTCAAAACATCGCCCGTGAAGCCACGCTTTATGTATGGATAAATGCTATAAAAGTCAATATCGAATAAATCGTTTAGCGATGCTCCGGCAGGGTGCGCCGAATCCCAATCCGCACTGCTTGTAACGGTTAATGCACAAATTTTTTCACATAACACATACCAATAAAAATAAAGTCCACTAACCTGATATTGCGGAGACATTGTGCCGATATACCTTGGCGGCGGACTATATACCGAACAAAAATTAGGGTTAAAATCGCCGAACTCTTCGCGCAATTCAGCATATTGCTCGGCAGTACCTTCCCCTAATGCAAAATCTATTATACTGGCAACCAAGTTCCTTGAAATAAATAATCCCAAATCTATTTTGCCGTTATCTACATTTGCAACTACAACATCTCTTGGCGCAAATTCATTAATGTTGCTTCTATTGATGCCTATATAGAACGCAACCGTAGCTTCTATATGATATGACGGATACGGACTCTTTTCTTCATAACATCCATTACATATAAATATACCTAATAGAATTAGTATGAATCTAATCTGTTTCATGAAAATAGAATTTTAATCAAAGAACAGAGACATAAATCTCCAAGAAAAAGAGAACGTTAGTATGTCGGTGTTATCCGGGTTGTCATATGTGTACTCAAAAACACCATCACTACCATGTTCATCCCAATTGTTAAATTGTCTATAATAATACCATCCATCTCCATCTCCTTTCCAACCCATATTACAATGTACAAAATAGTTGGATCCAACTGATAATCGCTTGTATCCATCAATTACCCAAGCGTGACTAGTAATAGGATGTTCTTTATTTGTATAAGTACGACCTAATGCAGATATAAAAACAGGAACACCTTTATTCAAACTAGCGATAACTTTTTCCTCTATGTTGTCATTATATCCTGCATGTTTTGTAGTTTCACAGCCAATACTTTTAAGATACCTTTGTAGCATCTTAGGAGTGGCAAATGTTCCGCCAGTACCATTATAATTATATTTAACACCAATACCATCTGCCATTTGTTTAATGACTTTTTCCATATTTCCGCCGTGTAACAATAATGCAGACATTGCCTCTTCGTCATCCATATCTGTTGGTATATGAAAATCCTTTTCTAAATCTGCCCACGTTGATGATGTTATACCAAAGTACTCACTTAATGATACATTTTTAAGATACACCAATATTTGAGCGGCTGCAATAGTTACACAACCTGCTGGTCTGGTCACCATCTCTCCGTCCAATATTCCTTTGTGAAAATCATTGTTGTAAGGTGATTTTTGTCCCCAATGGGTTTTTAACATCGGCTCCAAAAGTTCAAGAGTGTCAATGGCAGGTTGATTGGTAGAGGTGTCTCCGCCTGAATTGCCGCTACCGCCTGAACCGGAATTGCCTCCGCTTGAGCCACCGCTGCCATCCGAATCCGAGTCGCCTGCATCGACAATGGTAGGAGGACCGTCTTCGCCGATAAAATCATTGCGCAAGTGAACATAAATCCAAGCAAAATTCACAGTAACATTAGTAATTGATGTTTCTTCTACATTTCCTATATAGTAATCATCGTCTTCCGCACAATATAGTGCAGCAAATTGGTCTTGTAAACTATCGGGTACTTCGGCGTTGTCGTCAATAATTACATCCTCTTCTTGAATATTGCCATTATCAGTAACAATAAGGATAGTATCGCCTAACAAAGGATTGTAGTTTACAACGGCATAACCGTGACCACCATTCCATAGATTTGAAGAGTCA
>JAFQRH010000003.1 GCA_017410165.1 Alistipes sp. | reverse complement strand
GACACACCCTTTTTGTTAGAAGTTGTATAACAAGAGGGATTTCAAGGCTTGCGTAGCCCGAAAAAGCGCAGTTTACTCGGCGTAAATGAGCATTTTGAGGGCAAGCGTAACGCAGAAATCACCTTGTTAGACGGCTTCTTTGTTGTTGGTTGTATGACGGACCACTATTCGTGGTGGTATGGCTCGTGGCGAATGATTGTAAATGCGCGATAGAGTTGCTCGGCGAATATGGCGCGAACGATTTGGTGCGAGAAGGTCATCTTCGAGAGTGAAACGCTCTCGTTGGCACGCGCATAGACCGCCTCCGAGAAGCCGTAAGGGCCACCGATGACGAACACCACGCGACGTACGCCGCTGTTCATCCAGCGTTGCAGCCGGTCGGCAAACTCCGTCGAACGATACTCCGCACCGCGCTCGTCGAGCAGCACAAGTCGGTCACCCTCTGCGATTTGGCGCAGGATGGCATCGCCTTCGAGCGTCTTTTGTTGCGACTCCGAGAGATTTTTGTTGTTGCGGATGTCGGGCAGATACGTTACGCCGAATCGCACATAGTGCGAGATACGGCGCGAGTACATCTCCACCAGCGCATCCACTTCGCGCGAGTCGGTCTTGCCGACAACTATCAGGTCGATATTCATCTTCGCTATTCGATTTTGTCGAGGTCGGTATTCCACTCGCCATCGGCCGACAGGCAGACGACGGCACGCTCTCGCTCGACCGTTTTAAGCCACTCGTAGGCCTTGTACATACAATATCCGTTGCCCGCCTTCGCGCTACCGAGCGAGTAGGCGATGATGCACGAGTGGTTGCGTGTGCGATAGTATGCCGCACGAACGCGGTCAATGTATTCATCTGCCAGCAACGGATTGTTCGATGGTGTGCCACCCACGCGGCGGTCGTCGTTGAGCGTGGCAGGGCTTATGGCGCACTGCTCGACCACATAGACGCCCAAGCCGTCGCACACGTCGTAGAACCATTTTGGTTGCGGTGCATCTGGCAGAAGTGTGTTGTAGCCCTGTTTGCGCAGTGCCGTAATCTCTGCGATTGCCTCCTTGCGACCTTTGAGTGCGTTGTAGCGCACGCTCTTAATCTGAATTGGCTTGCCGTTGCGCAGAATCTTTCCGTCGGCAAATGTGGTTGTGCCGGCACCCACGCGCAGCGGAATATATTCGCGCGGTTTGCCGTTGCGTTTGGTGTAGAGCATCAGTCGGTAGAGTGATGCTTTGCCACTCTGCCACAGGTAGCGCATCTCGGCTCCGAGCGATGTGCGGATGCGCAACGTGTCGCGGCTGCGTCCCTCCAAAGTCATCTCGCGTACGGCGTAATCGACCAACTTGCCCGACGGGTCGTAGATGTCGTAGCCGATTGCGATGGTCTCGCTGCCGTTAAAGTCGTTGGCGGCGATGATGTCGAGCGCAAGGCGCAGCGTCTCGCCCTTCTCGTCGGGCGTGATGCGGACATCGTAGTCGAATATCGAGAGGCGGCGTTGCGAAGTGATGTAGCACCCCTCCAACTTTGCACGCGACGAGGTTGGCGAGTCGGCATTGAGTTCTGCCGTGCGGCTCGGTCGCAAAATAATCATAATTCGGTTGTTGCCCTGCTTCAAATATGGCGAGAGCAGATAGTCGGCAGGTGTCGAACCCTCCTCCGCGCTGCCTATCATTGTGTCGCCTATGGCTACCGAGTATGCCGATTGGGCGTTCTCGACGTGCAGATAGGTATTGTTGTCAATCCACGCGGTCGGGATTTCGATCTGCTGACCGAAAAACTCTAACTGGCCAACCGTGTTGTGGTATGTCGGCACGAACGGGATGTGTTCGGCGGTGGAGGTGTGGTTACCCGAGAGTGCCTCTTGACGGGTGTCGAAGGGCGAAAATTCGGTGCGATATATGCGTTGCGAGCAGAGTGTCAGAGGGCGTTCGTCGAACGATGCCACCTGTGCAACGGCGGTCTGCCACGCGAGCGTGACGAGTAGTATCAGGAGCGATATTTGTCTCATTTATGCGAGTATTTTGCGGTTTTATTTCTGCAAAGATAGAAGAAAAGTTGTATTTGCGCTCAAAATCCCGCAAAAAAGCATCTGTATAAAATAATAATTTTATAACTTTGCCGATTGGAAGTGGAGTGTGCGTCGAACAATGAGCGGTGCGCACAAGCCGATACGGAAAACAAATAACAAAAAAATATACGAAAAATGAGAATTGCAGAGTTGTTGAAATCTACCGCCTACAACACGGAGGTTGTTGTGAAGGGTTGGGTTAGAACCAAACGTGGTAACAAAAATGTCGCATTCATCGCGCTGAACGACGGTTCGTGCGTGGCGAACATTCAGATTGTGGTCGATTTGCAGAAGATTGCCGAGGAGACACTCAAACCCGTAACGACGGGTGCCTGCGTATGCGTTCGCGGTACGCTGGTCGAGAGTCTTGGTGCTGGTCAGGGCGTCGAGGTGCAGGCCTCCGAGATTGAGGTTTACGGCACGGCAGACCCCGAGACCTATCCGTTGCAGAAGAAGGGCCACTCGTTGGAGTTCTTGCGCGACATCGCCTATCTGCGTCCGCGTACGAATACCTTTGGCGCTGTGTTGCGTATTCGCCACGCAATGGCTTACGCAATCCACAAGTATTTCAACGATAAGGGCTTCTACTACCTGCATACGCCGCTCATCACCGCTTCGGACTGTGAGGGCGCAGGTGCAATGTTTCAGGTGACGACGCTCGATATGAACAACCTTCCGCGTACGGAGGAGGGCAAAATCGACTACGCGCAGGACTTCTTCGGCAAGTCGTGCAGCTTGACCGTTTCGGGTCAGTTGGAGGGTGAGCTGGGTGCGCTGTCGCTCGGCCAGATTTACACCTTCGGCCCGACCTTCCGCGCCGAGCACTCCAATACGCCGCGCCACTTGGCAGAGTTCTGGATGATTGAGCCGGAGATGGCCTTCTACGAGTTGGAGGACAATATGGATTTGGCAGAGGATTTTCTTAAATATCTTATCCGCTACGCGCTCGAAAATTGCCGTGAGGACCTCGAATTTATGAACAAGATGTGGGACAAGGAGCTTATCGAGCGACTGAACTTCGTCTTGGATAACGACTTCGTTCGTCTGGACTATACGGAGGGTATCCGCATCCTCAAAGAGTCGGGCCGCAAGTTCGAGTTCCCGTGCGAGTGGGGCTGCGATTTGCAGAGCGAGCACGAGCGTTATCTGGTCGAGGAGCACTTCAAGCGTCCGGTTATCCTCATCAACTATCCGAAGGAGATAAAGGCCTTCTATATGAAACAAAACGAGGACGGCAAGACGGTGCGTGCTATGGACGTATTGTTCCCGAAAATCGGCGAAATCATCGGCGGCTCGGAGCGTGAGGCAGACTATGGCAAGTTAAGTGCAAGAATCGAGGAGCTCGGCATTCCGGAGAAGGATATGTGGTGGTATCTCGATACCCGTCGTTGGGGCTCGGCTCCGCACTCGGGCTTCGGTTTGGGCTTCGAGCGTCTGTTGTTGTTCGTGACCGGTATGGGCAACATCCGTGACGTGATTCCGTTCCCTCGTACGTTGAACAACGCAGAGTTTTAGTCGCAACAACCCACCTCTCAGAGGGGGGGTAAGAGGAGAGGATAAGAGAAAGAAGAGGGAGCAGAGGAGAGGATAAGAGAAAGAAGAGGGAGCAGAGAAGAGAAGAGGAGAGTGAAGTGGAAATTTATTGCTCTGTGTGCGCTCGGTTTAGTGTAGAATTGGCGAGTGACACACCCTCGCGAAAAGTGACCAACCCAACACCATTGCCCGAAGAGGAGGAGACCTGTCGAGAGAAGCAGTGTACGAATGTAACCTGAAAAAGAGAGATTATGGCACTACTCGGACAGACACAATCGCTTTTGCAGCAACAGAAGTTGTCGCCCCAACAGATTCAGATGATAAAACTATTGGAGCTGCCTGCTGCGTTGCTCGAACAGCGTATAAAGCAGGAGATAGAGGAGAATATCGTCTTGGAGGAGGACCTCTCGTCGGAGGAGCGGGCGGATGAACAACCGCAACAAATCTCGGTCGAGGAGTACCTGCGCGAGGATGATGCACCCTCGTATAAGAGTCGCGTGAATAACTACTCGAAGGACGACCGTCCGCGCAGTGTGCAGATTTCGGGCGGCCGCTCGTTGCAAGAGTCGCTCGTCGAGCAACTCGGCTTCCGTAACCTCTCGGAGCGCGACCTGCGATTGGCGGTCTTCATCGTGGGAAGTATCGACAACGATGGCTATCTGCGACGCGACCTGCAATCCGTTTCGGACGATATCGCCTTCTCGCTCGGCATCGAGGCGTCGGTGGAGGAGTTGGAGCGTCTGCTCGATATTATTCAACATTTGGAGCCGGTCGGTGTCGGTGCGCGCGACTTGCGCGAATCGCTGTTGCTGCAAATCGAAAACCAACCGCTCGATGCGCCTGCCAAAGAGTTGGCTCGCAAGATTCTCGCCTCGCATTTCGAGGAGTTTGTCAAAAAACACTACGAGCGACTGATGACGCGCCTGTCGGTGACCGAGGAGGAGTTCCGTGCCGCCGTGCAGGAGATACAGCGTCTGTCGCCAAAGCCGGGCAACCTGTTTTCGGAGGATGGCGTGGAGAGTGCGCCGTACATTATTCCCGACTTTATACTCGACTACCACGATGGTCGTTTCGATTTGTCGCTCAACTCGTACAATATTCCCGACCTGAAAATCAATCGCCACTACTTGGAGGTGATTCGTAATATGGTCGCAGCGGACGGGCGCGTGAGCGAGAAAGATAAGGAGGCGATTGCCTTCGTGAAGAGCAAAATCGACTCGGCAAAGTGGTTTATGTCGGCCATCAAGCAGCGTCACGATACGTTGATGCGCACGATGCAGACAATTCTCGACTACCAGCAAGAGTACTTCAAGGATGGCGACCGCAGTCGTCTGCGACCGATGATATTGAAGGATATTGCCGACCGCACGGGGCTCGACGTATCGACCATTTCGCGTGTGGTAAATAGCAAGTATGTTCAGACCTCGTTCGGCATAATTCTATTAAAATCGCTCTTCTCGGAGGCGATGCAGACACAGAGCGGCGAGGAGGTTTCGAGTTACGAGATAAAGAATCTGTTGCAAGAGTGCATCGACGAGGAGGACAAACGTCGTCCGCTGACCGACGAGCAACTGATGAATATGCTCAACGAGCGCGGATACTGCATTGCACGCCGCACGGTGGCGAAGTATCGCGAAATGCTCGCCATTCCGGTTGCGCGACTGCGCAAAGAGATTTAATCCGACAGGGCGGGGTGGAGAGTGTAACAATATAGACGTGAGTCGGCGAGAGAGGATTTATGAGATGGGAGTTTGGAGATAGAAGATGGGAGATATAACGAATAGGGGGGACTAAAAGATTGGAATATATAGAATTATGACGCATAAACCGTACGATTATCTGATAGTGGGTGCCGGTCTGTATGGCGCGGTGGTGGCCTATCGTGCGCGATTGGCGGGCCGGCGTGTGCTGGTCGTCGATCGTCGTTCGCACGTGGGCGGAAACCTCTATTGCGAAGATGTCGATGGGGTGGCGGTGCATCGTTACGGTGCGCATATCTTCCATACCTCTAATCGTGCCGTGTGGGATTTTGTCAATTCGTTCATCGAGTTCCGCCCGTTCGTCAATTCGCCGATTGCCAACTATCACGGTCGGCTGTTTAATCTGCCGTTCAATATGAATACGTTCCACGCAATGTGGGGCGTGACTACGCCCGACGAGGCGCGCCAGCGCATCGAGTCGCAACGTCGCGAGAGTGGTATCACCGCACCTCGCAATTTGGAGGAGCAGGCCATCTCGCTCGTCGGCCGCGACATATACGAGACGCTGGTCAAGGGCTACACCGAGAAGCAGTGGGGACGTCCGTGCTCGGCTCTGCCCGCTTCGATTATTCGTCGCCTTCCGGTACGATATACGTTTGATAACAACTACTTTAACGACACATATCAAGGTATCCCCGTCGGTGGATACAATCTGCTCATCGAGCGTCTGTTGGAGGGCGTGGATGTGCGCCTCGATTGCGACTTTTTCGACCATCGCGCCGAGTTGGAGCAGGCAGCCCGCAAGGTGGTCTATACGGGCGAAATCGACCGCTACTTCGACTATTGCTACGGCGAGTTGGAGTATCGTTCGCTGCGCTTCGAGTCGGAGCGACTGCCGCAGGCGAACTATCAGGGTGTGGCGGTGATGAATTTTACGGATGCCGAAACCCCTTATACGCGCATCATCGAACATAAACACTTCTCGGGCGTGCAGACCCCGCATACGGTCATCACACGCGAATATCCGTGCGAGTGGCAACGTGGCTCGGAGCCATACTATCCGATTGGCGATGAGCGCAATAGCGCACTCTACGAGCGTTATCGGGCGTTGGCTGCCGAGTGCCGAAATGTCATCTTCGGCGGTCGTCTGGCAGAGTATCGCTACTACGATATGCATCAGGTGGTGGAGCGTGCTATGCAGGTTGAACTCTAAAATCTTTTTTTTCGGGAGTTTTTTTGGCGAAAAGTTTTTGTACTTTTAGTACAAAAGCATTAACTTTGCCGATTATGAACTCACTCAAACAAATTATTCTGATTTTTGGTGCGATTATGACGTTGTCGGGCTTGTCTGCTCCGACCCTTTTTGCGCAGGGTAGCGCGACGGGTCGTGTGACGGTGAGCGGCACGGTCGTGTCGGCCGAAGACAACCAACCGTTGCTCGGTGTGGCAGTGGTCGAGTTGGAGACAATGCGTGGCGAAACCACGATGACGGATGGTACGTACGCCATCGAGGCGACGGCGGGAAATACGCTGTCGTTCTCGTTTCTCGGTTACGAGGAGGTGACGTGGCAGGTGCCGTCGGGCGAGAGTCGCGTGACGTTCGACCTTGTGATGAAGACTGAAACGGAGGCAATCGACGACGTTGTGGTCATCGCCTACGGTGTGCGCAAGAAGGGAACCATCACCGGCTCGGTGTCGAGCGTGAAGATGGATAAAATCGAAAAGACACCGACCGCCGCCTTCGACCAAGCGTTGCAGGGTCAGGTGCCGGGTCTGTCGGTGATGTCGAATACGGGCGAGCCGAGTGCCGCTGCCGTGATGACCATTCGTGGTACGAACTCCATCAACTCGGGTACGGCTCCGCTCTATATCCTCGATGGTGTGCCTATCGCGTCGAGCGACTTCAATACGATTAACCCCGCCGATATCGAATCCATCTCGGTCTTGAAGGATGCATCCTCGACCTCGATTTACGGTGCGCGTGCAGCAAACGGCGTTATCGTCATCACTACCAAGCGTGGTAAGATTGCCGACCGTCCGCGTATCGAGTACCGTATGCAACTCGGCTTTTCGCAGGTTGCGTGTGGCGAGAAGTGGGATTTGATGAACACCGCCGAGCGTATCGAGTACGAACGCCAAATCGGAATGGATGCG
Source organism: Alistipes sp. (assembly GCA_017410165.1). Taxonomy (GTDB): domain Bacteria; phylum Bacteroidota; class Bacteroidia; order Bacteroidales; family Rikenellaceae; genus Alistipes. The sequence goes on along the minus strand of JAFQRH010000003.1, from coordinate 46,646 downwards.
GGTAAGAATTACGCCGTACTTGCGCAGACCGACGTGAATTGGATGCGCGAGGTCTTTAATTCGGCGGCGCTGTTGCAAAATTACGAACTCGCCGTATCGGGTGCCGACGAGAAGACGTCGTACTACATATCGGGTGGCTACTATAATCAGGACGGAACGGCTCTCGGCTCGTCGTTCCAGCGTTTCTCGACGCGCGCCAACTTCGAGCGTAAGATGGGCAAGTGGCTCAAAATGGGTGCCAATACGATGCTCAACTACCAGAAGATTCGCCAAGCGGAGGAGGGTGCATATACGCTCGTGACACCGATTTCGGCAGCGCGTTTTATGATGCCTTATTGGGATCCGTATCGCGCCGATGGCTCGACCGCCTCGATTGCCGATGGCTCGTGGAAGGGTAACGGCCAGAATCCGGTCGAGTGGTTGGAGAACAATCCGGTGACCTTCAACAAATACAAGGTCCTCTCGACGGCGTTTGCCGAGGCGGTGCCGATTGAGGGGCTGACGTTGCGCTCGCAGGTGGGTATCGACTACTCGCATACGACGGGCTTCGGACAGTCGATGCCGAGTTACGCGCCGAATCAGGGTCAGGGCTCTGCCTCGCGCAGTTCGACCGACTCCTATACGCTGACAATCACCAATACGATAAACTACCGCTTCGATGTGGACCATCGCCACTACTTCAACTTCCTTGCAGGTCACGAGGGCGTGGATACCCACTACGAGGCGTTCAGTGTGCTGACGGCGGGTCAGAATAACGACCATATGACCGACATCTCGTCCGGTACGCGCGCTACATCGTGGAGCGATACGACCGACTCGGACTACGGCTTTGTTTCGTTCTTCGGTCGAGGCGAGTATAACTATGCCGACCGCTATTTTGCCGACTTCTCGGTGCGTGCCGATGGCTCGTCGCGTTTCGGCTCGTCGCGTCGTTGGGCGGGCTTCTGGTCGGTCGGATTTATGTGGAATCTGCGCAACGAGTCGTTTATGGAGAATGCGAAGTTGTGGCTCACCAATGCCCAAATCTCCATCTCGACCGGTACGTCGGGTAACTCGTCAATCCCTAATTACGAGCACCTCGCACTGGTTGGCGGCGGTGCCGACTATGTGGGCAATGCCGGTGTGGGTCTGATGCAGCCGGGCAACGAGCGACTCGGTTGGGAGCGTCCGTGGACGACCAACCTCGGTCTGCACTTCGGCTTCTGGCATCGACTGAATGTCGATTTGGAGTTGTACCACAAACGCACGTCCGATATGTTGATGGAGGTGCCGGAACCATACTCGACGTCGGGCTTCGGCTACTATTGGGATAATGTCGGCGTGATGGTCAATCAGGGTGTCGAGATGAATCTCACGGGTGCGCTCATATCGACCAAAGATTTCGCGTGGAGCGTGAATGCCAACTTCTCGTACAACCATAACGAGATTGTCGAACTATATAACGGTGTTCAGGAGTACGAGCGTTCGGGCACGAGCACGAAACTCGTTGTCGGCCATTCGCTCGGCGAGTTTTATATCAATCGCTACGCGGGTGTGAATCCGGCAAATGGCGATGCGCTTTGGTACACGAAGGATGGCGAACTGACGACCGAGTTGCGCGACGAGGATAAGGTGCTCGTCGGCAAGAGTTACCTTGCACCTTGGCAGGGCGGTTTCGGTACGGCGTTGAGTTGGAAGGGGCTCTCGCTCACGGCTCAATTCAGTTGGGTTGCCGACCGATGGATGATAAACAACGACCGCTACTTCGACGAGTCGAACGGCCGTTTTGCTTCGTACAACCAGTCGCGCCGCCTGCTCGACCGTTGGCAGAAGCCGGGCGATGTGACCGACATTCCGCGTCACGGCGTATATACCGAATTTGACAGCCGCCTGTTGGAGGATGCCTCGTTCCTGCGACTGAAAAACCTGATGCTCAGTTACTCGCTGCCTGAGCGGCTTGTCACGCGCAGCCGTGTGATGCGAGGCGTGAGATTCTACGCACAGGCACAAAATCTCTTTACGTTTACCCGATTCTCGGGTCTCGACCCGGAGGGTACGACCAACCTCTATGCGGCACAATATCCTATGGCACGCCAATTCACTTTCGGCGTCGATATAACCTTCTAAATTTCCGATGCAGAACTGACAGAACAGAGATATGAAACGACAACTGAAAATATTTTTTGTAGCGATGGCGGCCTTGTGTGCCACATCGTGTCTCGATAAAGTGCCTTCGTCGGCCATCCCGCAGAAGGATGCGATGAAGACGTTCAGCGATGCCGAGCAGACCGTGACGGGAATCTATGCGCTGCTTAAAAGCGGTGCGCTGTATAGTGGCTATCTGACCATTCTGCCCGATTTGCAGGCCGACTTGGTATATGCCGTGGATGGTTACTCGAATACGTATGGCAACTTCTGGCAGTGGGAGATTCGTTCGACTACCTCCGAAATCGAGAGCGTCTATGCCGCCCTCTACCAGATTATCGCCAACTGCAACTTCTACCTCGAACGCATCGACGGCGTGATGGCTGCAACCATCGACGATGCCCAACTCGAAACGCTCGACACCTATACGGGTGAGGTCTATGCCATTCGCGCACTCGCCTTCTCGGAGTTGTTGAAGTGCTACTGCAAGGCGTACGACCCGAAGACGGCGAAGGAGGAACTTGGTGTGGTGTTGCGTACGACCTATACCGATGCCCAGCCGCTTCCGCGTGCATCGCTCTACGACTCGTACGAGCAGGTGCTCGACGACTTGGAGCGTGCCGAGGAGTTGCTCGACGAGGATGATAACGCTTACAGCAGTGCATTTATGACGCTCGCTGCCGCCTATGCGTTGCACGCTCGCGTTGCGCTCTATATGCAGGATTGGGAGACGGCCATCGACTACTCGACGCGCCTTATCGAGAGCCGCGACTTCGCGTTGAGCTCGGCTACGCAGTACTATACCTCGTCGATGACCTACTTCGATTATATGTGGAACTACGATGTGGCGACCGAAATCATCTGGCGCGTGGGCTTTACGACAACCTCGTACGGTGGCGCTTTGGGTCAGGTCTTCTTGGGCTTCAATAACGACTATACGTATTACTATCCGGACTATGTGCCGGCAAAGTGGGTGTTGGACCTCTACTCGGATAGCGATATGCGCTACGGCAGTTATTTCTATACGCTGCCTACGGGTTATGCTCACGGTTTGCAATGGCCGTTGCTGGTGAAGTACTTCGGTAATCAGGATTTTATCAACAACAGTTTGATTTACCATACGGTGATGCCGAAGCCGTTCCGCCTCGCCGAGCAGTATCTGATACGTGCCGAGGCCTACTGTCGTCGCGAGTCGCCGAACTTCTCGGCTGCGACCAACGACTTGGTTGCATTGCGTTCGACGCGATTCGCTTCGGGCGGCTCGATTTCGCTCTCGGCAGAGAACTTCATCGAGCAGATTTCGGCAGAGCGCGTACGCGAACTCTATATGGAGGGTTTTCGTCTGCACGACCTGAAACGCTGGGGGTCGCTCTACCGCAATGGCGAGGGCTTCACGCGCACGCCGCAGTCGCACTCGCTCGCCGAGGGTAGTTCGCTCTCGATTCGGGCAGACCACCCGCTCTTTGTGTGGCCGATTCCGATTCACGAGATAGAGGCGCCCGGCTCACTTGTTCAACCTAACGAAAGCAATTAGAGAGTATGAAGAGATTATATATATTATATTGTATGGTGGCTCTGCTCGCTGCGGTGGCGTGCAACGAGCGTTACACGACCTACTCTGATGCGGAGTATGTGATGTTCGCCGACTCGCTCTCGACCAACGTGGTGGAGAGTGGCAACAACTGCTTCGAGGTGCCAATCTCCTCGACCGTAGCACGCTCGTACGACCGTACGTTTGGTGTTGAGGTGGTCGATGAGGGTAGCAACGCCATCGAGGGCAGACACTACCGCTTGCGCTCGAATACGGTGACGATTCCTGCCGGCGAACTCGCTACGGCGGTCGAGGTCGAGGGCTTGTACGATAATATCGAGCCGACCGATTCGCTCGGCTTTGTGTTGCGATTGGTTATGTCCGAGCAGTTGAAGTGGGATTTGTACAAGGACTCCGACCGCACGAAGGTTGTGATGTATAAGGGTTGTCCGTTCGACCGCAACTCCTTTACGGGTTATGCTGTCCTCTCGTCGCTCTTCTTGCGCGACTATCCGGGCGAAAATGCGTCGTATCAGAGAGTTGTGAAGTGCGATCCGCACCCGACCGAGCCGGATATGATTATCATCCGCAACTGCTTCTTCGACGGTTACGACATCACGCTGCGTCTGCACGGCGAGCGCGTGGCCGAGCCGAAGATAACGATGGATGCCGACCAAGTCGTAAGTGACGAGGCGTCGGTATTTGGTCAAATTCTGGGCGACAACCACATCCTGTGCGACGATAGCCCTTACTATGAGTCGTATTTCAACTCCTGCCAGCGATTTGCGGTGCTGTGGTTGCACGTCTATGTCGAGGATTTGGGCGAGATGGTTGGCACGGTGGGCCACTACTACAACGTCTTGGAGTGGATTTCGGACGAGGAGGCAGAGCGTTTGAAACGCGAGGGCTTTTAGCGGGCGAGCGACGATGTCCGTTGGGGGCGAATATAAGAGATGACGATTTACAGCGAAAAAACAAAATAAAACGTAAAAGATATGAAAAACTTGTTTCGATTGGCAGGCCTCGCGCTTGCAGTGAGCGTGCTCTTTGCAGCGTGCGAGAAAGACCCGATTGGTGGTGGCGACGATAATGGCGATGGCGGTAGCGGTGACGAGCCACAGGTTGTTGTTCCAGAATTTCCGACACCGGTGACGGCTGATGTCGTAGCCGGTAGCGAATATACGCTCTCCATCGCGCCTAACGTGGCGTGGGAGGTGACCGTTCCGGAGGCAACGGCTTCCTACTTCCAGATTAAGGATGGCGAGAATCTCGTCTATAAGAAGCGTGGCGAGGCGGGCGAGCATACGATTGTGATTGCGGTCTCGGCTGTCGAGGATTTCGACGAGGACCACGTTTGCGATGTGCAGATGACGATGCAGGGCGAGACGAAGAGCATTGCGACGCTGACGCTCACTCGTAAGGAGCGCGAACTGAAAATCTACTCGGTGGTGGTCGAGGATGGTGCCTTTGGTTACGCTGCGGAGGGCGATTTGACCTACGCATACAACTCGACGACGGTCGGCACGGAGGGCGTTGCTATGATTTGGCCGATGGAGATGGGGCTCTACTCGATACGTGTGAAGGTCGAGAGCAATTTCAATTGGGTTATTGATGGTGCGCCGGAGTGGATCGCCCCGATTTCGGGCGGTACGGCAGGCGTAACCGAGCTGTGGATTAAGGGCAACGAGACAAAGTATCCGTTGGAGCGTAGCACGGCGACGCTATCGTTTGTGGATGCTGTTGTGACCGACAAAGTGGTTGCGACGCTCAATGTCTCGATTCCTTCTGCTACGGATATATTTATGGTCGAGGGCTTCACCGAGCAGACCGCTTTCAACTACAAGGGCGAGATTTACAATACGATGGTTGGCGAGTATGTCGAGGGTGGCGTAAATGCTACGGTGACGGCCATTAACGGCTCGAAGGTGTGCGCTGTGGAGTTTGTCGAGACGGCAGGTCTTGTTCAGCCGACGCTCAACCCCGAGTGGCTGACGCTCACGTATGCCGAGTGGGATGCAAACAATGCGGCGGTGATTCAGTCGCGCACGCTGTCGGTTGTAGCCAAGCAAAACGAGGGTGCTGTGCGTAAGGCAACGGTGCTCGTTATGCCGCAGGCGGTGGCAACGGAGGATATCGACCGCATCGCCGTAAATGGCGAGATTACGGCGGAGTATCTGCCGTACGTGGTGACGACCGTCGAGCAGGCAGCGGCTCTCGGTTCGATTGAGATTGTCGGCGAGGAGACAATGGCGGCTCTCGGTACGACGATTGCCGGTCTGGATGCGTCGCATTGGATGTTTGGCGAGTTTGCGGGTGCGAGTGTCGGTTACGATTTGCTCTACACCTCGCAGTGGGCCTACGAGGATTGGTATGTGAATGTCGTACGTCCTTATACGGCGATTAAATGCTTCTCGTTCAATGAGCAGGGTGCGCTGGTCGAGATTACGGGCGACGATGCGTGGATTTCGACGTCGGTGTTCGGCGCAGAGTCGAATCGTGTCCGTGTGTTGATGGATGTCACCAAGCCGACGGCCGCAGCGTCGAAGAATGCCTTGACGGGCGACTACGAGGGTGCGGTTGCATTCTACGACGCGGATGGTGTGTTTGCCTTCATCTATTGCAGATATAACGAGGCGGCTGCATCGACTTCGGCCGATGTCGCTTTCTACTATCCGGAGTATGCCGCACAGCAGAACTCGACGCTCGTCGAACTCACTTCGGGCGACCTCTACACCAAATATGCTTCGTATGGCGAGAAGGTATATCATCTGACCTTCACGACGGCAACTCCGAATATGTCGATGCTCGTTGGTCTGCCACCGACGTGGAGTTATGTGAATCAGGCGGACGAGTCGTGGTTGAAGTATGAGTACAGCTTCGATTCGCAGGTGGTTATGATGTCGGCCGAGACGGGTAACGGCAAAACCGGTGCGCTTGTCTTTGGCGATGGTGCATTGGTGCTGGTTTGTACACTCAATATTGCTAAATAATGAAGAGATTTTTAAGATTGCTTACCGTCGCTTGGGCGATTATGGCAGTCGGATGTAGTAAGGATGCTACGCCCGACTACCGTAATCCCGACTACGGTTATGCACAATTCAAACTATATAAGGAGCAATCCTACGACTCGCGTGCGTTGAAGGGAACGCTCGACTATCTGGCAGAGGCGTGCAAGGTGAAGGTGACGCTCGGCTACGAGGATACGACCATTGCGCAGACGCTCACGCTCAGTGCCGCCGATGCTGCGAGTGCCGAGTTTGGATTGCGCTCCGACAAGTTGAAGTTGCTGACGGGCGAGTATCGTCTGGTGGCATTCTCGTTGTACGATACGACGGACGAACTCCTATATGCGGGTGCGCCGGCTGAGGATAGTCGCTTTTCGGTGATTGCCGACGGATTGACCGTGCACGATATTACGGTGAAGGTCACGCCACGAGGCAGTGTGCGTTTTACGCTCACGAAGGACGCCTCCGATTTCTCGGAGGCACCGACTCGTGCCGTTACGCGCCAATATACATTCGACGAGATAGCATACGTGAGTATCACGGTTGGCCGTCTGCTTGCGTCGGGTAGCGTTACCTCTCCGACCAAGATAGAGAAGTTGCCGACCGACTTTTCGCTGCACTTCGACGAGGATAACCGTCAGAGCGATGCCGAGGGCTATCGCACCTCGTCCATCGAGTGCGACTCGCTCGTGTCGCTTCCTGCGGGTCGCTACCGCGTGGTGTCGTACGAGACCTTCGACGAATCGAAGAATCTGCTTGAAACCAACTCGTCGCCGAAGTTGTCCGAGTTCTCGATTGCCGACAATGTGACAACCGAAGCGGATGTGCGCGTGACGCTCTACCAGAGCGACGAATATATCAAGGATTACTACGCGCTGTACGAGATTTGGAAGAGCTTGGATGGCGAGAATTGGTACTACGTGGGCGAGAACTTCGAGCGTGGCACGAATTGGGACTTCAATAAGGACCCCGACCTGTGGGGTGACCAGCCGGGTGTGCAGTTGCACTCGAACGGTCGTGTGGCGAAGATTGATATCAGCGATTTCGCCTTCCGTGGCGATATGTCGCCGGCCATCGGACAACTGACGGCGATGGTCGAGTTGTATCTCGGTTCGCATAACGATACGAACCTGATTTCGTTCGACCCGACGCTGGATGGCAATCGAACGCTCTCCGAGCGTACGCGTACGCGCCTCGAAGACCATAAGCACTATCTGCGCACAATCCACCCTGCCACGCAGTTTGGCGAGCCGTGCGCTCGCGCTCTGGCGGAGAATAATATCCACATTGCGGCAACCTCGCTCTACGAGACGATGAGCGAGGCGAACATAATCGACCGCAAGAGTGGTGCGCAACACCAAATCGTCAAGATGGATACCAACCACGGCACGCTGTGCAACGGTTTGAAGTCGTTGCCGGCGGAGATTGGTCGCCTGACGAATCTGCAATACCTCTTTATCGCCAACAGTGCAGTCGAGTCGCTGCCCGAGGAGCTTGCGTTGCTCTCGTCGTGTACCGATTTGGAGATTTATAACTGTCCGCGATTGAAGCGCTTCCCGACGCAGATTGCCCAAATGCCGGAGCTCATTTCGATAAACATATCGAACAACGCACAGTGGAGCTCCGAGGAGATATACGCCGGTCTGGATGCTATTGCAAATGGTGCATCGCGCGAGAAGATTCAGATTCTCTACGCGCGACAGAATATGTTGGAGGAGTTGCCGGCATCGTTCCGCAATATGACGAAGATTTCGCTGCTCGATTTGGCCTACAACCGCATCTCGAAGGTTGTGCCGCTGGGCAAGAGTGTCTCGCCCGTACAACTCTACCTCGATAACAATCTGCTCGAAGGTCTGCCTGCTGACGAAGAGGGTTACTTCTGTGGCTATGCCGATTCAGAGGCCTTCTCGGTGCGCTACAATCGCTTGAAGAAGGTGCCGAACATCTTCTCGGCAAAGAGTTCGTCAACTCTGACGTCGGTCGATTTCTCGGGAAATGACATTGACGGCTTCGAGGGCGAGGAGGATGGCACGTATCGCGGTATCAAGGTCGAGACCTTCACGCTGGCACAAAATCCGCTTCTCACGAAGTATCCGACGGCGTTGGCCAAGAGCAATTCGACGGTGGCGTACATCATTTTGCGTGCCTGCAACATCGACGAGATACCGAAGGGGTCGTTCGAGTATGAAAATTCGACATTTTTAACCTCGATTGACCTGTCGTACAACAAATTAAAGGAGCTGCCGTGGGAGATGCACGCCGGCAATCTGCCGTATCTGTACGGTGTCGAGTTGTCGTTCAACTCGTTCAGCCACTTCCCTTTCGAGCCGCTGGATAGTTCATACCTGACTGTCTATGGCATCCGCAGCCAGCGTAATGAGTCGGGCGAGCGATGCTTGCGAGAGTGGCCTACGGGTATCTTCAACCACAAAGGCCTGCGCGGTCTGTATCTCGGCTCGAATGACCTGCGAAAGATTGACGATACGATATCGACACTCATCTATTACCTCGATATCAGTGACAATCCGAACATCATTTTCGATGCGTCGGATATCTGCTACGCTTGGCAGGTGGGTGCATACATTCTGCTCTACGACAAGACGCAGACGATTCTTAACTGTGATGCAATGCTTGATTAGGATATGAAACAGATTCTATATACGATTATTGCCGCGTTTGCGCTCTTGTGCGCTTGCGAAACGGATACGACGGATAACACCTTCTCGACCGAGCCGATTGCGCTCGACGTTGAGGCGGTCGGCGGAGTGATTACTCGCAGCATCACCTCCACCGAGCGTTGGATTGCATCGACCGATAATGCGTGGATTACGGTGTCGCCTGCTAACGGACGAGGTACGACCGAGTGTCAATTCATCATCGACTCGGCGCTTACGACCGCGCCTCGTCGTGGTGTGGTGCGCATCCAAAACCTCGCAACGTGGGAGGAGAAGGAGATTGTCATCTCGCAAAAGGGTTTCGATTATGCGATAGAGGTGCTCTCGCCCGAGGTGGAGATTGCCAACTACAAACGTGTCGATGAGCGATATTTCGATGTCGCAGTGCGTACGAATGTCGATTTTACGGTCGATGTACCGGATAATGCGGGTTGGCTCAGTGCCGAACGCCATACGCTCGACCTCAATCGCGGTGCGCGTCCTCGCCAGACGACCGTTCGCTTCAAGTGGGATATCAATACGACGGCCCGCGAGCGATTGGCGCAGGTGAAGTTCCTGCCAAAGACGAGCGTTGAGCTTTCGCACGCCGATCAACTCTCGGTCGTGCAACAGGCGGCCGAGCCGATAGTGCCCGACACGCGTGCCGGTGACTCGGTGGCGCTGTTGTCAATTTCGCGTACGTTGCAGACGATGGTTTCGTGGGATGCTTCGCAGTCGATGAATATGTGGGATAATGTGGTGCTGTGGGACGAGAGTATGGAGGGTTGTACGCCGGAGAAGGTCGGTCGTGTTCGCAAAGCCGAGTTCTACTTCTTCAATATCAAGGAGCCGCTGCCGTTTGAGGTGCGATACCTGACGGCAGCCGAGGAGTTGTACTTCTTCGGTAATACCAATACCTTCCTTTTGAGCTTGGATTTGGGTGACGATATCTCGGAACTCACACAACTCAAACGCCTTACGTTAGGCAGTTACGGTCTTGTGTCACTGCCGAAGAGTTTCGCGCGACTCAAAAATCTCGAACATCTGAACATCTGTTCGAACAACTTCCAGACGGTGCCGGATGTGCTGACCAAAGAGAACTTCCCGGCGTTGCGTACGCTTATTCTGAACGCCAACCAACGTAGTGTCGTATCGGATTTGAGCAACTCGGTACGCACGGATTTGGGTGGCTTTATGGACGAGCCGGGGCTGCCGACCGACCTTATAAAGTGGGATTTGGATACGCTGATTCTGTCGGTGAACTATCTGCAAGGCGAGTTGCCGACATTCGAGGATGACGACTCGGTGCCGTACTATACGCAGGCGGAGATTGATGCGGTTGATTCGCTGCCGCAGATTTTGGTCGATCGTCGCATAAAGAAGGTTATGCCTTCGACCAAGCGTTTCTCGATAAACCACAACCGATTCTACGGCAAGTTGCCCGATTGGTTGCTCTACCATCCGTCGCTCGACCGTTGGATTCCGTATAGTTTGGTCTTCCCACAGGAGGGCCGTGCCGCGAACGGAACAAAGGCGGTGTTCGACAACGAGCCGGCAAATATGGACTACTACTATAAGGAATATGTAACGAAGACAAAACCGACCGGAGATGAAGAATAGATTTATATGTATATTTACTTGCGTGGCGATTTTATGCTCGTGTAGCAAGTCGTTCGAGCAGACGCTCGATACGGACGACGTTCGCCCGTATGCGCAGGACGAACTGCTTGTGAAGTTCTCGCCGGAGGTGGCTTCGATGGTCGAGGCGGCTTCGGCAGAGGGCGCGCGTGTGACGCGTTGCGGCGCGGTGAGTGTCGATGAGGTGTTGGAGGCAATCAATGCCTACTCGGTGCAGAGAGTGTTTCCGGTGGACGAGCGTGCCGAGGAGCGCACCATCGAGAGTGGTCTGCATCTGTGGTATGTAGTGCGTTTCGACGCTTCGCAGACGCCGGTCGAGGATGTCGCTCGACGCTTTGCGCGTCTGGGCGAGGTGCAGAAGGTCGATGTGAATCGTACAATCAAACGTGCCTATACGTCGCGTGCTGTGCCTCTTGCGGCAGAGAAGTTGGCGCGGGCAACCGCCTCGACAACACGTACGGCGATGTCCGACCCTCTGCTTCCGGCGCAGTGGAATCTGATAAATAGCGGCGAGCAATTCTGCAAGGATGGCGTTGTGAAGTCGGTCAAGGATGCCGACGTGCAGTGCGAGCAAGCGTGGGAGCGTTCGACGGGCGATGGCAGCGTGATTGTCGCGGTGCTGGACGAGGGTATCTTTGTCGAGCATCCCGACTTGGTTGCCAATCTGTGGATAAACGAGGGCGAGACGCTGCGTTCGGATGTGGATGCAGACGGAAATGGCTATGCCGGCGATAAGTACGGTTACAATTTTGTTCACGATTCGGGTGTGATAGTCTCGAACGATGTTTATGATTCGGGGCACGGAACGCACGTTGCGGGCGTGATTGCGGCTGTGAATAATAACGGCATTGGTGTCAGTTCGATTGCCGGAGGTGATGGCTCGGCAGAGAGCGGTGTGCGGATTATGACCTGCCAAATCTTCTCCGGAAACGTTGCGACGAGCATCCTCTCGACGGTGCGAGCCATAAAGTACGCCGCCGATAACGGTGCGGTTGTCCTGCAATGTAGTTGGGGTTACGTGTCGCCTTGTGCCAATGTCTATGATTGGGGCGCGGCGGGCTTCGGCTCGAAGGAGGAGTGGATTGCCGGCTCGCCACTCGAACGCGAGGCGTTGGAGTACTTTACGCACAATGCCGGCTCGCCAAATGGTGCTATCGAGGGTGGTATTGCGGTCTTTGCTGGCGGTAACGAGAGTGCGGCGGCTGCGGGCTATCCGGGTGCAGCGGAGGAGTATGTCTCGGTTGCTGCTACGGCGGCCGACTTTACACCTGCCGTATATACCAACTATGGTACGGGTACGACAGTTTCGGCCCCTGGTGGCGATCAGGACTACTATTACGACTATGTTGATGACGAGCACGCCTACGGCGAGGTTGGTTGCATACTTTCGACACTGCCATTCCATATCGCCGAGAGTGGTTACGGATATATGGAGGGTACGTCGATGGCGTGTCCGCACGTCTCGGGCGTAGTTGCGCTCGGCGTAAGTTATGCGGCGCAGTTGCGTCGTCACTTCAAGGCGACCGAGTTGCAACAACTGCTCGTCGATACAGCAACGCCGATTGACGAGTATTGCGTGGGTAAGAAGGATTATCGCCGATATGTGGTTGATATAGGCCCGATTCAACCGATGCAGATTAACTTGGCTGATTATCGTGGCGGAATGGGCTCGGGTCAGATTAATGCTGCGGCATTCTTGGAGGCAATCGCAGGTGCGGGCTCTCGGATGCACTTCCCGAATCTCTACATTTCGGAGGGTGCCGAAGTAGCAGTCGCTCCGTCGCGCTACTTCGAGCAGGGTGAGTCGCTTACCTACGAGGTGTCGATTGCAGATGGCGATGTGGCACGTTGCACGAAGAGTGGCGCGAAGTTGTTGTTCGAGGGTTTGAGCAGCGGCTCAACGTCGGCTCTCATCAAGGCGAGCAACGGCGAGCAGCACGCGTTCAATATCACGGTGCGTCGCACGGCGACCGAAAACGGTTGGTTGTAATGCGACGTGCGCTACTGCTTATTGCTCTTGTGGCGGTGTCGGTACTCGGCTCGGCACAGATGACACTCATTCCGCGCTCGCGTTTGGATAGCGTGGCTAATCCTCGCGTGGTCGCCTCGCCGATGGTGGTCGAGGGGGGTACGACGGTAGATTTGGGCGTTGTCGAGGAGAGTGCAACGGGCAGGGCGCAGGTGGTCGTAGCAAACCGAGGCGAGCAACCGATGGTGATTACGCGCATATCGACCACGTGCCGTTGTTTGGCGGTGCAGAGCGATAGGCGAGTGATAGGTGCAGCCGAGCGGGCAACGCTTACGCTCACCTACTATCCGAAGGGACATCCCGGGGCGATTGTGCAGCGCGCAATGATATATACCGACCGCTCGGACGAGTTGCCGACTGCGGTGATTGACGTGCGAGGCACGGTGCGCCCGATGGCAGACCACAGGGGCGACTATCGGCATAGTTGCGGAGCGTTGTTGTTGCGCCGTCGAAGTGTCGCGTTTGGCAGCACGCGCACCGAGCGTATCGCCTGTATGAATGGTGGCACGACACCTCTGCGTATCGTGAAGGATACACTCCTCTCGTCGCGGAGCGTTATGGTTGAGTGTCGGCCCGAGGTGTTGCAACCGATGCAGGAGGGCGATTTGGTTGTGACGCTGTGCGATGGTGCGGATGATAGCGACGTGCGATTGTTTATCGAAGGGGTTGTAGCACCACCTTCGCAGAGAGAGATACGTATAACGAAAGAGACGAAATAGAAAACATAGAGATATATGATGAAACATCTGAAATTTGTTTTGATTGCGGTGGCGGCAATGTTGGTCGCTTGCAACGATGAGCCGGGCGAGCAGCCGGAGGTGCTGATAGATGTTACGCCGAACAATATTGCGGGCGTGTGGATGCTCGACTCGTACGATGGCGGAGCAACGCTGGCGGAGGGGTCGTACGTCTATATCGAGTTTGTCCGCTCGGAGCGCACCTATACGCTCTATCAGAACGTGGGCAGTATGGGTGTTGAGGTTAAGCAGGGCCGCTACTATATAGAGACGGATGCCGAACTTGGCGCGGTGATTCGCGGAACGTACGGCACCGACGAGTACGACTATGCGGAGTGGGCGCATCGCTACATTGTGGAGATGACGGCCGATACGATGCGCTGGACGGCGAAGGACGACCGTGAGGATGTCTCGGTATATCGCCGCATTGAGGCGTTGCCCGAATTGGAGTAGCGGATGGCGCGTAGTATTCGGCTTGAAATAGCGAGCGAGGGGTTTGTGTTTAGCCCCTCGCTCGTTTTGTTTGCGGAATATGTCTGCTCCTACCTTGCCAAGCCCACGTTTACGGACTACTCCTGCGCATCGTAGCGCAAGATGGTCGATAGGCGGTTGCCGGTGGTTTTGCCGGCGATGTGGGTTGTTATGCCTAAATAAATGCTGCCGTCGCTCTTTACCTGAATGCCCTCTGCTTCGCTGTAATGGTTGGCGTTGAGATTCAGCAGCGAAGACATATTCGCAAAGTCGGACGCCGCCACAATCATTGTGCGCGGTGCAAGGCGATTGCCTTGATAGTCGAAGACCTCGACGTACGCCCGCGAGTTGTCATATACGCCGCTGCCGCTCTTTGATTCGCGCACATCGCCCTCGTACCAATAGAGTCGCTCGCCACGGATGGCGTGCCCCTGATAACTGCGCGACCACGTCTTGCTCGATGTCGGGTCGGTGGTCTGGTTGTTCGAGATGTGGAACGAACTGATTGGTGTGAGCGAGTTGAGATTGCGAGCCGAGACGGTCGATTTCGCGCCCTTCTGCTGTGTAGTGCCTGTGCCGCTCTCTCCGCCCCAGGTGCGGGTCAGCGTGACGTTCTCCTCCTTCAATGCGAGCACCTTGTCCAAATCATAGACCAGCAGGTGGCGTTTGCCGCTCGTGCAAGCGGTGAGCATCATACGTCGCGCATCGAAGTCGATATTTACCTGCACGCCGTAAACCGACCACCTCTTGCCCGTCGAGTCGGTGTACTCGCTCAGGTAGAACTGCTCGCCCGTGTAGTGGTCGAAGGTGGTGTTCGGTTGGAAAAGGATGCGTGCGAAGGTGTTGTTGTTGGTGTACATACCATTGACAAGTGTGCCGTTCGAGTCGGTCCATACGTAGTCGTCGCCATTGGCTGTGTGCTCGACACAGATTACCGTGCCGTGGCCAAACCAACGCAACTTCATCGCCTCGCCACTGCGCGTCGCATCGCCATATTTGCCTCGCTTGACACGGCTCAATACGGTCATCCACTTGTTGCCCGTAGAGCTGTCGCCGGCACACTGCGAGAAGTATATGTAGTCATCCTCGCCCGTGCCGTAGAAGTCGAAGCACTGCATAACTGTTCCCGGGTAGGCCAACTGTCGGCTGGAAAATATCATACCGGCCGAGAGCGGACTCTCGAATGTGATTTTTTTGTTATCCGTGCCGCCCTCGGAGTCGCCACCCGATGCGGGAGGGGCTAAAACCTTTACGACGGTTTGCGCCGAGAACTCCGTGCCGTAGTAGCAACGCACGAGCGTATTGCCTGCAGCGTGTGCTGTGACGCATCCGCCATCGTCCACGCTCGCTATGGCGGGGTTGAGTGATGCCCACTCGAAGGGGAGATTGTCGTACGATGGGGTAGTGTGTGGTGTGAGGGTGCGTGTATCGCCAACGGTGAGCGTGATGCTCGACGGCTCGATGCGCAATTCGCTGATTACAACGTCGGTCGGCTCGTCGGGCGAACAACCGCATATCAGTAAAACGGCGGTGGTTAATAGTGTGTATATGCTCTTTTTTATCATCTATATCTTCCCTATAACACTAACTCTATATAGTCGGAAATTACGCTGTTGTTGCCGTCCGAGAGGAACATTGCTGCGCTGGCTGTCGCCTCGCCCGCAAAGAACGGCTCGCCCAGCGCATCGCACGCGACCGTTACCGATACGATGCCTTGCGTCGCGTCGGCCTCGAAATCGGTGATGTGTAGCGGAATGAGCGTCACGGCACGCGACGATGTGAATACCGCATTGACCGAGAGCGTCTGCTCCCAGACCTCGGCAAGTGCGCCGACACACGAAGCGGGTGAAATGTGGAAGTCGAACGTGACGAGTTTTGTCGCGCTATCGACCACAGCCCGACCGTCGGAGTATGCCGGAATGTAGGTCAGCGACTGAATGCGTGCCAAGAGGGCTGTGACGGCATCTTCGAGGTCGGCAATGCGCTGCTCGATGGCATCAAGACGGCTCTCGACCCTGTCTAAACGGGCATCGGTCAGTGCCTCGGCTGCTGAAATTGCCTCGGCGATGCGGGCATCGATTACACCGTTATTATCGTTGATTGCCTGCGCGATTGCACTCTCGTACGCTGTGGTGAGTTCCGTGCGGGCGTTGGTAAGCGACGTTGCGAGCGCATCAATCTCCCTCTGCAATGCGGTGTCGGCATCGGTGAGCGTTGTGCGCAGGGCGGTGAGTTTGGCCTCGGTCTGGGCGATGTCGTAGTATTTGTCGAACTGCTCGCCGACCCACTCTTTCAGCCCATCCTCCACGTTTTGGACGGCTGTGGCAATCGCTGCCGTATAACTTTCGGTGATGCGTTGCTCGGCTTCGGCAATCGCCTGCGTGTAGGCATTCGTGACATCTCGCATAAGAATTATCACCGCGTAGTACATCGCCTCGTTAAGTTCGGCGATTTGCGTGTCAATTGTCGCAAGGTGCTCGTTGGTTTTTGCCTCAAACTCTTTGAAACTCTTGGATGTTGTGCTGGCAAGCGTCTGAACAAGAGCCACCTCCGATAGAAGCGAGTTGTATTGACGCAGCGTTGCGAAGCTCGCCGTTGCCCAGTCGCGCATCTGGTCGAGGCCCGTTTCGGTCATTGCTTTTAACTCTGTCAGCCGAGCATCGAGCGAGAGGAGAGTCTCGTCGATTTTGGTGATGGCGGCATAGAGTTGCGAGAGTCGTTCGCTTGTGGTGGTTTTCAGCGAGTTGAGTTCGTTGATGAGATTGACAATTTCCTGATTGTTGCGGTCGGCACTCGCCTCGATTGTCTTGATTTTCTCGTTGGTGGCGTTGAGCATCTGACGAAGTTCGTTCGCCGTTGCTGTCAGCGATGCCGAGTAGCCCTGCAAGAGCGTGATTGCCGCCTCCAACTCACTCTGCGATGCGCTCATCGCCTCCATCTGCTGTTCGATAGTTGCAATCTTATCGTTCTCCAATCGGTCGAGCCGAGAGTCGAGGTCGCCGTTGCAACTGCCCAATAGTAGGAGCAGCGGAAGGATGTATCTCAATATTTTTCCCATTTCGTTTCTGTTTTTGTCTCCTCCGAGAGAGCGTAATTGACATAATAAGCGAAACAAATATACAAAAAGTTTGCATATCTGTCAAGCAGCGACCTGATTCGCTGCAAAAAGAGCGCATCAGAACAGGGTGCGGATGCGTTGAGCGTCAGCGGGCAGAGAGCTAATGTGGGTCAATTTTGGGTGAAAGAGAGGTTTTTGTAGTGATTGTATATGCAAATTGACTGATTATTAAAATATTTTCATATCTTTGCGAGGTGTAAAATAGGTTAGAGTGATACTCCGTGCGATTGCTTTGCCGTTAGAGTAAAATTTTCCGAGATTTTATGTCCCCTGATGCACTCCGCCGAGCGGCGTGTTATTGGACGTTTTTTTGTTGCGAAAGAGAGTGTAACTGAAAAATAGAGATAGCGTTATGAAGCTACGAAATTTACTTGTATTGTTGTTTGCCGCATTGGCTATTGCGTGCGAACCGAATAACATCGACCCGGGTCTCGGGGATGGCGATACGGGTGGCGACGAGATTGTAAATCCGTCCGACCCATCCGATCCATCTGATCCATCTGATCCATCAGACCCGTCCGACCCATCTGACCCTGCGCTGCCAACCGAGCCGGCATATATCTCGTTTGCGAGCCGTATTGTGGTTGCCGGTTGCGATGGTGTGACGGAGCGCATCGTGGTTGATGTGGACCCTGCTTGGGAGTGGCAAATCACCTCCACGGGCGAGGGCTGGCTTACGGCAGAGCGCGTGGGCGACGACTTGGTCGTTAATGTCAGCGCGAGTGGCGATTGCCTGCAACGCGAAGGCGTCGTTACTGTGGCAGTCGGCGTGGAGGATAACATCGCCGAGGCGTCGATTCGCGTATGGCAGGTCGGTACCGATACCGAAGAGCTGATTTACGAGGTGGAGACGACGACAGCCAACCAGAAGATTGTGGCTGCACCGATTCTGACCTCTGCCAATGGTGGCAAGATGAAGGTCGATTGGGGCGATGGTAGCGCGCTCGATAGTTTCGAGTCGGCGCGAGCCGCCCACTTCTACGCTCGTCCGGGTCGCTACACAATAATCATTGAGGGCGAAGATATTCATAATCTCGAATTTAGCGATGGCAGCCACATCTGCTCGGAGTTGAAACGTATCCACTCGTGGGGTAAGATGGGCTACAAGAATGCAGCGAATATGTGTAAGGGTTGTGTCAATTTGGAGTCGATTCCGGACGACCTTGCCGGCTCGTTTGCCAATGTCGGCTCGTTCGTTGCGGCATTTTTGGGTTGTGAGTCGTTGAAGGCGATTCCGGAGGGGTTGTTCCGTTACGCTACGGAGGCGAAGAAGTTTGCCAACTGCTTCCGCTACACTGCCTCGATTCGCGAGATTCCGGCGACGCTCTTTGCGAATACACCGCAGGCCGAGGAGTTTTACTACACGTTCTACGGCACGGGTACCGATTTCCAGATTACCGACGATGCGTTGGCAATGAATGCCGGCAACTACAAGAGCAGTTATCCTGCCGAGTTGGAGCAGTCGGTGGCCGACGGAAATCTCCGCACGCTGCCGGAGGGGTTGTTTGCCAACTGTCCGAACGCGTTGCGTTTTGAGTACATCTTTGGTGCAACCGCTATCACCGCGCTGCCGGAGGGTTTGTTTGCTGCAAATAGCAATGCGGAGAATTACGAGGGAGTTTGCTACGCTTGTGTAAATTTGAAGGCCATCCCTGCCCGTCTGATGAAAAATGCCACGTCGGCAATCAATATCAAGTATATGTTTGCGGGTTGTACGTCGCTGACCGAGATTCCGGTGGCGATATTCGAGAACTGCTCCGAGGTTACCAATTTGGAGGCACTCTTCTACTACGCTACGGGTATCAAGAGCGCGAAGAGGGGTATCTTCAAGGGCCTGTCGAAGGTTAAGACCATCGGCTCGGTATTCCACGGTTGCGCTTCGCTCGCCGATGTGGAGGCGGGTCTGTTCGAGGGTCTTACCTCGGCAAAGTCGTTCCGCTTTTGCTTCTCCGATTGTACATCGCTACGCACCATTCCGTCGGGTCTGTTGGCAGGGATGAGTGCCGCTTACGATTTCGAGTCGATGTTTGCCAACACGGCGTTGGAGTCGGTTCCGGAGGGGCTGTTCGACGAGGTGCGCGATTACGATTTGGCAAACTATGGCTACCTGTTCTCGGATTGCAAAAATCTTAAAACAGTGCCTGCACGCCTGTTCGACCACGTGACCGATGTGGCATCGGATGGCTTCTGCTGTCTGTTCGATGGCTCGGGCATAGAGAGCATTCCGGCAGGTCTGTTCGCTTCGTGTAAGGGTGTCCCTGCGACGGCATTCGAGGCGGCGTTTATGAACTCGCCGGAGTTGCGTCGCGTCGAGGGCTCAATCTTTCCGGAGAGCACATCCGTAACCTCGATGAAGCAACTCTTCTACAACTGTCCGAAGTTGGAGAGCATCCCTGCCGACCTGTTCGTGCCGCTTGGCGAGGCCAAGAAACTCAACTTCGCCTATGCGTTTGCCGGTTGTACCTCGCTGCGCAGTCTGCCGGAGGGACTCTTCGCGGCAAATACCAAGGCGACGAACTTCCAACATACGTTCACGGGCTGTACGGCACTCACCACCATTCCTGCAACGCTTCTGTCGGCTTGCGCAGAGGTGACCAACGTGCAGAACCTCTTCTCGGGTTGCAGCTCGCTTGCGGAGATTCCGGCTACGCTGTTTGCCGGCTGCAAGAAGATTCAATATTTTGAATATACATTTGCCGACTGCGTGTCGCTTACCGCAATTCCGGAGACGCTCTTCTCGGCTATCGGAACAACCACGACGAGTGTCTCGTTCCTGCGCTGTTTCAGCGGTTGCGTGGCGTTGAAGAGCATCCCTGCCGGATTGTTCGACACGGTGCGCCGCATCAGCAATTTGAGCAACTGTTTCAGGGACTGTACGGCGTTGAGCGGCGAGAGCCCATATACGATTATTGGTGGCGAGAAGGTACACCTCTACGAGCGCGTGCAGGGCGAGGACTTCCCGCGTGTGCCAAGTAACAGAACTGCACACGAAGGGTGTTTTAAGGGTTGTACCGGTCTCTCCGACTACGCTGCTATGCCAAAGGAGTGGGTTGAAATACAATAACCAACACGCAAGAGATATAAAACACAATAATTTACATATACTATGAAAACGAGAGAGAAAAAGTATTCGATTCCTGAAATTAAAGTGCGGGAATTGAGGGTTGAAAGGGGCTTTTCTTTAAGTTCTAACTACGGTGATTACGGTGAAGCCGGACAGGGTTCCGGTTATATCGACAGTGATTTTGAGCTCTAAAAATTTGATTGGACTATGAAACGAATGATTAAACTTCTGACCGTCGTTGCAGTAGCTGCAATGGGTCTTACGGCGTGCCAAAATAATTTTGATGAGCAGATTGATGTAGATATCAAGAGCAGTGTTACTATCAATTTTGTGTCGGAGGAGGCACGTACTTCGGTAGATACATCGGGCGATACGCCGCTCTTCTCTTGGAACGAGAGCGAGACATTTACCCTGCTCGAACAGACCGACGCCCTTGCCACGGCAACTTCGGTTGCCTACACCAACGTTGATGGTAAGGCAAATATCAATGCCGAGTTCCCGCTTAACCTCGATAAGGGCGAGTACAAGTATATCGCTATCCATCCTGCAAGCGGTTTCCTCTCGGCAGAGAACATTAGCGCGGCAACCCTCGCTTTGCCGTCGGAGCAGAGTATGTCCGAAGAGTCTTACGATGCTAATGCCGACCTTATGGTTTCGATGGCGGTGACCACTGCGGCACAACCTACCGAGTCGCAGATGTTGCGCTTCACTCGTTTGGCTGCGGTTGTTAAGATGGCAATCAACAATCTCTCTCTTGCAAGTGACGAGACGATTGAGGGTGTTGAGTTTACGGCCAATGGTAAGTCGCTCGCAGGTAGCATCACTGCCGACCTCGAAAATCCGCACGAGTTCACAGTGAAGGCGGGCGTTAGCACCGTGGCTGTTGCTACGACGTCGGTGAGTGCCGTATATTTTACCGTATTGCCGACAACTCTCGTAGCGGACGACACTTATAGCGTTACGGTAGTTACCAACAAGAAGATATATGTCAAGCAGGGCAAGATTCCTGCCGAGAAGTCGCTTACGTTCGAGGCGGGCAAGGTTTCGCGCTTTGGCGTAAATATGACCGATGCCGTAGTGGCAGACAAGTGGAAACTTGTTCGTGATGCTTCGACCTTAAAGCAGGGCGACGTTGTGGCTATCGTGGCCAAAGATTACGACAAAGCATTGAGTACCAAGTTGTATAGCAATGCATCCGAGACATCGCCATCTGCAAAGCGTGATGCTGCCGATATCACTAAATCGGGCAACTATTTGGTTAGCACTACCGATGTTCAGTCGCTTATTTTGGTAACAGGCGTGGCAGACAACACCTTCTCGTTCTACGATGAGGCGCGAAAGAAGTTCTTGGTTTCGACCTCTACGGGTTCGACATACCTTATCAACCAAGAGTATTGCAGCGCGGATACCTCGTTTGCTATTACTATCAATGGTGCAACCGCTGCGGCTACTATCACCAATACCGAGGGTGACTACAAGGACAACTTATTGAGATATAACTCGAACGGCTACTTTGTCAGCAACCAGAACGAAAGTAGTGTATATAAAGACGTATGCGTGTATCGCCTTGAAGGCGCAGAGGGTAAAATTCCGGTTGTGGATGCGCACATAACTATTAATGGGTATGTTACAATTGCTGAGGAGGGCGCACAGACCCCAGCATCAATCGAGGAGGTCGTATTCGATTATGTTGGCGACTGGACCATCTCGGTTAGCGACAATGCCGATTGGCTGACGGTGGCTTACGATGCAACCAAAAACTGCCTTACTTATACCGCAGATGTCAATACGGATGCCCAGAAGCGCAATGCTGTGGTTACAATTTCTGCTACTCGTGAGGATAAGACCTTGACGTTTGGTCCGTTTAATGTCGAGCAGAAGGGTGCACCGGTCGAGATCTCTATCGCCGAATTTGCAACGAAAGGAAAGGATACAGAGACTGTCTATAAACTCATCGGTATTATCGACGAGATTCCAAGTTCGGCTACTGGCAAGTTTAAGATTAAAGACGAGAATGGAAATATTGCTCAGGTACAGTATCTTAAAACTGAGGCAGGTGCGAATGTAAAGGGCAATATCGACATTAAGGTCGGTGATGTTATTTCGCTCACTACCGTTGTCGCAGGTACAACCGCAGGCCTTGGCGGTAACAGCACGTACCCTTCTATCTACAAAGGTCATTATAGCATTGCGGCTACTGCAAGTGGCTCGGTGGGCTATGAAGGTGGCGATGTGACAATCAATGTTAATGTAGTAAAGAATGGCCATATCGACGCACCGACTGCCATCAGCAGCGCAGAGGTTGCAACAGACGGCAACCCTGTTTCCGGCTACAACTTTACCGACAATGGCAACGGAACAGCGACTGCTGTTGTAACTTTTGGTGAAAATACCACAGGTGGCTCACGTAAGGCCGACCTGACCTTCTCCGCCGGCTCGCCTTTGGCAGTATCTACCACTGTAACCGTTATGCAAGATGTTAATCCTGCATTGAAGAAGGGTTGGTGGCTTGTTACGGATGTGAACGACCTTGTAGCCGGCGATAAGATTATCATTGCCGCTACGGGCTTGGATTATGCGATTAGCACTGCAACATATACCAACAGCCGCAAATCGACCGCTATTACCAAGGTCGGTGGTGCGCTCGAAAAGGTAAGCGATTCGGTACAGCAATATGCTCTCGAAATCGATGCAAACGGACTCTACTCGTTCAAGGGTACGCTTGGAACTGATAAGGATAAATATATCTACGCTTCGAGCTCGTCGAGCAACTATATGAAGGTGTCATCAACGCTTGACGACAATGGTAAGTTTACCATTGAAATCGCAAGTGATGGTGTAGCAACTGTTATTGCACAGGGCACGAATACTCGCAACCATATGCAGTATAACAATAAGACAACTTCAAGTCCTAATTTCTACTGTACGGATGGCTCGTATGGCGCAGTATGTTTCTACAAATTATATGAGTAGTAGATGGGTATGAACTTTCTAAAAAATATACTCCGAATGGCTATGGTGGCGATGGCTGCCATAGCCGTATCGGCTTGCGAGCCGACTGACGAGCCGACGGGCGAACAGTTGCCAACGGTGAGTTTTGCTGTCGATGTCGATAACATCACCGCAACGTCTGCCAAAATCAAGGTTACGCACGATGGCAAGACGGCCGATAGTTGGTACGGTATGCTTACGACCGATACTGCGACGCGCGAAGATGTGCTTATCGAGGAGGAGGTTGCTCGGCTGAAACAGATGGGCGACCTCGGCGAGCAGGTGACATTCAGCAAGAGCACGACGAAGATCATCTCGCCACTCACGCCCGAGACCGACTATAAGTATATCGTCTTCGGTCTGACCGAGGATGGTGTCGTCTATGGCGAGCGTGCCTCGGTCGAGTTCACGACTGCGGCATCGGGCAGTGGCTCGGGTGATGGCTCGGGTGATGGCGGCGAGGACGAGGTGTACGATGGTATGCTTCCGAATCCGGCGTGGAAAATTGCCTATACCGGTCCGGGTACGATTGACCAGACCGCTTATAAGCACACCGTGACGGTCAATAGCACCGACAACAACCCTTATACCATTGCGGTTGTCTATGCCCGCGAGTACGACCCGTCGAAACTGCGCACGTTGGGCGAGGCGTTGGTCGGCAGTATGTTGGATTACCTCCAATCGTACAACAACACCTACGGCACGTCGTTCGTGCTGAACGATATGCTCTATCGCGGTAATGGCGTAGAGCAGTTTGACGACCTCGACCCGGGTTACTATATCGCAGTTGCGGTCGGTATCACGGCGAAAGGCGAGGTGAGCGGATTGTATGCCGTATCGCCGACCTTCGAGATTGAGGAGGAGGCACCGACATCGCTCTACTCGGCGTGGATTGGCGATTGGGTAATCAAGGGCGACAACAACATCTCGAACGAGGTGGTTATCGGTCGCAAGGTGGCAAACAAGTCGGTGAATCTGATTGGATTGATGGGCCTTCCGTTCGCAGTGGTCGGCGACTACTCGACCGAGCGCAACGACATCATCTTCTCGGCACAGGTTGTCGCACAGAACTACTCGTTCAGCGACGGCACGGTGGGCGATGTTGTGCTGGTCGGTTTGGATAAGGATGGCAGCTTCTATGGCTTGGATAACGGTAACTACGGCATCGCCATTGCGGGCGTGCTCGAAAACGGCTATCGCGCTATTGTGCGCTATGGCGTTAATCTGCCGCAATATCCGAAGTTTGTTGCGATGATGCTGACGGCATTGGTCGATGGCAAGTATTACGACCTCGGCGAGAATATTCCGTCGTTTAACGGCATAGCCGAACTTGCTCCGGCAGAGAGCGATGCGGGTACAACCTTTGCGATGCGATTCTCGATGGGTCGCGGTCGCATCGAGCGTACGCAACGACCACTCTCGCTTGGTAGGGAGTTGATGCCTTCCTGCTTCTAAACGGGGCGGAGAGTTGATACAAAAAGAAGCCGTCTAACAAGGTGATTTCTGCGTTACGCTTGCCCTCAAAAGCTCATTTACGCCGAGTAAACTGCGCTTTTTCGGGCTACGCAAGCCTTGAAATCCCTCTTGTTATACAACTTCTAACAAAAGCAGGGCGTGTCTAAAAATTTGTTAGACACGCCCTTTGTTTTTGCCCCCGTCGCTTGTAAGATGCGCTACTCGTAGTCGAACGCCAAGCCCGAAGTGAGCGACGTTGTGCGAACGACGTTGGTTATCTGCTGCGAAGAGCGACCACTCGTCGAAACAAAGAGTACGAGGTGGCAATTCTCGCGCTTCCACTCCTCGTCCAACTCCATAGCAAAGAGGTAGTCGGCACGCTCACCGGCGTTGATGACGCCGAGCGGATAGCCCATATAGTTGCGATACGAAGGGTTGCTGTCGGCAATGCGAACGACATTCTCGTGCGTGTCAAATTCGCCGACCAAACCCGACGAGTTTGCCTGCGGCGAGTAGAGCCCGCTTTCGAGCAACCACGCACCGACGTAGTATTCGCCCTGCTCGGCCGCCTTGACGCTTGCGCGTACGAGCAGAGTGTTGTCTTTCAGCGATGAACGAACTGCGATGCCCGCCGATGGCTTGCTCTTCAAGACGTTATCGACAACCGCCTTGATGCTTGCCGTATTGTTCTCGACACCGTAGTTTTCGATGCGATACGCGAAGTCGATAATCGAGGTCGGGAAGTTGCCTACGCCCAAGATGGCTGCAAGACCTATCTCCGGAATCTCGAACTTGTCGTCGTCGTGAATCGAGACGTGAATCGTGCGGTCGGCATACTTCTCGTCGGCAAAGACATTCTCAACGGAGCGAATCATATACGGACAGTTGCCACACCACGTGCCGGTGAACTGTTTGAGCAGTACGCGACGCTTGAACGAGGTGTTCGATGGCTGCGCATCAGCCGGACGAGCCGGAATCGGGATATCGACCGTGCGGATGCTGATTGGCTTGTCGAGCGTGTTTTGGCGTTTGTACGAGAACCAGAAACTGCGCTCGCCCGTCGCCTCCGGCGTGAAGGTGAGCAGTCGGTAGAGCGTGCCCGCCTCGTCGGTAACCTCGGTTGTGGTGAGCGAAACCGGCGTGTCGTTTGTCACATCATAGCACTTGACCTTGTCAATCTCGTCGGCACCGACAACCTCGCCATTGTAGCGCACGATAAATATCGCCGCGCCCTTGCCGAGTTGCAACAACGATGTCGAGAGCGAAACGGTAAGACCCTCGTTGTCGTTCGGCGTAAGGTCGAACTCCAAGATTGCCTCGATGGAGAATACCTCGGAGAGGTGCTCGTTGCCCTCGTCGTCGATATATTTCAGACGGATTTTGGTTGTGCCTGCGAAGCCGGTCGAGAAACTCATATCGACAATGTCGAGCACCTCGCCCGTCTCGACGTCGTAGAATGTTACGTCGCCATCGGTGAGTGGCTCGCCATTGAACGTGGCGTCGAATGTCGCAGCATCCGAGCCGTCGGCGTAGATGACCGTTGCCGAGACATTGACCTTCAAGCCCGTGTCGGTTGCACCTCCACCGCCGCCAATCTCTTCGTCGTGGCCTATGCCGTAGAGGCACGAAGTGGTGCCGAGGGCCGCCATCAGCAGCACGCCCAGCATTGCAAAAGTGTTCAGAATCTTTTTCATACGTCTCTACGGTTTAGAATGATGATGTAATTGCAAGGTTGAAGCCGGTGTACTCCGGTTGGTAGCGGCATACACCGCCCGAACAGATGTATCCGGCGCGGTTGCGACCGTACGAGAGTTGTATGCGGGTACGGTTGTACGTGTAACTGAAACCGGCGTTGTAGTAGTTCTTCTTCGTACCGAGACCGTCGCGTCCGATATTGTACATATCGCTTGCGTAGATGCTCCAATGTGGTGCGAGGTTAAACTCGACGAGTGCCGCCACCCAATCGCCTTCGTACTCGCCCGAGAGCAGGTATTGCGCCTCGACGCGCAACGACTTCTTGCGGTCGAACTTGTACTGCACGTCGGCAACAAAGATGTTTGATACGTAGGTGCGGTGGTGGTAACCGTGGTACGGATTCCACTCCTGGAACGAGTAGAGGATGGTCGTTTTTAGACGCTTGCTCCACTGACGCTCGATGTCGAAGTTGATATCCTGCCACAGACGCTCGCGTTGGCCACTCTTGCTCTGTGCCTTATGCAGCGTGTAGTAGGTCGAGTAGTTGGCGTGGAAGTTCCAATAGCGATATCGGTCGCTTTTGCTGCGGTACGTGTAGTAGACGTCCGCCTGACCACCGAACTCGCCTTCGGCATTCACCTGATAAGGGTTCAGGTTGGCGAGCATATAGGTATATTGGCGTGTCAAAGCCGGTAGGTAGTTGAGCGCATTGCCCGTACCTGTGCCGTAGAGCGAAATGAGCGTACCCATATTGTCCAACATACGAGCCGTAGCCGAGAAACTGAAACGCTTATAACTGTAACCCAGTTCGGCGTATGCCGCTTGACCGCGCTTCGCCTCCGAAGCGGCTGCGGTCGAGAGGTCTTTGCCCTTATAGACGTACTCGCTACGGAAGGTGAGCCCTGCGATGTCGAAATTCAATCGGCCCGAAGCCATATTCAGCAACGGCGATGTCATTCCGCGACCCACGAGGTCGGCATCCGCCTGCTTGTAGAGCCCCTCGTAGCGGTTAACGTAACTCGCTTCGAGGTAGAGACCGCCCTGCTTGAAGCCGATGATGTCGCCGAGCGACACGCTCAAATCGGCACCGCCCGACCAACTGCCTGCGTAGGTGTTGTAGAGGCGCGGACGACCGTAGAGTACCTTAATGGCGAGGTAGCGGTTGAAGTTATACGTGGCACGCAGACCCTCGATGGAGTTGTTGAAACCCAACTGACGGTCCTCGAACGTGCGCAGGATGAGTCCGTTACCGAATTGGTCGAAGATGTCGCCCAACATCACCGAGTAGTTTTTGTCCTGCCACTTGAAGTATTTCATCGGGTAGGCGATGCGCTTGAACTTCGCACCGGCGAGATATTCGCCGATTTCGTAACCTTGCAGTGCCGGCGAGTAGATGTCGAACTGCAAACCTGCCGAGAAGCGACCATTCGTATAATCGACTTTCAAGTAGTTGTTCGAGCCGAAATACCCCTCCGGAGCAGGTGTCGAAAGCCCCTTATCGTTCAGGTAGATGATGCTGTTGCTCTCGATGCTTCCCGACAACGAGCCGCCCTTTTCGCCCAACTGAATCTGGGCCGTGGCGGTTGCCGACGCGACAAAGAGCGCAATGGCACATAAAAGATGTCGTTTCATAGCGGCTATCGTTTGGTTTTAGCGGTTTTGGCTGCCGTACCGGAGAGTTTGATTACCTTGTCGAGCAGTGCTTGCTCGCTACCCGGCGTATAGCCCGTGTGCGAATAGACGATATTGCCCGTCTTGCCGACGACGAAACTGTGTGGCGTGAGCGATACGTTCATCGCGCGTTTGAGTTGCTGGTTGGCATCGAACAGGCATATCATATCCCAACCCTGCGCCTTGGCGAACGCCTTTGCGCGAGCCGAGGTACGCACGTCATCGACCGAGACGGCTATAACGTCGAAATCGGCCTCTGTGCGCCAATCGGCCAACTGGTCGTTGATGGCTGCCAACTCCTGAATGCACGGCTTGCAGGTCGTGGACCAGAAGCAGATAATCAGCGGTTTGGTGCCAACGAGCGAGCGGATGGCAATCTCTTTGCTGTCGCCATTTTCGAGGCGGATGTCAGGCAATGTTTGCGCCGAGAGCGATGCGCTCGCCATCAGTGCGCAAATCAGCATTAAAAATAATCTCTTCATAGTTTTGGTCGGTTATGTATTGTTTTTGCAGCAATAGCCCTATTGATAGAACGCTCTCGCCATTAATAGAACACCCTCATCCCATTGACCGGGCCGCTCTTGTGATATAACGCTCTTGCGGCGAAAAACATTGTGCAAAAAAACCGAACAGAAACTCCCCTTGCGGAGAGTTTCTGACGGTGAGAGTCGTTTCGATTAACGCTTCGGAGCCGGGCCGAAACGCTTTTCGAGATACTTATCCGTGTTGCGGTTGAACTGTTCGAGGTTAATCGGCTTGAATGTCATACGCTTGAGCGGCTTGAACTGCTTGTTCTCCGGCAGAGCGGTCTTGCTCTTGCGGACGCTCTTGTTTGGCGTTGCCTTGTAGCGCGAGATGGTCGAGATATCCTTGCCCGTAGCGTTACGCAACGACTGAACGCGCTTCGAGGTGGTTGCCTTTGCCGGTGTGAGTACCACGTCGCTCACAATCTGACCGCTTACCGAGTAGCCCATCGTCGATGTACGACCTATGTTAGGGTAGTATGTTACGCCCTCAACAACAATTGGCTTAACGGTAATCTTGCTAACCGAACCGTCGGTTGCCTTCTCGACTACGACAGGGAAGTGGCCGGTTACCACGTCGCCCAATTCATTATAGACGTATGGCAACGAGTAGGTACCATTATCCTCCGGATTAACGCCGATGCCGATGAAGTGGTATTGGTAGTACCACCACTGCGAAGCAGGAGCGAAGTAGTTGATGTTGAACGGAGCGGTTACCGTGCCATCCTTCGCAATTTCGAGATACCACTTCGGACCGAAGTCGAATACCGGCGACTCGTAGTTGTAACCCGAGTAATCCTCGCTGATGAAGAGTTCGTACGGCGACTTGAAGGTCGAGTAAGTCTGCCCATTGTAGCCGTAGATGTCGAAGTCGAAGCCCTGACAGAGGATGCGGTTTTGGTTGCGAGTCTTGCGGTTGTAGTCATCTACCGACTGCTTGAACTCCTCGTAAACAGCATCAACCTCCTCCTTGGTTTTGAGCGACGTCGATTTGTAGAAGAATGCATATACATCATCAGGCAACTTGCTCTCGTAGCCAACTTCGCCAATCTTCACGCTCGACGTATGAATGCGCTCGAATGGTGTGAGTACGTTGTCGATGTACTCCTGACCGATGATTGTTGCCGATGCTACCCAATCGCCTTTGAGCGAGTTGAAGAGCGGCGACTCTACGCGCTCGGCAGCCGGCTCTTCGAGCGAACGTGTCTGTGCAATAGATGACGCGGAAGCAGTTCCCTCATAGTTGTAGCCGATTGCGCCGCAATACATCGAGGCATCCTCGCGCGTGCTGATCGAAATCTCCAAACCTGCCTCGGAGTTGATCTCCTTAATCTCGTTAGGAGTGAACGTGCCACCATAGGAGCTAATGATGTAAGGGTCGATTTCATTCTGTGGGAAACCGGCTTTTTTGAGTTGGTTACGCAATGCCTCCCAATCGCGCTCGTAGTTGGCGATATACTTAACATTCTCGACATCCTTGTTCGGTGCCTTGATGTTGAAGAATACCTCGCTGTCGGTGTTCTTCTCCGGAACGGCTGTTACGACAATCGTAGGTGCCGGTTGTGTCGGTTCAGGAAGTTTGAACTCCCAACGCTTGAACGACTGCTTCGAGCCCTGCTCGTCACTGAGCGAGGTTACAAAGAGGTAGTACTTCGTGTCGCGCTCCAAGTAGTAGTTCTGCTCTACAACCAAATCTATAGCGCTGTATGCCGTCTGTGCAGCAACTTCATACATAGCAATGTACGACGTGGTGAACCACTGCAAGTACTCTGATTTGTTGCCAAGCATCGGCATTATGCCGTTCATATAGGTCGCAGCGTCGGCCACAAAGAAGCAGTAAGCCCAAATATTGTCGGTCGGCTCGAAACGAATCGTACCCGTGCCCTTTGGAGTGAGGTTGAAGGTAACCTCCGGAGCGTCCTCCATCACGCCCGGCATCTTTGCCTGTACAAACTCGTTACGATAGTAGCCCGTCCAGAAGTCGGCCTGATTGACATTCGTGCCGGTGAGGTATGCCTGCCAATAATCCGTCTCGTTGAAGAGTGGAATGTAGTAGCCCGGACCCCAACCTGCGCGGTGGTCGGTATCTACCGGCGAGTATGCGAACTCACCGAATTTGAGGTACATTGGCTGACCCGGAACGATAGGACTGAAGTAGTTGAGCAAATCGTCATCCTCTTCGCCTTCACCGCCTTTGTACTCGAAGTAGTTATGCTCCTCGTCGAAGATGAACGTCGAGTCACCCTTGATATAGTTGTGATAAATCGCATCGTTCAGGTTGAGGTGCGAAGCATCCGAATATGTGCTCTCGTAGAGGTTGTACGTTGCCAAATCCATCAAACCTACCTTCAATACGTTGCCCTCCTGAACCTTCGTGCGAGGGAAGTTGAGGTGCGCCTTGAACGACATATAATCGATGTCGTAGATGGTCAGCTCCTCGCTGAAACGCGATGTCGAAACCTCGATTTGGAGAACATTCTCGTAGAAATCGTCGTTGATGGTCGAGCCGGCGATGAGCACTTTGTAGGTGCGGTCGGCAGTCAATCCGGTGATGTTTACGATGTTCTCGCCATCCTGACAGTCGCAAACCGTACCCTTTGCAAAGAGCAGGTCGGCACTCTGATTGTCGGTCGAAGCGTCCTTGTTGAATGCCACCCACGCATACTGTGCAATGCCCTTGGTTGTGAGTTTGAGTTGTGCCGAAGTTGCCGAAGTGGCACCCTCGACCCACGTTACCGACATCGAGAAGTCGTCGGAGGTGGTGAACTCTACTTTCGCAATCTTTTCGAAAATTTGCTCTTCGCCATACATACCAGCAAAGAGCACCTTGTATGCTACGCTGCTTTCGAGAGCGGTGAGTTTGATGGTGTGCGTACCATCCTCGCACTCGGTGCGCTCGTTGAATGCGTCGAAGATTGCCTCGGCACTCTCCTCTGCGGTTGCATCCTTTTTGAGTACGACGTATGCATACTCGTTGAGACCTTTGGTCGTGAGCGCAATCTCTGCGTCGGTCTTGCTGACCGAAACGAGCTCGGCCTTAATTTCGGCTTTGAGTTCCGGTACAGGCGGATTCTCTTCATCCTCGTCACCAACCGGTGGAGTTGGCTCGCAAGCCATCATTGCTCCACCCATAACTGCGATGAGCAGAAGCGTCAAAAAGTCGTAAAAACGTTTCATAAAATGAGTAAAAATTATTTTTTGATTAAAAATTTCATTTTTAACGCCCGAAAGGTACAGCAAAATTTTCATATTTAGCACAAACTCTGCGATAAACTTTTGCAAAAAAAATGGAAATCGTGCCCGGAGCGTATCGTGGCGCGATAATTTTTTTCGGTGGGTGAGAAGCCAAAAAAATCCCGAACACCATTCTGATGCTCGGGATTTTTTTGCGATTGTCTATCGACTTATTTGATACGCTCGTAGTACTCGCGAGTGCGGGTATCGACGCGAATCTTGTCGCCCGTGTTGATGAACAACGGTACCTTGATGGTTGCACCGGTATTTACGGTTGCAGGTTTGAGCGAGTTGGTCGAAGCGGTATCGCCCTTGATGCCCGGCTCGGTGTAAACAACCTCCATATCGACGATTGGCGGAAGCTCGGCCGAGAGAACGCTCTCCTTCTCGGTGTGGAACATAACCTCTACAATCTGACCGTCAGCCATAAGGTCGTAGTTGTCAATCAGATCCTTCTCGATGTTAATCTCCTCGAAGGTTTCGCAGTGCATAAAGTGTGCACCCAGGTCATCCTCGTAAGTGAACTGGTAAGGGCGACGCTCAACGCGTACCTGCTCAATCTTCTGGCTCACCGACGAGAAGGTGTTTTCGAGAACGCGACCGTTCTCCAAATTTTTGAGTTTCGAACGAACGAAAGCAGGGCCTTTGCCCGGCTTGCAGTGCTGGAAATCGACAACGAGGAACGTCTTGTTGTCCATCTCGATACACATACCGATTTTGATATCAGCTGCTGTGATTGTCATAATTTTTTATCTGTTTAATTTTAGTGTTTTCGTCATTTCGCTTTGGGGCTGATTCCAACTTGATTTTTTGGTGCCTCCCCCAATCTGTTTTTGTGCCTTCCCCCAATTTATTTTGGAGCCGACCCCAATTTATTTTGGTACCCCCCCCCAATTTATTTTGGTGCCGACCCACAATCTAACTTTTGGGTACACCATCCAATTCGGCTGCAAAATTACAAAAATATACTTAAAACAAGAAAGTTAAGCAAAAAATCGTAAAAATTATGACAATTCTGCGCTACATAACCCCTCCGCCGGTGGTTGCAGCTCCGCCCGAAGAGCCGCCGACATCCGATGCGCTGTCGTCCGTCTTGCGGTTGGTACGCTTGACGTACAACCCCTGTTTTCCGAATCGGAACGATACGGAGAGGTGTAAATCGCGCTGAATGAGCCCTTGCGATGCGTGTCGCACGAAGGTCGGAGTCTCGGTGAGAGAACGAATATCTATCCATTTTGCGTGTGGATTTCGCGCCGTGATTGCCACTTCGAGTCGCTCTTTGAGGAACTTCTGTCCGAGGCGAAGCGACGTGCCGACGTACCACGATTGGTGGCGGATGCCGAGACGCGGGTCGGGCAGCATCGCGTACTCGGAGAGTGTCAGGCGTGCGCCTTTCCAAAGCGCGATGGTCATATTTAGCGACTCGGATATTGCCCATCCGCTTGTGTGGATGCCTTGCGACGGCAAACCTATCTCTATCCAGCCGGCGCGACCCGACAGCGCGAGCGAGAATTTGTGCGATGGACGGTACGAGAGCGAAACGTCGCCGCCATACGCTCGGTTGCGCCCGTTGTTGTCGTACGTCATATTGATAACGCCCTGCTCATCGGCGAACGAGTAGTTGGCGATGGCGTTGTTCGAGAGCATAACGGTTGCACCTACCGATGCGCTCCATTTGTTGGAGGTGTAGGCGTATTTGAGCGTCAGTGCGTGACGAATACCGGTGCGCAGGTCGGGATTTCCGTACTCGCGGATGGTCTGTGTCTCGACGACGTACGGCGAGAGGGCATAGACGCCCGGACGCGAGAGTCGCTCGGTGTAGGAGAACGAGAGTGAGTGCCCTGCCTTTGGCAGATAGGTGACCGATGCGTACGGAATGGCGTCAATCAACGCATTGCGATAGGGCTTCGATTCGTCGCCCGACGAGTTTGTGACGTTGTACCACGCACCCTCCAATCGCGCACCGACCCTCGCCATCACCTTCTCGTGGGTGAATCCGTAGCCGGCATATACTCCGGCAATGTTGCGTGCGAGGAGCGTCTGCTCGGTCGCGGTTGCCTGCTCTTGCAGCAGACGACTGTGGTGGAAGGTGTGCTTCAAGCCCGCCTCGATGCTGTGACGAGGGGTGAGCACGTTGCGGTAATCGACCTGAAATACATTCTCGGTCGAGCGCGAGTGTTGGCGTTTGTCGAATGTGGTCGTTGCGCCCGTGTCGTAGATGATATCCTCGTGTCCGAACTCGGTTACGGTCGGCATTATCGAGACGTTGTCCGAGATGGTGAGCGTATGGTTCTCGTTATTCCCGAAGCGGTGCTCGTAGTTGATGGCGGCATCGATGCCCATCCACGGGTAGCGATTCTCGGACGAGTTGGTAAATTCACTTATCGGTCGCTGCTCGGCATCGTAGTATCCGCCGTGAATGGTCTGCCATTGTTGCGATTTTCCGCCCCAGACGCTCACCTCGGCGGTCAGCAGGTTGAGCGAGTCGATTTGATAACTTGCGTTGATGTTGCCCCACGCCGAGCGGAAACGCCACGAGTAGTCGCCCTCTCCACGCATCGCAGCATAGCCGACACCCTTATCGAGCGGCTGTGTTTCGTACGATGTGCGACCTGCCGGCGAGCCGGTCATATCGCCCTCGCCGTAGTAGAGCGATGTCGAGAGCGAAAACTTATCTTTCGAGATGGTGAAGTTCGCCGAGCCGTTGCCCATCCAATTCCGATTCAGGAAGTTGCGTGCATCGGCACTTACAAAGCCGTTGTAGCCGTCGAAGCGTGCCTTCGAGGTTATGATATTCAGCACACCGCCTGCACCTTCGGCATCGTACTTCATCGACGGATTGGTGATAACCTCGATGCGCTTAATCGACGAGGCGGGCATCGACTTGATAACCTCCTTGAAGTTGCGCGATACGGAGCCGGACGAGCGTCCGTTCACCAACACCTTGTAGTCACTCTGGCCGTTCATCAGCACATTGCCCTCGCCGTCGATCGAGAGTTGCGGCACTTTGCGGATAATCTCCTCCAAGGTGCTCGATTGTGCTTCGGGGTCATCCTCGACCGAGTAGGTGAGCTTCTCGGCATCGTTGGTCACTATCGGTCGCTGCACGGTGACCGCAACGGCATCAACCTCAACGCCTTCCGTGAGACAGAGTTGCCCTAAATCGACCTCTGCGGCATCTGCCTCGACCTGCTTTTGCAGTGTCGTGTAGCCGACGGCCGACACCTCGACGGTGTAGCGACCGCGCTCCTTGACCTTCAACTCGAAACGCCCCTCGGCATCGGCTGCCACAGCCGCGACGGTGGTCGAATCGCGCAAAGCGGCAACGGTGGCGTAACCCACGCCCTTATCCTTGGCGGAATCCTTCACCGTGCCGCGAAAAGTGCTCTGCGCGCCGGCGGTTGCCACAGCCGCCAGCGTAAAAACCATAACTAACAAACCCTTCATTTTCGTAGATATTTTTTTGCTCTGTTTTCTGTTCGTTTGCCCTGCTTGTTTGTCGGCCGATGTGCCGTATTTGCACGCGCTTTTGCATCGACGGTACAAATGTATGTAAAAATTTAGTACTATGCAACACAAAGTAGTAATATTTTCAAAATATCTTGCAAAAAAATGTTATCTCCTTCGATTTACCTATTTCTATATCGTACGCGACCCGTCTTTTGTTGTCCATTTGCTCGATTTTATTTGCAAACGACCTCGTTCGGGGGTGGTGCGCAACCGACTGTTTTTGTCGATGGATGTGCCAAAATAAATAAAAAAAATCGACACTTCAAAGCGTCGATTTTCGTATTCTCCCCCCCCCCGAAAAATCGGGGTGTAAAGTGTTGATGTATAATGTTTTAGATATGTTGAAATTTTTTTGAAAAAATTATCTGCCTTGCCTGATTCTCTTCCGTGTCGCCTGCGTTTCGTCCGCATTGCCTGCGTCTTGTTTTACGCTTGCCGACCCACGCCCTCCGCTATGCCGCTGGTTACTCTTTGCCCCACTCGTAGTGCGGAGCGTCGATGCCCAACATCGCGACTACGCGCTCGACCACCGTTCGGCACAACTGCTCGATGTCGCGTGGCTGCGAGTAGAAGGATGGCGAGGCGGGGAGGATGACCGCTCCTGCCTCGGTGAGAGTCGTCATATTCCGCAGATGGATAAGCGAGAGCGGGGTTTCGCGCACGACAAAAATCAGTCGGCGACGCTCTTTGAGCATCACATCGGCAGCGCGTTCGATGAGTGTCTGCGATACGCCCGCAGCCACACGCCCGACGGTGCCGACGCTCGACGGTGCGACCACCATCGCATCCCATCGTGCCGAGCCACTTGCCGGTGAGCCGAACATATCGCTGTTGTCGTACACCGTGATTCGCTCGCTCTCGGGTAGCGTGACCCCCTCGGCAGCCACTACGGCACGCGCCGTGTCGCTGTAAATGAGTGCGATACGCTCCACACAATCGCATCGCAACAACTCCTCGACTATCAGTCGGGCATATATTGCACCGCTGGCGGCGGTAACGGCAACGATAATCTTCATAACGGCTATAACTCTATGATTTTACAACGCAGTCCAAGTTTTTTGATATGCTCCAACGTGCGCGGCAGGGCGTAACTCATATTTCGGAACGCCTTGTCGCTGTCGTGAAACACGACGATTGAGCCGGGCTCGATGTGTCGGATGACGTTTTGCAGACACTGCTCCGGCGATAGCGCACGGTTGTAGTCGCGCGAGACGATGTCCCACATCACGATTTTGTAGTTGCGGGCGACGGCGCGCATCTGCGATGGCGTGACACGAGCGTAGGGCGGACGGAACAGCTCCGAGTGAATCATATCGCCCGCGAAATTGACATCCTCCAAATAGCGTTCGAGCGACATTCCCCAACCCTTCTGGTGCGAGTAGGTGTGGTTGCCGACCTTGTGCCCCGCATCGATAATCTTGCGGTAGAGCGACGGGTACATCTCGACGTTCTTGCCCAGCACGAAGAAGGTTGCCTTGGCATCGTATCGTGCCAGCGTGTCGAGAATCCACTCCGTGATGCCCGGCGTCGGGCCGTCGTCGAAGGTGAGGAATACGCCTTGCTTGTCGTCAATCTCCCACACGAGGTCGGGCATCAGCCGTCGTATAAATTTCGGTGGTTTTATTTTCATACGTCAATTAACTCTTTCGGGTGATGTCGCTTGCGACTTTTTGCTCGAAAAACATTTTGCTTGCGACAAATGTAGCGATTTTTTTCTTATTGCACCGCCGATGTTGCTCTTTTTTTTGGCACCGAATGGCAAGCGAACGCCTGCCATTGAGTGCCGCCCCCGACCTTACCTGACCTTACCCGACCTTATTTCCTTCCTTTTGATGGCCAACTATTTGCTTTTTGCAGTTTTTTTGTATATTTGTAGCACGTTTAACATTGTTCAAATCAGATACCGAAAAAAATATGAAGAGGTTTGTGTACAGATTGATAGCAGCGGTGGTGGCGGTGGCGATTGCGCTCGGTTGCGAGAGTTTTCACACGCTGTCGCGCAACAAAAAAGTGTCACAAGGTGCACCGTACGAGGTGTTGGTGGTATGCAATGCCCCCGAGTGGGAGGGCGAGCTGGGCAAGGAGTTGCGCGCGCTGCTCGAAGCACCCGTGCCGATGCTCAACCAGACAGAGCCGCACTTCAACGTGCTGCGCATCACGGCGGGCGACTTCCGAAACATACTGACCGAGCATCGCAATATCCTGAAAGTGGTTGTCTCGCCGAAGGTTGCCGAGACGGCTATCGTCGCGCAGTATGATGTGACGGCAACGCCGCAAATCGAGCTGACGTTCCAAGGCGCATCGCAACAAGCGATGGTCGAGTATCTGCGCACGAATGGCGAGTCGTTGCTGCGCGTATTGGAGATGGCGGAGCGCGACCGTACGGTGAAGTTTGCCGAGCGTCATAACGTGCAGGTGCTCAACCAACTTGTGAAGGACGAGTTCGGTGTCGATATGCGTGTGCCGAAGGGCTACGAGTTGCGTTCGCAGAGCGAGGATTTCCTGTGGGCGTCGTACGAGTATCCGGTGGCGAGTCAGGGCTTCTTCATCTACACCTATCCGTATGCCGGCAAGGGGTCGCTTACGGTCGAGCGACTGGTGGCGATGCGCAACGAGTTTGCACGCCGCATTCCGGGCCCGTCGGATGGCTCGTATATGGTTACGGTTGAGCAGATTCCCGATGCCGAGTCGGGCGAATACACGCCATTTGTGCCCGATTACGAGGTGGTGCAGATTGGCGGCCGCAAGTGGATTGAGATGCGCGGTTTTTGGGATGTGGCAGGCGACTTTATGGGTGGCCCGTTTGTGAGCTACACGACCGTGAACGAGGCGGCGGGCGAGGTCTTTACCATCGACTGCTATGTGCATTCGCCGAAGTACGGCAAGCGCAACTTTATCCGTGCGTTGGAGCATCTGGTCTATCTTGTGAAATTTCCCGAGGTGAGCACCCCATCCGCCGAGTAGGCGAGCGAAGGAGGGCGAAGGCGTTTTCTGCGAACGAAGGGGGCGAAGGCGTTTTCTGCGAGCGAAGGGGCGAAGGCGTTTTCTGCGAGCGAAGGGGGCGAAGGAGTTTTCTGCGAGCGAAGGGGCGAAGGCG
Source organism: Alistipes sp. (assembly GCA_017410165.1). Classification (GTDB taxonomy): domain Bacteria; phylum Bacteroidota; class Bacteroidia; order Bacteroidales; family Rikenellaceae; genus Alistipes. Next base: position 8,098 of record JAFQRH010000003.1, on the reverse strand, counting down.
TTTTCTGCGAGCGAAGGGGCGAGCGAAGGAGCGAAGGAGTTTTGCGGGCGAGGTTTTTATGCGCGTGACGAATTTTGCGCGCGACGAATTTTGTTGAAAAATGCGTGGTCGGAGAGGGCCACGCATTTGTTTTTTGTCCGCGCGACTTTGGCTTTTGGCGAAAAAGTGCAACCCGAAAAGCGAAAATATGCATATCGAAAAACGAAAATTACTCGCCGTACAACACGCCACCGCCAACCGAAAATCGCGCCACCGCCGACCCAAAAACGCGCTACTTCCGACCAAAAAATGCAAAAAAATGTGCAGAAAAACGATTGAGAATCAATAATTTTTCGTATCTTGCGCCGCATATGTGCCTATTTTTTGCGGGCGCGTGTTGCCGGTCGGTGATGTTTGTCGGCTGTAAAATATTGGAGATTAGCGACTTGCGATTTATTCGGGGGGGGGGTATTTATGCCCTCTCCCCGAAAACCGTTTTAGAGGGTTTGCCTATGGTCGGAGTCGCGCTGTGCAGAGTGGTAAAAATAAATAAAAATCAAAATATTATGAAAAGTTTACAATTTATCGAAACAAATGGTGTCGCATACTGCGCGCCGACAATGAAAGTTTTGCGCGTTTTTGCCGAAGAGGGTTTTTCGGTGTCACTGCCGGGTCTCGATGTCGAGGATGGCGCAGAGTGGGACGAGGTAGAGCGTTAATCAATCAGTCAAATTAAAAAAGTACAAAGATATGAGAAAGTTATTTACGATTTTGAGTTTGGCGGTAGCCCTGCTCGCAGTTTCTTGTTCGGAAGACACAACAACCGACCTCCCTATCGGTGGCAACGGTACGACCGACTCGCCGGTCGAGGGCGACGAGCCGATGACCTATATCACGGTCGGCATCGACGACAATACGCGTATTGGCGTTGGCGAGGAGGAGAATGGTAAGGTTGCTCTGCTTTGGAGCGAGGGCGACAAGTTGGTTGTCAATAAGACTACAACCTCGGGCGCTGTATCGGCAGAGTATGCCGGCAAGAACACAGCCGTAATCGGCGTGCCTGCTGCGACCACCTATCCAATGACTTTGGTCTATCCGTCGGCTGTGCGCAAGGGCGCAAAGTGGTTCTTTATCGATGCAGAGCAGACCTATAATCCTGCAAAGCTTGCCAATGGTTGGGCTATCCTGATGGGTGTGGCCGAGGAGGCGGGCGATATTGTCCGTTTGGAGCACAAGTGTGGTTATATGAAGGTGTCGCTCACGGGCTCGACAACCGTTAAACGCGTTATGTTGCGCACGATTGGTCACGAGCCTCTCTCGGGCTACTTCCGTTTCCCTACCACTTCGGCAACCGATGGTAAAATCGGTATGGTGCGTTTCAACGGTGCAAATGCTATGGCTAATGGTTGCTTCGACTCGCCTCTGGTTGCTGTCAATTGTGGCGATGGTGTAACTCTCTCGGGCGAGCCAACCGATTTCTATTTTGCGTTGCCTGTTGCCAACTACTCGAAGGGCTTTGAATTGACTATTATCAATGCCGAGGGCAAACAGCACTGCGTTACGGCCTACACCTCCTCGGGTAAGGATGTCAAGGCAGGTGCGCTTATCGAAATGCCTACGCTTACGGTTGATTGCACCGAGGAGCAGGGTATCTACAACGGTAACGAGTTGGCGGGCTATGTTCGTACGCTCGAAAAGGACGTATGGCTCGATATTCTCGATGGCAAAACGCTTCACATTCGTGGCGAGGCCGACCTTTCGGGCGAGTCGTTTGACGATCTTGATGCTGCCTTGCAGGAGAGTCGCGTAGCAGGAGAGCTGTTCTATTGGCGTGACCCTGCGGCCGAGGAGGATACCTACAACTGCCTCTCTATTACTACTATCGATGGTCACGATAACGCTATTACGGGCTACAACAGCACTGTGACCGCTGCGGGTGCAGGTCTTCTGTTCCACGAGATTCCTGCAACGATGACCGTCAAGAACCTTACGCTCGGTAAGACTGCCGACAACCCTGCAACCGATGCCAACGAGGCGGATTGTACGCTGACTGCAACGGGTACGGGCAGTACTACAAGTGCAATTAACGAGTTTGCAGCATTCTGCTACAAATTGTCGGGTACGGTTAGTAATTGTGTCAACAATGCAAGTGTAACGTTAAACAATTCGAGTGCAGGTGCAATCTACGTTGCCGGTATGTGCGGTAGCACTTCAACGGGTGCGATTAATAATTCAACCAATAAGGGTGCTATATACTGCAATGGTAGTTCTGCTACGGGTGACGATCAGGTTGTAGTTGCTGGTATTGTGCCAAAGGGTGCTGTTGTTATTTCAAAATGTAGAAACGAGGGTAATATTACCTGCTATAACAATGCTTTGGCAGCACGTGTGGCTGGTATTATTGGTGAAACCGAATCGGATCTTTCTGATTGCGTAAACACGGGTGCTATCAAAATTGATACGCCAAAGGTTGGTTCGCGTATCGCGGGTATTACCTCTTCAACTACTGCTACGATCACTTCGTGCGTAAATGAAGGAGATGTAACAGTTTCCAACGCGGGATATGTCATCCATACTGGTGGTGTGACTGGCTACACAAGCAACGCCGTTACCACCTCAACCAATAAGGGAAATATTGATGTAACCATTACAGGCGAAAATAACTCTTACGTCGGTGGAGTTGTAGGAATTAGTGCTTTTACCAATGCGGAATTGAATGGTTGTGTAAACGGAGAGAAAGATACCCAAAAGGGTGCTATCAAGGTTACGCATAACGGTGGCTCAAATGTTTATGCTGGTGGTGTTGTCGGATGGAGCAATAAAGTTGCTGCTTACAAAAATATGACTAACTATGGTCCTATTACCATTAGTGGCTCGAATATCAACTACGCCTACATTGGTTGCGTTGGAGGATATAACAATACTACGGGAACGACTTATGATAATTGTAACAATTATGGTAAGTTTACCCTTAATGCTACAAGTGCTCAAACTAATTACAACTATATAGGTGGTGTGTCGGGAGCCAACTCAAACAACACTTGCACCATATCAAACTCTGCTAACTATGGCGATGTGGTTCTTGATGCGTCAACAATGAAGGTGCGCTATGGTGGTATGGCCGGTAACTTGGGTAATAATGTATCGAATTGTCACGCAGAGTTTGATATTACAATTAATCAGGTAGCAGCGTCGAGTGCTATTGGCGGTTTCGCTGGTTATATGCCAAAGAGTGGTGCTGTTATTGATGGTTGTTCTTACAAGGGTACTATTACAAATAATGACCCTGATGCTGATGCTACGGTTAAAATCGCATCGTTGTTTGCTTCATCACAAAATATTACTTGTCATGCGACATCGGTTGAACCTACGATGGTTAATAATGCCGGCGCGCCTGCATTTGGTTTGATTGGTGGAGCGGTAAATGCTTCGAGAACTTTGACATTGGGTGCAGCCGATAAACCTTTCCAGATTAGCAAAAAGTCGAAATTCTTGGGTATCTCGGTGTCGGAAAGCACTGTAACTAACCACTCCTCTGATGAGGGAGCTTCGGGCAAAGCATATCTCGATTGTTCATCAGATGCTAATAAGTTTACTATTACGAAGACCAATTTGGTTTACGTCGATTAGTGCGAAAAACTCATAACACACTCAAAAAGGTTATGATACATAATTATAAAACAATATACACGAAGCCCGAAATCGAGTTCTACGTGATGCCGGCCGAGCAGGGTTACTCTGCAACGACGGGCGGTGACGATGGAAATAAGGATAACGATTTCGAGTATGGTGATGGCGGTGATGCCTGGTAAAATAATATAGGAGAGAGATGAAAAAAGGTATATTATTTTCAGTAGTTATCGCCCTGCTCGCATCGGCTTGTACGCTTGCCGACGAGACCATCGAGATTATTTTCGGGCGAAAGATTGAGGGCTTTACGGGTCATATCGACAACCCGTCGAGCCGTACGATGGCTGACGACCAAGGTCGTTCGATTCAGATGTATTGGCACGAGGACGATCAGGTTGCAATTACCGATTGTCAGAGCATTGCCAAGTACGATTTGACCTCGGGCGCGGGTACGATTGAGGGTACGTTCGCGATTAACGCCGAGTCGGAGGGTACGACATTTGCCGATGGCGCATCGTTGTACTGCGTTGTGCCTTATATGGCAGCCGATTTCGAGTCACCTGCAACACCTCCGCAATTGCCCGATATGGACAAGGAGGCGGGCGAGGATTGGGGTACGCCAACGCGTGCCGACGGTGGTGTGTTGAGCATCGTGATTCCGAGCGTGCAGACCTTTACGGGCGTCGAGCAGAGCAACGACCTCGACCGTAATATTATGGTCGGCACGAGTGCCGATGGCGGCGAGTCGTTTACATTCAAGCAGGTGGCTTCGTTGGTGCGTTTCTCGATTACGCTCCCATCGGCGCAGACCATTTACAGCGCAAAAATCACGACCGAGGATGCGTGCATCGCCGGCCGTACGATTATCGACACGGAGAATGTCTCGATTTTGGAGGCGCAGTCCAAAGAGCTGACCCTGTACTACGAAAACCCTGTCGAGCAGAAGACGACCGACGGTTGGGCAATCCTTGCGCCGGTCGATTGGACGAAGGTCGAGGGCAGAGTGTGGTACGAAATCGTGACCAGCGAGGGCGTCTATACATTCTGCAAAAAGCCGGCAAAGCGATTCGAGGTGGGTATGATCTACAACTTGCCGTTGGCAACCGCTAAATTCACCCTTAAAGAGGGCGTTACGGCGGCGGATTTGGCTGATGGCGAGTACACGTTCGACAAAAACCCTATCGTGATGGCCGAGGTGCGCTCGACCGATTCGACCGTGACTATCGCGTGGTCGATTACTGCGGCAAATACCGACCTCGGTGCGCTTGCTGTCAATAAGGATAACGTCTTTACGGAGGACTATACCAAGACCTATAAGGTGGCACTCTACCGCGATGCGGCTTGCACCGACCTTGTTGTAAGTGTCGATGGTATTGCGGGTACGACATTTGGTACCTATGCGCCACGCTTTGTATTCCCTGCGTTGGAGCCATCGACAACCTACTACGCAAAGGTTTGGAACGTGACCGACTCTGTTGAGAGCCGTCCGTTGAAGGTTGCAACTGTGGCTTCGGTCGCTTCGGCTGCCGATGTGGTGACCGAGAATGCCCAGGCGGGCGACCTGATTTTCTACACCAACTTCGCCAAACTTATCTACGCAGCCGATGTTTCGGTGGGTGCTGCGGGCGCGTCGTATATGTCGCCAAAGAAACTGACCGAGGTTCAACCTGTCGAGGGCGAACTCGCGGTTAGTGACGATGCCTACTATGTAGTGCCCGGTAGTCAGGAGCACGGCCTGTTCAATAACTTCCCTAATGCAAACGTAATTGATGGTCTCGGTATGACCGGCTGGGGCTGGATTGGTGGCAAGGTAGGGGCAAACGGTGGCTCGGTTTGTATGCGTTCGGGTTATCTCAAAGTTGGTACGAGTAACAACAACGCCTTTGTCTGCACACCTGCTCTGACGGCTATTCCGGATGGCAGGTATGCTCGCGTGAAGGTGCAGTTCAAGGCGGCTCCTCTCGAGAAGAATATAGCAGTCAAGGCCCTCTCGGCTGCCGAACTTAATGCCGACTACACGATGAGTTACTCGGCACTCTGCGACCAGGAAAATGTGACGCTCTCGGGTAGCGCGTCATACGATTGGGATGAGTACGAGGTGACGCTCAACGACCTGCCTCACGGTGGTTGTATCGCCTTTGGTGGTAATGCTGGCCCAACGACATCGTGCCGCTTCCAACTCGACGATGTGCGCGTAACGGTCGAGGAGATTTACGACTTGGATAACGTTGTGACGGGTACGGTTTCCTACACCGACTCGACCCCTGCTGCGGGTGTTGTGGTCAGCGACGGCTTCTCGGTGGCTCGCACCGACTCGAAGGGTCGCTACTCGCTCAAAACGTGCGAGGATACCTACTATATCTACTACTCGGTACCTGCCGATTGCGAGGTGGCTCGAAATGGCTACAACCAACCGGCGTTCTTCACGAAGTACTCGTCCGAGAAGTCGGTTTACGACTTTACGCTGACGAAGTTGGCGGGTGGCGTAGAGGAGCAGTTCTCGCTCTTTGTGTTGGCCGACCCACAGGTGCGAAGTGGTGCAAATTACAACGCCTCTTATCCGGAAATTGAGTATTTCCGCGACGAGACTGTGCCGGCAGTCAATACCCATATCGCAACCCGTAAGGGCGAGGGTATGCCTTGCTATGGCGTGGTGCTTGGCGATATCGTATACTCGGAGTATAATGGTCGATATCCGCAGAATGCGCCTAATACCGTGCATCTGATGGACGATATGCGCGACGAGATGAAGAATATCTCGATTCCGCTCTTCCAGACAATCGGTAACCACGACTACACCTACTTCGGTCCCGACGATAAGGAAAGTATCAACAACTATTCGGGTTCGAGCCAACAAATCAAGGCACAGCGCGCCTTCGAGGAGGTGTTTGGCCCGATTAACTACTCGTGGAATCGTGGCGATGCGCATATTATCAATATGCGAAACATCTATTTCAAGGATGCCGAAGGTGCTTTCAGCGATGCGGGTAATTACGTGATGGGCTTTACCGACGAGCAGTACGAGTGGTTGAAGAACGACTTGCAGTTTGTTCCGCTCGATAAACTCATCATCTTCTGCGTGCATATCCCTGTTTGGAATAGGTCGGGTTCGAGTTATCCTAATGGCGCGAATGTTATCAACCTCTTGCGTCGTTACCCTAACCTCCGCATCTTGTCGGGTCACAACCACTATATGCGCTACCGCGAGTGCTATACTAATGTCAAGGAGCATACGTTGGCTGCGGTTTGCGGTGCTTGGTGGTCGTCGAAGACCAATGGCGACGGTGCACCGAATGGCTATGGTGTGTTCGATATCAACGGCACAGCAGTTGATAACTACTACTATATGAGCAGTAATGGTGCTGACGATGCGGCTTGTCGCAACAATCAGATTCGTCTCTATCGTGGTAACTTGAAGTGTGGTAACACCTCGAATGGTAACTACTACCAACTCCAACACGGCGAAGGTGTGATTCTCGCCAACGTCTTTAATGGTTGCGCTGGTGCCGGCTGGACCATTAAGATTTATGAGAACGACACGGCCTACGATATGGAGTATATAACGGAGAAAGTATATCAGCCGGGTGGCACTAATAATATTGCCGTGCCATCGGGATTCTTGAGCTGGTACTCACCTGTTAATGTTCCGACCGATTCGAATCAGGACTGGTGGGCTATCGGTTATCGTGCTTGTATAGAGGGATTGTCGGGTGCGGCTTCGTTCGTAAACTGTTTCCATATGTACAAACACACGATAGTCAATGCGTCGGCTACGATTCGCGTCGAGGCGACCGACCCTTATGGCCGAACATACGTTCAGACCGATATTCTCGAAAATGGTGATGATATCTACGATTCGATAGAGCGATAGAGTTCGCCTCAATAACCCTTAACGCCACCGGCTGACCAATCGGTCAGCCGGTGATGTTTTTATGGTGTAGTGGCTTTGGCGTTTTAGGGGATAATATCTTTTTGTGCTGTATAGGGGTAATGCTTTTTTTTGGGGGGGCTTTTTCGGTAAATAGTTTGCGAAATAGAATATTTTACATACCTTTGTCCTAACAAAATTGTTAAACAGTATTGTTGAATTGTAAAATATATGGATAATCAAGAGAAGCAGAGCAAAGAGCAACAGATACTTGCGGCGGCGGAGCAGGAGTTTTTAACCAAGGGTTACGATGGTGCACGTACGACCTCGATAGCGCAGGCAGCGGGCGTAACGCACGCAATGCTACACTACTACTTCCGCACCAAAGAGCAACTTTTTGAGCGCATCGTGGATGAAAAGTTCGCTACGATGTCTCACTCGATGTTCACAATTTTAGGCGACCCGTCGTTGCCGATTGTTGAGCGTATCAAGGGGGGTATTGCGGCTCACTTTGATTTTATTGCTGCCAATCCGCTTTTGCCTCGTTTCGTCATCAACGAAATTGTTTCGCGTCCCGAGCGATATGAGGTGCTGTATAAACGTGCGGGCTTTGTCGTGAAT
>JAFQRH010000023.1 GCA_017410165.1 Alistipes sp. | reverse complement strand
CGTCGTGACGTCGGCTCCCGACTCGACGCTCGAAGTCACGGTTACCGATTCGTTCGGCAACGTATATACCGAGACAATGGTGCGTCCGAAGCCATTTCACAAATTTATGAAGTAGTAAATCTCGCAACCAAACTAATATAAACCTATGAAACGAACAATTTTCTATTCGATAGCCGCACTGCTCACACTCGCTACCGTGTGGAGCGCAGCGGCACAAAGCACCTACACATCGGCTCTTGCCGCCAAAGCCAAAAAGGGGGCAACCATCTACGGCACGGTCGAGTGCGATGGTGCGCCACTTGCAGGCGTTGCCGTATCGGACGGCTACGAAGTGGTGCTGACCGACAAGAAGGGCGTCTATCAACTCCCGTCGGCAAAGCGCAACGGACAGGTATTTATCACCATCCCGTCGGGCTACGAAGCGATGACCGAGGGCGATGATGTCGTTCCGCAGTATTGGGCAGAGCTCACCGCCGATGCCGCAACCGCCGAGCGTCACGACTTCGCGTTGCGCCGCGTAGAGAACGACCGCCACGTCATTATGGCCATCACCGATATCCACATCGCCAACCACTTGGACGATATCGGCCAATTCAAGCGCAACTTTATGCCTCGTCTGCGCGAGGAGGTCGAGAAGTATCGCTCGCAGGGCATTCCGGTATATACGATGTGTATGGGCGACAGCAGTTTCGACTCGTTCTGGTACGACTTCCTGTTCACCATCGCCGACTTCCGTCACCTGCTCACCGACGTCAAGTATCCAACGCAGTTCTTCCACTCGATGGGCAACCACGACAACAACGGCTCGCATCCGTACGGCAACGACACCGATTTCAAGGCAGCCGACATCGCGCGTAAGACGTTCGGCCCGACCTACTACTCGTTCAACATCGGCAACGTGCACTACGTGATGCTCGACAATATCTACTACATCAACAAGCCGACCGACGCAAAGACGGGTAAGGGCATTGCCGGCTCGCGCAGCAACGCAATTCTCGTGAGCGAGGAGCAACTCAAATGGCTCGAAAAGGATTTGGCTCTCGTCACCGACAAGAGCACGCCAATCGTAATCGGTATGCATAGTCCGATTTACAAGTATCGCCAGAACCACAAACCGGGCGAGATTATCACCCGCTTTACCGATATGGAGCGTAACCGTTCGCTCGACGAGGCGTACAAACTTTCGTCGCTCCTCAAAGATTTCGCCGAGGTGCACTTCATCACGGGTCACACCCACCGCAACCTCACCGTACACTGCAAGCACGACACCGATAAGCCGATTATAGCAAACACCATCGACCACAACATCTCCTCCATCTGCGGTGCCTGGTGGCACACCGGCGCACACGGAGGTCTGCACCTTGCTCCGGACAGCGCACCTGCCGGTTTCGAGGTATTCCCGGTTGATGGCAAGCACATCGAGTGGTACTACACCTCGATTGACGACGGTGCAGAGAAGCAGTTCCGCGCATTCGATATGAACAGCGTGCGCGACTACTACCGCACCAATGGCGAGGTGCGCGTATTCCTCTCCCACTACCCGAATCGTGCCAACTTCTCCGACATAAAGGATAACCGCGTGGCAATCCACGTTTGGGCTTGGGAGCCGACTTGGACGGTAACCGTCAAGGAGAATGGCGTCGAACTTCCGGTCATACATCGCCCGATGGAAAATCCGCAGTACGCCATCTCGTACCATTTGCCAAAGAGCATTTGGCGTCGTGAGTTGGACGTAAAACGCTACGACAAACAGGACAAAACGCCTCATATGTTCCACGTGACGGCATCGTCGCCGACCTCGACGCTCGAAATCACCGTTACGGATGGCTTCGGTCGCACCTACACCGAGACAATGACACGTCCGAAGGAGTTCTCGAAGTGGATGCGATAGCACCGCGCCGAACATATACGGATGAATACATATATAAGTGCAAACAATATATTACGCGATATGAAGAAAGATTTTGTTATCGGACTCGACTACGGCTCGGATTCCGTTCGTGCCGTGCTGGTCGATGCCCACAGCGGCGAGCAAATTGCCGAGGCGGTACACGCCTACGAGCGTTGGAAGCAGGGTCTCTACTGCGATGCTGCCGAGAGCCGTTTCCGCCAACATCCGAAGGACTATTTGGAGGGTCTGCACGTTGTGTTGCACGGCATTCTCGACCCTCATCCCGAGATTGCGCCCCTCGTACGCGCCATATCGGTCGATACGACTGCCAGCACGCCGTGCCTGACGGACGAGCATCTGCAACCACTCTCGCTGCGCGACGAGTTCAAGGATAATCCCGATGCGATGTTCGTACTGTGGAAAGACCACACGGGCGTCGAGGAGGCAGCCGAAATCGAGCGCGCGTGCGCCGCATCGCCCATAAACTATACGCAGGTGTCGGGCTACCACTACTCGGCCGAGTGCTTTTGGGCGAAGGTGTTGCATCTGTTGCGCACCAATGCCGATATTCGCCGCGAGGCGCGTTCGGTTGTCGAGTGCAGCGACTACATCACCGCAACGCTCACCGGCACAACCGACCCGGCAAAGAACCGTATGGGCCACTGCAACGCCGCACAAAAGATGTTCTGGTCGGAGGATTGGGGCGGTTTCCCGCCGGAGGAGTTCTTCGCTTCGCTCGACGAGGCGTTGCTCCCGATTCTGCGCACGATGAACGCAAACAAATATACTTGCGACAAGCCGTACGGCACAATCGCAGCCGAGTGGGCCGACGAGTTGGGACTCAACCGCGACGTCGTTGTCGGTTGCGGCAATGTCGATTCGCATCAGGGTGCAATCGGTGCCGGCGTAGCGTACAAGACCGCTATGATAAACCTCGGCACGTCGGGCTGCTGTATGTTCGTCATTCCGCACGAGCAGTTACAGGGTCGCATCATCGATGGCGTATTTGGTCAGGCGGATAGTTGCATCCTGCCGGGATTGGTCGGCTTCGAGGTCGGCCTGTCGGCATTTGGCGATGCGTACGCTTGGTTGCGCCGCACGTTGGCATATCCGACACTCGAAATCCTTGCCAAGAGCGACAAGGTGGATGAGCAGACACGCGAGGCACTCGTCGAAGAGATGATGGACAAGATTCTCGTCCGCTTGGGCGAGGATGCTGCACGCCTTCCGCACCGCGAAGATGCGCCATTTGCGACCGATTGGTTCAATGGTCGCCGTTCGCCCGACCCGAATCAGAATCTGTGGGGTTCGCTGATGGGTCTGCGCCTCTCGACCGGCGCACCGGAGCTCTACTATGCGATTGTCGAGGCGACGGCTTTGGCAATGAAGACCATCGTCGATCACCTCGCCGAGCGCGGTATCGAGTTCGACTCGTTTATCGGCGTGGGCGGCATCTCGCAGAAGTCGCCATTCGTGATGCAGATGCTCGCGGATGCTATCGGCAAAGATATTCACGTCTCGGAGTGCAAGCAGTCGTGCGCACTCGGCTCGGCAATCTGCGCCTCGGTCGTGGCGGGCATCTACCCGACCATCGAGGATGCACAACACGCTCTGTGTCGTCCGACGATTCGCACCTACTCGCCTGATGCCGAGCATCGCGCATTGCTCGAAAAGCGTCACGCGATGTATCGTGCCGCAGGTCGATTCACCGAATCAATGATGAAATAGTAAGTATTTAGTAAAATCATAAAAATTTCAAAAAAGAGATGAAAACTATTAAAGAACCGGCTCGCGAGCTGAACGTGCGTGCCGAAGTTGATGTTCTGGTCGTGGGCGCTGGTCCTGCCGGACTGATGGCTGCCGAGGCGGCTGCCAAAGACAAGTCGTTGAAGGTTATGCTGCTCGAACAGCGTGGCTATCTGGGCGGAAACCTCACAATCGGTCTGCCGATTCTGGCATTCCTCGGCCCGAAGGGCAATCAGGTTGTAAAGGGCGGTGCGCAGCGATTGATCGACCGCCTGTGGGCAAAGGGTGCTGCAAGCGAGCATAAGCCGTGCAAGAACCATATGTCGCTCACAATCATCGACCCCGATCAGACGAAGACCACCGCGTGGGAGATTATGGACGACGCGGGCGTCGAGGTGTTGCTCTACGTCTTTGTTGTCGATACAATCGTCGAGAACGGTTGCGTTAAGGGCGTAATTATCGAGAGCAAGGCGGGTCGTGAGGTGATTCTCGCAAAGAGCGTCATCGACTGTACGGGCGACGGCGACGTTGCTTTCCGCGCAGGTGTCGAGTGCACGAAGGGCGACGAGAATGGCGGTATGCAGCCACCGACGTTGATGTACCTGATGAAGGGTGTCGAGATGCAGAAGTTGCGCGACGCAATCTGCAACGAGCCGGAGAAGTACGATATGGACGTTATGCCGCCGGCACAGTTCCGCGATGGCAAGTTCATCACCGTAGGTCTGCGCGGTTGCATCATCGAGGCACAGAAGCAGGGCTACAAGGTGCCGGTTGCACGCACCATCCTCATCACCGGCTTGAAGGATGACGAGATTTGGGTAAATATGACCCGCGTGAATGGTGTCGATTCGACCGACCCGGCAAGTTACACGCACGGCGAGCACGAGGCACGTCGCCAGATGTACGAGGTTACCGACTATCTGAAAAACTTCGTTCCGGGCTTCGAGTCGGCGTGGATTGAGCGTTCGGCCGCCTTTATGGGCATCCGCGAGAGCCGCGTAATCGTCGGCAAGTACGTGATGACGGCACAGGATATCCTGCACCAGAAGTCGTTCGACGACGTTATCGCTGTTGCGGGTTATCCGGTTGATATTCACCACGCCGAGGGTGGCGACTGCACGATGCTCTTCTGCGACGATGCATACGACATTCCGTATGGCGTACTCGTTCCGGAGCATATCGAGGGCTTGCTCGTTGCGGGTCGTTGCTCGTCGATGGACCACGAGGCGATGGCTGCAACGCGCGTAATGTCAACCTGTATGGCACTCGGCGAGGCGGCAGGTACGGCGGCTCGCATTGCGATTGCCGATGGCGTACTTCCGTCGGGCGTCGATGTGAAGAAGGTGCAGGCGGCTCTGCTCGAAAGTGGTGCGTATCTTGGCGAATAACCCCGACCAACTGACAGGAGCAAAAGTGTTAAAAAAGAGATTTTCAAACAGCAAAAAAAACGATAAACTTATGAATAAGTTCTTTGAGCCGGCACGCGAAATTCCTGTTCGTGCCGAAGTTGATGTTCTGGTTGTGGGTGCAGGCCCTGCCGGACTGATGGCTGCCGAGGCGGCCGCAAAGGGTGGCAAGCAGAAGGTGATGTTGCTCGAATCGCGCGGCTTTTTGGGTGGCAACCTGATTCTTGGTCTGCCGATTCTCTCGATGCTCGATGCCGAGGGTAAGCAGATTATCAAGGGAGCGACGGGTCGATTTGTCGAGCGTCTGCAACAGCGCGGACAGGCAACCGGCCACAAGCGTTGCAAACTCCACATCTCGCTGACGATGGTCGATCCCGAGGCGGTCAAGACGCTGGCTTGGGAGATTATGGACGAGGCAGGTGTCGAGGTGTTGCTCTACGTGAATACGGTCGATACGATTGTCGAGAATGGTTGCGTGAAGGGCGTAATCATCGAGAGCAAGGCGGGTCGTGAGGCGATTCTCGCACGCACGGTTATCGACTGCACGGGCGATGGCGACGTTGCCTATCGCGCAGGTGTCGAGTGCCGCAAGGGCGACGAGAAGGGTCGTATGCAGCCACCGACGTTGATGTTCTCGATGCGCGGTGTGGATATTGCACAGGTGCGCGACAACGTGGTGAACCACTCGGACAAGTACGGTATGGATATTATGCCGCCGGAGCAGTTCCGCGAGGGCAACTTCACGATGGTCGGCTACCGCGACCAGTTGAGCGATGCACGCGCACGCGGATTCAACATCACCGTTGCACGTACAATCTTTATGACCGGTCTGAAAGACGACGAGTTGTGGGTAAATATGACTCGCGTGTCGGGTGGCGATGCTACCGACCCGGTAAGTTATACGCACGTCGAGCGCGAGTGCCGTCGTCAGATGTACGACGTGGCTCGCTACCTCATCGAGTACATTCCGGGCTTCGAGAATGCTTGGATTGAGACCGTTCCGCCATTCACCGGCATCCGCGAGACGCGCGTCATTGTCGGCAAGTATGTGATGACGAGCGAGGATTTGCTCGAAGCACGCCGCTTCGATGATGCTATCTGCGTGGCAAGTTATCCGATTGACCTCCACCACGAGGAGGGTGGCGACTGTACGCTCATCTACGGCAAGGGTTCGTACGATATTCCGTATCGCACGCTCGTTCCGGAGCATATCGAGGGTCTGCTCGTTGCGGGTCGTTGCTCGTCAATGGACCACGGCGCAATGGCGGCTACGCGTGTAATGTCAACCGTAATGGCGATGGGCGAGGCAGCAGGTACGGCGGCTCGCGTGGCACTCGAAGATGGCGTACTGCCGTCGCAGGTCAGCGTGAAGCGCGTACAGGAGCAACTCATCGAGGGCGGCGGATATTTGCGATAACCGACTCATCGTATGAGAGCGATTCTCACGCTAATACTTTCACTCGTGGCATTTGGTGCGGTCGAGGCGAAGCGTCCGACCGCATCGGTGCACCGTGTGATGAGTTGCAATATCCGCATCACGGGTCTGCCGGCAGACGAGGTGGATGGTCGCCGATGGGACGACCGCAAGGAGTATATGATTGAGGTTATTCGTCGCCAACGTCCTGACGTGGTGATGATGCAGGAGGTCATCTACGACTCGTACGCCTACTGTCGCAAGCAACTCAAAGAGTATGTGGCATTCGGTTTCGAGGGTCCCGAGATGGACCCCTACACCGAGGGCTACCACCTCATTGGCAAAAACGTAATCTTCTTCCGCCGCGACCGCTACGAGATGGTCTCGGCCGGCACATATTGGCTCTCGGACGACCCCGTAATCGGTGGCAGCATCGCGTGGGGCACAAACCGCGCACGCCACTGCAACTGGGTGCGTGTCAGGGACCGTCGGACGGGACGCGAATTGCGTCTGCTGGACATCCACCTCGACCACAAGGTGCAGGAGGCAAAGGTCGAGCAGGCGCGTCTTGTGGTGCGCGAGGCGGCACAATATGCCGAGTCGTTCCCGCAGATTATATGCGCCGACTTCAACTCGAAGAAGGACGAGCCACAGGTGCGCCACTTTGTCGATAACGGTTGGCACGACGCCTACGACGAATTGCACGACGGTCGCGAGTTCGGCTACACGGCCCACGCCTTTCTGGGGCCTAATCGCCCGCCACAGCCATCGCTCGGCCGCATCGACTACATTCTCACACGCGGCACGGCGCGCGCCCTCTCGTGCGAGGTGCTGACCGAGTCGCGCAACGGAATCTATCCGTCCGACCACTACTTTATGGTGGCAGAGATTCTTGTCGAGTAACCCACCGCATTGAGTTGCCCATTGCATTGAGTTGCCCACGGCTTTGAGTAGTTCGTTGCAAGCACAGAGCAGATGGTTGGCTGTGGCAAGGTTACGGTAAGGATATACCACAAAACAAAACGGGTTGAGTCCTCTTTCGAGGTTCAACCCATTTTTTGGTAATGATGGGCGTGTCTAACAAGTTTTTTTAGACACGCCCTTCTCTGTTAGACGGCTTCGTCGCTATGCGCTCGGCACTATTTCGCTGCCGGAGCTGCCGGAGCGTCGGTAATGCCCAACTCCTTCTTTACGGCTGCTGCCAAATCGACGAGCAACGCCGTATCGAAGTATGCGAGGGTCGGAATACCCGTATCAAATACTGCGGTATAGCCCGCTGCCTTGGCAACCTTTGCAATTGCCTCGTTGAGTTTCTGCTCAATTGGGGCAGCCAACTCGCCCTGTTTCTTCTGGAAATCCTCCTGTGCGATGCGCTGGAACTCGGTGTAACGCTGCTGCAACTGCTCCAACTCCTGTGCCTTCATCTGCTTAATCGACTCGGCCATCGTTGCCTGATTCTTCTGGAACTCGGCATAGCGGTTGTTGAACTCGACCTGAATCTGCTCCAACTGGTCGTTCAAATCCTTACCGAATGCTTCGAGGTTGGTCTGCATCTCTTTGGTCTCCGGCATTACGGCAAAAATCTCCGACTTGTTTACTCGTGCGAGTTTCTGCGCGTAGAGCGTCGTTGTGCTAAACGCCATTGCAAGCACAAGGGTTAGTTTGATAATCTTTTTCATACTTCTTTTTTGAGGTGTGTAATTATTTATTTAACATATTTTATCCCATTATCTCTTCAAAACGGCGATAATCTGCTCCGTATGGTTTACGGCATCCGAGCAGTAGAGCATCGTTGCGTTCGATGCCGAGTCGAGCACCAAGTCGCAACCCTGCTCCTTGGCATACTTCTCGATGGCGGCAAACACGCGGCTCTGTATCGGCTGGATGAGTTCGATGCGCTTCTTCATCAACACGCCATCGTTGCCGAAAATCGACTCCTGATACTCGGCAGCGGCCTTCTCTTTCGAGAGAATTGTCTGCTCGTATTGGTTGCGGGTCGTAGCCGAGAGCGACTGCTTCTGCGCAACGTACGAGTTGTAGAGCGTCTCGACCTCCTTATATTTGGCATCGACCGCCTGCTGGTAATCCTTCGCCAGCGCATCGAGCGTCGTGAGTGCCGAGTTATACTCGTCAATCGACTTAAAAATCTTCTCGCTATCCACCACGATATACTTCTGTGCAAATGCGCAGCCCGCGCACGCCAGAATGAGTGCCAAAGTTGCAATTATTCGTTTCATAACATCTTCTCTTGTTCGTTTAACAATCTTTATCCGGAGTCCCCGTCTTGCTAATATAACGCTCGACGTCGTCCGTATATTGTCCGTTTCAAATACGTTGCCAAAGCCCGCTGCCGTTAGAAGTTCTGACCGATGACGAAGTGGAATTGGCTACCGCTACGCTTGGTCTGACCTGCCGGAGCATCGAAACCCCAACCCCAATCGACACCGAGCATACCGACAATCGGCAGATAGAGGCGCACACCCAAACCTGCGGAACGCTTCACCTTGAATGGCGAGAAGTCCTTCCACGACGAGAAACCGTTACCCGCTTCGAGGAAGCCGAGCACGTAGATTTGCGACGACGGTTTGAGGATGACCGGATAGCGCAACTCCAACGTATATTTGTTGTACGCCACCGAATACTTGCTGCCCACAGGGTCGAGGTCGCCATCCTCGTAACCACGCAACGAAATGATATCCACACCGTAGATGTTGTAGCCCGTCATACCGTCACCACCGACCTGGAATCGCTCGAACGGCGATACCTTATTCTTATTATAGTGGCCGAGGAATCCCATCTCCGCCTTGACCATCAACACGAGATTGTTATTGCGCGTAAGCGACTGGAACCACTGCGCCTTGAAGTGCCACTTGTGGAACTCGATCCAACGATAGCGCGACTGCTCGCTCATCGTCGGGTCGCTGTAATTCTTGCCATCCCACGCCGAGAACGGAGGTGTAACCTGCACCGAGAGCGAGATATCCGAACCACGACGCGGATAGATTGGCTGGTCGGTCGAGTTACGCGAGAGCACCAATCGGAGCGACACCATATTCGCCTTACCGTTTGCCATCACGAACGACTCGTAACCCTTCAAGCCGTAGTGCTGATATGCCAACTCGCCGTAGAACGTGAAGTAAGGGTCCGGCCACGAGAGTCGCTTACCGAGACCGACTGCCGCACCATACGAACGGAAGTAGGTGGTCGGCGTCTGCCATACATAGTAGGCATCGTTCGTCTCGGAGAGGTGGCCCGAAATGGTGAGCGAGTTCGGCTTCTTGCCGCCCAACCAAGGGTCGGAGAAGCTAATCGAGAGTGCCTTATAGTATGTACCGTTGGTCTGACCCGAAATCGAGAGTCGCTGATTCTGACCCATAGGGTACGGCTTCCACGCGTTCTTCTTGAAGAAGTTGCGAATCGAGAGGTTGTTGAGCGTGATACCCACCGAGCCCACGAACGTACCCGAGCCCCAACCTGCTGCGATATTGAATTGGTCGGATGCCTTCTCTTCGAGTGGCCAGTTGATATCGACCAAATCGTTCGAGCCCGGCACCATCTTGATATCCGGCATAATCGCCTCCTCGTTGAAGTGCTGCATACCGGCAAGCGTACGAATCGACTGCATCAACAGACTACGGTTGTACAACTCACCCGGACGGGTGTACAACTCACGACGGATAACCTCGTCATCGACGCGCATATTACCCGAAATGCCGACATTATTGATGGTGAACTGGTTACCCTCGAAGACCTTGATTTCGATATCGAGCGAATCGGGACCCACGATGGTCTCCGCCGGCTCGATTTGCGATGTGAGGTAGCCCTCGTTCTGGTAGAGCGTCAGCACCGACATATCGTCCGGATTCTGCTCCTTACCAATACCCAAACGCTTGTGAATCGACTTCTTGTCATAGACATCGCCGCGCTTAACCGAGAGAATCTGTTTCAGGTAGTCGGTATCGTAGCGCGAGTTGCCGACCCACGTCACGTTGCGGACGTAGTATTTGTTACCCTCCTCGACGTTGATATGGATGCCGAGGCGTTTATCGTCGATGCGATAGACCGAATCGGATACGATATTTGCGTTACGGAAGCCGCGCGAGTTGTAGAAGTCGATGAGCAACTCCTTATCCTCGGCATAATCCACCTCCTTATACTTGGTGTTCTGCCAAAACATAATGCTCGGCTTGTGGGTCTTCTTGAAGGTACGGCGCAGACGCTTGTCGTCGAACGAGTTGTTGCCCGAGAAGGTAATCTCGGCAACTCGCACACGCGCATTTTTCTTCACATCGAAGGTGACATTCACGCCCTGCTTGATGACCGTATCGCTCTCGATCATCGGCTCCACCTCGCAATTACGAAAACCCTTCTCGCTGAAATGCTTCTTGATGAGTTTGATATTCTTGTCGATAACGTAGTCCGAGAGTTCGTGACCGCGTTTGAGTTTGAGTTCCGAGATGAGGTCTGCCGCCTTGGTCTTCGGGATGCCCGTGATTGCCCAGTTGATTACGCGCGGACGCTCGGTGAGCATCACCTCCAAATCGACGCTGTCGCCCTCGATGGTCGCACCAATCTGGATATCCGAGAAGTAACGCTGCATCCACAGACGATTGGCCGCATTCTGCACGAACGAGCTCGGCAGATAGACCGAATCGCCCGGAATCAGACCCGATGCCGAACGAAGAATGTCGTGGTTCAAGTACTTCACACCGTGAATATTGACATTGCGCAGGTAGTACATACGGCGGTCGCCCTCCGTAAGGTATACCGCACCCTCCGGTGTCACCCATCCGTCATCCGGATTCTCGGTGATTGCCACCGGACCCGTCGGACGTGCTGCCGGTTGGCTGTTACGCAACGCCTCGCGCAACTCTTCGCGCGCCTTACGACGCTCCTCGCGCTGCTGCTCTCGCTGTGCCGCTTTATCGCTCTTGGCATCGGACTGCTCGACGGCCGTCGATGGCTCGGCAGGTGTTTGGGCAAATATCTCTGTGTGTGGCAACATCGCTATCGCCATCGCAAACAAGAATATTTTTACTAATCGCTTCATTCGATAATCTTTTATTTTGTATCGGGCTACAACTTTCCGTATCGGCGGTCGCGCTGTGCATATACCTCCATCGCCCTGTCAAACTCCTCTTGTCTGAAATCAGGCCACATCGTCGCCGGAAAATACATCTCGGCGTACGATGCCTGCCAAAGCAAAAAATTACTCAAACGGCACTCGCCGCTTGTGCGGATAATGAAGTCGGGGTCGGGAATCTCCGACGTGTAGAGCGAGCCGGCAATCGTCTGCTCGTCAATCTCTTCCGGCTTCAAATAGCCATCGGCAACGCGCTGCGCAAGGGCACGCACTGCCGTCGTAATCTCGTCACGCGACGAGTAGTCGAACGCCAAGACAAGCGTCAGCGAATCACCCGCTGCCGTATCACTCTCGATGTGCATCAAGTGGTGGCGCACATCCTCCGAGAAGCGGTCGCGACGACCGATAAACCGCACGCGGACACCCTGCTCGACCAGAGCCGGCGTCTCGGCGCGCACGCTCTTGCAAAAGAGCTCCATCAACGCATCGACCTCCGCCTGCGGACGACCCCAATTCTCGGTCGAGAAGGCATACAACGTGAGATAGCGCACACCGTTACGGCGTGCCGCTTTGATGCACTCTCTGACCGACTGCACCCCCTCGATATGTCCTTCGTAACGCTCCTTGCCGTGGCTCTTTGCCCAACGGCCGTTGCCGTCCATAATGATTGCAACGTGGTGCGGTATGCCTCTCTTTGCGTCCATATAACTCGCAAATATATTACTTTTTTCCGAAATATCCCTCTTTTTAATTAAAAAGAGCGTTTTATTGTCGAATATCGACACCCCACATCATCTTATTGCGTAACGTGTCGTAGAACGATATATTGTGCGGCACGGCCAAAGAAATATATCTGTCGGCAGTTTTTATGCTGATTTTCGCACCGTCGCACACCTCGAACGTACGGTTGTCGGCCGAAATCGAAGCGACGTTCTGTCGCGTGCGAATCGAGAGCTCGATATGGCTCTGCTCGCCCATCACGATAGAGCGCATCGTGAGGTTGTGTGGCGAGAGTGGCGTCAGCACTATGCAGCGACACGAAGGCGAGACAATCGGACCGCCGGCACTGAGCGAATAGGCAGTCGAGCCGGTCGGCGTTGCGATAATCACGCCATCACCCTCGCAGGTCGAGGTGTACTCACCGTCAATGGCCGTCTCAACGGCAATCATCGTGGCACCCAAACGCTGCACCGACACCTCGTTCAGTGCATAAATGCACTGCTTGCGCCCGTTGAAGACCCCCTCTGCACATAGCATCGCACGCGGCTCGAAGCGCAACGTGCCCGCCGCAATCCCGTCGAAGACCTCGGCAATCTCGTCACGCTGAGCGAGGGAGAGGAAGCCGAGATGCCCCGAATTGATACCGACCACCGGAACATCACACCCACCGAGACGATGCACGCCATCGAGCAGCGTACCGTCGCCACCGTAGCAGACCATCACCGACCCCTCCGGCTGCTCGCCGATGGTGTCGGCGTAGAGTTTCTGTGGCGGAATGGTGCGACCGAGAGCCGCAGAGGCGACATCGGCAAACTCCTCGTTGAGCATATAGTCGAAACCGTGACGCTCGATTGCGGCAAAAATCTCCACAATATCGTCGTTCGAATGGCAAAAACCCTTTGGGCGTGAAAAAAGAATGATTTTCATTACTTGTTCTTCAAAGAAAAATGTGTAACTTTACCACGATAAACGGGGACTCTTCCCCGAAACACCGTTTTGTGAATGCAAATATAACCATTTTATGACAAAACTGAGCGTAAATATAAATAAGATTGCCGTAATCCGCAATTCGCGCGGTGGCAATCTGCCCGACGTTGTCGGGGCAGCCGTCGCAATCGAGCGTTTCGGTGCCGACGGAATCACCGTCCATCCGCGCCCAGACGCACGCCACATCCGCTATGACGATGTGCGCCAACTCAAAAGCACAATCTCGACCGAACTCAACATCGAGGGCAACCCTATCGACTCGTTTGTCGATTTGGTATGCGAGGTACGCCCTGCGCAGGTGACACTTGTTCCCGATGCGCCGGATGCCATCACCTCGAATGCCGGTTGGGACACCATCGCCAACCGCGAATTTCTGACGGCGATGTGCGAGCGTTTCCGTGCGCTCGGCATTCGCACCTCGATATTTGTCGATCCCGTGCCGGAGATGGTGCGCGGAGCAAAGGCGTGCGGAGCCGACCGCGTCGAACTCTACACCGAGGCGTACGCCCGCGACTACGCTACCGACCGTGAGGCAGCCATTGCACCGTATGTTGCTGCGGCAGAGGCGGCTCGCGAGTGTGGTTTGGGGCTGAACGGAGGTCACGACCTCTCGCTCGAAAATCTCCGCTACTTCATCCACCGCATCCCGTGGTGCGACGAGGTGTCGATTGGCCACGCGCTCATCAGCGATGCCCTCTACTACGGATTGGAGAACACGGTACAGATGTACCAACGCGAAATCCTCAACTCAAAACACGATTAGCGTGAGCGACGAGACGAAAAACCCCTTGTCGTTGCCGATATTTTCGCGCATCTCACGCCTTGCCGACGAGCGAGGTGTGCAGTGCTTCGTTATCGGTGGCTACGTGCGCGACTACTACCTGCGCCGCAAGTGTACGGACATAGACGTCGTGGTGGTCGGCAGCGGAATTGAGATGGCAGAGGCGTTGGGACGCGAATTGCGAACGCACGTCTCGGTATTCAAGACCTTCGGAACGGCAATGTTGCGAGCCGACGGCTTGGAGGTCGAGTTTGTCGGAGCACGCAAAGAGTCCTACTCGCCCGACTCGCGCAAACCACACGTCGAGGATGGCACAATCGAGGACGACCAACGCCGCAGAGACTTCACAATCAACGCAATGGCGTGGTCGCTCAACGGTGCGACGTTCGGCGAGTTGGTCGATCCGTTCGACGGAATGTACGACTTGGAGGATTGCATAATCCGCACGCCGTGCGACCCCGACATAACCTTCTCGGACGACCCGTTGCGAATGATGCGCGGCATCCGATTCGCCTCGCAACTCGGCTTCGATGTGGAGGACGAGACCTTCGAGGCAATCCGTCGCAACCGCCACCGCATATCCATCGTATCGAAGGAGCGCATCATCGTCGAACTCAACAAAATCGTCGCCTCGCCCGTGCCGTCTATCGGCTTCGAGTTGTTGGAACTCTCCGGTCTGTTGGAGTTGATTTTCCCGGAACTGCATCGGTTGTGCGGCGTCGAACGTCGTGGCAATCACGCACATAAAGACAATTTCAAACATACGCTCAAAGTCCTCGACAACGTGGCTCGACGCAGCGACGATTTGTGGCTTCGCTGGGCTGCCGTGATGCACGACATCGCCAAACCGCAGACCAAGGCGTACGACCCGCGCACGGGTTGGTCGTTTCACGGCCACGAGGTGCTCGGCTCGAAGATGGTGCCCGAGATTTTCAAGCGACTGAAACTTCCGCTCGGCGAGCCGATGCGTTTCGT
The DNA here is from genome assembly GCA_017410165.1 of Alistipes sp. Lineage (GTDB taxonomy): Bacteria > Bacteroidota > Bacteroidia > Bacteroidales > Rikenellaceae > Alistipes. The sequence continues at coordinate 11,978 of JAFQRH010000023.1, read as the reverse complement.
GCGCAAGATGGTCTTTCTGCATCTGCGACCGATAATTCTTGCCGAGGATATCGTCTCCGACTCTGCCGTGCGCCGTCTGCTCTTCGAGGCGGGCGATGATGTGGAGAAGTTGATGCTGCTCTGCGAGGCGGACATCACGTCGGGCATCGAGGAGAAGGTGAAGCGTTTTCTCGACAACTTTGCCCTCGTGCGCGAGAAGATGCGCGACTTGGAGGAGCGCGACCGTATCCGCAACTTCCAGCCACCGATTACGGGCGATATGATTATGCGCGAATACGACATTCCGCCGTGCAGTGCCATCGGCGAGATTAAGGAGCAGATAAAGAATGCGATTCTCGACGGCGAGTGTCCGAACGAATACGAGCCGGCGCACGCAATGCTCGAACGGCTTGCAGCCGAGCGCGGACTCAAAAAGAGATTGCCCGAATAGTCGCGGCAATCTTTTTTTTGCGTTTTTTTTTGGGGGGGGTAAGTGGGTAATGATACGAGAAACAGCATCTTCCTTCTCAAAAAAACACCACCCCCCGAAAACATCGACTTGCCAAAAGAGGTCGCCCACCCCCGAAAACATCGACTCGCCAAACGAGGTTACCCTTCCCCGAAAACATCGGCGCAAACTTGCTTGGGAAGCAGTTTGCGCCGACCACACACACATTATTACTATGATAACCCTTCCGTTGCAGAAGAGGAAATCCAAAACCCGTATCTCCGCCTTACGATTCCGAACTATTCCATACATCCTCAACTAACATTCCCAATACACACTGTGTCAAAGTTCGGAATCTCCGGCGAAAACTCTTTTATTCTCGAAATCGCTCCTCTCGTCACCCTTCCATTGCGGAGCTGTGCGCCCCATCGACAACGAGCATCCGTTCGATTTCGATTGCGAATATCGGGTCATAAAACGACTCCGCAAAATAAATGTTACAGAAGAGCCCCTCTTGGGGAGTAAAACCCGCTTTTTGGGGGCGAAATCGCGTATTTAGGGGCGAAATTCTTGTTTTACACTGATGCAAAACGCCATTTTTAGAGTTTTTCAGCGCGATAAACGGCATAGATACATCGGTAAAAACGGGCAAATTTTTAAGAATTTCGGAGGAGAAAAGACTCGAAAATAAGCAGGGCTGTGGAGCCGAAACGGACCAAAAAAAACAATAGCAGACCAAGAACAAGCCAAGAATAAAACAATAGCAGACCAAGAAAAAAACAATAGCAGGGCCGAAAGCGGACAAAAAAATCGTTCATTTGGGCGGTAAATCACACTATTCCGCAAAAAAGAGCCGTTTTCTGAATAAGTTTTGCTAACTTTGTCTGTTAATACGTATATAAATTAAGGGAAAATATATGAATCCTCAAAAATTCAATCGTCTGAACAAGCTGACCGGCTGGGCGGTATTCGCTGTGGCGGCCATAACATACCTGCTCACGATGGAGCCATCGTCGAGCTTGTGGGATTGTTCGGAGTTCGTTGCAACATCCTACAAACTCGAAGTGGGACACCCGCCGGGTGCGCCACTCTTTATGTTGCTGGCACGCATCGCAACGCTCTTTGCCCCTTCGACTTACTATGTGCCGCATATGGTCAATGCGATGAACGGCATCGCAAGCGCATTCTGCATATTGTTCCTCTTCTGGACAATAACCCACATCGCTCGCCGCCTCTACACGCGCGAAGGCAAACCGCTCACCGAGTCGAACGCCATTGCCGTACTCGGTGCAGGCATTGTCGGCGCACTCGGCTACACCTTCACCGACACGTTCTGGTTCTCGGCGGTCGAGGGCGAGGTCTATGCCCTCTCGTCGATGTTCACGGCACTCGTCGTGTGGCTGATGCTCAAATGGGAGGAGCAGGCAGACGAGCCACACGCAATGCGATGGATTGTGCTGATTGCCTACCTGATGGGCTTGTCAATCGGTGTGCATATTCTCAACCTGCTCACCATTCCGGCTCTGGTATTCATCTTCTACTTCCGTCGTTATGAGCGCGTTACGCTGAAAGGCGTGGTGTGTGTATCGCTTATCGCCGGTGCGATTCTGATTGTACTCAACGGCATCATCATTCCATACACGGTATATCTCGGCTCGCTGGTCGATGTATTTTTCGTCAATACACTCTCGCTACCCGTCAATTCGGGTATCATCGTATTCGTACTGGCGATGTTCGCGGCACTCGGCTGGGCGATATACTTCACCCACTCGCGCGGCTACCGTCTGTGGAATCTCATCGCGGTATCGGTGACGATGGTTATGCTCGGCTTCTCGTCCTACGCATCGGTCACGATTCGCGCTGCGGTCAATCCGCCGATGAACTCCAACAATCCGAACAATCCGAGCGCACTGCTCTCGGTGCTCAACCGCGACCAATACGGCAATCGTCCGCTAATCTACGGTGCGTCGTACGCTGCGCCTATCGAGAGTTACACGGAGAAGACATTCTACAACTACGACCCCGAGACGAAGCGTTACAACACGGTCACGACGGTCGATGACTACGTATATCCGTCGCAGTTTATGCACCTCTTCCCGCGTATGTGGAACTACCTGAAAAAGGAGGACGAATACAAGACGTGGGCGGCATATCGTACGAAGATGGACTTCGTGCGCAACGAGGAGGGCGAAATCGTGCGCGACGAGACGGGACGTCCGATGCGTGCCAAGATGAGTGACTACGGCCGCGAAGTGACCTACGATGACGGCAGTGGCCCGATGACCATCGTCGAGCCGACGTTTGGCGAGAATCTGCACTACTTCCTCAACTACCAGTTGAGATATATGTATTGGCGTTACTTCTTGTGGAACTTCGTTGGTCGTCAGGACGATATACAGGCCACCGACACCACGCTCACCAACGGCAACTGGCTCTCGGGCATCGACTTTATCGACGAACTATACCTCGGACCGCAGGAGGGTCTGCCGCGCGAGATGGAGGAGAATCGCGCCCGCAACACCTACTACTTCCTGCCGTTCCTGTTGGGCTTGATAGGTCTTATCTACCAACTCAACCGCGACCCGCGCAACTTCTCGATTGTGATGTGGTTGTTTATAATGATGGGTGTGGCGTTGGTTGTCTATTTTAACTCGTCGCCGGGCGAGGTACGCGAACGCGACTACGTATATGCCGGCTCGTTCTACGCCTTCTCGATGTGGATTGGTCTGGGTGTGTTGGCGATTTTCGATGCGCTCTGCCGTCTCGTGCGCCGCAACAACCGCGCGGTGGCCGTAGTGGCAACCCTCATCGGTCTCGTCGTGCCGGGCATACTCTGCGCCGAGAACTGGGACGACCACGACCGCTCGCACCGCACGATGGCTCGCGATGTGGGCTACAACTACCTGACCTCGATGATCGAAAAGGAGGGTGTCAGCCCGATTATCATCAACTACGGCGACAACGACACCTTCCCGCTGTGGTTCAATCAGGAGGTGGATGGCGTGCGTCCGGACGTGCGCATTATGAACTCGTCGTACTTGGATGGCGAGTGGTATGTTGATGAAATGAAGTGCAAGGCGAACGATGCCGAGGGCATTCCGTTCTCTCTTCCGCGCAGCAAATATACGTTCGTAAACGACTGGATTCCAATCAACTCGAAGATTGACCGCGTGGTCGATATCAAGGAGGCGATAGAGTTTGTCCGCAGCGACGACCCTCGCACCAAGATAGATGTCGGTTTCGGCGAGCCGTGCGACTATATGCCGACCAAGCGTCTGGCGTTGCCGGTCGATAAGGATGCCGCCATCGCCTCGGGCATAGTCAAGGAGAGCGACCGTCACCTGATGGTCGATACGGTATATATCAACCTGCGCAAGAGTTCGATGTCGCGCTCGGAGTTGATGATGCTCGATATGTTGGCACACTTCGATTGGAAGCGACCGATATACTTCACACAGGTATATATCCTGCAAAATTTCGGCTTGGTGGACTACTTGCAGTTCGACGGTTACAGTTATCGACTCGTGCCGATTCTCACGCCGTACAAGAACTCGTGGGAGATTGGCCGCATCGATGCCGACTATGCTTACGACGTGTTGATGAACAAGATGCGCTACGGCAATCTGCAAGACCCGCGCGTCTATGTCGATTCGTTCACGCAGTACAACCTGATGGTGTCGCGCGCACGTGAGGCGTTTGCCCGCGTGGCGAAGGAGTACATCAAGAGCGAGAACTACGAGCGTGCCGAGCAGTTGCTCGACCGCGGTTTGGAGGTGTTGCCGCCGACGCAGATACGTTTCAGCGAGGCAAACACCTATCCGTTCCTCGAAGCGTACTACTCAATTGGTGCGGTCGAGAAGGGCGACGTGCTGTTGCTCGCCTACGCCGATACGCTTATCGACTACATCGAGTACTATCTGCAATTCGATGGCGTATATGGCGACCTTGTGGCGAATATCGTTGATGAAAAACTCGACGAGTTGTCGCAACTCTACTACTTGGCAGCGTACGCCGACCGTACGGATGTCGTGAAGAGTTTCAACGACTACTACCGCACCTTCGGAGCCGAGGATAAAGACCTCATTCTGACCGACGAGGAGAAGGCGGCAGCCGAGGCGCAAAGCGCACCGACGGGCGAGCCGACGCAGGGCGATGCTGCTCAAACGACCGAAAACAAAAACAAATAAATGAAGACAAACGATATGGAGAAGAACAAACTCGTACTCTACAACACGCTCACGCGTCGCAAAGAGACGTTCGAGCCAATCAACCCGACGCACGTCGGAATGTACGTCTGCGGCCCTACGGTCTATGGCGACCCGCACTTGGGACACACTCGTCCGGCAATCACCTTCGACCTTCTGTTCCGCTACTTGAAAGCCGAGGGTTACAAGGTGCGCTACGTGCGTAACATCACCGATGTCGGCCACCTCGAACACGATGCCGACGAGGGTGAGGACAAGATTGCAAAGAAGGCACGCTTGGAGCAGTTGGAACCAATGGAGGTAGCACACTACTACACAGAGCGTTACCACAAGTATATGGATATGCTCGGCGTACTCTCGCCATCCATCGAGCCACACGCTTCGGGCCACATTATGGAGCAAATCGACTTCGTGCGCCGCATCATCGACGCGGGTTTTGCATACGAGAGCAACGGCTCGATATATTTCGATGTCGAGAAGTACAACGCACAGCACCACTACGGCTGTCTGTCGGGTCGCAATCTGGACGATATCGTCACCGACACCCGCCGTTTGGATGGTCAGGAGGACAAGCGTCACTCGTACGACTTCGCCCTCTGGAAGAAGGCATCGCCCGAGCATATTATGCGTTGGGCATCGCCTTGGAGCGACGGCTTCCCGGGTTGGCATATGGAGTGTTCGGCAATGAGTACCAAGTACTTGGGCGAGCGTTTCGACATTCACGGCGGCGGTATGGACCTTATGTTCCCGCACCACGAGTGCGAAATCGCACAATCGACCGCTGCGCTCGGTCACGACTCGGCACGCTACTGGGTACACAACAATATGATTACCATCAACGGCAAGAAGATGGGCAAGTCGTACAACAACTTTATCACCTTGGAGCAGATGTTCGACGGCTCGCACGAGGCACTCGCGCAGGCCTACTCGCCGATGACTGTGCGTTTCTTCATCTTGCAGGCGCACTACCGTTCGACGCTCGACTTCTCGAACGACGCTTTGCAGGCAGCCGAGAAGGGTCTCGACCGACTGATGAAGGGCATCGAGGCACTCGGCAAGGCGAAGCCGGCAGCGACATCGACCATCAACGCCGCAGAGTTGGAGGAGCGTTGCGCCGCAGCAATGGCAGACGATTTGAACTCGCCGATGGTTATCTCCGCGCTCTTCGATTGGGTACGCATCTTCAACTCGCTCGCCGAGGGCACGCAGACCGCTACGGCAGAGGATTTGGAGTTATTGCGTGCGACGGTGAACCGTTGGGTCTTCGACATCCTCGGTTTGCGCGACGAGAAGGCGGCATCGACGGGTGGCAAGGATATGGTTACGCCGCTGGTCGAGATGTTACTCGATATGCGAATGAAGGCGAAGCAGGAGAAGAATTGGGCACTCTCGGACGAGATTCGTGACCGCCTGACCGCCATCGGAATCCGCGTCAAAGACCGCAAAGACGGCTACGATTGGGAGATTGAGTAGCCCGCTCACCTCGCTCTCGATAGATATAACTACAATTAAGGGCGTGTCTAACAAGTTTTTTTAGACACGCCCTTCTCTGTTAGACGGCTTCTTAAAATTTGTTTATAGATTTTCAAGCGTATAGTCAATCATCTTCTGTCGGACGACCGACGTACACGATGGCTGCATCGAGTGGTTTTGGTCGGGATAGACCATCATATCGTACTGCTTGCCGGCGGCATTCAGTCGGCGAGCCATCTCCATCGTATTCTGGAAATGGACGTTATCGTCCGCCGTGCCGTGCATTATGAGCAGGCGTGTGCGAGGCGAGAGCCGCTCGGCGTGCGAGAGTGGCGAGTTGTCGTCGTAGCCCTTCGGATTATCCTGTGGCAGACCGTTATAAATCTCGGTGTAAATCGTATCGTAGTATCGCCACGAAGTGACCGGTGCTACGGCAATCGCCATACGGAACAGACCCTCGCCGTGCAGAGCGCAGTTGAGAGCCATAAAACCGCCATACGACCAACCGTAGATACCCACGCGCTCGGCATCGACATAGTCGAGCGATGCAAGATGGCGTGCAAACGAAATCTGGTCCTCACGTTCGGCACGTCCCAAATCGGCATAGGTACACTTCTTGAACTGCTCGCCACGAAAACCCGTACCGCGACCGTCGCAACAAGCCACAATGTAACCGTGCTCCACGAGCGCATCCTCCCAATCGAGCGACCAACGATTGCGTACCGACTGCGAGCCGGGACCCGAATACTGGGTGAGCAGCACCGGATAGCGACGTTCGGCCGAGAAGTCGGCGGGCAGTTGTATATAGTAGTTGAGCGTATCGCCACGCTCGGTCACAAAATTTCGAAATTCGCGCTTCGGCCACTTGCCCGTTGCAGCCACCGCCGCACGCGAATCAACCAACGTATCGACCACGCTGCCATCGCCTCGATGCACCGTCACCACGTTCGGTGTCGTGGCATTGCAGAAGGTCGAAACGTAGTACTTCGCACCTGCCGACGGCGCAATGGCATAAAATCCATCCTCGTTCGTGAGGCGACGTTTGCCACGACCATTCAGGCGCACCGTGTAGAGGTCGCGTTGCAGTGGCGAACGCTCGGTCGAGAGGTAATAGACCTGCTTGTCGGTTGCCGAGACGAGCGACGTCACCTCCCACTCGCCTGCCGTAATGGCACGCAAGCGACCCTTTTCGGTACTGTGCAGGTAGAGGTGCATCCAACCCGTCGAGGTCTCCTCGCGCACGATAAAACGCTCACCGTCAATAAAGGTTACGGTCGAGGTCGTCGGACGCTCGACATATCGCGGCGACTCCTCGCGGTAGATGACCCTCGGCTGCTCGCCGGCGCGTTGCAACACCACCTCGAAGAGGTTTTGCAGGCGATTCACGCGGTAGAAGTAGAGCTCGCCCGCCGGTGTCCACGCCACATTAAATATATATTGGTCGCGCTCGGCACCCACATCCACCTTGCGCTTTGTCGCGCTTGCAACATCGTACAACCACAACTCGACCACCGAATTAGGGTCGCCCGCCTTCGGATATTTGAACGTGTAGGCCTTGTTGTGGAGCGTGCCGTCGTAGCGCATCATCTCGAAGAGCGGAACGCGGCTCTCGTCAAATCGCAGATAGGCAATCTGCCCGCCATCGGGCGAAAAGGCGTACGCCCGCGTAAAGCCATACTCCTCCTCATAGACCCAATCGCTCGTGCCGTTGATTACGGCATTCCACTCGCCATCGGTGGTTACGGGCGTTGCCCTCTGTGAGTCGATATCGTAGAGCCACAGGTTGTTATGCTGTGCGTATGCGAGTCGCTTGCTATCGGGCGAGAAGCTCACATCGCGCACATCGTGCAGTATCGTTCGGCACTCACCCTCGCGTGCCAGGGCGTAGTTTGCCGTATAGGAGTGGCGATAGATACGACGCACCGAGCCGGCATCGGCAAACAGAGCCATCTGCCCGTCGGCCGATAGCGCGTAGTCGGCAATGTCGCTCGCCGAGCGGAACAGCACAACGCTGTCGGCGCGGTCGGCATACGAACAACGCACCACCGAACGCCCCTTCAAAATCGTATAGTGGTCGCCATCCGAGGTCGGACGCAGACCGTAGATGGAGCTGTTAGCGCGGCGCGTGCGCACCACGTCAGCATACGTGCCACCCGCATAAGAGGTTGTGGCCGTGAAGATTATCGCAGCCAAAAGTATCGCTCGTCGCATCATACGGCTAAATATCATCGACATTGAAGTCGTAGTTAAGGCGTTTACCGGTGACGAAGGTCGAAGAGTCGAACTTGGTGTTGAACTGTTCGAGCGTCACACGCTTGTTCTGCTCGTACGGCGGCGTGAGCAGGTCGAAATTCACAGCGTAGTTGATGGCCGTTTCGAGGACGGTGGTGAGCAACTCGCGCGAAATCTCCGCCTTGCCGAAGTTCATCGCACGCATAACGCACTGACGCTTACCCTCGACGAAGAACATACGCTCGTGGTTGATGAAGATACGACCGATGAGGTAGCCCTCGTCTGCCGAACGCTTCTCTTTGAGCGAGTCGGCGAGGAAGTCGTATATCTCGATGATTCCGCAGTAGGCGTTGCGACGGTCCTGCTGCACGTACTGATTCTGCCAAATGATGTGGCTCGCGTCGAAGTGGAAGACGTCGGTCGGCATACGGAATATGAGCATATCCGATGCGATTTGGAGTTGTGCCTCGAACTTGCCTCGGTCGCGGTACTCCAAACGAACGCGGCGGTCAAGGCGACCCTCCAAAGCGTCCTCCATCTCGGATGCCATCTCGAAGAGCGTATCCTTCAAGAGGTTAAACACGCCAAAAGTGTTGTCGAAGACACGCTGTTTGAGCGTCGATTTTTCGATAATCGTCGAGAGAATCTTCTCGCGTAGTGATTGTGTTGTCATACTTATCTGATTTTTATCGTTTGTCCGTGTACAAATTCGCCACCGCGAGCGAGCGAATTGAGGCGCGCAAGCGAGCGGGAGCGGATGCCGAACGACTGCGCAAGCGAGTGTAACGTCTCGCCGCGACGTACCACGTGCAGCATTGCATTACCCTCCCATTGCGACTTCTTGCGTTCGATATATACGATGTCGCCCTTCGAGAGCGTGTCGCTCTTGGTGGCGTCGTTGAATTTGCGCAGCGTGCGCTCCGAGATGTGGAACGCCGCACCGAGTGTAGCGTACGTATCGCCCTCCTTTGCCAGCACATAGCAGGTATGGTTCGTGCGATAGACATTGTAGCCCTTATGCGACGAGAGTGTCACACGGAACGGGTCTGCACCCGCACCACTGCTCTCGGGAGCCGTGCTGTAACGCTCGAACCACGCCTCGGCATTCTCCTTGGCGGTCTCGGTCGATGAATATACGCGGTCGCCGTCCTCTTGGTCGAGCAGGTAGAGTTTGTAACGCTCGATGATTGTCACCAGACGCTCGGCATAGTCGGGAGCCGTAGCGTAGCCCGCCGCCTTCAAGCCGCGAGCCCACGAGCGATAGTCGTTCGACGGGTAGGCAAAGAGCGAATCGTAACGCGGCGACGAGTCGAGGAACTCGGCGTGGTCGGCATACGACGCCTCGACCGACGGATAGGCACGGAAGCACTCGCCCTTGGCATCGTCGTCGTGATAGACGCGGTCGCCCTTCCACGACTTCTTGCACTTGATGCCGAAGTGGTTGTTCGACTCCTTCGAGAGGCGACTGTTGCCGCTATCCGACTCCAAGATGCCCTGCGCCATCGTGATACTTGCCGGAATACCATAGCGTTCCATATGTGCGACGGCTATCTGCTTGTAGCGTGCAATGTACTCCTCGCGCGTCTGCCGACTCTCGGCCGAAGCCGTGCCGACGAACAACGCCGCGAAAAGCGCAATATATGTTGCTTTTTGGAAAAATTTCATTATCTTTGTGTTATATTCATTACGAGTCATAGGACAAAGATAATAATTTTAGCAAAAATTTAGATAAAAAACAGAGAGATTATGTTTACAACAGAGGCAAATAAAATTTTTGAGCGCGTCATTGACGACTACCACCGCTTTGACGACGTGGACCACGCATCGCTCAATCCGTTCGAGAAGGGCTCGTTCGAGCACCTGCTCTACGAGAAGAATTGGGTGGACACCGTGCAATGGCACCTCGAAGACATCATACGCGACCCGCAAATCGACCCTGTAAAGGCACTCGAAATCAAGCGTCGCATCGACCGCTCGAATCAGGTGCGTACCGATATGGTCGAGTACATCGACTCGTATCTGCTCGACAAGTACAAGGATGTCGTTGTGGCAGAGGGTGCGAAAATCAACACCGAGACGCCGGCGTGGGCTGTGGATCGCCTCTCGATTTTGGCTCTGAAAATCTACCATATGCATCAGGAGGTCATCCGCAACGATGTGGATGATGCACACCGCGAGGCGTGTCAGAAGAAGCTCGACGTGCTACTCTCGCAGAGAGTCGATCTCTCGACGGCTATCGAGGAGCTCATCGACGACATCGAGCAGGGTCGTAAGTATATGAAGACCTACAAGCAGATGAAGATGTACAACGATCCGGCACTCAACCCGGTACTCTATGGAGGCGGAAAATAGCATACCTAAACACCTGCTCGTGCTGCGCCTATCGGCGATGGGCGACGTGGCAATGATGCCGCACGCCATCCGTGCCTTGCGCGAGAAGTATCCCGACCTGCGAATAACAATCGCTACGCGACAACTCTTCAAGCCATTTTTTGAGGGGTTGGATGTTGAGTTGCTGACGGTCGATACCAAAGGTGCGCACAAGGGCTTGCGCGGAATGTGGCGTTTGGCACGCGAGGCACGCGCGCTGGGAGTTGATGCCGTAGCCGACACGCACGGCGTTATCCGCTCGGTGCTCTTCTCGCTCATTATGCGCTTGTTCGGCCGACCGGTGGCATTCATCCGCAAGGGTCGTGTCGAGAAGTGGTTCCGATTGGGCTACTCCTCCTCCGATGCCGTACCTTTGAAGCATACCGTTGTGCGCTACTGCGACGTCTTTCGTCGTCTGGGGTTGAATGTCGATAACCCGTCGCCCGTCACCGAGCGTCCACAGTACGACTGCCCGATGGGCGAAAAGCGAGGCGTGTGGGTCGGCTTTGCGCCATTCTCTGCACACACGGGCAAGACCTATCCCGACCCGTTGCGTAGCGAAGCGGTACGCCTGCTCGCCGAGCGTGTCGAGCGATTGTTCATCCACAGCGGCGGCGGTCGTGAGCAGGAGTGGGCAATGAAGATGGAGCAGACCTATCCAAACGTGACGGCTCTCTTCGGGCGCGTGTCGCTCGAAGGCGAACTTGCCCTCATTTCGCACTTGGACTGCGTTGTATCGATGGATTCGCTCGTGCAGCACCTCGGCGCATTGGTGGCGACACCTGTGGTGTCGGTGTGGGGCGCGACCCATCCCGAACTCGGCTTCCTCGGTTACGGATGCGACCCGAAGGGTGTCCTGCAACAGGAGTTCCCGTGCCGTCCGTGCTCGACCTACGGCAATAAGCCGTGCAAGGAGGGCGACTATCGCTGTATTCGCGCCATCACGCCCGAGATGATTGTCGAGCGCGTGGAATATATGCTCGACAAGTACTACCGACGATAGCAACAATTGGGCTTATCGGTCGGCCAACAGATAAATTCAGAGGGTGTGTCTAACAAGTTTTTTTAGACACACCCTTCTCTGTTAGAAGTTGTATAACAAGAGGGATTTCAAGGCTTAAACCTTCTTTGAAGGCTTTTGGTTGCTTCGGTTCGGCAAAACAAATTTTGTTTTGCTCTCCCCTTAATCGCAACCTTGCGTAGCCCGAAAAAGCGCAGTTTACTCGGCGTAAATGAGCATTTTGAGGGCAAGCGTAACGCAGAAATCACCT
>JAFQRH010000022.1 GCA_017410165.1 Alistipes sp. | reverse complement strand
TATCGTCGCCTTGGTAAGCCGTTACCTTACCAACTAGCTAATACAACGCATGCCCATCCATAACCGCCGGAACTTTCAACCATAAAAGATGCCTCTCATGATATTACGGGGTATTAGTACCAATTTCTCAGTGTTATCCCCCTGTTATGGGTAGGTTGCATACGCGTTACGCACCCGTGCGCCGGTCGCCGGCAAATTGTGCAAGCACAATCCCCGCTGCCCCTCGACTTGCATGTGTTAAGCCTGCCGCTAGCGGTCATCCTGAGCCCGGATCAAACTCTCCATTGTAAAAAAAAGAATTAATTAAATCTTAGCTCTAATCTCAAAGGTATTGTTTTGAAATACTCTCTTACGAGAGTGGAAAAACTTTTTAGCTGCTCAAATACCTCAAAGAACGTATATTCATCTTCGGGCCATAGCCCTCGATTTTGTCTTTTTTCTGTTTCCGATTTTTTGAAGCGGAAAGTGGTGCAAAGGTAAGCACAATTTCCGAATCTACCAAATCTTTCTCAAAAATATTTCAAATATTTTTTTTAGAACCTAACTCTGCCCTCGCTCTCGAAAAAATCGCGAAAGCGGTTGCAAAGATATGGCGACTTTTCGGAACTTCCAAATCTTTTCGCAAAAAAATCGAACATTTTCACAGAACCTATGATTTGTTGCTCAAACGCCGGTTTGACGCGCAAATCGGGTGCAAAGAAACGGCAATATTTTGGATTCTGCAAATTTTCGAGCAACTATTTTCGACATTTTTTCGCCCATTTTTCACACCCCGTTAGGTATCAGTCATTTATGCTTGAAAATATTTTTTTTACCCCTCAAATGCCATCCCTTATAATATATATAGGTATGGTTATAACGCATCAGCCGCGCTATCGTTATACGTCCTATTGCGTCTTAACGCAAACAACGGTGCCAACCCCATTGCGAGGTTAGCACCGTTTGTATCAATTCAACAATCGAACAAGCAATCAAGCAGCAGATGCTTGTATTGTGTGCGATTTTTTAGAATGGCAGATCGTCTGCGTCGTCAGCAGGAACGGCAACCGGAGCCGGCTGTGGTGTCGGTTGTGGCGCATATGTTGGCTGCGGAGCATATTGCTGTTGTGGTGCAGCAGTCGGTGCGGCATTCTGCTGTGGAGCCGAATCGGGACGACGACCGAGCAACTTCATATCGTTAGCCACAATCTCCGTCGTATAGCGTTTCTGATTATCGCGGTCGGTCCATTCGCGCGTACGCAACGAACCCTCGATATACAACTGGCTACCCTTGCGAACATACTTATCGGCAACATCCGCCAGCGCGCGCCACATCGTTACCGTATGCCACTCGGTCTGTTCGCGCGTCTCATTTGTTTGACGATCGACAAAACGCTCGGTCGTAGCCAAACGCAAGCGAACCACTTTGACGCCCGAATCGAGCGTACGAACCTCGGGGTCGGCACCAACATTGCCGACTAAAATAACTTTATTAATCATACTCTATTCCAACTCTTTAATCAATTCGATAAACAATTTTGCCAAGCGGATGCCCGCCTTGCGACCCTGATTCTGAACATCCTCGTGGTCGCCCTTCTCGTCGCTCAAACCGCAGTTTGTAACCACCGACACGCCGAATGTCGGCACGCCCATATGACGCGCAACAATTACCTCCGGCACGGTGGACATTCCGACTGCATCGCCACCAATCGCCTTGAAGTAGCGATACTCGGCCTGCGTCTCGAACGTAGGGCCCGTCGTGCCGACATAGACACCATACTGCAACTTGATATTCTCACGCTCGGCAATGGCCGTTGCCTTCGCACGCACCGCCGAACTATAACAGTCGTGCATATCCGGAAAACGCGGACCGAACTCTGCCATATTAGGACCGATAAGTGGATTTGGCAGCAGGTTGATATGGTCTGTAATAATCATCAAGTCGCCCACGCGGAACGATGTATTGATACCGCCGGCAGCATTCGACACAAAGAGGTACTTGATGCCAAGCAACGACAACACGCGAACAGGAAAAGTTACCTGACGCATCGTATAACCCTCGTAGTAGTGGAAGCGGCCCTGCATTGCAACAACACGACGACCTGCAATATGGCCGAAAATCAGACGACCCTTATGCCCCTCGACAGTCGAGACCGGCATATTCGGGATATCCTTATACTCAATCGAGGTGTGCACTTCGATATTATCGGCAAAATCGCCCAAGCCCGTACCGAGAATGATAGCGACCTCCGGTTTGAAATCTGATGTTACGCTGCGTAAATAATCAGCAGCCCCTAATATATCCGTCATTATTATGCTGTTTTATATCCTTATCCAATTTTTGGAAAAACTCGTTCGTGCCATCCACAAATGCGAGTTCAACACTCTCGTAGAGAATGCGCGAACTCACCTCGGCCGGAATTTTGCGGCTATTGAAGAGTTTTACCGCATCCTTCTCCGTCGTTATGATAACGGCATCCGGGTTACGTTCGAGTGCCTTTTGCATCAGAGCCAAATCGCCAAGACGATATGTATGATGGTCCTCGAAATCGAGCGTCTCGACGACATTGAATCGACTGCGCAAATCCTCATTAAATACCTCGCTATTACCGATTCCCGACATTGCAATCACCTTACTGCCGGCAACCATCGGCATCGGTCGATCCTCGATGAGCGTACGCATCACGCTACGCTTGAAACGCGTAAAGAACACCTGTTGTGACGGCTTGAATGTCAGCACTTTGCGCTGAATACGCATCTGTATCGGCGTCATATCATCCGGACACTTCGTGACGATGAAATAGTGAGCGCGATGAAGCGACGAAATCGTATCGCGCAACTGACCGTAAGGCAGCAGGTGGTCGCGCTCGACCGGACGCGAAGCATCGACCATAATGATATTCAGATACGGCTGCACGAAGCGATGTTGAAAACCGTCATCCATAATAATCATATTCACATCGGGCATCTGCTCACGAATGCGCTCGATGGCATAAGCACGCTTCTCGCAAACGACGACCGGAACGTTCGGGAATTTACGCTTAATCTGCAACGGCTCATCGCCAACGTCTATATACGAATCCTCGACCGACACCTCCAAATAGCCCTTTGTTTTGCGACCGTAACCGCGCGAAACAACGGCAACATTGTGCGTCTTGGCATAGTAACCAACCAGCATTTCGACAGCCGGAGTCTTACCGGTGCCGCCAACTGTAATGTTGCCGACGCACAGCACCGGAATATCGTACTTTTCGCTATGAAGCATACCCACGTCAAACATCCAATGACGCACCCGCAAACCGAGTCCGTACAAAATAGATGCTATTTTGAGTAAAAGTTGCTTCATAACTATACACAATTTTTCAAAGGTACATATTTTTTTTCGAAAAACAAATTTTCACATCAAAATAATCAAAAATAACCGCTCGGCTTACGTTTTTTAATCATAAATGATTATCTTTGCAAGTATGAGACATTTTTGGATTTTATCGATCATTGCGCTGGCAGCATTGACAGCAGGCGGATGCTCCGGCTCTTCCGACAAAGGCGAAGAGAAACCGCGCAATATAGTTTTCGGCATTGATGCCGATGGTTACCAATTGGAGCAGCACACGGTCGAAAGTGGTCAGACGTGGAGCAAGATTCTTGACAGTTATGGCATTAACGGTCGTAAAATAAACCGATTGGACGAACTCACCAAAGAGATTTGCCCGCTGCGCAACATTCGCGCCGGCAACAAATACACGGCATTTCTTCGTCCCGATTCGGCGGCCCTTGCTTTGGACTACATCGTCTATGAGAAAAATATCATCGACTACGTAGTCTTTGCATTTGTCGGCGATTCGGTCGCCGTTCGTGAAGGTGCTCGCGAGGTGGAGGTGCGTCGCCAAAAGAGCAATGCCGTAATCAACACATCGCTTTGGGGCGCAATTATGGAGCAGAATCTGCCGTATGCGTTGGCTTCGGAGTTGGAAGACATCTACCAATGGACGGTCGATTTCTTCGGCATTCAGCAGGGCGATAGTTTCACGGTCATCTACGACGAAAAGTTCATCGACACGCTCTCGGTGGGTGTTGGTCGCATCTGGGGCGCAAAATTCTGTCACGGAGGCAAAGATATATACGCTATTCCGTTCCCGCAGGACGGCAAGTTGCAGTATTGGGAGGCCGATGGCGGCTCGTTACGCAAGCAGCTCTTGAAAGCACCGCTCAAATTTACGCGCATATCGTCGAAATTCTCATACGCTCGTTTACATCCGGTACTGAAAAAGTATCGCCCGCATACGGGTATCGACTACGCGGCTCCGTCGGGCACACCGGTTCGCGCCGTTGCCGACGGAACCGTCACGCTCAAAGGATGGAAAGGCGCAGGTGGCAACACCGTGTATATCAAGCATCCGGGCAAACTGCAATCGGGATACCTTCACTTGAAGAGTTTTGCAAAGGGTATCGCTGTCGGCAAGCGCGTTTCGCAGGGTCAGGTTATCGGCTACGTGGGTAGTACGGGTCGCTCGACAGGCCCACACCTCGACTTCCGTTTGTGGAAGAACGGCACGCCTATCAATCCATTGAAGGTGCCGCAGAAACCTGCCGAGCCGATTAAGGCGCAGAACAAGGAGCGTTTCGAGTGGGTGAAGGAGCGTATAATTGCCGAATTGGAGGGCGAAGTGGCGGATTCAATGCGAATCACACAGCTCGACTCGATTAACGTGAAGTGATGAGGGGTGATGATTGACGAAAAGTTCATAAAATTCATCAAACGTCACCACGTACTGACACTCGCTACGACAAACGCCGCCGGCGAGCCGTATTGTGCCGCCTGTTTTTATGCGTACGATGCCGAGCGTAATCTGCTCGTATTCACCTCGTCGCACGAAACACGACACGGTGCAGAGATGATCGGGCGTGAGCGCGTAGCGTGCGCCATAACACTCGAAACACGCATCGTCGGGCGAGTGCAGGGTTTGCAGATTTGTGGCACGGCACATCGCGGAGATGCGGCGGCGACGCGGACGTACATCAAGCGTTTTCCCTACGCGGCAGCAGCTCCACTCGAAATATGGGTCGTCGAGCCCGATTTTATGAAATTGACCGACAACACGCTCGGTTTCGGAAAAAAGTTGATATGGAACAGAGAGCAATCGGAGTAATAATCGTAGCCGGCGGCAGCGGGTCGCGTATGGGCAGTGCGTTGCCGAAGCAGTTCGCCTTCGTGGGAGGCGAGCCGATACTCGTACGCACAATTAACAACTTTGCAGCGGCTCTTCCATCGGCAAAGATTGTCGTCGTATTGCCCGGCTCGCAGATAGATTTTTGGCGCAACCTATCGGCTCGATTTCGAGTCGCTCGCCACTCGATAGTCGAGGGCGGTGCAGAGCGTTTTCACTCGGTTAGTTGCGGCATTGCGGCGATGAGCGATGCGGTGGATTTGATTGCCGTACAAGATGGCGTGCGACCATTCGCATCGAAGGAGATGATTCTTCGCGCCGTAGAGTGTGCCGTCCAGAACGGGTCGGCAATTCCGGTCGTTGTGCCTGTCGATTCGCTACGTGTTGCAAACACGGACGGCTCTTCGGCGCCGATAGACCGCTCAACGCTTCGTGCCGTGCAGACACCGCAAATATTTGATGCGGCAACACTGCGTGCAGCGTACGATACACCATACTTGCCGTCATTCACAGACGATGCATCGGTCGTCGAGCATATGGGCGTAGCGGTTACGCTGTGCGAAGGCGAGCGAAACAACATCAAAATCACCACGCCGGAGGATATGACGATAGCCGAAGCGATTGCGCTTGCGCTAAAAGAGAAAGAGAGATAGCATACGTTAATTCCAAGCAACGAAGATGGAGCACAGATACAGATACAAGCCCGACCTGCGCACGTGGTACGCAACTGCGTTGCACGTACTCGTGTTTGCCGCCATTGCCGTTGCGCTGTTTTTGACATACGACGGCGGGTATATGTTGGCGTGGGGCGTGGGGCTTATCATTGCGCTGATTGCGTTGATGGCTCTGTCGATTCCGCGACGCGTAGAGCTATCGGACGAGAGCGTCGAGATATACTGCATATCCGACTTTACGAGCATCGACTACTCCGAAATCGCCTCCGTACGCCCGATTGACAAGAGCGAAGCCCGATTCTTCGTTCCGCTGTTTGCAGGCGTGGGTTTTTTCGGCTATTATGGTTACTTTCTCAACTTGCGAAAGTTGGATATTGTAAAAATATATGCCTCCAAATGGTGTAATTTCGTAGAAATAACCGATATTTGCGAAGACAAATACTACATTTCGTGCGACAATCCCGACGAATTTACAGCATTCGTCGAGGAGAGAATAGGTAAAAACAGAGAGACGGATGAATAGAAATCTTTTGAATCAACATATTCCGCAGTTGCTGTATCGCTACACGCAACAAGCAGTCATAGTGTCCGCTATGGCTGTGGCGGCAATGTTGTGCATCGTAATCTTCCGTCCGTTCAACATATACGAATCACTCGATTTTTTGGTAAGTGGCGCGCTCTCCGGATGGATTGATTCGGCCGAAGATGCCTTCTATTTGGCATCGGCCGTAGTAGTCATCATCGGCGTTGTACTCGTATCGATATCCCGATTGGTAATGGTACGCAGCCGACACCTCGCACTCACCTACAAGGGATACATTGCGTGGTGTCTGGTCGAGTTTGCCATTGTGGCTTTGGTTATCACGACCTGCTCGGCATCGTGGTTTCACCCCGAGAACACGGGATTCGTCCTTCTGTTTGCTAACGTCTTGGGCAGAACATCGTGCATACTCTTTGTGCCGTATGTCCTATGTCTGCTCTACATAATTATCCTCGACAAAACTCAACAAATCAACCAATTGAACGAAAGCATACGCAACGAAGACAATAACTTGCAACGTGCTTACGTTCTATTCTACGATGACCACAACGAGATGCGATTGTCGGTCAAGCGGGAAGATTTAGTGATGATTGAGTCGGCAGACAACTACATCTGCGTATGGTACATAAATAACAACACTGTTAAGAAGGCAATGGTGCGCAATACAATGAAGCGCATTGCCGAGCAGTTGGCCGACACCTCTGTACAGAGATGCCATCGTTCGTATATGGTCAATATGGACCGTGTAAAGGTTTTGCGACGCGACAAGGATGGCGTATTTATTGAATTTGGAATTGAAGGAATTTTTGATGTTCCCATTTCGCGCACATACATTACAACTATCACAAATTGGCTAATGAAATAGCCGCAAACACAAAAACAACTACTTATTATCAACAAAAACTTATGACTCACTTCATTCAAAGATTTGCGGAGGCGGCCAAAAACAATTGGCACAAACCCGCAGTGTGCGATTACAAGGGCGAGACCTTCTTCTATGCGGACGTGGCAACGCATATTGCCAAACTGCATATCGTATTTGACCGACTTGGCGTTAAACCGGGCGACAAGATTGCAATCAGCGCAAACAATACGGCACGTTGGGGTATCTCCTACCTCTCGATTATTGCCTACCGTGCAGTTGCCGTACCTATCTTGAACGGCTTTACGCCAGACAACCTGCAAAAACTCGTCGATCACTCGGATAGCGTACTGCTCTTTACCGAGCGCAAGATGTGGGAAAATATGTCGCCGGAACAGATGCCGCAACTGCGTGGTGCTGTATGCATCGAGGATTTCTCGGAGCTGTGGTCGAAGGATGGCATTCTCACGGACGTCATTCAGAATATGCACCAACACTTCCGCGCAAAGTATCCGCAGGGAATGAAGCGCAAGTATGTAGAGTATGAAGTGGGTGGTCCGGACGATTTGAACACCATTTCGTACACCTCCGGTACAACTTCGTCGCCAAAGGGCATTATGCTCTCGAACAACAATATCTCATCGAACATCACCTTCGGCGTACAGCGTATCAAGATGCCTATCGACTCGCACATCGTATCGATGTTGCCTCTGGCACACCTCTACGGTTTGGCATTCGAGTTCATCTATCCGATATGTTCGGGCGCAACGGTATATTTCCTCGGCAAGATGCCGACCCCTACCCTGCTTATGCAGGCGTTCCGCGACGTACGTCCGTATATGCTTATTACGGTGCCGCTCGTTCTCGAAAAGATTATGCGCAACAAGGTTATCCCGACACTCGAACGTCCGCTGCTCAAATGCGCCCTCAAAGTTCCGGGTCTGCGCAACGTAATTTACAAGTCGGTACGCAAAAAGATTCTCGACTCGTTCGGTGGCAATATGAAGCATATCATCATTGGTGGCGCGGCAATCAGCGGCCCGATTGAGGTGTTGCTCAAACAGATTAAACTGCCATATACGGTGGGCTACGGTATGACCGAGTGCGGTCCGCTTATCGGTTACGAGGATTGGTACGACTTCGCAATTCGTTCGTGCGGCAAGCCGGTCGATGGTATGGAGGTGCGTATTGCATCGCCAGACCCACAGAATGTGGTTGGCGAGATTCAGGTGTGTGGCGACAATGTGATGCTCGGCTACTACAAGCAGCCGGATGTGACTGCCGACACGTTCACCGACGACGGATATATGCGTACGGGTGACTTAGGCATCATCGACAAGTACGGCAACATCTACATCAAGGGTCGTTCGAAGAATATGATTCTTACGGCCAACGGTCAGAATATCTATCCGGAGGAGATTGAGGAGTTGCTCAACGCAATGCCACACGTACGCGAGTCGATTATCATCAACCGTAATAACCGCATCGTGGCCATTGTCGCTACGGACAACGACGACAGCAATCCGCTCTCGAAATCGCAGTTGGAGACCATTATGAAGGCAAACCTCGTGATGCTCAACCAGAAGTTGCCGACATACGCACAGGTGTCGGATATCGAGATTCTGGTCGATGACTTCGAGCGCACACCAAAGAATTCGATTAAGCGATTTATGTACAAATAGTCGGCACGTGACGGGCTACCCCGCTCCACGACCAACAAAAATCGAACACCCCTGCTGCCTTGCGAGGCGACAGGGGTGTTCTTTACGACTATATTGAAGATTTAAGGTGTCTTGCACCAATGCGGTAGTCGAAGGCGCGCGCCTCCAACTACCCTTTTCGGTTATCTGTAATTGGCTTTAATAAGGTACTCGACATCGGCGTTAAATTCGTCGGCAGCGAGCAACTGCTCCAAAGTCAAGTGCATACGATAGCGCCAATAGTGCGTCGGATTAGCCGGCACATTGATACGCTCCGCCTCGGCATCCTCGTAGCGGATAGCACCGTTTATCGAGAGCCAATCCTGCAACGGAAGAATCGTAAGCATTGCCGGCGATGCGAGGTGACGATTCACAATCTCGCGGCACACCTCCGGCGTCGCATCCTGCGGAGCTTCGCCCCACCAACGCATCACGTTATTGTAGTAGTGCTGCGTGGTCTCGCGGTTCTCGCGCCACCAAGCACGTACCGGATTCATATCGTGTGTCGAAGTGGTACAAACCGCCATATACGGATAGTTCATCACATCGCCAAACTCGATGCCCGTATCCTTCGGCATACGCTCGATTTCGAGCGAAAGAATCTGCTGGCGCTGCATAACCTCCGGCACACAGTCAGGAATCATACCCAAATCCTCGCCACAAGTGAGCATTCGCGTCGTCTCGACCAACATCGAGAGTCGCTCGTCGGCGATATCCTTCCAGAAATCGTTGTGACGGCGATAGTAGAAGTCGTTGTGAATCTCGGCAAATGCGTGCTTCTGGGCATCGGACAACCAAGCGAAACGCTCGGTATCGAATGGCGTAATGCGCGGATAGTAGTGACCCTTCTTATGGCGATACTCCAACCACAGCACATTATCAGACGAGTAGTCCTGTGCCACGTCGCGCGACGGGTCGAAATCGACACCGCGCCAACGAATCTCGTCTGCCGTATATGGCAACGACGGATTGAACTCGCCAAGCAGAGCATTCACTGCATCCAACGGCACCTCCCAAATACGGAAGAAACCGAGGATATGGTCGATACGATAGGCATCGAAGTACTCTGCCATCTTGCGGAAGCGCGTCTTCCACCAAGCATAGCCATCCTTCGCCATCTCGTCCCAATTATAGATAGGGAAGCCCCAATTCTGACCCGTCACCGAGAAGTCATCAGGTGGTGCGCCCGCCGACGATGTCATTACGAATAACTCCGGCGACACCCACGCATCGACACTGATACGGCTCACACCAATCGGAATATCGCCCTTCAACGCTACGCCAAGCGAGTGGCCATACTCGATTGCCTCGTGCAATTGGCGGTCGAGGTGGAACTGAATATAGCGGTAAAAATCGACCTGCTCGGCATTCTTCTCGGCAAACTTCGCACACTTCTTGACCGAGTATGTGGCATACTTACCCCACTTCGTGAAGTCGGCAGTCTTGTATTTATCGCGCAGAACCGAATATACGGCATACGGCGTAAGCCAACCCTCGTTCTTCGCAATAAACTCTTTATACTCGCGACCGGCAAGGCATTTGGTACCCTGCTCGGCAAACGCTATGCGCAGATAGTCGAACTTGGCGTTCAGCACACGCTCATAATCGACCTGCGGCAGTGCGTTCAGCTCGCGGCCAAGACGCTCGAAACGCTCGCGGTCGGCCTTCTTACGCAGACGTGCAACCTGCTCCAAACGGATATAGAGCGGATGCAGAGCGATGGTCGAGTTGGCGTTGTACGGATAGGAGTCACGCCACGTACCGGTCATCGTCGTATCGTTAATCGGCAAAATCTGGATAATGTTACCACCACACTTGTTGCACCAATCGGCCAGCAGGTGCAGGTCGGCAAAGTCGCCAACACCGAAACTGCTCTCCGAACGCAACGAGAACATCGGCACCGCAACACCCGCACCACGCCAATGGATGCGGTCGCGCAAGCGCAGGCCACGCACGACGGTTGCACCCGTCGTTGCCATCAGACGACGATTGTCGCCCTCCTCCCAGCGTACGATTTCGCCCGTTGCAGCATCCGTCACGACAAACTTGTACTCGGCCATCTCCGACGCTTCGAGCGACACCGCCCAACGCGCATCGCCCGTATGGGTCATCGGACGCAACTGCGAAGGATTCCACTCGCCGAGCGACGGCGTGCTACCCGACAAGGCAAGACGCTCGCCACGATTGAGTGTCGGCGCTTCTACCTCGATGCGAAGAGCAGATGCACAGAGCGCAGGCACCGCCTCCTTTGCGTGGGCAAAGACCGTATCGGTAAAGAGCGATGAGTAGAAGGCGCGATTCGACGGACGGTCGCTCCACGAATCGTTGATTGTAAGCGTATCGTCTGTGGCATTGAGCTCCACGCAGTGAGGAGCACCCCACTCACGACGAACAACCGCACCGTCAGCGAGCAACTCGAACGAGTAGCAGAGTTGCTTGGTACGCTTCGTCACCTTCAATACGGCACGCCACACATCGCCCGCACAATTCATCTCGACACGAGTGCCATCGGCGAGCACCATCGAAAGTTGCTCGCCCCACTGGGTGTGGTAATGTACATTGATAGTTATCTTCATAAATTCAGTATGTTATATGTTTCGCAAATCAATTTTAACAAATATACGGAATTTTGCGATTTTTACCCAAACAGCCCCCGTTTTTATCGTGTAATTGTATAAATATAGGTACGAATGGTTATTTTCGGGCTATGAACCGAAAAACGAAAAAGCGGAGTTGATTGACAATTTGACCAATCTAACTCCGCAATAGAGATTTTGCGCAGCAAACGCCACCCAATAGAAAATCATTTTAAGACGATAAATACCCCGCCAACAAAATGCGATAAGATAAGATTCGTTTTAAGTGGATGGTTGCAAGAGAAAACAAGAAACGGAGTCCGCAGCATACTAAACGTATGTGAGGAACTCCATTATCGAAGTTTTGCGCAGCAAACGCCGCTTAAAACAATCTTATCCGAGGAATGCAAGCAGAATACCCGCCGCCACCGCCGAACCAACGACACCGGCTACGTTCGGACCCATAGCGTGCATAAGCAGGAAGTTCGAAGGATTCTCCTTCTGACCTACGGTCTGCGACACACGCGCAGCCATCGGCACTGCCGATACACCCGCCGAACCGATAAGCGGATTGATCTTGTTGCCCTCCTTGGCAAAGAGATTCATAAACTTGGCGAGCAATACGCCACCTGCCGAACCAAAGCTGAATGCGATGATACCGAGCGCAAGGATAAAGAGCGTACGCAAGTTAAGGAACGATGCAGCCGTAGCCGTAGCACCTACCGAGATACCGAGGAAGATAACCACGATGTTCATCAACTCGTTCTGAACGGTCTTCGACAAACGATCTACAACGCCACACTCCTTCATCAGGTTACCGAGCATCAGACAGCCCACGAGTGGAGCAGCCGACGGCAAGAGCAACGAGATGACGATGGAGATGATGACAGGGAAGAGAATCTTCTCGGTCTTCGACACCTGACGCAACTGCGACATCTTAATCAGACGCTCGCTCTTGGTGGTGAGTGCCTTCATAATCGGTGGCTGAATCACCGGCACGAGAGCCATATACGAGTATGCCGCGATAGCGATAGGGCCCAACAACTCCGGAGCAAGACGCGCCGTAAGGAAGATTGAGGTAGGGCCATCCGCACCACCAATGATACCGATACTACCGCACTCGTTCGGCGCAAAGCCCAAAGCGTAGGCACCCAAGAAGGTAGCGAAGATACCCAACTGTGCAGCAGCACCCAAAAGGAAACTCTTCGGATTGGCAATCAGTGGACCAAAGTCGGTCATCGCACCTACACCTACGAAGATAAGGCACGGATAGATACCGAGTTTTACGCCCAGATAGAGGTAGTCGATAAGACCCGCCTTATCGACGAAGATATCCCAATGTACGTGACCGCCTGCAAACAACTCCGAGTGGAACATCTCCGCGCCCGGGAGGTTGGTGAGCAACATACCGAATGCAATCGGCAGCAGCAACAGCGGCTCGAATTGTTTCTTTATGGCAAGGTAGAGCAAGAAGCAGGCAAGAGCAATCATAACGATACACTTCCAGCCCTCGCCCTCGAAGAATGCCATAAAGCCCGAGGTCTCGACAAATTTGACGAGCGACTCGATGATGAAATTATCGCTGAATAAAGTCATCATAGCACTACTCGATTACCATTAAAACATCGCCCTCCATAACGGTTGCACCGCCCGAAACGAGAATCTGCTTAACAACACCACCGCGCTCGGCGTCGATATTGTTCTCCATCTTCATCGCTTCGAGAACGAGCAACGTCTGACCAGCCGAAACGGTATCACCCTCCTTTACGTTGATGGTCGTTACCGTACCCGGAAGCGGACAAGCCACCTTATAGCCACCGGCAGCAACAGGAGCCGCAGCCGGCTTCGATGCGATAGGGGTCTTCGGAGTTACCGACAAACCGGTTGCCTCCGGTGCAGCAATTACCTGCGGTTTAGGAGCAACTGCTGCCTTGCCGCCCTCAATCTCGACGTTGTACTTCGTACCGTTTACGGTAACGTGAGCCAAAGTCGATTGCTCGTTGATATCGTCAATCTTTACTTCGTATTGATTGCCGTTGATTTTCAATGAATACTTTTTCATCTTTTACGTCTTAATAATTATTTTTTCTCAGGAAGCTGAGTGAGTCCGTGAATTTTAGAGTTCCAAGGCGAGTATGCACGAGTGATGCGGTTGATGGTGAGCATCTCCGACTCCTGGTCGTGCAACGCACTCTTGTAGAGTTTGAGTGCCGTAATAATAGCGGCAGCCAACTCCTGGTCGCTGATTGCGTGGTCGTGCGGATGAGCAGTAGTGGCAGTTGCAGCAACCTTTGCCTTATGTTCGCGGGTGAAGAACCAACCCATTGCCTTCATTACAAATATGAGCAATACCAGAACAGTAAAGACCATAAGGAAGCCAAAAAGTGCCATCAGCAACATCTCCGGCCAACCAACATTTACAAATTTATCCATAGTCATATCTGTTTACGATGGATTACAACGGAATATTCGAGTGTTTCTTCGCAGGGTTCTGCAAACGCTTGGTTGCAAGCGACTGCAAAGCGCGAATGATACGGAAACGAGTGTTACGCGGCTCGATTACATCGTCGATATAACCATAACGCGCTGCGTTGTAAGGATTCGAGAAGAGGTCCTTGTACTCCTGCTCCTTCTCGGCGATGAACTTCGCCTTCTCCTCTGCATCGGTAAATGCTGCCAACTGCTTTGCGTAGAGAACCTCAACTGCACCACTTGCACCCATAACAGCAATCTCTGCCGATGGCCAAGCGTAGTTGATATCGCCACGAATATGCTTCGACGACATCACGATATACGCACCACCGTATGCCTTACGCAACGTAACGGTAACCTTCGGAACGGTTGCCTCGCAGTAAGCAAAGAGCAACTTCGCACCGTGCGTGATAACGCCACCATACTCCTGAGTCGTACCCGGCAAGAAGCCCGGAACATCAACGAGCGTAACAATCGGAATATTGAACGCGTCGCAGAAACGAACGAAACGAGCCGCCTTACGCGATGCGTTGATATCGAGCACACCCGCCATAAACTTCGGCTGGTTAGCGATGATACCTACGCTCTGACCGTTGAAGCGAGCGAAGCAGGTGATGATATTCTTTGCGTACGATGCAGCCGATTCGAGGTACTCGCCATTATCGACAACGGCCTTGATAACCTCATACATATCGTATGCCTGGTTAGGGTTGTCGGGGATAATCTCGTTGAGCGAATCCTCCAAACGAGCGATGCTGTCGGTGCACATTGCCAACGGAGCATCCTCCATATTGTTCTGCGGCATATACGAAATGAGCTGACGTATGAGCGAGATACCCTCCTCCTCGGTATCAACAGCAAACTGTGCGACACCCGACTTGGTCGTGTGAACAATCGCACCACCCAACTGCTCCTGCGTTACATCCTCGCCCGTTACAGTCTTAACAACCTTCGGACCGGTAAGGAACATATTCGAGGTGTTCTTCTTCATAATGATAAAGTCGGTGAGAGCCGGCGAGTAAACCGCACCACCTGCGCAAGGGCCGAAGATAGCCGAAATCTGCGGGATAACACCCGAAGCCATCACGTTACGCTGGAAGATATTTGCATAACCTGCCAAAGCGTTTACACCCTCCTGGATACGTGCGCCACCCGAGTCGTTCAGACCGATGCACGGAGCACCTGCACGCATTGCCATATCCATAACCTTGCAAATCTTGTCGGCCAAAGCAAGCGACAACGAACCTGCCGTTACGGTAAAGTCCTGTGCAAATACGTAAACCAGACGGCCGTCAATCGTACCGTAACCGGTTACCACACCATCACCAAAGGTATGCTTCTTCTCCATACCGAAGTCGTAGCAACGGTGAGTCACGAACATATCGAACTCCTCGAAGCTGCCCTCATCGAGCAACATCTGGATACGCTCACGAGCAGTGAACTTACCCTTCTCGTGCTGCTTGGCGATTGCCTTCTCTCCACCACCCATACGAGCAGTTTCGCGGTTCTCGATGAGTTTGTTGATTTTGTTTTGAATTTCGCTCATAGCTATTTTTCTATTTTGTAAAATTTAGATTTGTTCTGTTTTTCTCAAAAAAAATCGCAAACGATTAGCGACTCTGTTTTCGTGCGAGTCCGGGCGACAAAAGCGGAGCATAATAAACCCGTGTGGCATTTTGGCGTCCGCCGACTCGTGCAAAAAGAGCCAATCGGAACTATTTTTACTTCTTCTCGCACAACTCGGTCAAAATACCCTGCGTGCTCTTCGGGTGAAGGAATGCGATGGTCATATCGTCTGCACCCTTGCGCGGAGTCTTGTCGATAAGGCGGATACCCTGTGCCTCGGCGTCAGCCAACTGCTCCTCGATACCCTCAACGGCAAGAGCCATATGGTGGATACCGATACCCTTGTTCTCGATGAACTTTGCGATTGTCGAATCCTCCGAAGTTGCCTCCAACAATTCGATTTTGGTCTGGCCAAGCATAAAGAATGCGGTGCGAACCTTCTGGTCGGCAACCTCCTCAATCTTGTAACACTTCAAGCCCAATGCGTTCTCCCAGTAAGGGATTGCCTCGTCCAAACTCTTAACGGCGATGCCGAGATGCTCAATGTGAGATACTTTCATAGTTTTAAGTAAGTTTAATTGGTTTATAAATATTGTTTTCTGTCTCGTTTTTCGTGCCACAAATTACACTATGTGTAATAAATCTCGCAAAGATACATTTTTCGGCGAACAAAACCAACACTTTTGTCCAATTCTTTTCAGCTTTTGTGAAAAAAATAACATTTAACTTTCGCAGATTTTACATATCTTTGTTGTGGCACGAACAAACACAACGAATTTATGAGACGAGTTTTAACCATTGCAATAGTTATTTTCGGGCTGTTATCGGCTCACGATTTGGCGGCGCACAACCGCGAAAAGGCGCGTGCCGAAGTTTTGGCCGGCAGTCGTGGCTTCTACAAAGATCTCTTTATGGATAGCGGCATCGCTCTGACCTCGCGCCGACATCTGCCTGCAACCAGATTTCTCGGAATGTCGTTGGAGTATTTTGCATCGGCATCGAAGAGCAAATTGACGGAGCGCGACACGCTATTGCAGAATCAGATATTTTGCGGCGACGAGAACG
Source organism: Alistipes sp. (assembly GCA_017410165.1). GTDB lineage: Bacteria > Bacteroidota > Bacteroidia > Bacteroidales > Rikenellaceae > Alistipes. The sequence goes on along the minus strand of JAFQRH010000022.1, from coordinate 58,435 downwards.
ACACAAACGGATGGTTGCTCTACCCCGATGGCGCACCTCGATTTCGCGCCATATATGTCAATGGCGGCTCGGCGTCGAAACACGCCAGATCGCTCGGCGACGGCGGTCGAGAGCGCATTCGCGAGTATGTTGCCAACGGAGGTGCGTACGTCGGCACTTGCGCGGGTGCGTTTATCGCTTCGGCGGGCGGAATGGACAACAAAGGCAAGGCGCACTACTCCGATATATATCTAAAATTGTGGCCCGGATATGCCCATCGTACGATGTTGAAAAAGAGCTCCACCACCCTACGCTTGGAGAAGGGTTGTCCGCTGTATAAATATTTCGATTTTGGCAAAGAGCGACTCGTCACCGATGTACGCCACAATGGCGGTTGTTACGCACACGAAAGCCCCGCAAATCCGCTACCAACGAGCACCGAGCCACTGGCAAGATACATCTTTGACAACACCGACAAGGTGAAGATTGACAACGAGATATGTGTTTGGGCATACAAGCCGACCGAGGAGAGTGGCCGAACGATTCTTTGTGGCTCGCACCCCGAGGGCATAGCCGATGGCGAGCGACTCGAATTTATGGCGGCGATGCTTCTCTACGCTATGGATGGCAACCCTGCGCCAAAAATCAAAGCCACGCTGAAAGAGGGCGAAGTGCGCGAAATGAACAAGCGCACCGAAGATAATGACCCTGCATACACACGCATCGGCGACCGCCAATATCACCACTTTGCACTCGATGTGCCGAAGAAGTGCAAGCAGCTCATAATCAAACTCGACGGCTACGAAGATGCAAAGAAATTCGATCTCACGCTGTGCGCCAAACGCGGTGAGATGGCATTCCACGACAATACGCTCATAAAGTCGGTTTCGAGCGGTTGCAAAAAGACCCTGACTATCGACTGCCCGAAGAGCGGGCAGTGGTTCGTATCGGTCTTCTGCGAGACCACCGTAGAGACCTCGACCGGCAAATACGGCACATCGTATCGAGGTCGCACCTCGGTACTCAACGGCGTACCATATAAGATATCAATCGAATACAAATAGCGACTACCCATATCGCCTCATAAAGACGCAACAAGGTCTGCCCTTCGACGAGCAGACCTTGTTGCGTTGTATCAACGCCTTATTACCGCTCTACGTCCATTGCCAGACGGAAACCAAGCGAAACATTCTTTGTATGTGGCGATACGTGGTTACGATTCGCTATGCGCAAATGCGTCGTATCACTTAACCAACTACCACCTTTAACCGTAATTTCACCAGTCGGCTCTTGCGTAACAACAACCGCAAGATTTTTCGATGCGTACAGCGTACTATCATAGCAATTACTACACCACTCGTGAACATTACCCGTCATATCATACAACCCCAAAATGTTAGGTTTTAGTTCTCCCACATCAAATGTTCCGGTCGTAGAGGTATCTTTGTTCCACGCCACTTTGCGATAATCATCACTACCGCTATACCGAAACGGTTTGTTGTACTTTCCACCGCGCGCAGCATACTCCCACTCCAACTCGGTTGGCAGACGATATGAGCGTCCGGTACGCTCGTTTAATTTAGAGATAAACTCCTGTACTTCAAACCACGACACGTTTTCAACCGGACGATCATCTCCGCTAAAAAACGAAGGGTCATCCCGCATCACCGCACGCCATTGCTCTTGGGTCACTTCATAAGCAGACAGGTAAAACGAACGCACTCCGATTATCCGCATCGGGCTCTCGTCGGCATCTGCATCCGCATCACAACTACCCACCACAAACTCGCCACCATCAACCAACACCATATCGTAACGAAACGGCGAACAAGAGCAAATAAACACCAGGGCGACTGCAATTACCGCCCGAAAAAGTTTTGTATGTAACATACGTTTAGTTATCTAACGAATTACGCCACGCTTTACCTATCGAGTAACCGATATCGTAGGCATCTTCATCTGATACTTTATTTGCACCTGAACTTGCCACCGCAACAACAGCAAACAAAATCAACACCAAAATTTGGTAAAAAGTCTTCTTTCGCATAATATAAAAATTATTAAGGTTAGTAAATAAATAACAATATCGACCACGTCGAAAGTTCCTGCCATAACTCCCACAAGTTGCAGAAACTCAAAAACGAACGGCAATGCGACGGCGGCGCAGAACAGCACTTTGCTCATACGCCCGCCATCACACAATGCCGGCTGCACAACCAGCAGAGCTGCATACCACAGCGCATCAGCAAGCGAAAACAAGAGCAGATACGAAAACGGATTGCCCTCGTTATGCATTACGGGCACTTTGACATATTCCAACACCTCGGCATCCATCCACTGCAAAAACAGCACATCCTGCCGAAACACCAAATATATCGACGCACCAAGCACCAACAATAAAGATGATATACAGATACGGGAAAGCATTTATACTTTCATCATTAGCACATTTATAGATTAGATCTTATACCGCTTATGAGGTCTAAGGATTCACTACTACAAAGTCATATCTGCTACAAGCCTTTTTACCGGTATATTTCTCATCGCACCAAAAAATAACCCTAACCGAAGGTTCGTCTTTGGATAGATGCACATATTTTGCTGCTTTATCAGTTAATAAAGTAAGGTCAAACAAGTGGTTTGCAGGACGAACGCCTACCATAAAGCCATTAGGATATTGCCTAAAAGCATCTGCCTTTGCAGAAACAGTTACTTCTGCTCTATCTGGTTTTTGCTCCACATTGGACACATAAGCATATCTGCTTTGAGCAAACGCAGCAACACTTATTAATGCCATCACTAAAATTAAAAAAATCTTTTTCATTTCTTTAAGTTTTTTAATACATTTTGTTTGATTTGTGATTTTTGTCCTTAAAAGATGGATGGGATACGCACAAAAAAAAAGCGTGGACAAAACTCTGAATATCTGCTTTTGAGGTCTTCGACTACCTTTCACCCAAATATACGAGTAAAGCCCACACCGTGCGGTGTGAGCGTCATCGCTTTACTCATTGGGTGAATTGAAAGTGTCGAAGTTTCAAAAGCAAAAGTAACAGCAAAAACGCTTTTTTCAATATGTCTTAAATTGCGCGTATCAAACTACGCTAATGTTTCATAGGCATCATATTTTCAATTATCATACCACAAATATACGAATTTTTATTATATATTGTATGATTTGGCAAAGAAATTTACGTTTGCAGTTTCGGTGAAAATGTGCTATCTTTGTTCATTGTATGAGAAAAATCGTCACCATACTATTTCTCTTGCTGTGTAGCGCAAGCGCGATGGCACAAAACATTGCCATCGGAGAGCGTACGCCCAAAATCAAGCACCGCAATCTGTTGGAGGGTGCAGAGGCGCAAGAGGCAGATTTCACATACATCGGATTCGTTCACTCGGCAAGCGCACCCTGCATCGAGTCGCTCGAAGAGTTGGCAAAAATTGCCGGCGAGACGGGCGCATTCCGTATCACAATCTTTACAAAAGAGCGGGCAAGTGCGCAAACTGCCGGCACACTCGGACGATATGCCAACGGCAAGGTATCGGAGGTGCACACCTCGTCCGGCGAGGTATTCAAGCGATTCGGCGTGAATTATGCACCGTTCGGGGTGATAATCGACAGTCGTCGTCGGGCGTTATGGTTTGGCAACCCTAAATCGCTCGATCGCAACAAGATAATCGAAATCATAGAAAACCACACAACTATATGTCGTTCACGAAAATAGACCACTACGAAAAAGAGTATCTCGACACGCATCACGACAGTGCATTGAATGTCACGGAGGGCGTTTCCGACCAGCCGATGGTCAATCCCTACTTTGTGCGCAAACGCAAGCGTGTGCTTACAACCGACGAGTATGTTCAGGGCATTCTCGACGGCAATATCACGATTCTCTCGCAGGCGATAACGCTCATCGAGAGCAACAATCCGGACAACTACGCACAAGCGCAAGAGATTATCGAGCGATGTCTGCCACACGCAGGTCGTTCGGTGAGAATCGGCATCACTGGCGTACCGGGAGCCGGAAAATCGACCTTTATCGAGGCGGTCGGCAATATGGTTACGGCGATGCACCACAAGTTGGCGGTGTTGGCAATCGACCCATCGTCGGAGCGCAGTGGAGGTTCGATTCTCGGTGACAAGACCCGTATGGAGAGCATCTGCCACAATCCGGACGTATTTATCCGCCCTTCCCCATCGGCGGGCTCGCTCGGCGGTGTGGCGCGTAAGACGCGCGAGACAATCGTGCTTTGCGAGGCGGCGGGCTTCGACGTCATCTTCATCGAGACGGTCGGCGTAGGTCAATCCGAGACCGCTGTGCACTCGATGGTTGATATGTTTATGATGTTGCAGATTTCGGGCGCAGGCGACGAGTTGCAGGGCATCAAGCGCGGAATTATGGAGATGGCCGACATTATGGTCATCACCAAAGCCGATGGCGAGAATGTCCACAAGGCGAATTTGGCAAAGGTGCAGTATCAGAATGCACTGCATCTGTTCCCTCTGCCGGCATCGGGTTGGAGCGCGAAGGTATATACCTGCTCGTCGGTCGAAAAAACCGGTTTGGAGGAGGTGTGGAAGGGCATCGAAGAGTACTTGGAGCACATCAAGCGCAACGGCTATTTCGAGCATCACCGCAACGAGCAGAATAAATATTGGATGTACGAGAGCATCAACGAGGCGTTGAAGAGCAGTTTCTACCTCAACCCCGAAATCGAGAGCCGCATCGCCGATGTCGAGCAGCGCGTACTCTCGGCTCGCCTCAGTTCGTTCATCGCCGCCAAAGAGTTGTTGGATATCTATTTTAAGAGATAAAAGCGATGCGACCAAAAATCGTAGTATTTACGGGTGCCGGAGTGTCGGCCGATAGCGGAATTGCGACGTTCCGCGATTCGGACGGATTGTGGGCATCGTATCGCATCGAGGACGTATGTACGCCCGAGGCGCTCGTGCGCGACCGAGCGACGGTCATCGAGTTCTACAACAAGCGTCGCAAAGAGCTCTTCGAGAAGAGTCCTAACGCCGGACATTACGCCATTGCGGAGTTAGAAAAATGGTTTGATGTAGAGGTTGTTACACAAAATGTGGACAATCTGCACGAGAGGGCCGGCTCGACCCGCGTAACCCATCTGCACGGCGAACTTATGAAGTTGCGCAGCACGACAAATCCCGACCTTGTAGTCGATATCGAGGGCTGGGAGCAGCATCTGACGGACACGGCTCCCGACGGCTCGCTTTTGCGGCCATACATCGTCTTTTTTGGCGAGGCGGTACCGATGTTCGAGACAGCGGCAGCCATCGTCGCGCAGGCCGACATACTGATTGTCGTAGGTACCTCATTGGCGGTATATCCTGCGGCATCGCTTACGGGGTACGTGCGCGACAGCAAAGTGCCGATTTACCTGATAGACCCCGCCGAGCCAAAACTCGCTTTCGTGCGCAATCCGATTACGCACATCAAGGAGCGTTCCGCCGTCGGAATGCCGAAATTGGTGGAAATCCTCAAAAAAGAGTATCTCGAACGATAAAAATACAGAGCGCATACAAGCGGCTGTGAGAAACACCCTCTCACAGCCGTTATTGTTTTACGTTCAGCAAGTTACAAAGATAAAACCGCACAGAAAACCAGGTAAAACAACACCTCATAAAAAGGTTGTGGTAAAAAATGTTGATAATTTTTTATAGTAAATTACAATATTTTATTGTAATATTTATATTTTTACACAGCAGAAATAATAATAGTAACACACTATGAAGACAACATCGAATCGCTCGGAATTGGGATTTGTGCTAACAACCGAATTTACGGAATCAAGCCACCAACACTCATTACAAAATTTGGTCATCGGCTGTGTATTGAACGGTCGTAAATACATCAAGCACGGCAACGAATGCATTATGTTGCAGAGAGGAGATGTATTCTACATCTGCAAAGGGGGTATATGGAGATAAACATTCCGGAGGGCAATCACACGTACGACGAAATCTCGGCAGAGTACTGTGCAGACGAGTTGCGACAATTTCTCAACATTACACTACCCGCTACCGTGCTGATGGACAATATGACAACAATTGCGCCGTGCGGCAACTTGGGAAACTGTTTATGCAACGATTTGTATCACTTTTTCAAGACGCAAGAGAGGGCCGTACTCGGTTTCGAGTTTTCGCTCTATCCGACATTGGAGGGTGTGCGTAAATTTGAACTCACATACCTGATTTACGCCTTCGCAGGCAGCACATTCCTCTCGATTCTACTCCATCAGTTGCGAGCCACTCATCTTGTCGAAGCGACTATATCCCCACGATAGCCATCGCCCACAACCACACAAAACAACGGAGCCGCTCGGCACTCAACTCGTCCGAACGGCTCCGAAAGGGAGGGTATTTACACGCTACTTAACCGTGAAGCAATAGCGACCGCTACCAACTTGGAACTCGACATATCCGTCAGCAATACCGACCGCCTTCACCGAAGCATCGTCGCACGCAACGGCCTCAACCGACTCTGCCGGAACATAGACCTTTGCCGTCGTATTGAACGGAATCTCTACGTCGAGCGTACGCAACACGTTCTCCTTTGCTGTCCACGCAGCCGATACACGACCATACGGAGTCAGTGTTGCAGCCGACATATTTTCGAAGTCGCCGCCCGTGTGAGGACGAATCGTGATGGTCTTATAACCCGGAGTCTCCTCGCGGATACCGACCGCACTACGATACAACCAATCGCCGATTGCACCATACGAATAGTGGTTGAACGAGTTCATACCGTTGTTCGGAATCTTACCACCCGGACGGATGCTATCCCAACGCTCCCAAATAGTGGTTGCACCCATCGAAATCGGATAGATCCAACTTGGGCAGGTCTTCTGCATCAACAGCGTGTAAGCAACATCGCTACGACCGTTGTCGGTCAGCACGTTACAGATGTAAGGCGTACCGAGGAAACCGGTGGTGATATGGTTCTTGTATCGCTTAATATTATTGACAAGACGATCGACTGCCTGTCCGCGCAAATGCTCCGGCAACATATTGAAATGCAGAGCCAAAACGTAAGCCGTCTGCGTGTCGGACGAAACCAAACCGTTCGGTGTAACGTACTCGTTCATATACGCCTCGCGCACCTTTGCTGCAACACCCTCGTAGTATGCAGCGTCCTCCGTACGATTCAACAAACGAGCGGCACGTGCCATAATATCAGCCGAGTTGGCAAAGAAGCACTGACAAATCAGGAATTTGTTCGTAACAGCCGCCTGACCGTCACGGTCGTTATCCTTCGTCCAGAAGAGCCAGTCGCCGTAATGTTTTGCAAAGTCGTCGTTCCACAACCAACCGCGTGGCTCGCTCTTCGCAATGACGTAATCAACCCACGCCTTCATACTATTATACTGCGTTGCGAGAATCGACTTGTCGCCATACGCCATATAGTGATCCCACGGGATGATGGTCGCAGCATCTGCCCAACCAACAGCACCTACACGATTCGATTCATTCGGGAACGTATCAGGAATCACACGTGGCACACCGCCGTCAGGACGCTGATCGACAGCCAAATCGGCGAGATATTTACGGAAGAAGGTATCCACTCGACCGAGGAACGAAGCCGTACGGAAGAATACCTGTGCATCACCCGTCCAACCCAGACGCTCGTCACGCTGCGGGCAGTCGGTAGGCACATCCACAAAGTTGTCGTGGAAACCCCACCAGATGTTGCTTTGCAGTTGGTTAATGACATCGTTCGAGCAAGAGAACGAGCCAACATTATCGAAGCCCGACCATACGGGAACAATCTCGAAATCCTCCAAATTAAGGTCGCCCTCGACACCCTCCACCTTCAAATAGCGGAAGCCATAGAAGGTGTGACGCGGCTCGAAATAATCCTCGCCACCGCTCAAAATATAGGTACTCGTTGCCTTTGCACGGCGCAGGTTAATCGTGTAGAAGTTGCCTTTGTCGTCCAACACCTCGGCGTGCTTGATGCGCACCGTGTCACCGCTCTTGCCTTGCAGACGAACACGCTCCCAACCGACGATATTCTGACCGAAGTCGATGACCTTCTCGCCCTTTGGCGTAACGATATATTTCACCGGCTTAATCGGCTCGTTGATTATAACCGGCTCGTTCACCGTCGGGATGATATTCTTGGTCGAGAATTTATCAAGCACCGATACTGCCGACCACTTATCGGCATTGTATTGCTTCGTTGTCCACGCCGCATCGCGAAGACGGGCATCAATGGTCTCGCCATCGTAGATGTTGGCAAACACAACGCCGTCGTGCTTGGCATCCGCCGAAGCGATTTTCCACTCGCCATCGGTGCAAATCGTCGCACGCGTACCATCCGTGTACTCGATATTAATCTGCATCAACAGAGCCACATCCTTTCCATAGTAGTAACGCTTCTCGACCTTTCCATAATTGATGCTGCCCGAGTACCAACCCGGCGTCACAACCGCTGCGATGGTATTAGCACCACCGACAAGCAGACTCGTCACATCAAAGGCCTGATATTGAATATGTTTCTTGTACGATGTCCAGCCCGGAGTGAGTTGCTTATCACCGACGCGCTTGCCGTTGATATACGCCTCGTAGATACCGTGAGCCGTAATGTAAGCCGTTGCGCGACGCACCTTTTTGGTAACCTTCGCAGCATCCGTACGCAAGTGAATCGGCAGAGGAGTCTCGCTCTCTACGCCAATCCACTTTGCCTGCCAATCCTCGGCACGCAGGCCGGTATGCCAAAACGAATAACTGCGCTTCGACACCTTACCGTGATTATCCCACACGCGCACGCTCCAATCGTAACGAGTGTCGGGCGTAAGCGCGAGGTCGCACACGACAAAAGTCGAATTGTCGGATGCCACTTTACCACTGCTCCACACCTTTTTGCCGCTCGACGTTACGACAACCTCATAGGCGGTTTGAACAGAGTTTTTGACCGGCGACGAGCATATCCAACTCAATACCGGCTGCTGCTCGGAAGAGATGCCCATCGGATGGGCCAAACGATTGACGCGCAGATTCGATACCTCGACTTGTGCAAATGCCGCAAGCGGGAAGACGAGCGCAAGAAGTAATAAAATACGTTTCATATTTGGTTTAGTTTTAGGTATTTCTTCATACAAAAATAAGCAAAGAAGCAGAGATTGCCAACTCTAAAACCAAAAATCGCATATGAAAAGTCAAAAAACAAAGCATTCACAATTTGCAGATTGTCATTTTTTTGTGGTTACTCAAACTGCACGTGTGATTTTCCGCGACCAAATAGGAGTTAAGCCAACTATGTTTTAAGATACAGGCGAGGGAGCCACCGAGAAACTCTTATATCTATTTGGGTATCGTTTTCGATACTCAAACCATTGTGGGAGGGGGGGGGCTCGGCTTTGGGGTGGCAGAGCGACGTGTGGGAACTTGTTCACACTTGTTCGTCGCACTGACAGCACAAAAAAACGACAGAGCAAAAAACTCTGTCGTTTGCAATCTTTTTCAACGTGTAGGGGTATCGGATTCGAAGGGCGAAGCCCTCGCGAGGATACCACTAAAAAATAAACATATTCTATCCTCGCAACCATATATTAAAGAATACAACCTCACCATAAAAAGATTGCAGGGCGAGCCAACGGCTCGGCTTTGGGGTGGCAGAGCGACGTGTGGGAACTTGTTCACACTTGTTCGTCGCACTGACAGCACAAAAAAAACGACAGAGCCAAAAAACTCTGTCGTTTGCAATCTTTTTCCACGTGTCGGGGAGACTGGATTCGAACCAGCGACCTCCAACTCCCGAAGCTGGCGCGCTAACCGGACTGCGCTACACCCCGAATCGTTTTGCGAGTGCAAATATAATGCTTTTTTTGTTACGTTGTTCAAAAAAAGTGAAGTTCCTGCGGAAGATAGCACACTTTTTGCACCTACGCCCCACTATTCTTTATTGCGCTCGACAACTTTCACATCGACGGCTTGTCTGCCCTTTGCACCCTCGCCAATCTCGTACTCGACCTGCTGACCCTCGGTGAGTGCCTTGAAGCCCTCCTTGATGATGGCTGTAAAATGCACAAAGATCTCGTCGCCCTCGTCGTTCAAAATAAAGCCGTAACCCTTCTTGCTATCGAACCATTTTACTTTTCCTACCATAATCCTAATGTGCTTGATGTTTCACTACACAAATTTACTCCAAATATTGGCAAAAAACAAATAAATACCGCCGAAAAACGCCTCTATCGCGCATCCTGCCACGAACGACGCACAACTCTCGGGCGAGCCAACGGCACAAAATCGTGACGACGTTTCGGTGTGGTTGCAACGGCCGATGCCGATGTTTTGCGATTCACGGCATCGTACGTGACGAATGTCTCGTAGTCATACGACCACGATGAGCCGTATGCGAGTTTGTGGATGCGGTAGTATATCGCCTCGCGCGACGGAGCATTGAAGCCATCCGTATTATCGTTCATAATACTGTTATATGTTGGACGATAGACACCGGTCCAATATGTCGAAGCACCCTCATAGACGCCCAAACCGTCGTACGCATAGCGTGTATCGGACAGGAACTTCGCCCACTTAACCCGCTTGCGGCTGCTCTCCGTATCGGTATTCTTCCACCAGCCATACGCCTCCAAGGTTGCGCGGTCGCTAATCTCCTCGTCAGGAATGCGACCATACTCTTCGTAGGCATACTCGTCGTCGAGTTTGGCGAAACCGTGACCGCCCGCCTCGTGCAGCAACAACTCGGCAAACATCTCGTCGTCAGTTCCGAGCGGGAAGTACGCAATGGATGGACCCGAGCCGTAGTCGCCCGTCGAAGGATAGTACATATAGCAGGTGCCGGCATAGTACTCGCGATTCATCATCACGATAATCAGCGACTCGTTTATACGGTTGCTTGCCACCGCATACTCTGCATAATCGAAGCAGGTGTTATCATCGCCACCGACCTCGGTATATTCGCCGAAATAGCCATCGAGTGCCGTATCGTTACCCTCGTCGTAGCCCTCGTGTTTGGATACGACCTTCACCGAATAGACGTTAAAGAGTGAGCGGAAGGTGGTGTATGGCTCCATACTGAACAGCGCATTGACCGCCTTATTCATCACCGCGTCGTACGTACCGTTCGCAATCTGACGGTCGGAGAAGCCGTCACCCATCAGGATAACATCAATACCGTTGCCCTTCGAAGCGCGTTGCAGGGTCTTCACGTCGCCATCGGCCGAGTAGTCGGTCGAGGCATATTTCTCCTCCACATCACCCTCGCCGAGCCACGTTTTGAGTTGCGACGAGAGGTTACCTCGGCTCTCCACACAGTCGCTGAACACAAGTCGGCCCTGCTCGTCGAAGACGTTGATGCACGGGAACAGACCGACCGGATAGTATTTCGAGTTGTACTGCGACAATGCGTTGCTATTCGAGACCTGGAAGTTGCGCCACTCGACACCGTACTTCGTAATCGTCGTCTGCATATCGGCAAGCGCACTATCCGACCACCCTACCACCTCGAAGCCGTAAGCGCGATAGCGTGCATAGAGTTTCACCAACTGCTGCATAAAGTCCGGATCGGAATCGGAGCGCCACTGGAATAGTGCCGTATATTTATGCTTGGCGTACTCCGTAGCGTTGAGCGTCAGTTGCGCGCCATCCAAATCCTTAACCGAAATGTCGGGAGCCGTTATGCCGCAGGCGTAGAGTTTTGTCTTATTGAAGCGGTTGTAGTATGTCGTGTAGCCCCACGTATATTTCCACGCCGGAATTTTGTGCAACGACGTCGGGATATCGCCCGAGAGCTGATTCGAGTACAGGCCCAACATCACGAGTTTTGTCAGGTTGCCACACTCCTGCGGAATCGTTCCGCTGATAGAGTTACTGCCGAGACTCAGGTACTGCAACTCGGTCAGATTGCCCAATTCGACCGGCAGCGTGCCGACCAATTTATTGCCGAGCAGATTCAACTGACTTACACGACCCCTGCTCATCGAAACGCCATACCACTCGTTGAGCGGAGCATCGCTACACCAATTGGTATTCGTCGCCCAATTATCGCCATCCGTCGCCTTATACAGAGCAATCAACGCCTCACGGTCGGAGCGCTCGCCTAACTTATGCGCCGCCATCGGCACAATATGGTTGCGACGCACATCGATACTCTTCTCGGTGGTCTTGGTCAGCGTCGAGCCATCCTTGAAGGAGATCGTAACCTTGAAGCCATTCGAGAAGGTCTGCGGCAACAAGCCGATAAAGAACGACGTCGTAGCATCGGAGAGTTCCACGCCATCGCCACAATCGAGCGTCAGCACCTTGCCCGCATCATCGTCTAACGCATAGTCCAACGAGAGCGGATCGACCAACGATAAACCCGTCAGCGGCTCGTCGCCATTACCCTCGAAGACAATCTTACGCACAAAGCCCTCGCCCGTAAGTTGCAGTTTCAGCCAACCGAACAGATTGCGGAACGTAAGATTCTCGGTCGCGCCGTAGGCAATCATCACATTATCGCCCACGCCATAACTATTCTTCGAGTAGGTCTGCGTGTCGGGAATTGTCACCCACAACAAATCATCGTCCAACTCGTGGTCGCTATCGTACGGATAGATGCCGACAATGTAGTCGGTCGGCGCACCCGTGAGCGTCTCGCCACGAGCCAATACGCCATCCGTTGCGCCCGTCTTGCCGACAAACATCCAACACTCGTTGGCCGTCGAGCGGTTGAAAATCGAGACAGCATCACCCTCGGTCCACACCGGCTTGATACCATCCTCCAACTGCACCCGCCCCTCACACTCGGAGATTAGGACCCGCAGACGATCGACACCAATAGTTCCCGTCTCGGCTATATCTTTCGTACATCCCGCCGCCAAGACAACAATCACGGCGAGCAATGCCCAAAATTTTCTCATACGTCAAATGATTTGGTTATATATAATATATACAAAGGTATAACAAAATTCGCACAATTCGTCACTTTTGCGTGTTTTATTGCCGTAAGAGGAAATAATCGGGCAATATTTTAACTTTTTTTATCGAAAAGTTTGCAGAAACCATTTTTTTGCCTACCTTTGCACTCGCAAAACGATTCGGGGTGTAGCGCAGTCCGGTTAGCGCATCTGCTTTGGGAGCAGAGGGTCCCAGGTTCGAATCCTGGTACCCCGACAAGTTGGGGCATTGCTGACGACAGAGTTTTTACTCTGTCGTTTTTTTTGTGCTGTCAGTGCGACGAACAAGTGTGAACAAGTTCCCACACGTCGCTCTGCCACCCCAAAGACGAGCCGTCGGCTCGTGTTGCAATGCCTGACGGCGTGGGATTCTCTATTGATACGGTTGCGAGGATAGAATATGTTTATTTTTTCAGCGGTATCCTCGCGAGGGCTTCGCCCTTCGAATCCTGGTACCCCGACAAGTTGGGGCATTGCTAACGACAGAGTTTTTTGACTCTGTCGTTTTTTGTGTTGGCAGTACACTTCCTGAATGGCGTGGGTATCGAAAGCAATATCCAAGAGAAATAAAAGAGAGGAAAGATAAAAATAGGCAAATAAATAAGTTCGCCAAGCAAAAACAATAGCCAATAGCCCCATCATCCCAAAAACAAAAAAGCATCGGGTTTCGGCCCGATGCTTTTTCATATTATGATTGGCTGAAAATTACTGAGCCAAAACAGTCGAGAAGTGATGCATCGATGCATCAAAGTTCGAGCAACCATTTGCCAAGACTGCAGGGTCAGCAACGTTAGTTGCGTCGATTGCAACGACAGTATCACCGAGCTGGAACGTACCACCTACGCTGATTGGCTGATCAGCCGAACCGAAGTGAATCTCCTTGGTCTTACCGTTGAAGTGACCTACGATCATACCTACACCGCAAGTACCCTCTACCGAGCGAACCAAACATTTCACAACATTGTTAGCAATCAAACCTACACCGTGAGCTGCGTTACCGATGTTACCCATCACACCACCGATACCACCGCCGGTAATAGGAACGTTAGCAACGATATCACCGGTATTGGTCGAGCCGGTAAGCTCGTAACCACCCGAGTGGAAACCTGCGACACCACCGTAAACCGAGCCCGAGTTGGTCTCGTTGATGGTAATCGAACCGCTGTTCTGGCAGTCCTGGATACGACCCGAACCACCCTGGATACCACCACAACGAACCTTACCTGTACCCGATACAGTGATGTTACCCTTGTTTACGCAATTCTGAGTTGCAGTAGTAACAGCGCTCTCCTTACCAGGCCAGCCAACGATACCACCACAAGCATTGTTCGAAGTACCTACGCTGTTGTCGAAGATAATGTCACCCTCGTTCACACAGTTGATGATATTCGACTCGCTCTGGCTCTTTGCATAGTAGTCGCAACCCGAGATACCACCAACATAGGTAAGGTGGTTTGGCTGAGTAGCGTCATACTTCTGTACGTTCTTAACCAAACCGAAGTTCTTACAGTTGGTTACATCACCCCAAGTACTACCTACGATACCTGCAACAACGGTACGACCCGAAGTACCCGAACCGTCGGCCTTGGTCAAGTTGTAGAATACCTCACCATAGTTCTCGCAGTTATCAACCGTTGCATTGTAGCAGTATGCTACGACACCAACAGTTGCAGGAGCAGCAGACGAATTCGCCTTGGTAGTATCAATGCTACCAACAGAGTTACGACCGCCAAACATTGTACCGGTATTGTAGATGTTACCCTTGTTAACACAGCCCGAAATAGGAGAGTTCTGGTAACCTACGATACCTGCAACAATAGCACCCTTCAACTGACCGGTACTGATGTGCGAGATGTTACCCTCATTGTAGCAGTTGGTCATCTCACCAGCCGAATAGCCGACAACGCCACCCATACAAACCAATGCACCCGAGTTAGGAGTATTGAAGGTGAAATCGCCATAGTTCTTACAGTTGCTAACAACAGTGTAAGAGTTAGCCGAACCCGATACACCACCCAGATAGAAGTTCTTCGTCTGGTTGTTGTCGATGATGTTGATGGTCAACTTACCGTGATTCTCACAATCGTAAAGACCTGCCGGAACGTGGTCTGCACTCGATGCGAAACGACCCGATACTGTACCGATATAACCGGTCTGAGCAGCGTGGTTACCAAGCTCGAATGTAAGACTACCGTTGTTGATACACTTGCGAACATAGCTACCAGCAGCCGAGTAACCAACGATAGCTGCACGCGAAGTAGCAAACTCATCGTTAGGGCAGCTACACATTACCTCTGCATTGTTGATTACGTTCTCAACAGTACCTGCCATATTCGATGCAACAACAAAACCGAAGCAAGTGTTGCTGGTTGGCTTGCTATCCAAAGTGTAAGGCAATACCTCTGGGATGATGAGGTTACAAGTACTATCGATAACCAAGTTCTTAACGGTTGCACCCAAACCGAGGTAACCGAAGAGTGGCTTGTTAGTTGCCCAGTTGGTAATCTTGAAGTCCTGACCGTTGAAGATACCGTCGAAACCGGTATAGAGACCGGTTGCCTCGTCGATAGCACCAGTGATAGGTACCCACTCTGTGAGAGTGCTCATATCGATATCGTTACCGAGAACAACCTCACCGTTCTCGTTGACAAACTTCTTGTAGCGACCCATATTCACACACTTTGCGAAGTCGAGCAACTCCTCTGCGGTGCGGATAGCGTCAATCTTAATCTCCTCATATACGTATGCATCAGCAACGCTCTCCTGACCACCACGTACATCGAGACCCGTTGGGAATACAACCTTATCCTCAACGATACCTACGCTCGAATAGATGTCAATCTTCAAACCGCTACGAACAGTGCCGGCAGGAATAACGAACGTTACGTTTACGGTCTCCTCCGGAGCGATAGCGATGAAGTCAGCGTCGGTCGTACCGTTAACGAGAGTCAAATCGCTCTTACCGCTTACGACGTCAACCTTACCCGTTCTATAATTAATATGGTATTTACCTGCGATAGGGTCACCCTGTGCAGTCTCAACAACGATCTTCTCCAAATAGATGGTCTCGCCCTCGTACTTGTTGGTAAACGGAATCGTTACCAAACCGCAGAGGTTGTGGAGAGTTACCTCGTTAGTCGTCGAGTAACCAGCCATAGCGAGCAACGTGTGATCGTAACCATTACCAACCAACGGCTGCTCGTCGTAGAAACGCAACGAACCCGAAGTGGTATAGAGCTCTGCCGGATAGAATACCGAATATGGATAAGCAATTGCCTCGAACGAGAACTCAGCGGTCTGAGTGCCTACCGACGAAGCTGCAACCTCGTTAGACGAAAGCTCGTTGTTTACAACAACGGCGTCGCCCTCCTGCCAAGTAATACCCTCCTCAGCGATGGTAACTTTCAAAGTTGCAGGGGCCTTCTCAACAACGGTGAACACAGCCGGAGCAAGCTCAACGGTGAGACCCGGCTCAACGGTTACATCCTCTGGCAAAGTGATAATGAAGTTGTGACCATCAACGTCAGCAGCAACAATCTCGAAACCACCGGCATAAACACCAGCAGGAACTACGAAGTTGAAGTAAACCGGCGCCTCCGAAATCTGAACACCCTCCTCACCACAAACGAGGTCGGTCGTAGCGGATACCTCCTCAGCAGTCAAGCCGATGGCAGGAACACCCTCGTTAACCGAAACGCTTGCACTCCAAGTACCGTTCAAAGCAGCACCTGCGAGCGAAGTGAGCGACAACTGGCTGATAGCAACAGGAGCGGTTGCAGAAGCTGCATCCAAAGTCAAAGGAAGCGATACAACACCGAAGATCTCCTGCAAAGCAACGTCTGCTGCAAGATTCTTGTCGTCGCCCTCCTCAACAGGAAGCAACTCGGTTGCGATACCGTACACACCGTAAACCGAACGATCGTAACCATCGGCAACGTAATCCTGTACGGAAGGAACCGTAATCTCGTTAAGACCCGAAAGCAATGCTGCCGGAGCAACAACTACAACCGGTGCCTCTACGTCGTAAACGACGAACGATGCAGTCGATTTGCCTGCCTGCTCTGCCGCTACGGCCGGTGCGGTAGCACCATTGATTGCAACCTCATCTCCCTCAACCCATTCGCCGGAAGGAAGAGTCGCATTGATTGTAACTGCAACTTCACCATCAGGAGTAACGGTAGGAGTCTCATCCTCCGGTCCGTTTGGTGTACAGCCCAGGGCCAACATACTCAATGCCAGGCCCATAAATAAGTAGACTTTTTTCATTACTGATATGTTTTAGGTTAAAAAATATTATTTCCGATTTCAAAGTTAAAAATAAATTTTTAATTAGAGACACTTTTTTTATCTTTTTTTCAAAAAAGATTCGTTTTCTGTGTTTTTTATCTATAAAAATCGAAAAATATACGGCAACACGCTGTTTTTGCTGCTTTTTTCGAGCACACTGCACAAAAGACAATATTAGGCGACAAAAAGAGCAAAAAAAAGGGCAACCCCGCGAAAGAGTTGCCCCGAATAAAGTGTATCGTACGGCTAAATCTCACGGCGATATTCGCCCGGAGTTTTGCCCGTGATGCGTTTGAAGTACTGACCCATAAACGAAGGGTTCGGGAAGTTCAAATCGTAGGAGATTTGCTGGATGCTCATATCGGAGTGTTTGAGCAGATTTTTGATTTCGAGGACAACAAAGTTGTCAATCCACTGATGCACCGACTTGCCCGAGAAGTTGCGCACCACGCGCGAAAGGTGTTTCGGCGTGAGGTTCATCTTATCGGCATAGAACTCCACGCTGCGCTCCGTCTTATAGTGCTCGGAGAGCAGGCGCAACAGACGCTCGAAGTACTCCGAACTGCGGTCCTTCGCGACAATCGGCTGCGGCTCGGGCGCATTGGCTGCAACAATCTCGCAAAAAAGGAATATAAATGCAGCGTATATGTGGCGCAACGCCTGTACGCGATAGAAGGCAATCGTCGGCGAGAGGTTGCAACTCGACAGATATTCGCCGTGCAGTTGCGAGAATTTCTGCTTGATGTGAGGCACAACATCGCTCGGTACACTCATCACGACGTTACCCGCACGCAATGATGAGAGAACAGGCATCACAATGCGGAAATCGATGTGCATATCCGTCGCAAACTCCTCGTTAAAGGTGATGATATATACCTCGCAATCCTCCGAACACGACTTAAATTGCAACAAAGCCGAAGGTGCTACAAATAGCGAATTTTCGGTCAGTTTGCGCTCCGTCAAATGTGATGTAAACGTCACAGAGCCCTTCGTACATAACAGCGCAATGAATTGGCCCCATTTGGCAGGATGTTTCATCTCTGTATCAACGACTTTACAAAGATGCGGAATATGAGCAACAACCGCCCCGTTACACTCTACAAACTCTACATTATCCGTCTCGGACAAATAGCCGATTCTATACGGAAATAACTTGTTTTCACTCATAAACGATAAATTTTTCACAAATATAATGTAGTTTTTCGGACATTTGCAAACAAATCAGGCAAAAAACGCCATTTTGAACATCTTATCACGCCTTCCGCACAAAACTCCGAGAAAACTTCTGTCGCACTTTTTACGCTTTTCCGAAAATAATAACTATCTTCGCACGTTAAATATTGTATTTAAGAACTAAAAAAATAATAAAAATGCGAAAATTTATATTGACAACCGTCACTCTGTTGCTCGCAATGGTTCCGTTCGCGCTGTCGGCACAAGAGGAGCAGCACGTCCATTGGACGCAGTCGGTGACGGATAACGGTAATGGCAACTACACGCTCGTCATCAAGGGTCAAATCGACGAGGGTTGGCACATCTACGATGCAACGCATCAGTTCACGCCGACGACGCTGACCTTCACGCCGAGCGAAGGTGTCACTCTCAACGGCGAGATGCGCGCACTATCGACCGCTAAACAGGTGTCGGACGAGTTCTTCGGCAACTACGGCGAGTATGAGATAGAGGCACTCTTCGAGCAGGATGTAATAGCAGAGGGTAATGGGGGCTCGGTGAAGGTTCTCATTAGTTATCAAGCTTGTACGGAGGGTTCTTGCACGGCTCCGACCGAGGAGGAACTCGAATGCAAGATAGGCGAAGGCGAGCCGTCGGTTGCGGCCGCTCCGGTAAAAGATGCTGCGGGCAACCGTTCGTTGTGGGGCTTGATTATCGAGGCGATTTTGTGGGGATTTGCAGCACTGCTCACACCGTGCGTATTCCCGATGGTGCCGATGACCGTATCGTTCTTTATGAAGAGCAGCACCACGCCTGCAAAGGGCCGTATGAACGCTTCGCTTTATGGTCTGTTCATCGTTCTGCTCTACACCCTGCCGATTGCGGCCATCATCCTGATTACCCGCATCTTGGGTGGCGATGCTGTGACGGCAGACATATTCAACTGGTTGGCAACGCATTGGATTCCAAACATCCTCTTCTTCGTAATCTTTATGGTCTTTGCAGCATCGTTCTTCGGTGCCTTCGAGATTACGTTGCCGAGCTGGCTTGTGAACAAGAGCGATGCGCAGTCGGACAAGGGCGGTATTGCCGGCATCTTCTTTATGGCACTGACGTTGGTGCTCGTATCGTTCTCCTGCACGGGTCCGATTGTCGGCTCGGTACTCATCAAATCGACATCGGGCGAGTTCTGGAATCCGATTCTGACGATGCTTGCATTCTCGATTGCGTTTGCACTTCCGTTCACACTCTTCGCATTCTTCCCTGCTATGCTCAAAAAGTTGCCGAAGAGCGGCGGCTGGCTCAACTCCGTTAAGGTCGTACTCGGCTTTGTGGAGGTTGCGCTCGGCTTCAAGTTCCTCAGCGTGGCAGACCAGGTATATCACTGGGGAATCCTCGACCGTGAGGTATATCTCGCAATCTGGATTGTGGTATTTACGATGCTCGGCTTCTATCTGCTCGGCAAGTTGCGCTTTGCGCACGACAGCGAGGTGACGCATATCGGCGTTGGTCGCTTGGCATTGGCCATCGGCGTATTCTCGTTCGTCGTATATCTGATTCCGGGTATGTGGGGTGCACCGCTCAGCAAATTGTCGGGCTACCTGCCACCTCTCTCGTCGCAGGACTTCGTGCTTAACGCCAACGTAGCGGCTCCGCAGGCAAGCGACGTCGCAACAAGCAATAGCACAGCGAAATACAGCGACGTGTTACACCTTCCGCACGGGCTGAACGGTTTCTTCGATCTCGGCGAGGCAGAGGAGTATGCGGCGAAGGTCGGCAAGCCGATTTTCATCGACTTTACAGGACACGGTTGCGTGAATTGCCGCGAGATGGAGGCACGCGTTTGGAGCGACCCTGCGGTGTTGGAGTTGTTGCGCAACGAGTATGTAATCTGCGCCCTCTACACCGACGACAAGATGCCGCTTCCGGAGAGCGATTGGGTTACGACCGAGAGCGGTAAGACGCTCAAATCACTCGGCAAGGTGAATGCCCACTACGCACTCACACGTTTCGGCGTGAATGCTCAACCGTACTACGTTTTGCAGGGCACCGGCCAAGAGGTTTTGGTCGAGCCACGCGGTTACGATTTGGATGTTGCAGCGTTTGCCGACTTCCTTCGCAAGGGTGTCGAGGCGTACAAGAGCAACAAATAACATACACTCATAACAGATAGACGAGGGGCGCGATCGGAAAATCGCGCCCCTCATCTGCTAAAAAATAGGTGGAGGAGGCATCAGCCGACACCCCCTCCTCGTGTTACACTCTTCAAGAGCCCGATCGCCCAATCGTAGCCATCTTGGACAAGACGAGACACGTCATAAATTGTGTGCGTCCAATCGTTCAGTCGTTCGGCGGCATCCCGCAGAGAGACAAGATACACGGTTACGGCTATGGCGGCCATAAACAATCCGACCAACAGACACGGCAGAGTCAGCGAGCCGAAAAACTCGGCGAGCCAGACAACGAGGGCCGAGCAGAGCAGAAACATCGCTAACAGCATCGACACCACCGTTATCACAAGAGGCAAAACTATCGACCGGCGTTCGTTCATCGCTCACTACTATTGAACGGGTGTAACATCGTGGTTATGGCCGGCATCGTTGCACTTGCAACGCGCACGCTCCATCTCCTTGTTCACAAAGTCGCGAATCGAATCGCGCATCTCTTGGCCCGTCTTCGGAGTGACGAGCATCGCAACGGCCGCACCAATCAGCGCACCGCCGAAGAGAGTAATCAGGCATAATCCGGAATTTTTCATAACATTATAAAGTTTTAAGTGTTCACCGAGAAAGGTTGCAAAACGCGAGCCAAACCGACCCCACAAAAAGAGCTTTTTTCAGTGGGCTACTACAAATAAATTGTGTATCTTTGCCGTATGGAAACTATCATCGCCCAAACGGTCGCCTTCACCGGACACCGACACTACGCCGAAGAGTGCGCCGAGTCGCTGTCCGACACCATCCGTACGCTCTATGCGCAAGGTTTTCGCACGTTCCTGAGCGGAATGGCCATCGGTTTCGATATGGCGGCAGCCGAGGCGGTTATCGCGCTACGCGGGGAATTGGAGGGGTTGCGATTGGAGTGCATAGTTCCGTTTGAGGGGATGGAGCAACGTTTCAGCAGCGACTCGCGCGAACGATTCCGACGCATTATCGATGCGGCCGATTGCGTCGAGGTGCTTGCACCGCGATATGCCCACAACGTATATTTTCAGCGTAACGATGCGCTGGTTGCTCGTGCGGCGGTCGTCGTAGCATATTTCACGGGCGAAAAAGGTGGCACGGCATACACCGTTCGGCGGGCGATAAAAGAGCATCGCCGACTCATAAATCTATACTCCGATCCGCAACAAATAATCAATTTCGTCTGACCAACATTACAATCTATCGAAAAAAGTATTAACTTTGGGCGGTTTTTTGAAAAATTCACACAAAACAAATAAAATTCAGCAACTATGAAAGAAGCTATTGCAATTCTCACCGGTGGCGGTCCTGCTCCGGGTATGAACACGGTTGTCGGCAGCGTTGCCAAGACATTCCTTGACAAAGGTTATCGCGTGATTGGTCTGCATCACGGCTATTCGGGTCTCTTTAACCCGAATCCACGCCACGAGGACCTCGACTTCTTCAAGGCGGACTACATCTTCAATCAGGGTGGTTCGTACCTTACGATGAGCCGTTTCAAGCCAACCGACAAGGATTTTGAGGAGAACTTCAACCTCTCGTTCTTCACCGAGAACAACGTGAAGTTGCTCGTAACGGTTGGTGGCGACGACACCGCTTCGACCGCAAACCGCATTGCAAAGTTCCTCGAAGCAAAGCAATATCCGATTGCAAACATCCACGTTCCGAAGACTATCGACAACGACCTTCCTCTGCCAAACGGCACACCTACGTTCGGTTACCAGTCGGCAAAAGAGGGTGGTACGGTTATCGGTCGCGCGGTATATAACGATGCTCGCACCTCGGCAAACTGGTTTGTCGTTGCAGCAATGGGTCGTTCGGCTGGTCACCTCGCATTCGGTATCGGTTCGGCTTGCCACTATCCGATGATTGTTATTCCGGAGATGTTCAACAAGACCGAGATTACCGTCGAGAAGATTGTAAACCTTGTTGTTTCGGCAATCATCAAGCGCAAGATTATGGGCGTTGAGTATGGCGTTGCAATGATTTCGGAGGGCGTATTCCACTCGCTTTCGGACGAAGAGATTGCAAAGTCGGGCATCCACTTCTCGTATGACGACCACGGTCATCCGGAACTCGGTAAGGTATCGAAGGCACACATCTTCAACGAGATGCTCGAAAAGAAGGTGAAGGAACTCGGTTTGAAAGTTAAGTCGCGTCCGGTAGAGATTGGTTACGAGGTACGTTGCCAGACCCCTATCGCTTACGACTTGGTTTACTGCTCGGAGTTGGGTATGGGCGTATATAAGCTCTTCTCGGAGGGCAAGACCGGCTGTATGGTTTACATCTCGCAGGACGGTTTCGTTTCGCCGCTCTACTTGAAGGATTTGCAGGACCCTACGACCGGCAAGATTCCGCCACGTTTGGTAAACATCGCTTCGGACAAGATTCAGCAGGTTATCAACAACATCCTCAACTACATCACACCTGCGGATTACGAGCAGGCAAAGAAGTGGGTTGCCAATCCGGAGGAGTACGATTTCCGCAAGATTCTCAACTGGTAATATATCGGCAGAGAACTCACTCAGAAGATGGGGCGTGTCTAAAAAAACTTGTTAGACACGCCCTTGTTGTTAGAAGTTGTATAACAAGAGGGATTTCAAGGCCTGCGTAGCCCGAAAAAGCGCAGTTTACTCGGCGTAAATGAGCATTTTGAGGACAAGCGTAACGCAGAAATCACCTTGTTAGACGGCTTCTTTTTTTTGGCACGCAGGGATGGTGCGCCCGACAAGCGTTTTTTGATGAAAACTTTTTAATAACTTCGCCGTCGGAGCGTTTTCGGCTTGGGGGGCTTTGATTACTTTTGTGCAAACAAATTTCAAATCGCGAATATTATGGTTAATATAGGTACTCCGCTTACAACGGTTGGCAAAAAAGCCCTGCTCTGCGGCTCGGGCGAACTTGGCAAAGAGATAGCAATCGAATTGCAGCGTTACGGCATCGAGGTTATTGCTCTCGACCGATACGAAAATGCACCCGCAATGCAGGTAGCACACCGCAGTTACACGCTATCGATGCTCGACGGCGAGCGTCTGCGCCAAATCATCGAGCTCGAAAAGCCCGATTACATCATCCCCGAAGTCGAAGCAATCGCAACGCCTACGCTCGTCGAGTTGGAGAAGGAGGGTTACAGCGTCACACCGACCGCAAAGGCCGCGTGGCTGACGATGAACCGCGAAGGTATTCGCCGACTTGCAGCCGAGGAGTTGGGCATCAAGACCTCGGAGTATCGCTTTGCCGAGACCGAACAGGAGTTCCGCGAGGCGATTGCCGAAATCGGCATCCCGTGCGTCGTAAAGCCGATTATGAGCTCGTCCGGACACGGTCAGAGCACCGTAAAGTGCGAGCAGGATATCGAACCTGCTTGGAGGTGTGCGCAAGAGGGCGGCAGAGCAGGTGCCGGCCGTGTGATTGTCGAGCGATTTGTCGATTTCGACTATGAGATTACACTGCTCACCGTTCGCCATAGTGCAGGCACTACCCTGCTCGAACCTATCGGTCACCATCAAGTGGATGGCGACTATCGCGAATCGTGGCAACCGCAACCGATGAGTCCGTTAGCGCGTGAACGCGCAGGTGAAATTGCCCGTAAAATAACGAGTGCGCTGGGTGGTCACGGCATATTCGGTGTCGAGATGTTTATCAAGGGCGACGAGGTGATTTTCAGCGAGGTTTCACCACGTCCGCACGATACGGGTATGGTGACGATGATTTCGCAGGATTTGTCGGAGTTTGCGTTGCACGCACGCGCCGTCATCGGTCTGCCGATTCCGTCGGTACGTTTCTTCGGTGCAAGCGCGAGCAAAGCCATTGTCGTAGAGGGAGATTCGGACAAAGTTGTGTTCGGCAATTTGGACGAAGTTGTTGCCGAAGAGGGTGTACAAATTCGCCTGTTCGGCAAGCCGGAGGTGGTCGGTCATCGCCGTTTCGGAGTAATCCTCGCAACGGACGAGACCATCGAAAAAGCACTCGAAAAAGCAGAACGCGCGTACGCGAAACTTAAAATCGAGGTACTACCTCGTAAATAAAGCAAAAAAACGCTTGAAAGAAGAGAAAAATTTTCTACCTTTGCACAAATCAAGTATCACCTTATGATGTACGTTGCGCACAACATATCGCCAATGATCTCTGTTACTCAATCGTCGGGGTATATTGTCAAGCGTCAGCGACCTCTCGGTGGTGGTATGGTGGATTGTTTGTTCGCAAACGCAAATATATTGTCTAATTTTCAGGCGGCCTAACTGGGTCGCCTGTTTTTTATAACAAAAGCAGAGGGATGGACAAAAAGAGTATATTACTGCGCAACGGCCTGCTTGTAGGCGTCGGCAATGCCACGACGGGCGACCTGCTTGTGTGTGACGGAGTGATTGCCGAAATCGGCGGCGAGATTGCGCCAGAGGGCGATACCGAGGTCATCGACGCCACGGGTTGCATCGTGACATACGGCTTGGCCGACGTGCACGTCCATCTGCGCGAACCGGGCTATTCGGCAAAGGAGACTATCGAGAGCGGAACAAAGGCAGCGGCTCGTGGCGGATATACCACCGTATGCGCAATGCCTAACCTGCTGCCCGCACCGGATGCACCGGAGACGATTGCCATCGAACAACGCCTCATAGACGAACAGGCGGTCGTAGAGGTACGCCCTTACGCAACCATTACGCGCGAGCGCGCCGGACGCGAGATTGTCGATGTCGAGCAACTCCGCCCGCTGTCGGTCGGCTTTTCGGACGATGGAAGCGGCATACAGCACGAGGAGGTTATGCGCGAGGCGATGACGAGAATCGCAGCGGCAGACGGCATTGTAGCGGCTCACTGCGAGGATAATTCGCTACTGCACGCAGGTTACATCCACGATGGCGAGTATGCCCGAGAGCACGGTCATAAAGGCATCTGCTCGGAGAGCGAATGGGGGCAGATTGCTCGCGACGTACAACTCGCCGCACAGACAGCGTGCAGATACCACGTCTGCCACATATCGACGGCAGAGAGTGTCGAAATCATACGCAATGCCAAACGCACTTGCGACCACATAACTTGCGAGACAGGCCCACACTACCTGGTGCTGACCGACGCCGACCTGCAAGAGGATGGCCGCTTCAAGATGAATCCGCCGTTGCGCGGTGCGAAGGACCGAGAGGCACTTATTGCAGGTGTGCAGGATGGCACAATCGAGGTTATTGCCACAGACCACGCCCCTCACACAGCCGAAGAGAAGTCGCGCGGATTGAAAGCCAGCGCAATGGGCGTTGTCGGTTTAGAAACCTGCTTTGCGGTGGTATATACCCATTTGGTGCGCACGGGCAAAATCTCGTTGGAGCACGCCATCGCGCTCTTGTGTGACAATCCGCGTCGCATATTCCGACTCGGAGGCGGCCTACGCGTGGGCGAGCGTGCCGACATCGCACTCTTCGACATCACAACCCCGTACGTAATCGACAGTCGCGAATTTCTCTCGGCAGGCAAAGCGACTCCGTTCGAGGGTATGGAGGTGTATGGACGTTGCCGGATGACGCTGTTCGGCGGCAAAAAAGTTTGGAACGAAAAATAGCAAAATATACAAACAGATGAAACAACCCGACAAAAAGTTAGTTTTGGAGAACGGTTCCGAGTTCTACGGCTTCGGCTTCGGTGCAAACCGCACGACCGTATGCGAAATCGTTTTCAACACCGGTGTCGTCGGCTATCAGGAGATTCTCTCCGATTTGTCGTACACCGACCAAATGGTCGTGATGACCTATCCGTTAATTGGCAACTACGGTATCACGGATGAGGATTTTGAGACACGTACGCTCCATATCGGTGCGCTTATCGTGCGCGAATACTGCGACACGCCGAGCAACTTCCGCTACACGAAGACAATTGCCGAGGTGATGGAGGAGCACAACGTGCCGGGCATCAGCGGTGTCGATACACGAATGCTCACACGCATCATCCGCGACGAGGGTTGCCAACGAGCAGCCATTGTCGATGCCGATATGCCGAAAGAGGAGGCATTGGCACTCATCGCCTCGACGCCAGAGAGCCACGATGTCGTGCGTCGCGTAAGTTGTCGCAAGCGTTGGTATTCGCGTACGCCTAACCACCGCTTTGACGTAGTGGCCATCGACTGCGGAATCAAGTACAACACCATCCGCGCGCTGAATCGCAGAGGTTGCAACGTGGTGATTGTTCCGTTTGACACGCCATTGGAAGAGATTATGGCGTTCAATCCGCACGGTGTATTCATCTCGAACGGTCCGGGTAGTCCGTACGATGTTCCGGAGGTTGCTTCGCTCATCGAGAAGTTGCACGGCGAGTTACCGATGTTCGGCATCAATCTCGGACACCTGCTCATCGCCCTCTCGTACGGAGCGAAGGTCACCAAGCAGAAGTTCGGCAACTATGCGGGTTGTGTTCCGGTACGCAATCTCACGACAAACCATATCGAGACGGCAAGTATGGGCTTCGGCTACACAATCGACCCCGAGTCGCTCGCCGGCACACCATTGGAGGTGTCGCACGTGAACGTACTCAACGGCAGCATTGTCGGCGTCGAGTGTCGTCGCGACAAGGTATTCTCGGTACAGTATCATCCGGAGGGCGCACCGGGTCCGCAAGACAGCGCATATCTTTTCGATAAATTCGTTAAATTGATGGAGGAGTAACCACTATGCCAAAGAGAACAGATATAAAGAAGGTTATGGTAATCGGCTCGGGCCCGATTGTGATTGGTCAGGCAGCCGAATTCGACTATGCAGGTACACAGGCCTGCCTCGCACTCAAAGAGGAGGGCTACGAGGTTATACTCGTCAATTCCAATCCGGCAACCATTATGACCGACGTCCACATTGCCGACAAGGTCTATATGGAGCCGCTGAAATTGGAGTACGTCGCAAAGATTATTCGCTACGAGCGTCCCGACGCCATCGTTCCGGGTCTGGGTGGTCAGACCGGTCTTAACCTCGCCGTACAACTCGCCAAGAAGGGTATTCTCGAAGAGTGTCAGGTGGAGATTCTCGGCACATCGTTCGAGAGCATCGAGCAGGCCGAGGACCGCGAACTCTTCAAAGAGTTGTGTTTGCGACTCGGCGAGCCGGTCATCCCGTCCGAAATCGTATATTCGGTCGAGGAGGCGGTCGAGGTTGCCAAGAAAATCACCTATCCGGTTGTACTTCGTCCGGCATTTACGCTCGGTGGTTCGGGTGGTGGTTTTGCCGACAACGAGGAGCAGTTGCGCGAGTTGATGCGTAACGCACTCGCCGTATCGCCCGTACATCAGGTGCTGGTCGAGAAGAGTATCAAGGGCTACAAGGAGATTGAGTTTGAGGTTATGCGCGACAAGAACGACACCGCCATCGCAATATGCAGTATGGAGAATGTCGATCCGGTGGGCATCCACACCGGCGACTCGGTCGTTGTTGCTCCGGCACAGACGCTCTCGAACAAAGAGTTCCAGATGTTACGAGACAGTGCACTGCGCCTTATCCGCGCACTTCGCATCGAGGGTGGTTGCAACGTACAGTTTGCGCTCGACCCACTCTCGTTCAAATACTATATCATCGAGGTCAATCCGCGTGTGTCGCGTTCGTCGGCCCTCGCATCGAAGGCCAGCGGCTACCCTATTGCACGTGTAACGGCAAAGGTTGCTATCGGTATGACGCTCGACGAGATTATGCTCGCAACCGCCCCTGCGTGTGCGGAGCCGGCTTTGGACTACGTAGTGACGAAGGTTGCACGCTTCCCATTCGATAAGTTCAGCGAGGCAAGCAACGAACTTGGTACGCAGATGAAGGCAACGGGCGAGGTGATGAGCATCGGTCGCACGCTGGAAGAGAGTATCCTGAAAGCGTTCCGTTCGCTCGAAACGGGCGTATGCCACTTGCACCACAAGAAGTTCGACGAGATGTCGATTCAGGATATGCTCGCATACATCACGCGCAGCACCGATGACCGCATCTACGCCATTGCAGAGTTGTTGCGTCGCGGTGTCGATCGATCGCTCATATACGACCGCACGAAGATTGATATGCTCTTCCTCGAAAAGTTCAAGCGCATTATCCGTATGGAGGAGGTCGTTCGCGCAAACAAAGCCAACAAGGAGGTGTTGCGCGAGGCGAAGCGTATGGGCTTCGGTGATAAGTTCATCGGTCAGCTTTGGGGTATGACCGAGCAAGAAGTCTTCGCACTGCGCGAAAAGGAGGGCGTCACGCCGGTATATAAGATGATTGACACGTGTGCCGGAGCGTGCAAAGCCGACGTGCCGTACTACTACTCGACCTACGAACAGGAGAACGAGTCCGTCGTAAGCACGCGTCGCAAGATTGTCGTACTCGGCTCGGGTCCGATTCGTATCGGTCAGGGTGTGGAGTTCGACTACTCGACCGTACACGCCATTTGGGCAATCCGCGAGGCGGGATATGAGGCAATCATCATCAACAACAATCCAGAGACCGTATCGACCGACTACACCATATCGGACAAACTCTATTTCGAACCACTGACGGTCGAAAACGTAATGAACGTAATCCGTATGGAGCAGCCGGAGGGTGTTATCGTAACGCTCGGCGGACAGACCGCCATCAACCTTGCAAAACCGCTCGTACAGATGGGTGTCAAGATTATCGGCACCGACCTTGAAGCAATCGACAAGGCGGAGGACCGTAAGCTCTTCGAGCAGATTATGCGCGAGGTGGGTATTCCGCAACCACAGGCACAGGCCGTTACCGAAATCGAGGAGGGTGTAAAGGCGGCCGAGCGCATCGGCTATCCGGTGCTCGTTCGTCCAAGTTTCGTGTTGGGTGGTCGTGCAATGCAGATTGTCGGCAACGAGCAGGCGCTGCGCCACTATCTGCACAACGCCGTAGAGGTCAGCGAGGATTCGCCCGTATTGGTCGATAAGTACATTATGGGTCGTGAGGCGGAGGTCGATGCCATCTGCGACGGCGAGAATGTCTTTATTCCGGGCATTATGGAGCACGTCGAGCGTACGGGTATCCACTCCGGCGACTCGATAAGCGTCTATCCTTCGTTCAGTTTGACTGACGAGGTTAAGCAGCAGATGATTGACTACACGGTGCGTCTGGGTAAGGCCATCGGCATCGTCGGTCTGTACAATATTCAGTTTATTGTCGATGACCAGAACAAAGTGTATGTCATCGAGGTCAATCCGCGTTCGTCGCGTACGGTTCCGTTCCTCTCGAAATCGACCAACGTGCCGATGGCGAAGATTGCAACGCGCGTAATGCTTGGTCATTCGTTGCGCGAGCAGGGCATCACCGAGGTATATGGCAAGGAGCGCAAGCGTCACTTTGTCAAGACGCCGGCATTCTCGTTTGCGAAGATTAAGGGTGTCGATTCGTACCTCTCGCCGGAGATGAAATCGACGGGCGAGGCAATCGGTTACGACGATTCGCTCACACGTGCTCTCTACAAGTCGTTGCAGGCATCGGGTATGGCAATCGCAAACTACGGAACGATTCTCGTAACGCTTGCCGATCGCGACAAGGAGGCGGCACTGCCACTCATCAGACGTTTCTACAACCTCGGTTTCAACATCGAGGCAACCTCCGGTACGGCAGACTTCCTGCGCAAGCACGGTCTGCGCACTCGCCGCTTGGGCAAACTCAGCGAGGGCAGCAACGACATCTACACCTCGATTAGCCGAGGCCACGTGAACTACGTCATCAACACCATCGACCTCAACCAGCACAATACCCGTTTGGACGGCTACGAGATTCGTCGTGCGGCGGTCGAGAACAATGTAACGATTTTCACCTCGCTCGAAACGGTGCGCGTATTGCTCGACGTACTCGAAGAGATTACGCTCGGCATCTCGACCATCGATGCAGATTACGATATGTAAAGCAGACAGAGTTATGAAACGTGTTATTCTGGAAATCGAATCGAATCGTGCGCTGACACCTCTCGTATATGAGATGCGCCTTACGGGCGATACGTCGGAGATTACGCGCGCGGGCAGTTTTGTCGAGATTTCGCTCGATGGGCTCTTCCTGCGTCGTCCGATTTCGGTTTGCGACTTCGACGAAGGGCGACTGACGCTCGTATATAAGGTTGTCGGCAAGGGAACAGAGCAGATGGCCGCACTCAAAGCCGGTACGCGACTTGATGTGCTTACCGGTCTTGGTAACGGATTCGACTCGGCACAGTGCAGTCAGCACGCGCTGCTTGTCGGTGGCGGCGTCGGCGTTCCTCCGCTCTATCGTCTTACGCGCGACCTTGTTGCGCAAGGCAAGCGTGTAAGCGTCGTACTCGGCTTTAATACGCAACAAGAGATATTCTACGCCGAGGAGTTCGAGCGTGCGGGAGCCAACGTGATTATCGCAACGGCCGACGGCTCGACGGGCATCAAGGGCTTTGTGACGGATGCTATCCGAGAGAGCGATATCGACTTCGACTACTTCTACTCGTGTGGTCCGCTGCCGATGCTCAAAGCGTTGTGCGAAGCAACCGACCGTCCGGGCGAAGTTAGTTTGGAGGAGCGAATGGGTTGCGGTTTCGGAATCTGTATGGGTTGTTCGATTCAGACGGCATCGGGCGCAAAGCGTGTGTGCAAAGAGGGACCCGTATTCAAAAAGGAGGATGTGATATGGTAAAGAATCTTTCGGTCAATTTATGCGGCGTACAACTCGACAATCCGGTCATTCCCGCAAGCGGAACATTCGGTTTCGGCGAGGAGATGGCGAAGGTCTATGATCTCGATGTGTTGGGCTCGATTTCGATAAAGGGTACGACGCGCGATGCGCGTTTCGGCAATCCGACACCACGTATTGCGGAGTGCAGTAGCGGAATGATTAACGCTGTCGGACTGCAAAACCCGGGCATAGATGCCGTTATTGCGCACGAATTACCGCAGTTGCGCAAGGTGTTCCACAAGCCGATAATTGCCAACATCAGCGGTTTCTCGATTGAAGAGTACCAAGAGTGTTGCGCCAAAATTGATGGTCAGGAGCAGGTCGAAATCATCGAGGTAAACGTATCGTGCCCGAACGTACACAATGGCGGTATGGCATTCGGCACGCAGCCCGAGTCGGCAGCAGCCGTAACACGCG
Organism: Alistipes sp.; assembly: GCA_017410165.1. Taxonomy (GTDB): domain Bacteria; phylum Bacteroidota; class Bacteroidia; order Bacteroidales; family Rikenellaceae; genus Alistipes. Next base: position 26,835 of record JAFQRH010000022.1, on the reverse strand, counting down.
CCGTAAAGGAGGTGACAACCAAACCCGTATTCATCAAACTCTCGCCAAACGTAACCGACATCGTCTCTATCGCTCGCGCTTGCGAAGAGGCAGGTGCCGACGGTGTGACGCTCATCAATACGATGCTCGGAATGCGTATCGACATTGCACGCCGTCGCCCCGTAATAGCCAACAAGATGGGAGGTTTTTCGGGTCGTGCAATCTTTCCGGTTGCCGTGCGTATGGTCTATCAGGTGGCGCAGGCGTGCCACATTCCGATTATCGGCTGTGGCGGTGTAGCGTCTGCCGAAGATGTCGTAGAGATGATGATGGCAGGTGCATCGGCCGTACAGGTGGGTGCCGAAAATCTGCGCAATCCGTTCGCCTGCAAAGAGATTATCGAGCAGTTGCCCGACGTAATGGAACGACTCGGCATCGAGCGTTTGAGTGATATTATAGGAGCAGTAAAATAAAAGCACGAAAAAGATATGGCAAAAGATGTAATTATCGCCTGCGATTTCAGCAGCAAAGAGCAAACGCTCGCATTCCTCGACCGCTTTACGGGTCGCAAACCGTTTGTAAAAATCGGTATGGAGCTCTACTATGCCGAAGGTCCGGAGATTGTCCGCGAGATTAAGAAGCGCGGTCATCGCATATTCCTCGACCTGAAACTGCACGACATTCCGAATACGGTACGCAAGACGATGCAGGTACTCTCGCGTCTCGACGTCGATATGACCAACGTCCACGCAGCAGGTACGGTCGATATGATGCGTGCTGCCGTCGAAGGTCTTACGCGCGAGGATGGCACACGTCCGTTGCTCATTGCCGTAACACAGCTCACCTCGACCAGCGAGGAGCGTATGCAGCGCGAGTTGCTCATCGGCGCATCGATTGAGGCAACCATCGCAAAGTATGCCGAGAATGCAAAAGAGGCAGGTCTGGATGGCGTAGTTTGTTCGCCACTCGAAGCACAACTCGTAAAGACGGCTTGCGGTGCAGAGTTTATGACCGTAACGCCGGGTATCCGTTTTGCCGACGCTTCGAAGGACGATCAGGTACGTATCACAACGCCGGCCCGCGCACGCGAAATCGGTTCGGACTACATCGTTGTAGGTCGTCCGGTCACGGCTGCCGACAATCCGGTGGCTGCGTATGAGCGTTGCTGCAAAGAGTTCTTGAACGAGTAATAACATTAAAACGAAATAGATAGTTAGTTATGGAAAAACTGATTGCAAAGGAGTTGCTCTCGATTAACGCCGTATTTTTGCGTCCGGAGCAACCATTCACTTGGGCAAGTGGCATCAAAAGCCCGATATATTGCGACAACCGTCTGATTCTCACCGCACTGAGCGTACGCGAGAAGGTCGAGGCGGGTTTGGCAGAGTTAGTACGCAAGCACTTTCCGGAGTGCGAGTGCCTGATGGGAACATCGACCGCCGGCATCGCTCACGCTGCTATCGCAGCAACGATTCTCAACCTGCCGATGGGCTACGTTCGCAGTGGCGCGAAGGACCACGGTCGCGCAAACCGCATCGAGGGTCGTCTGGACAAGGGTACGAAGGTCGTTGTTATCGAGGATTTGATTTCGACGGGCGGCAGTTGTATCGAGGTTGTCGAGGCGTTGCGTGAGGCGGGTGCCGATGTGTTGGGCATCGTCAGCATCTTCACCTACGGTATGAAGCGTGGCGTAGAGCGCATTGCAGCAGCCAATACGGTGAACTATTCGCTCTCGAATCTCGATGCGCTTGTCGAGGTTGCAGCCGAAGAGGGATACATCGCCGAGGAGTGGAAGGAGCGCATTTTGGCATTCCGTGACAATCCGTCGGACGAGTCGTGGATTAAATAGCCATCGCGCATAAATCCGCCATATCACAACAATTCACAAACTTAAAAACATTTGCTAAAAATGAGACACCTTATAGACCCTACCGATCTGACCCGTCAGGAGACCGACGAAATCGTCGCTCTGGCGCAGGACATCATCGCCAATGGCGACCGATACGCAGAGAAGATGCACGGCAAGAAACTCGCTACGCTCTTCTACGAACCAAGCACCCGTACGCGCCTCAGTTTTACGGCAGCAATGATGGAGCTCGGCGGCAATGTGCTGGGATTTTCGGATGCCGCATCGTCGTCGGTAAGCAAGGGCGAAACCGTGGAAGATACGGTTCGCGTAGTTGGCAACTTTGTCGACATAATCGCTATGCGCCACCACGTCGAAGGTGCACCACTCGATGCTGCAAGCGTGTCGCCCGTGCCGATTATCAATGCCGGTGACGGTAGCCATTCGCACCCGACGCAGACGCTGACCGACCTGCTCACCATTAAACGCGAACTCGGTCATCTGGACAACCTCACAATCGGTCTGTGCGGTGATTTGCTCTACGGTCGTACCGTTCACTCGCTCATCAAAGCAATGGCGCGCTACGAGGGTACGAAACTCGTATTGATTGCGCCCGACGAGTTGCGACTGCCCGACTATATCAAGCACGACGTGTGCGACAAGTTCGGAATGGAGTATCGCGAGGTGGCATCCATCGAGGAGGTTATCGGCGAGTTGGACGTACTCTATATGACGCGCGTACAACGCGAGCGTTTTGCAAGCATCGAGGAGTACGAGCGCGTAAAGGATTGCTTCGTGCTGGATTGCGAGAAGATGAAGGGTGCAAAGGAGAAGATGGCCGTTCTGCATCCGCTGCCACGCGTAGGCGAGATTCTCAAAGAGGTCGATGCCGACCCTCGCGCAGCATATTTCCGTCAGGTAGGCAACGGCAAATTCGTTCGTATGGCCCTCATCTGTCGCCTTATGGAGTGGCGCGACAAGGAGATGACCACACATAAGGGCGTAGCGGTTGAAGGTCTGCGTTGTCCGAATCCGAAGTGTATCTGCAACTGCGAGCCGGTTGATTACTCGTTCTCACTTTCGGAGGGCGATGTATATCGCTGCATCTATTGCTCGACACAGGCAGAGTAGTTCGCCGCCGACAATAGCGCAATAAACAGAACAACACCCCGACTTGGTTGTCAAGTAGGGGTGTTGCATTATTACCTTATACGAATACGGTCGCTACACCACTCGCCGCCAAAGCCCTCATAGACAATCGGCAACGAACGCTCCAACGACTTCATACGCAGATAAGTTTCGTATATTACGATGCCGTTGGTCACGCCTCGCGCAATGGCATAGCCGACAACCGACGGATGGAGTTTCGTTGCGTGATATGCCGCCTCGTTGAGCGAAATAGCGAGTTCGCGCCACGAAGGGTCGTTGGTCGGATTGCCGCCACGACGAAGGGACGAAGGGAATGACATCGTATCAAACGGTGCACAGACAATGACCCACACGCCTCGACGGTCGCACTCAGCGAGCAACTGCTCGCTCGCAACATCTGCCGTCACAAACAAGCCGTTGATGGAGCCAAGCAGCACCTCATCCAGCGGGCGTTTGCCGTCATAATCCGCCAAGTGAAGTTGCACGGGGCGATGATTGACACGGAGCGCTTCGGAGCGGAGAGTGGTTTCACGCACGCCAACCTGTCGGCTGACACACTCCGCTACCCTGCCTTCGATACGATTGCACAAATCGAGGCGCAACAAGTGTGGAGAATCGCTACTCCAAAGAGCCGTCACCGGAACACGCGCCACAAAGCGCAGTGTATCCTCGCGGCGCATATCGAGCGTAACTTCGCGCGAACCCTTCGCAAGGATGGTCGAATCGCCCATATTCAGTGCATACTCCAACTTCATACTCTTCGGGGTGAGCGTGCCGCACTTAACAACCACGCCGAACTCGGCAACCGCCTCACCATCGTCGTTCAGCGTTGTCGAAAGGATAATATCGCGGATACGCAGAGCAGGTTGGCTGACGACCGAAATTGCACCAATATACGGTTTTGTGCTCGGCGCAATAGTCGATACCGCATTTTCGGGTGCATCCCCTATCAGACGCACACTCAACGTATTGCCACCCTGACGCACGTGGCGTGTCACATCCATTTCAACCGCCGTCGCTCCCGATGCTGCGCGACCCGCACGTGTATCGTTTACATACAGCTCGAAGGCCGACGAAGCGCGTTCGATGCGCACTATCACTCGGCGATTGAGCCACGACACGGGAACTGCAAACGTAGCAGTCGCACGCGCACCATCCTCCGAGAGTGTCGGCTCGGAGAGCGTCTGCACATAGGGCGAAGTCGTCACATCGCCCTTCACGGCATCAGACAATCGGCCATAAGGCACAATCACCGAGCGCGATGGCTCGACAGCGAGTACCGGCTGCGGAGCATTTTGAGCCGACACGGAGAACGTGCAAAGCAGAAGGAATAGTAAAAATGGTATATTCTTCATATTTTTTCGTATCTTTGTCCTGATGCAAAGTTAATAACTTTTTTTGGAAATGGCCGCTTGCGAATATCCCAAACTCAATCTCCCTGCCGTACGTCTGCGCGTACGCCGTACGGGTGGTGTGTTACACGTATGGGATTCGCTACGCGGAAAGTATCTGGTATTGACCCCCGAGGAGTGGGTACGCCGACACGTTGCGGAGTTTCTCGTCTCGCACTGCAATGTGCAGCCCATATCCATCATCGAAGAGTATCCCGTGCAGCTCAACGGCACTGCACAGCGTGCCGACATCGTAGTCGTCGGAGCCGATTTACGTCCAAAGGTGCTTGTCGAGTGCAAGCAACCGGATGTGGCAATCGACCAAGCGGTATTCGACCAAGCAGTGCGATATAACTCGGTGGTCGGTGCGCAATTCGTCATCCTGACCAACGGCATCAACCACTATTGCTACGAGCACATCGACGGCTCGTATCGTGCGATGCAGAGTTTCCCTACACTATAAAAGGTCAGAATTTGTCGTTCACATAGGAGTGGAACGCCTCTTTGTAACTATCGCCAATCGGCACATAGTCGTCACCCGCCAAAAATACACGCCCCTTCGTATAGCCGGTTACGTACGAGAGGTTGATTATGTACGAACGATGCACGCGCATAAACTGCTCGGATGGTAGCGATGTCTCCATATTTTTCAGACGGAACAGCGTGACAATCTTCGTACCATCGTTCAGATGCATACGTACATACTCGCCCTCGCTCTCCAAATAGACGATGTTGGCAACCTTGACAAGCGACGTTTTATGGTCGGCGCGAATCGAAATATACTCCTTATCCGACTCGCCATCCGCGCCATCAACCAACGCCTCCTGCGCACCATCGGCCGGCATATCGGCAGCAGCGGTGGTAGCATCGGCCTGCTCCTTCAAACTACGCAACTCGAAGAGCGATTGCGCCTTGCCTGCCGAACGCGACAACTCGTCGAAGCCGAAAGGTTTAAGCAGATAGTCGATGGCATCGAGTTTGAAGCCCTCGACGGCATACTCCGGATAGGCGGTCGTGAATATCACCATCGGAGGCGACGACAACGAACGCACAAAATCCACGCCGTTCAAATCGGGCATATTGATATCGACAAATATCAAATCGACGCTGTTGTCCAGCAACCAATCCCGCGCCTCGATTGCGTTGGAAAAGGTTGCCGACAATTCGAGCGATGCGATGCGTTTGATATAGTTGGTAATCTGACGCAGAGCCAACGGCTCGTCATCAATTGCTATGCACTTTATCATTGTTTGGAAGTGTTAATGTTACACAATATTTATCCTGCAACGAGGTGTCGATATCGAGCGTGTAGCGATTGCCGTATATCAGCTCCAAACGCTTGCGCACGTTATCAAGACCAATGCCTGCCGAACGACGACCCGTCTGTCGCTCGAACGACGAATTCTCGAAGCGTGCCACGATATGGTCGGCCGTCAAATCAATTTTGATATGGATGTACGACTGTGCCTTATAACTGATGCCGTGCTTGAAGGCGTTCTCCACAAAGACAATCAACACCAGAGGCGGAATGACGGTTTGACGCGACAAATCGCGCGGATAGTCGAGGCGAATGTCGATATTGTCCGGATAGCGGACTCGCATCAGCTCGATGTAGTTCCCGATAAACTCCAAATCGCGCACCAACGGAATCTCGTCACCATCCGACTCGTAGATCACGTATCGCATCATATTCGACAACTCGATAAGGCATCGTTTGGCATTATCGCTATCGAAGTCGATGAGTGCGTGGATGTTGTTGAGTGTATTCATCAAAAAGTGCGGATTTATCTGGTACTTCAAGTAGTACATCTCCGCCTGCGTATTCTCGCGTTTCAGACGCTCCAAGTCCTCGTCATACTGCATCGACAGGTAGAACTGCTTGATACCGATATTGGCGGCAAACATAAACGTACCGAGCACCATATTCCAATACCATTGCAGGTCGGTAAGCGATGCGTGGCGCGGACGGATATACTCGCCGGCATAACCACCCGAAGAGGCGATATTCCACTGCTCGTAAATCTCGATGGCTCCGAACGTCAGACCCAAACACACGGCACAGGTAAACAGATAGCCAAAGATGTGTTTGCGATGGAGCAGGAAACGTATAAAGATCTGATTATTGAGCAAAAACAGAACAAAATATGGCGTAATCTTACCCCACGCCAAGAACACTTTCGAGAAGTTGATATACTCCTCGGACATCAGCGTCGAGTTCATAATCGGGATAAGATATACGACCAACCATACTCCCGTATAGACCATATTCTCGCCGATAATCTGTTTGCGGATATATGGTATTATCTTTTTCTTGTTATTGTTCATAATACGACTCTTTATTCTCTACCCTCTCTGCCAAACCACTAACCCCTCCACAGTGAGCGCATTTCGACTCCTTGCTAAACTCGTACGATTTAGTCAAAAACAGGGCTGTCAGACGAATCCGGCAGCCCCGTAATCAATCAATGTCCGACAATTATTGGATGCCCAATTTCGACACGTTGTACAGGTATCGTTTGATAGACTTCTTCGGGGTCTTTTCAAACTCGCTCGGATAGATCGTAAGCGACACGATGCGCTCGTAGGCAGCAACCTGCGAATTGAGCAGTTTCAAGTTCTCATCCATCGTCTGTTTGAGCGTCTCCTTGTCGATACCCTCCTTTTCGCAGGTCTCGAAGTCAGGCACTACCAGACCGTAGAGTTTACCACCCTGCTCCAAAATAAGCGACTCCAACACGAGTGGCATATTATTGAGTTTATCCTCAATCTCCTCCGGATAGATATTCTGACCGGTCGAGGTGAGAATCATCGTCTTGCAACGGCCACGAATGTAGAGCGTGCCATCATCATCCAAAGTACCCATATCGCCCGTATGCAACCAGCCCTCGTCGTCGATAGACGCCTTGGTATCCTTCTCGTTCTTGTAGTAACCGAGCATAACGTGCTCGCCACGTACGAGGATTTCGCCCGGAACATTCTGCTGGTCGGACGAATCGATACGCACTTCGAGGTTCTCTTTAAGAATGCGACCACACGAGCCCGCCTTGAATTCGTCGGCGTGCTCGGTAACGCTGATAAGCGGACCGCACTCGGTCATACCGTAACCGACCGTGAACGGGAAGTGAATCTTCATCAGGAAGGCCTCCGTCTCTTTGTTCATCGGCGCACCACCAACCACGAACAGACGCAGATTGCCGCCGAACGACGTGAGCAACTTCTTCTTAATCTGCGCAAAAACAACCTCGTTCACAAGCGGCAACTTCATTGCAATACTGAGCGGGCCCTTTTCGAGCAGTGGTATAATCTGCTTACGATAGATCTTTTCGAGAATCATCGGCACGGCACAGATAACCTCCGGCTGAACCTTTTGGATTGCCTCGAGGAGAATCTTCGGCGTAGGGATACGGCCGAGCAGAGTAACGTGACCACCGACAGCAAGCGGTTCGAGGAAATCGACCGCACAACCAAATGCGTGAGCAAGTGGCAGGAACGACAGCGTACGGCCGCCCTTGTGGAAGAACCGATCGCCGTGCTTGTCGGCAATGGTCGAAATACACGCAACATTACCCGTCAGGTTGTTGCAGGTCAGCATTACACCCTTCGAGTAGCCCGTCGTACCCGATGTATAGTTGAGCAGGATAACCTGATCGTTCGGCACATCGGCATACTTGATATCATCCACCGTGAAACCACGCGGATAACGCTTGCGGTAGTTCTCGGTCATCTGATTGATACACTTGGACATATTATCGCCCTTACGCTCGAAAATCACGTGATAGTCCGTAAGCGACATCACCGCCTCCAATTCAGGCATTGCATCCTCGTCCAGGCCATCCCAATACGAATCGGTCAGGAACAACAGACGGCTCTCCGAGTGGTTAACGATATGTGAAATATCATTAGGCGTAAAGTCCTGCAAAATCGGAACGATTACTGCACCATAGGTGATGGTCGCAATATAGACCGCACACCAGCGCGGAGTGTTACGACCGACCAACGCAATCTTATCCTTCGGCTTGATACCCGCCTCGTCGAAGAGAATGTGCAACTTGGCAATCTCCTTGGCAAAGCCGTAATACGAATAGGTCTCACCCGAAAAGTAATCGGTCACAGCAGACATCTCGCGATGGGCGCGGAACGACTGCTCGTACATCTTAATTAAATTTTGTTCTAACATAAAGAATTAAAAAAATATTAAACGGATGTATGTGTAATTTCTCTTTTTGCTACTTTTTATCCTCTGCTTGCGTCGAGCGCGGTCGATGTTTCCAGATGAAAATCCGCGACTCTGTGCCATTCAACAGGCGACCGATATTTTTGCGGTGCGTCCACACCAGCAACACGGCTACAACTATCGAAAAGAGGACGAACGACACCGACGTATCGCCGTATCTACGATAGATACTGCCCGAAAAGATGGAGACAAAGACCGGAAAGACACAACCCGCTACAATCGAGGCAAGCGATACATAGTGATATATCATAAATACCAACACCCACACGCAGAAACAGTAGAGTGCGATGTTGGGCTGAATACCCGAGATTGCACCGATAAGCGTAGCAACACCCTTGCCACCCTTAAAACCGGCAAAGACCGGAAAGACGTGACCGATGACGGCCACAAAGACGGCGATAATTTTCAGGTTAATCATCCACGCCGGCGAAATATTGTCGTCGTAGCGCATCAGTGTCATCACATTGACCGCCACAAAACCTTTCAAAAAGTCGATGAGGAACACAGGGATAGCAGCACGCTTGCCCAACACACGAAGCATATTCGTCGTGCCTGCATTTTTGCTACCGTGCTGGCGGATATCCACGCCATAGTAACGCTTGCCAATCCACACCGCACTCGGCAACGAGCCGAGCAAATATGCTATGATTAGCAGTGTTATAATACAATAGTAAGTTAGGACCATACTACATATAAAAACGTACGTTTGGGGACAAAGATAACAAATTTTCCTTACTTTACATCGTTTATCAAAAAAAACACGCAACAAAGCGAAATTTTCAGCAGAATGTATTATCTTTGCGTATTTAATAAATGCCAACATTATGGATATTAAGAGATTTACAGAGCCAATCTTCTCGTTGAAGTGGTGGATGTCGTGGTTCCAGATACTTTTGGGATGCACGTTGCTGGCTGCGGGATACGTATTCTTCATCAGCCCGTACAACATCGTACCGGGTGGTATTTATGGTGCAAGTATCGTCTTGCACAACATCTTCCCTGCGATTCAGGTCGGTACGTTTGGCTATATGTTCGACATTCCGTTGCTTATCCTCGCATTCTGGATATTCGGTAGTAAATTCGGCTCGCGCACAATCGTAGCCGCACTCTATACGCCGGGTGCTATGAACCTCATCACCCGACTCTCGTTCCCGACCGAAGAGGCGATGCAATCGCTCGACCCGTCGTTGATGTTGGGCGGCATCCTCAACCTCTCCGACCACTTGATGCTTGCATCGATTATCGGCTCCGTATTTTTGGGTGTCGGCGTTGGTTTGGTTGTGCGTCAGCAGGCAACCACCGGAGGTACGGATATTATCGCGATGATGATTCAAAAATATTTCCACATCGGATTCTCAAACGCCGTACTGATTGCCGACTCGGTAGTTGTCCTTTCGGGTCTGCTTGTCATCGGATTTGGTCTTGGAACGGGCGAGCCCGACCCGGGCGGTTGGTTGCTGTCACTCTACTCGCTCATCACCATCTACATTACATCGCGAGTATTGGCATACACCATCAACGGTGCTTCGTATAACAAATTGATATTCATCATCCTGAACAAGCATAACGACACGTTGCGCAACTTCATCCTCAACGACCTCGACCGTTCGGCAACCTACATCCAATCGCGCGGTATGTACTCGAACGACGAGAAGGAGATGATTTTCCTCGTGGTTCCTAACAAGGATGTTCCGCTCGTGCAGCGCATCATCAAGGATGTCGATCCTTCGGCATTTATCGTTGTGACCGATGCATACGACACCTTCGGCGAGGGCTTCAAACCACTGCCGGAGAAAGACGAAATTCAAAACATTTAGTATGAATCTCAACTCATTGCGTCCTTTGCAAGGCGAGGGCAAAAAACTATTCATAGAGACCTACGGCTGCCAAATGAACGCCGGCGACAGCGAGATTGTCGTCTCGATAATGCAACGGGAGGGCTACCGCTACACGGAGCAGATTGCCGAGGCGGATGTCATTCTCATAAACACCTGCTCGATACGCGACAACGCCGAGCAGCGCATCTGGGGCCGATTGAGCGAAATGCGCCGTCTGCGCAAAGCAAAGCCGACGCTCGTCGTGGGCATCATCGGCTGTATGGCAGAGCGTCTCAAAGAGAAGCTCATCGAGAGCGAGTCGGGAGTGGACGTTGTTGCAGGTCCCGATTCGTACCGCGACCTCCCATCGCTCGTGCGCAAGGCCGAGGATGGAGGCAAGGCAATCAATGTAGAGTTGTCGAAGGAGGAGACCTATGCAGAGATTGCGCCCGTTCGTCTCGACAAAAACGGAGTGACGGCATTCGTGTCGATTATGCGTGGTTGTAACAACTACTGCTCGTACTGCGTTGTGCCCTACACGCGAGGTATCGAACGCAGCCGCGACCCGCAAACCATCGTCCGCGAGGCACGCACACTCTTTGAGTGTGGCTACCGCGAGGTGACACTGCTCGGCCAAAATGTCAATTCGTACCACTATGACGAGGTTGGTTTTCCGGAGTTGATGGCGATGGTCGCCGAGATTTCGCCACTTCTGAGAGTACGTTTTGCAACGTCGCATCCGAAGGACATCAGCGATGCACTGTTGGAGGTTATGGCTCGCTACGACAACATCTGCAAGAGCATACATCTGCCGGCTCAAAGCGGTTCGAACGAGATGCTCAAAAAGATGAATCGCAAATACACGCGCGAGTGGTACTTGGAGCGCATTGCCGCCATTCGTCGCTATATGCCCGACTGCGCCATTACAACCGACCTGATTGCCGGCTTCTGCGGCGAGACCGAGGAGGACCACCAGCAGACGCTCTCGCTGATGCGCGAGGTGGGTTACGCTTCGGCCTTTATGTTCAAGTACTCGGAGCGACCGGGGACATTCTCCGCTCGCCACTTCGAGGACGACATCGACGATGCCGAGAAGACGCGCCGACTGAACGAAATCATCGCATTGCAGAACACGCTGTCGGTGGCGAGTAACGAGCAGGAGGTCGGCAAGGTGCGCGAAGTGCTTGTAGAGGGCGAATCGAAGCGTAGCGATGCGCAACTCTGTGGCCGTACGTCACAGAACAAGATGGTTGTCTTTGATAGAGGCGACCACCAGGCGGGCGAGTACGTGAAGGTCAGAATCACGGGTTGCTCGTCGGCAACTCTCTTTGGAGAAGAGGTTTCGAAATAATTAAAAAAACAAGAATAGAATATGGCTCTTCAATGTGGTATTGTCGGACTTCCGAATGTCGGCAAATCAACACTTTTCAACTGTCTGTCGAACGCCAAGGCGCAATCGGCAAACTTCCCATTTTGTACAATCGAACCCAACGTCGGCGTCATAACCGTACCCGACGAGCGACTCATCAAACTCGCCGAGATAGACAACCCGAAGCGTGTCGTACCTACGACCATCGAGATTGTCGATATCGCCGGCTTGGTTAAGGGTGCATCGAAGGGCGAGGGTCTCGGAAATAAGTTCCTCGCAAATATCCGTAACACGAACGCGATTATTCACGTGCTGCGCTGCTTCGAGGATGGCAACATCACGCACGTCGATGGATCGGTCGATCCGGTACGCGACAAAGGGGTAATCGACACCGAGTTGCAACTCAAAGACCTCGAAACGGTCGAGAACCGTATCGCCAAGGTGGCAAAGCAGGCACAGACCGGTGGCGACAAGACGGCGAAGCGTCAGTACGAAATTCTGCTCCGCTACAAGGAGGTTTTGGAGCAGGGTCTCAGCGCACGTACGGTCGAGTTGGACAAGGAGGAGCGCAAAGTGGTCAGCGACCTCAACCTATTGACCGACAAGCCGGTGCTCTACGTATGTAACGTGGATGAGAAGAGTGCCGTAACGGGCAACGCTCACACGGAGGCCGTAGCCAAAGCCATTGCGGGCGAGCACGCCGAGATGCTGATTGTAGCGGCTGCCACCGAGGCGGACATTGCCGAATTGGAGAGTTACGAGGAGCGACAGATGTTCCTCGAAGATATGGGTCTCAGCGAGTCGGGCGTAAGCCGTCTGATTAAGTCGGCATACAAACTGCTCAACCTCGAAACTTTCTTCACAACCGGACCTGACGAGTCGCGTGCGTGGACCTACGTCAAGGGTGCAAAAGCTCCGCAGACGGCAGGCATCATCCACACCGATTTCGAGAAGGGATTTATTCGCGCCGAGGTTATCAAATACGACGATTACGTAACGCTCGGCTCGGAGAAAGCGTGTCGCGACGTGGGCAAAATCGGCATCGAGGGTAAAGAGTACGTCGTGCAGGATGGCGACATTATGCACTTCCTATTTAACGTATAACACGCAACGATAAGCATTTGCGAGAAAAAGAATATTGCAGATACGATATTTTTTATACATTTGCAGAATAAATAACCCAAAAACGATATGTTTACACTCGAAACATTCAACCTGTTCCTGATTGTGATGGCAGCCATAGCATTGGTTGTATTCATTGCATTATACTTCGTAGAGGCAGGTTACGGCTATCTTTTCAACCCGAAATTTGGTTTTCCGATTCCGAATAAAATTGCGTGGGTACTGATGGAGAGCCCCGTGTTTATCGCAATGTGCATTATGTGGGCAATGTCGGAGGTGCGCTTTGAGGCGGCTCCGCTCGTGCTGTTCCTGATATTCCAGACCCACTACTTCCAGCGTTCGTTCATCTTCCCGATGCTGTTGCGTGGCAACTCGAAGATGCCTGTCGGTATTATGATAATGGGTATGGTCTTCAACACGCTCAACGCACTGATGCAGGGCGGTTGGATATTCTACCTTGCACCGCAGCAGGGCTACTACGACGATTGGTTCAGCAAGCCGTACATATATATCGGTGCAGTCATTTTCCTGTTCGGCTTCATCACAAACCTCCATTCGGACTACATCATTCGCCATCTGCGCAAGCCGGGCGATACGAAACACTATATCCCGAAGGGCGGTATGTTCCGCTACGTATCGTCGGCCAACTACTTCGGCGAGTTTATGGAGTGGGTCGGCTTTGCTATCGCTTCGTGGTCGTGGGCAGGTGCAGTGTTTGCGTGGTGGACGTTTGCCAACCTCGCACCGCGTGCCGGTTCGCTCTACAAGCGTTACGAGAAGGAGTTTGGCGAGGAGTTTACATCGCTTGGTCGCAAGCGCATAATTCCGTTCATATACTAAACTGCTCGACACGGCAAATAACTCAAACAAGAAATCTTAATATACACAGTACAATATGGCAAAGGATCTGAAAGAGTCAAAACTCTTTACACCTTACAAACTCAACGACAAGATTACGCTCCGTAATCGCACAATTCGTTCGGCAGCGTTCGAGTCGATGGGTAAGGACTTCGGCCCGACTCAAAAACTTAAAGATTACCACGTAAGCGTAGCAAAAGGCGGCGTCGGAATGACCACTCTCGCCTACGCATCAATCAACCGTAGCGGCGTGTCGTTCAACTCGCAGTTGTGGTTGCGCGACGAGATTGTTCCGGCATTGAAGGATATCACCGATGCAATTCACGCCGAGGGCGCAGCCGCGGGTATCCAAATCGGCCACTGCGGAAATATGACCCACTGGTCAACGGCAGGAAGTTTTCCGGTTTCGGCATCAAACGGCTTTAACCTCTACTCGCCTACGTTCCACCGTCGTATGACACACGCCGAGATTACGGAGACCGCGAAAGACTTCGGACGGGCGGTGCTTACGGCTCACGAGGCAGGTTTTGACAGCGTAGAGGTGCACGCCGGTCACGGTTATCTCATCTCGCAATTCCTCTCGCCGTGGACCAATCGTCGTCGCGACGAGTTTGGTGGCTCACTCGAAAACCGTATGCGCTTTATGAAGATGTGTCTCACCGAGGTTATGGAGGCAGCAGCAAAGACCGGCACGGCCGTTCTGGTCAAGCACAATATGGAGGACGGTTTCAAGAGCGGCATTCAGATTCCGGAGAGTATCGAAATCGCAAAAGAGATTGAGAAATTCAACGTGAACGGTATTGTTCTCTCGTCGGGCTTCGTTTCGCGCGCGCCAATGGCCGTAATGCGTGGTCGTATCCCGACAAAGACGATGAGCTACTATATGGGTTGGAACGAGTGGTTGCAGAAGATTGTAGTCGATTTGTTCGGTCAGTGGATGATTAAGGACTACAAGTTCGAGGAGTGCTTCTTCCTCGAAAATGCAAAGAAGTTCCGCGAGGCGTTGAAGGGTCCGCTCGTATATGTCGGCGGTATCGTATCGCGTGAGGGTATCGAGAAGGTGCTCGACGCCGGTTTCGAGATGGTACAGATGGCTCGTTGCCTTATCAACGACCCTGCATTTGTAAACAAGATGAAGGAGGGCGACCTCTCGACACGTTCGGGTTGCGACCACCGCGACTACTGCATCGCCCGTATGTACTCGAAGGATATGCAGTGTTGCCACAACTGTAAGGAGCCAATTCCTGACAAGGTGTGGAAAGAACTCGCTAAAATTGACTAATTATGCGCAGAGGAGAAGTTGTTAAGGGGTCAAAAACAGCACTTGTGACGGGTGCTTCGACAGGTATCGGTCGTCAGTATGCCGAGCAACTTGCCGCACTCGGATACAACCTTGTCATCGTCAGCCGCACCAAAGAGTTGCTAGACAAGGCGGCCTCCGAGATTGAGGCAACACACGGCGTGAAGGTGACGGTACTCGCCAAAGATTTGGCAACCACCACCGCAGCCGAAGAGTTGTTTGCGTGGACAAAAGAGAACGGTCACACGATAGACGTGCTGATTAACAACGCCGGAATGTTCTCGCACTGCGACATCATCAACACGCCGACGGAGCGTATCATACGCGCTATTACTCTGCACGACATCACGAATACGATTTTGTGCCGACTATTTGCTGCCGATATGGCAGAGCGAGGCGGAGGTCACATCCTCAATATGTCCTCCTACTCGATATGGATGCCTTGGCCGGGGTTGGCTCTGTACAGCGCAAGCAAGGCGTACTTGAAGAGTTTCTCGGTGGCCTTCTCCAAAGAGGTGCGCGACAAGAATGTCAAAGTTACGGCCGTATGCCCTGCCGGTATTGCTACCGACCTCTACGGTTTGAGCAAGAAGTGGCAAGGTATCGGTTTGAAGATTCACGCTCTCTCGACACCGCGTTTCTGCGCTCGTCGTGGCTTGAACTCACTTTGGAAAGGTCGTCGTTGCGTGGTACCGGATTGGTGGATGCGACTCTTAATCCCGATTTGTCAGGCACTGCCGGGCTTCGTAATCAAGTGGTTGCGTAATTTCACCTACAAGTGGCAATGTTAGCCGACAGCGGCAGGTAACTCATAATTTAAGCGGGTGTTTGCTCTCAAAAGCAGACACCCGTTTTGCGTAAAAATTTGGAATAGTGCATAATTATACATATATTTGCACGAGAAATATTATTTTATTTAGGTATGAAGCATATTTTCAGATTATTTGCAACAATCGCTTTCCTGTGTACCACGATGGTACTCGTTGGTTGCAATCCGGACACCCCACTCCCTGACGATGACAACAACGAGCAGACAACGCCCGACGATCAGGAGAAGCCAGACGATGAGCCACAAAAGCCGGAGCCGCCACAGGAGGCACCTTTC
This sequence comes from Alistipes sp., assembly GCA_017410165.1. GTDB lineage: Bacteria > Bacteroidota > Bacteroidia > Bacteroidales > Rikenellaceae > Alistipes. The sequence continues at coordinate 10,665 of JAFQRH010000022.1, read as the reverse complement.
ACGGTGGAGGTAATCGACATCACCTCGACCGAGGCACGTGTATCGGTCAGCCCGAACGACAAACAGACGACATACTACTTCGATATTCTTCGCAAGGAGTATTACAACGAGTATGAGACAGTGTTTGGTTGGCAGAAGTTCATCGACAACACCATCATCTCGGCAGGAGCGGCGCTTCAATTGGAGGATCGCGCGGAGATTCTCAAACGAATGTTGTCGAGTGGCGACGATTCGTACGGATTCACTAATCTGATGGCCGCCACCGACTACTACGCCGTAGCGATGGGAGTCGATAAGACGACCGGCGCGATTACGACTGCTATTGCAGCCGTTCCGTTCAAGACGGCAGAGCCGGCCGTTTCGACCAACTCGTTTGCAATCACGCTGAGCGACATCACGTACAGCGGTGCAAAGATGACCATCAAGCCATCCGAGGCAGAGGATCAATACATTATCGACATTGTCAGCAAACTGCTCGTGGACGAGATGGGTGACGAGCAGTATATGACGCACTGCATCCAGAATCGAGGCAATCTCGTATCGCTCTCGAAGGGTGAGGTCAGCACAACCATCGATTCGTGCCAACCTGGACGCGATTACTACGTCGCCGTGTTCGGCTACGAAGGAGGAATGGCAACAACAGCCCTCACCAAAGAGCCATTTTCGACCAAAGCCGGTGGCGACCCTGCTAACTGTTCGTTTACGTTCTCGATAGGCGACATTTCGTACAACACGGCCAACATCACAATCACGGCATCCGACCCACACGTAGTATTCTATTGGGACGCTATTGATAAGGAGTTATACGAGGCAGCATTGACACAACCGGGAGCCGATGCCAACAAGATTATGCGCGAGCAACTTACCGGCCATCTCGACATCTACAAGCAGGATTTCTTGGGCAACATTTACGAAACGTTGGAGGTTGTCGGCTCGTACGGCATGACCAACACACAGAGTATGACGATGTACGGTTTGATGGAGGATACGGCATATATTCCGTGGGCAGTATGTATCGACGCACACGGAGAGCCGATTGGAGAGTTCTGCTTCGGCACGCCATTCGTAACCAAAGCCGATGTGATATCGGAGGCGGTAGTATCCGTCAAGGGCAGTTACTATATGGGTAGCGATGGTCGCGCAGTACTGGCATCAGAGGTGACGTGCAACGACAAGGTTGTAAATTTCTACAACTCGATATTCGCAGGTGATTTGACCGGCTCGACTCGCCGTTCGCTCATCAACAACCTCGTACAGCGTGGCTTCAAGAATGAGCGACTCGTGATGTTCGACAAGTGTCCGTGGAGCGCAGCAACGGCATTGGCCGTCGGCGAAGACAAGGATGGCAACTACGGCGAGGTGGTGATGTATGTTATCCACCCGAATAAGCAAGATGCTCAACCTTTTGCAATGGCGGTTGAAACTCTACCGTTCAGTTCGCTCAACGACGTATTACAACCGGTGCGCAAATCGGCGCTCGATGCGTTGCGCGTAACAGAGAAGCATCATCGCTTCTAAACGCATCGCGCAATCGTAGCAAACAAAAGCAGGGCGGTCACTCCTTTTCGAGTGACCGCCCTGCTTTTGTTAGAAGTTGTAAACAAGAGGGATTTCAAGGCCTGCGTAGCCCGAAAAAGCGCAGTTTACTCGGCGTAAATGAGCTTTTGAGGGCAAGCGTAACGCAGAAATCACCTTGTTAGACGGCTTCTGTTTTTGACGTCAGTGTCCGCCCACCCCGACATTAGTTCAACGACGGCAGGAACGAGTAGTTCTTCGAGTAGAGCAGGTGCTGCTCGATGTAGTTTGCAGGGTACGATACCTCAACATCTACAATCTCGCCATCCTTCTCAACGAGGCGATACTCCGGATTAACGAAGCCACCGTACGGCTCAATATTGAGTGCCTTGTAGCGTTCGAGTACCTCCTTGTGGAGCTCCGGCTCAATCTTAACGGCAAACTTCTCGATGAGTGCCTTACCCGCCTCAAAGTCGCCTTCGCTCTTGATACGCTGAATCTCGTGGAGCTGTACGCCGAAGATAGCACGCAACTTATCAAAGTCATTCACTACGATATAACGCTTGCCGTCCTTCTCAACCCACTCGATAACATTCTCCTCGCGGCCGAGGTCGTATGCCCACTCCGAGATGAGTTTGCGGTTACGCATATGTGCCTGCTCGACATTCTTGCCCAACTCGATACGCGAGAACTGCGTCATCATACCATTCATAATATACGATGCGTACTGTGCTTTTGCCACGTCGAGCGAAGGAATCAGACCAATCTCAATCATCTTCTCGTCGCCGAGGTAGTAGAGAGCAAACAAATCGGCACGCGTCTCCTCCAAAGCCGACGAATAAGAGCCGAGCTCGTTACCCGTAGTACCCGGAGCCAATTGACCCGAACCGTGACCCAGACACTCGTGAAGGTCGGTGTGAAGATCGTCCGAAAGTTTGCCATACTCCTTCATACGCTCGCGGTCCTCATCGCGCAAAACGAACTCCTCTGCAAAGCCGTTGCCCTGTGCCGCCTTCTTGTATGCGTAGGTAATATTGTCGATGGTTACCGACTTCGAGCCGTGCTCCTTGCGAATCCAGTCGGCATTAGGAAGGTTGATACCGATTGGCGTTGTCGGATAGCAGTCGCCACCAAGCATCGCTACGGTGATAACCTTTGCCGATACACCCTTCACCTCCGGCTTACGATATGCAGGATTGATTGGCGAGTGGTCCTCGAACCACTGTGCATTCTCCGAGATAATGCGTGTACGCTCGCACGCTGCGTGGTCCTTGAAGTTTACGACCGACTCCCACGATGCCTTCATTCCCAGCGGATCGCCATAGGTCTCGGTAAAGCCGTTCACGAAATCGACATTCGACTGCGTATCCTTCACCCACGAGATGTTGAACGCATCGAAGTCGCGCAAATCGCCACTGCGATAGTACTTGATAAGCAGACCAATAGTGGTTTTGAGCGGCTCCTCTGCCACGCTCTCCGCCTTTTCGAGCCAATATACAACCTGCTCCAATGCTGCGGAGTACATACCGCCAATCTTGTAGGTCTTCTCGAAGATTTTACCATCCTCCTTGACGAGTTTCGAGTTGAGACCGTACGAAATCGGACACGGGTCGTTCTTGTCAATCATCTTGTTATAGAACGCCTCAACCTCGGCCTGTGTAACGCCTTCGTAGTAGTTGCCGGCCGACGCCTGAATAATATCGACACCGGCACTCTGGTTCAAACGCGATGCGTAGAGCGAAGGGTTGAAGATTACCTCGCACAACTCCTCGTGCGAAATCGGCGACTCGACATTAAGAGCCACCAACTGCTCGGCAAACCACTCACGCGAGAACTCCGGCGTGAACTTATCGTTCGAGTAGTGGTGGTGGATACCGTTGGCAAACCACACCTTCTTCAAATACTTCTCCATCGCAACAAAATCGGCTGCGCTCTTGTCGCCCGCATACGAAGTGTAAATCTGCTCCAATGCACGACGAATCGTGAGGTTGTACTTGAAATTCTGGTCGAAGAGAATATCACGACCACACTTTGCCGACTCGGCCAAATAATAGACCAACAACTTTTCGTTGAGCGGCAGGTTCTCAAACTCCGGCACTTCGTAACGAATCACCTTCGCATCGTCGAAACGATCGACAACCCACGCCGCCTCCTTTGGCTGCTCCGAACAGCCCGTCAGAGCCATTGCAAGAAATCCCATAGAGGTTAAAATTACTTTTTTCATTCTTTATAAATATTTAAGTTTGCAATAAATATACAACTCTTTGTCTGTGGCAAATGTAATAATTTATTTTGTGTGCAACAAAACCTCGTCACCATCGCGCAGGGTCGGAAAACGCTTGCGCAACTCGCCAAGTGTTGCCATATCCACCTCGACTGTAACCACCGAAGGGGACTCCGTTGCCGCCGCCAACACCTCGCCCATTGCATCCACACATACACTGCCGCCCGAATAGTCGCAGTAGGCATCACGCCCCGTACGATTGACCGCAACGACAAAGCACTGATTCTCGATTGCGCGTGCCGCCGCGAGCGTATGCCACGCCTTCATTCGCGCTGTCGGCCACGATGCGACATATATCGCAACGTCGTACTCCGGCTCTCCACTCTCCGTCAGTCGGTTACGCGAGAAGCACGGAAAGCGCATATCGTAGCACGTTTGCAGCAGAAAACGCACACCGCGCCACGAGGCGACTACCCTATCGCTGCCCGCCGTAAATCGTTTTGTCTCGCCACCCGGGCGGAACAAGTGACGCTTGTCGTATCGCGCAACGATGCCCTCCGGCGCAACAAAATAGTGGCGGTTATAGTATCGGTCGCTCTCTCGAATCACCAACGACCCCGCAAGCGCACAATCGCGCTCCGCAGCCGTGCGACACATCCACGCGAGCGGCTCACTCTCCGCCTCCGTACGAGCCACCGTCTGTGCCTCGATAACAAAGCCCGTACTCCACATCTCCGGCAACACGTACACGTCGGCCGATGGTGCAGAGCAGATGGCAGCCGCAACGCGAGCGATATTTTCGCGCTCGTCGCACCACGCAATGTCTGTCTGAACAAGGGCAATTTTCATTATCCGCACAGCAATTTATTATATATCAACTATTTACCGATGCAAAACCGCGAGAAAATAGTCTGCAATATATGTTCATTCGTTATGCTACCCGTAATCTCGGCAAGTGCCGAAATTGCACCGCGCACATCCTCCGATAGCAACTCCTCCGAAGAGCCCGACTCCAAACACTCAACCGCCGCAGCAATATCATTGTGAGCGCGCGAAAGTGCCTCGAAATGGCGCAGATTCGAGACAATCACATCGCCACGATAGAGTGACTCGGTGCTAACCGTACGACGCAACGCATCGCGCAACGCATCGAGACCCTCATTATCACGCGCCGATATATAGAGCGCATCCTCAACATCGCGGCTCGTAGTCGTATCCATCTTATTCACGACGCGAATCAGCGTCTGCGACTCCGAAACGGCAGGTGCGGTCGGCTCGACATCGGTCGGCTCGGTCAGCCAAAGCACGATTTGAGCGCGACGTATCGCCTGCTCGGTACGCTCGATACCCATACGTTCGAGCAGATCGTCGGTCGAGTGCAGACCCGCCGTATCGACAAAGCGGAAACGCACATCGTCGATGGTCACGCACTCCTCAATCGTATCGCGTGTCGTGCCGGCAATGTTCGACACCATAGCACGGTCGTCACCTACCAAGCGGTTGAGCAGCGTACTCTTACCGACGTTCGGCGCACCAACAATCGCAACATTTACACCCTCGCGAATGGCATTGCCCACGCGGAACGACTCCATCAGTCGCACAATAACCTCGTCGGTCTCGTCGAGCATCGCGCGCAACTCTCGGCGGTCGGCAAACTCGACATCCTCCTCCGAAAAATCGAGTTCCAATTCGAGCAGGGCCGTAATATTCACAAGTTGTTCGCGCAGCGTGTCAAGCAGGTGCGAATAGCCGCCTCGCATCTGCGTCGCAGCGAGCGCGTGTGAAGCGCGCGAGTCGGCAGCAATCAAATCGGCAACCGCCTCCGCTTGTGACAAATCCATACGTCCGGCAGCCAAAGCGCGCGCCGAAAACTCGCCGGCAGCCGCCAAACGTGCGCCCGACGAGCAGAACAAGCGAATAATCTCCGAGACGATATACGCCGAGCCGTGTGCCGAAATCTCAACGGCATCCTCGCCCGTATAGGAGTGCGGAGCGCGAAAGACCGACACCAACACATCATCCACCACGCGGTCGCCATCGACAATCTCGCCGTAGTGAATCGTGTGCGAGCCGACCGCCGCGAGCGGCTTGCGACCTCGGAAAATCTTGTCGCAACACTCAATCACCCCCTCGCCACTCGCACGAACGATGGCGATGGCTCCTCCCGATGCCGTTGCCGGGGCTACTATGACTCCTCTCTCAAACACGCTATGCTCTCGGTTTTGGTTTGTTGATTCTCAATTTCTGACCCGGACGGATAACCGTCGAGCGAAGACGATTCCACTGCATAATTGCCTTGACCGTCGTGCGGTTGCGTTTGGCAATCAGACCCAGATTATCGCCACTGCGAACGGTGTATGTATAGCCCACACCCTCGGCACGTTTCTTTTCGAGGTTAGCGGGGTTCATATACTCTTTGAGGTAAGTCGAATCCTTCGCATATATCGAATCCTGCTGCTCGATAAACTCCGACAAGTATCTCGTCGGCAGACGCAACGCATAAGGTTTGCGCGCAGCCGGCACGATATCTATCTTGTACTGCGGATTCAGGTGGCGAAGAGTCTCTATCGGAATATTCAGCGTCGAAGCAACCTGTCCCAAATGCATCGTGCGGTTAATTGTCACCGTATCGGTAGCGATACACTCCGGCGTCGGCTCCGGCGTTACATTGTGCAGATTGTGGTACGTATAAGCATATGCCGCCGCGATAAACTTCGGAACGTAGCCACGAGTCTCCGACGGGAGGTAGTCGTATATATCCCAAAACGTCTTACAGTCGGCACCGGCACGCGCTATCGCTTTGCTGACGTTACCCGGACCACAGTTATACGCCGCCAACGCAAGTGTCCAATCGTCGTATATGTTATACAGGTCGCGCAAGAATCGGCACGCAGCACGTGTCGAGAGCATCACATCGCAACGCTCATCGACGAGCGAATTTATCTCCAAGCCCAAATTCTTGCCCGTCGATGGTATAAACTGCCACAGACCGACGGCTCCGGCACGCGAAGTGGCCAACGCCGAGAGGTTGGACTCGATAATCGGCAGGAAGCGCAACTCAATCGGCAGGCCCGCCGCAATCAACTCCTGCTCGATAATCGGAAAGTAGTATTTCGACAGCGACAGTACGCGCGAGAGCGGACTCCAACGCCCACCGAGATATTGGTCGATATACTTACGAACGATATAGTTATATGGCAGGTGTACGGGCGATACCATATCCTGCAAGCGTTTGCGATAGAGCGAATCGACAGCCATCGCCTCCTCACCCGTCGTCGGAGCGGAAAAGTCGCCAAAGAAGTGACGCTCGCCCTGTGCCGCCATCATCGTCTGCCACACATCTGCAAGCGAATCTATCTCGGCAGGGGTATGTGTCGTACGCAAGGTGTCGATGCGCGGAGCCGCCTTCGGCTCGACACGAATCGTATCATATATGACCACGCGTACCGTATCGTAGAGCGGTGTGACAATGGTTGGAGCGACAACTTTGGTTCTGGTAGTACGTTTAGCCGCCTGCGCACTTGTCGTCACAACCGACAACAAAGCGAGCAGCATAAGCGTTTTCGAGAGTTTAATCATAACTTGGTTTAGAAGTTTACATTCACGTTCATTCCGACCGTGGTTTGCGTGCCGTGCGCAGGATGGTAGTGTGCGCCAATCATCGGCTTCACATCTACGCTCAAATCGTCCGACACATCGAAATCGTGCAGATGGGCATCGACGTGCGCATCAATAATCTGCAACACGTACAGACCGGCCGTGAGGATGATACACAAATCTCGATTTCGGCGGTAACTGTTACGCAGGTTTTTCAGGAATGTCGATGCGTAGCGGCCCCTAAATTCGTCGGGTGAGCCATTCGGATATTTATCCGGATTCTGGTCGTAGTCGAAACGCAGACGATACGCCTTTTTGAATCGCTGATATCCGCGACTATTCCAGTCGATACAATAGATGGTCGAGGCAAAACCACCGATGACAATCGGCAGACGCCAATAACTCTTATTATATATCTGTCCCGCACCCGGGCAGATTGTCGCCAGGGTTGTTGCACGAGCAACCGACGAGACGTCGTTTGTCGAGTAGCAGACCGCAGCATCGCCAATGAAGTAGAGATACGAGGCGATTGTCGTAGCCATAAAGAGTTGTTTGAGCGTGTTGTGCTTAATCATCTGCCGCTGCAACGAGTTCAACTCCTCGGTACGCGACAACGATTGGTCGGTCAGCAGGTCGAACTGCTGTTTGAGCGGCTTATACTTACTCTGTTCGTAGAGGCACATTCCGAGCGAAGCGCCAACCGTTCCGTAGAGAATCGGCAGTTTCCAATACTGCTTGTTGTATATCTGTCCGAAGCCGGGCAACACGGCCGAGAGCATACTCACCTTGCGCAACGACATCGAGTCGCTAATGAACGGCTTGCGATTCTCCCTACGCTCGGCTCGACGCAACTCGCGCTCGGTCGGCGGTTTCGGGAACAACGAATCGGGGAATATCTCGGCACGCACCGAGTCGGGCAACGTCATTCGAAGCGAGTCGGAGACCGAGAATAGCGAATCGGTCGGCATACGCAGCAGCGAATCGCGCACATTCATCACGCGCGCCGAATCGGCACGAGCAATGGCAGCCGAATCGGGTTTTTGAAGCATTCCGCTTCGCACAACTTGTCGATGGCTACGCAACTGACGGCTGTACGGGCTACGAGGCAACTGTATCTCCTGCGCGGACGCCACGCCCGTTGCGACTATAATCGCAACAGCAATCGCCACGCATCGCAACCACCTCTGCACCGCAACCGAAATATTGCTACGCTTCAACTCCATCCCACTATTTGCTTTTTGAAAAACGTTCAACAAAACGCTCGATATCGGCATCGCCGTCGAACTCGATGGTAATCTTACCTCCGCCGTTTTTACTACGCTTGATGCTGATATTTTGAGAGAAGAATCGCTCCAAATGCTCAACCAGACGGGTGTATGCCTCCGGATACTCCTCATCCACCGCAACACACTTACTGCGTGAGCTCTTCTCTGCCAGCGCGCGAACATAGTCCTCCGCCTGACGCACCGAAAGGTTATACTTCAAACACTTTTTCAGCACAGCCAACTGCTGTTTCACTTCGTCGGTCGATGCAATTGCCTTGGCGTGACCCATCGAGATAAAGCCATCCTTAACGGCGAGCTGCACCTCGTTAGGCAGACGCAACAGACGCATATAGTTGGCTACGGTCGAGCGTTTCTTGCCCACCTTGTCAGCCAAATCCTCCTGCGTCAGTCCGCACTCGTCAATCAGACGTTGCATACCGAGCGCAACCTCGATGGCATTCAAATCCTGACGCTGGATATTCTCAACCAACGCCATAGCGTGCAGATTCTCGTCATCCACCTCGCGCACATAGGCAGGCAACGACGTGAGCCCCGCCATCTGCGCTGCACGCCAACGACGCTCACCGCTGATAATCATATACCGGTCGCCATTCTTGCGCACCGTTATCGGCTGAATCAGGCCCAACGTACGAATCGAGTCGGCAAGTTCGCCGAGCGCATCCTCGTCGAAGAGCGAGCGTGGCTGTGTCGGATTTGGAACAATATCCGCAATGGCTATTTCGGTCATCTCGGACATCGGCTTCGCCTTCAAATCAATGGCTTCGCTACCGAAAATGGCACCGAGTCCGCGACCTAATCCTTTCTGTTTCATATCTGTTATCCTCTCTTTTTACGATTTCTCTTCAAAAACTCTTTGGCAAGCAACAGGTAGTTTGTCGCACCCGTTGCCGATGCGTCGTACAACATAATCGGTTTGCCGTGTGACGGTGCCTCTCCTAAACGGATATTTCGCTGAATTATTGTGTCGTACGCCAGCGGACCGAAGTGCTCGCGCACCTCACCTGCCACCTGATTGTTCAAGCGGTTACGCATATACATCGTAAGCACAAAGCCCTCGATGTCGAGCGACGGATTCAGACCATTCTTGACAAGTTTGATGGTATTGAGCAGTTTGCTCAAACCCTCCAATGCCAAATACTCGCACTGCACGGGAATCAACACCGAGTCGGCAGCCGTCAGGATATTGACGGTCGTAAAGCCGAGCGACGGCGAGCAGTCGATAAATATGTAGTCGAAACGGTCGCGCACGCTGTCGATAATCTTCTTTACGACAAAGTGGCTCTCCTCCATTGCCGGCAGTTCGGTCTCGGCTGCCACAAGGTCGATGCTCGACGGCAGCACCCACAGATTCTTCACATCGTCGCTACGCAGAATCACATCCGACGCCTGACGCTCGCCCGTGATGCACTCGTACGTACCTTCGAGGTTGATATCGAAGCCCAAACCCGACGTTGCGTTCGCCTGCGGATCGGCATCGATGAGCAGCACCTTTTTACCGAGCAACGCGATGGACGCCGACAGATTTATCGCCGTCGTCGTCTTACCGACACCACCCTTTTGGTTTGCCAAAGCAATTACCTTACCCATATCGAAATTTCGTTACATTTTTCGTTTTACGCGCATCGTCCCGACGCGAAGCGACAACGACACGCAAATAATCGGGCAAATTTAATAAATTAAATTGAAACTACGGCAAAACAAGGCGCAAATAAGTGCAAAATATTTAGTCAATCCATCAATATTTCATCTTGTTTTGTAAAAATTTATACTGCAATCCAGTTTTAATGCTTTTCCATCCTCGAAACGGAGCAGCTGTGCATCGAAAAAAAGTGCGCAATTAATCGCTTTTTTGTTTGATTTCCACGAAATTATACCTACCTTTGCTGCTAACTCGTGCGCGCACGAACACACTCGCGCGTATGCTTATAACTAACGAACACGCTAATAACAATGATACAACTAACTAATAACCAATACAATGAAAAAATCCCTATTCTTCGAGGGTGTGGCTTACGAGGCCCCATCCCTGATGATTACCATCGC
>JAFQRH010000021.1 GCA_017410165.1 Alistipes sp. | reverse complement strand
AATTCTTTCTCTAATACCCACCATATACGGCTATTTCTGCCGAAATTAGAAATATGGCGGGATAACACAAAAATGGTATAAGTACCAACCACTTATCATATTTTGCCCTCATTCTGCCATTTTTACGCAAGTTCTTTGTATATTTGTAATAATTTTGTATATTTACAAAAAAAATAAGTTCTATGAAAAGAATACTTCTATATCTTCTGCTGATTACATCATATTGCTCGCTTTCGGCGCAAAATCTTGATTACTATTATCGAGTAAAAAACGATGCAGGAAAGGCCGCCAAACGAGCAGAACTTTTTATCGAGAGAGGCAAAACCGATAAAAATGGCTGTTTTAAGATGAATGCCAAGTTCAATCGCAATATAATTATTGTTGCTAATGGCTTCAATAACAAGAGAACTGCCCTACAAGCAGAACCTACGCACAGAGTCACACTAACACCATCGGGGTTAAAGAACGAAACTAAATACTCAAAATTTTTCCATACAGAGTTTGAAGCACCTCTGTATGTTGTTAATGGCACATACGTGAAAGGGTTTACTCCGTCGAATTACACAGACGATATGATTGCACAGGTGACTGCAACCAAGAAGTGGAATAAGATTACTAAAAACATATTCAAGGGGACAGAAATAGACGATATAGACGTTACTAACAGAGGTGTTCTGATGGTACAAACAACCAAAGAAATCACACTAAACACCCCCAAAAACAAGATGGACTACACCATACTTGTAACAGACAACGAAGGAAAACCTATTAAAGACGCCGTTATATACGCAAAGAAAGGCACCGCCGACAAGTCGGGAACTATTGCGTTCAAAGCCAAAGCAGGAGTACCAGCAATTATCGTTGCCTTTGGTTATCAAGACTATAGTTTCGTTCTATCGGAGCAGTGCGACACCGATGTAACTTTAACAAAAAAAGTTAGCAAAGATGACGCAAAAATCTCCGCAAAACCGAGATTCAACAATGGTGACTATATGGAGTTTAGGCGTTGGTTTGAAGAGAGCACTCGTGATCAACTGTTGCAATGCAGAGTCAATGAAGGCACACACGTTAAAGCAGAGTTTATTATTGGTAAATCGGGAAAGGTTATAACTGTAAATATTATTGAATCGACCAATCCTCGTGCAGAACGTATTGTAAAGCGAACTCTCTATCGCTCTCCTCAATGGACTCCGGCTATACAAAATGGAGAAACGAAGAAATTTCATTATGTAATGCCTGTTAACATTTCGAGTCTTTAATACCGACCACAAACAAGAGGGCGTACGGCAAAGAGTCGTACGCCCTTATTGCGTAGTATAATTTTCCTTGCGGAAAATCTTTCAGATTTGCACGGCTTTTAGTACCTTTGCCCCAATAAACCGTTACGACCTATGCAGAAATCAATGACAGGATTCGGCAAAGCCGAAGTGAAAGTAGCAAACAAGAAGTTCGTCGCCGAGGTGCGCTCGCTCAACTCCAAGCAGTTGGATTTGTCGGTGAAGGTGCCGAGTGCGTATCGCGCCGTCGAATTCGATATACGCAACCTCGCCGCAAAAACGCTCGTGAGAGGCAAAATCGACATCTTCGTCTCGGTCGAGGCAACCGAGGTGCAGACGGCAGCCAAGATTGACAACGAGATGTTCCGCACCTACTTGCGACAGGTGAACGATGCACTGACATATTCGGGCATTGATGCCGACTATGACGCCATTGTCCCCGCCGTGTTGAAGATGCCGAACGTAATGTCGGCAGAGAGCGCAACGGCCTCCGACGACGAGTTGCAGGCAGTCGTTCGCGCAGTAGGCGAGGCAATCGAGGCGTTGGATAAGTTCCGGGTGCAGGAGGGTGCAACGCTTATCGCCGACCTGCTCGCAAGGGTCGATAACATCGAGCATTTCCGCGACGAGATTACGCCATTTGAACAAGCACGCGCCGATGCTGTCCGTACACGCATTCGTGAGCAGATCGAGAAGCTCGGCTTGGAGCCGGACAACAACCGTTTGGAGCAGGAGATGATTTTCTACATCGAGAAGCTCGACATTACCGAGGAGAAGGTGCGCTTGGCAAACCACTGCAAATACTTCCGCGAAGTGGCCGCTTCGGAGGAGCAGGCAGGTCGCAAACTCGGCTTCATTGCGCAGGAGATGGGTCGCGAAATCAACACCACCGGCTCGAAGGCAAACCAGCACGACATACAGATTTTGGTCGTGCGTATGAAAGACGAGTTGGAGAAGATTAAAGAACAAGTACTCAACCTCTTATAACAACCAAAAAAACGATGGAGAAAGTCATCATATTTTCCGCCCCGAGCGGTTCGGGCAAGACCACAATCGTCCACGAATTGCTCACACGCTATCCGCAATTCGAGTTTTCGATTTCGGCGACCAGCCGTGCACCTCGTGGTGAAGAGCGCGACGGCGCGGATTACTACTTCCTCTCGCAGGAAGAGTTTGCCGAAAAGGTCGCAACGGATAGTTTTGTCGAGTGGGAGGAGGTATATGCCGGCACTTGCTACGGCACGTTAAAAAGCGAGGTAGAACGCATCTGGGGTAAAGGCAACATTATCATCTTCGACGTCGATGTGATGGGTGGAATCAATCTGAAAAAGATTTTCGGCGAGAAGGCGTGCTCGATTTTCATTATGCCGCCATCGGTAGAGGAGTTGCAGCGTCGTCTTGTAGGTCGTGGCACCGACGCTCCGGAGGTTATCGCCAAGCGCGTCGCAAAGGCGGGTTTCGAGATTGAGAAGGCCGATGAGTTTGACCACGTTGTCGTAAATGACGTTTTGGCGGAGGCAATAGCCACAACCGAACAGATTATCGACACATTTATCGGTCGCGCATAATGAAGAGCAGGGTAATACTATATTTCGGTTCGTTCAACCCGGTACATCGTGGCCATATTGCGCTTGCGGAGTGGGTCGTGGAGCAGAAGTTGTGCGACCAGATTATCCTTATCGTCTCGCCGCAAAATCCGCACAAGCAATCGACTGAACTCGCGCCCGAATTTAGCCGATACGAGATGTGCGAAATGGCGTGCGCCGAGTCGAAATACCCCGAGCAGATAAAAGTTTCGGCAATCGAACTGACGCTCGAACGTCCTTCATATACGATAAATACACTGCGTTACTTAAAGCAAAACTTCGGCAGTGCAATGGAGTTTTCGATACTTATGGGTGCCGACAACATTGCGAAGTTCGACACGTGGCGCAACTACGAAGAGATACTCGCCGAGTACCCGATATTCGTCTATCCGCGACGCGGTTATGCAGTTGATAAATTTGCCGACCGCATCACGTATCTTGCCGATGCTCCGATGTTCGACTACGCCGCAACCGACATCCGCAGTGCCGTTGCCCGACGCGAGCCAATAGATGCAATGGTCACCCCAAGCATAGCGCGATACATCCTATCGAACAATATTTGGAGTCCGACACTCTCCATTGCCGAGTTGAGTCGCCAAATCGAGGAGGGCGAAGGCAATGCTGCGATGCTTCGCATAGAGCGTGGCGCGCACTATTTCCGTGCAAAGGAGTTCGACCGTGCAATCGAGGATTTTCGCGAGGTGTTGCGCATCGACCCCTCGAATGCCGAGGCACGCAACGCTCTTGATATGATTGAAGAGATACTCAAACAGCAATAACACAAACAAGATATATGAACCGACTAAAAATAGCACTGCTTGCCGGCGGAAACTCGTCCGAGCGCGAAATCGCACTGAATAGTGCCGCACAGATTTCGGCAGCACTCGACAAGCAGAAATACGACGTAAAGGTCATCGACCTTCACCACCGCGATTGGGTATATACGGCACCGGACGGTCGCCGATATGACGTGGACAAAAACGACTTCTCGCTCACCGTCGAAGGCGAGCGTACACAGTTCGAGTATGCCCTTATAATCATCCACGGCACACCGGGCGAAGATGGCAAGTTGCAGGGCTATCTCGATATGATGGGTATCCCGTACTCCTCGTGTTCGCAGGTGTCATCGACCATCACATTCGACAAAATTTCGACCAAGCGTGCTGTCGCAGGACGAGGCATAAATCTCGCCCGCGAAGTCCTGCTCGGCAGGGGCGATAAAATTGACACTGAGGCGATTGTCGCCCAACTCGGATTGCCACTATTCATCAAGCCGAATGCAAGCGGCAGCAGTTTTGGTGTTACGCGCGTAACATCAGCCGACGAGATTGGCAAGGCCGTAGAGTTGGCATTTAGCGAAAGCGACGAGGTGCTTATCGAGGAGTGTATCACAGGTCGAGAATTTGGTTGTGGCGTGATTATCACCGACGAGAAGGAGTACCTTTTCCCGATTACGGAGATTATATCAAAGCGTGCATTCTTCGACTACGAAGCGAAGTACACCGAGGGACTATCCGACGAGATTACGCCTGCCGACATTGACGAGCAGATTGTTGCACGACTGAATCGGATGACTACCGAAGCGTATCGCGCGTGCCGTTGCAGCGGTGTTGTACGCATCGACTTTATTGTCACACCGGATGGCACTCCGTATATGATTGAAATCAACTCGATTCCGGGTATGAGCAGTGGCAGTATCGTACCGAAGCAGGCACGAGCAATGGGTATGTCGCTCGGCGAGTTGTACGACATTGTTATTGAAGATTCACTCAAACGATTCCGCAGATGATTGAGATAGATGGAAAGATTGTCAGCACAGACATCCTGACAACGCCTTTCGCCTGCGACATCAGCATCTGCAAAGGGCAGTGTTGCATAGACGGCGATTCGGGCGCACCACTCGACATCGATGAGGTTGATGCGCTGGAAGAGGAGTATGAAAACTATCGCCCATATATGACCGCCGAAGGCATCGCAGCGGTCGAGGAGCAGGGTTTTATGGTTGTTGACATCGAAGGCGACTACACTACACCACTCGTCAATAACGCCGAATGCGCCTACGCTTTTCGCAATGCGGATGGTGTTACGCTGTGCGCTATTGAGGCGGCATATTTGGATGGCAAGTGCGCATTCCGTAAGCCGATATCGTGCCATCTGTACCCGATTCGATTAGTCGAATTTTCGAACGGCAGCGTCGGACTTAATTACCATCGCTGGAACATCTGCTCGTCGGCTTGCGAGTGTGGCAAGCGTATTGGGCTACCGATGTACAAGGCACTTAAAGAGCCGATTACGCGCCGTTTTGGCGAGGATTTCTACACGGCATTGGAGCAGGCCGCCGACCTGCTAAAAGATTATAACAAATAAAAGAGCATTTACCGAAAAAGAGATGAAGAGATATATTTTATTGTTTGCAGTGGCTGCCCTCACGCTTAACGCTTCGGCAGATGAGATAAAAAGCGACTCGGTCGGCGTGCAGGGACATAGCATTGCGGCCATCGAAAAACTGAAATCGCCGATTGTGGTGGATACCATCGCAACCGACAACAAGGCACTATCCGTCATACTATTCAACGACAACACGTGGCGTTACGTGCAGACCGACACTATCGAGCAGGATTCAACCGTGTTTTCAGCATATTGGGACACGGAAAATATCGCAGCATACCGCAACCTCGAATCGTCATCATTGCCTCAATCCGTCGCGATAAACCTCGTAGATTCGCTCGGCCACTATCGCTATCCACACCTCGGTCGCATCACGTCGCGCTATGGTGTGCGCCATCGTCGCAACCACAACGGAATTGATATTGCATTGTCGGTTGGCGATACAATCTGTTCGGCATTTAACGGCAAAGTACGCTTCTCGAAATGCACCGATACGGGCTACGGCACACTGATTATCATCCGCCACGACAACGGCATCGAGACCTACCACGGCCACCTCTCGCAACGTCTTGTTGAGGTGGGTGACAGGGTAGTGGCAGGCCAGCCGATTGGTTTGGGAGGCAACTCCGGCCGAAGCACCGGACCACACTTACACTTCGAGTGTCGATACTGCGGACAATCGTTCGACCCAGAGCGACTTATCAACTTCAAGACCGGCGAGTTGCGCCGTGACAAATTCCTGCTCAAACGCTCGTATTTCAGCATCTACTCGAAATATTCGCAGGACTTCAACGCCGAACAAGAGCGATACGACGCCGAGAAGAAGGAGACCGCTGCCTCGGCCGAACGTCGCTACTACAAGGTGCGTAGCGGCGACAATTTGAGCGTTATCGCCAAACGAAACCACACGAGCGTATCGGCTCTGTGTCGTCTGAACGGCATCAAGGCAAATGCCATCCTGAAAATAGGCAAGGTATTGCGCGTAAAATAGCGACCACCAATCCGCTTACAACAAATAATAGCCGAGGTGTTATGCAACATCTCGGCTATTATTTGTAGCGTACTACCTCTAACTCAGCGATTGCAGAAACGCCATTACATCCACATCGTCGGCATAATCGTCCAAAGCAGGGTATTGAGCCATACCGAGCGGCACTACGCGCGGATGTACATCCAATTGCGAAACAACACATTGCAGGCGCGTATCGTTTGCTGTCAGCCACGCCCTCACATCATCAATCGAACGATAGCGGCACACATTCACGCGACTCAAACGCTTCGGAAATTCGGCACTCTGCACCTCCGCAAAAATCGCCTCGCCCGTATCCTCAAACGCTTCGCCCGCCATTGTCATCAAGGCACGAGTTTGCAGATAGTTATTATGATATGCCCGACACATCGGTCGCGGCGGAATCCGCACATCAACCTTTTCGGGGACAAACACAAGCGATACGCTGCGACAACCCAAGCCCGAATAGGAGAATATATCGTCTGACAGAGCCGCCACATCCGTAGCCGTCTCCTTGCCCGACAAGACAGCCACCGAATGGCGAGAGCCACGCAAAATGTGGGGTAGTGAGCCGAACGCCGAACGAAAATAGATATTGCTGCTGTCGCTTCCCGTCGCAATTACAGCATCGGGGCACGATTTACCTGCAACATACTCTTCAATACGAATTTCGGGCTCTATTTCGCGCAAAAGATTCACGATATACTCCACCAGCACGCGATCCTTCGACGAATACTTCACCTGTGGCACACCACCTGCGGCAAGCACGCACATCATATCGAAGAAACCGACTGCCGGAATATTACCCGCCATAATCACCGCCACCCGTTTCGGTACACGCATCGGCACATTATAGCGCGACAACCACTGCTCTATATCGGCACGGTGCAACATACGACGACAAATAGCATCAATCGCTTGTCGCACGTCACGCTCCGTAAACCACTCGTTTTCGGCCGTAGCACGACGTATAACCTCTTGCGAATGCGCATCGCACCCGAACGAAGAGAGTCGCTCTCCGAGCATCGAAAATATCTCTACGGCTGATTTCATACCGCAAAGATATGAAAATTTGGATTATTTTAACGATTCGAGTAGTAAGAGTCGTCCAATCCGAGCGCCATATTATTGCGCCACACCATAAGTATCACAACCCCCACAGCTGAAATGGCAGCATTAAGCAAGAACGGAAATGTCACGCTGCTATGCGCGTGAAACAGCGTGCGCAAGCCATCCAACATAAACGGGAATAGAATAATAGCGAGGTAGTTGGCAGTCATCACAATCGACAACGCCTGCGTCGCCAAATGAGGCGGTGCGATGATTGCTGTCTTGTCGTAAATGAGCGGTTGCATCACGCCATATCCCAAACCGGTCAACACAACACCAACCAACAACACGGCAGGGTGGTGGAACAACCCGACACAAGCCAATCCCACCGCAACGAGCAACATCGAAACGACATTCGTATATGAGCGCAGTATCCGCATAATGTGCCCCAAGAAGAAGCCCGGCAACATCACCGCCAAAAAGAACACTGATATCGCCACGCCCGAAAACTCTTCGCGAATGCCGTACTTCTCGACCAAAAACGACAAATCAAACGTCACAGCCAGCACGGCGTAAGTAATCAAAAAGTAGAACACGGTCAAAACCGCCAATCGCTTGTAATTGATTGCACTCTGGCGATATTGGTCGCTCTCTTTCGGCTCTGCCGCAGGCGGATTACCGCGTAACTGCAACGCAAGCAAGAGCGATACACCCGGCAACAGATAGACCAAAAACGAAAGGTGCCAATTTATATCTGCCACATACCCGGTCAATGCGGTTGCTGCGACCAACGTAAGGTTGTTGATAGCCGAACTATAACCGAGTTGTCGCACGCGGGCATTTCCCGTAAAATAATCGACCACCAAGCCGGTTGATAGCGGCACAATCATACCCGCGCCGATTCCCAGCACACAGCTGATTATAATCAGCCACGTCATACTCTTTGCTACCAGGCACGCCACACCGCTCAGGAAGAATATCGCAAGACCGGCATAGAGCAACGGCAGTTTATCACGGCCTGCCGACAGACGCCCCGCAAGCAACACAAACGGCACAATCAGCAGCGATGGCAACGATGTGAGCATCTGTATCTCCAAATCGGATGCCTTCGGGAAAATAGTATTCAATTCGCCCAAAATCGGTGAGATTGCCAACCCCGGCAGCGACGTTACTGCCGACACCGACCAAATAGCAATAAGCGACCACAACGCAATCGTTCCTTTTCCTGTATTTATTCTCATAGTTGCAGATTTTTTAATCATCTCCTCCGCAACCATAGTGCCAAAAAAAAGCCGACCTCCCATATCAAGGGAAGTCGGCATCCGACAGTAGGGCAATTCGCACTACTACTTGGCAAACTTTCGCAACGCCTTGGCGAGTTGGTCGGGACACGACGTACCGCGACCGGCACAATCGATACCCTCCAAACGCGCTATGGCATCATCGACCTTCATACCCGCTACCAACGCCGCTACGCCCTGCGTATTGCCGCTGCAACCGCCCACGAACTGTACGCGGACAATCACATCGCCATCCGTTTCGAGCAGGATTGCCTGCGAGCAGGTACCCGACGTGTAGTAGATATTACTCTGCGCAGCCACTATTTCTTCTCCTCCGGCTTTTGTGCCGACGGATCGGCAACGACCATATTCTTGTCGATGCGAAGCGTTACGTTGCTATCAACCTCGATGAGGAGCGTCGTCTCCTTAATCTCCTTCACGGTTGCATAGATACCGCCGGCGGTGATAATCTTATCGCCCTTTTTGAGTCCATCGCGAAACTTCTGCATCTCCTTGCGACGCTTCGACTCCGGACGCCACATAAAGAGCCACATAATCAAAATCATCGCTCCGATCATCAGCCAGAACGTCCAACTTGCGCCCTGTGGCTGAGCGGCTGCTGTTTGTTGTAAAAGTGTAAACATCTCTGTTCGTTTTTATTCGGTTTAACAATAAAATTTTCGTAAAGTTAGCAATTTTCGGTGGCACGACAAAATCTCCACACCACGCACAACATCATACGGGCGAATTACAACAAACCTTTGCCCGTTTTGACGATTCTGCCGTCGGCAACCATCGCCGAAGTGATTTTATCCAACACGCCATTGATAAACGTACCGCTCATCTCGGTCGAGTAGTATTTTGCGATATCGATATACTCGTTGAGCGTCACCTTAACCGGAATCGAGTCGAACTCCTTCGCCTCGGTAACCGCTACGGCGAGGATAATATTATCCATCATCGCCACGCGCTCGACATCCCAATTCTGCGTGTATTGGTCGATAAGTGCCTTGTTCTCCGCAAATTCAACAATCGACTGACGCAACAACTTCTTCGCAAACGCAAGGTCGTCCTCGCTCTTGAATTTCGGCAAGAGCTTAATCTGCTCCTGACGCTCGCGCATCGACGACACGGTACGCGCCACCATCGTCAGCACATAGCCCAAGTCGTCCGACCAGAGAATCGACTGCTCTTCGAGCACCTGCTCCAACAGCTCGTTCTCCTCCAAAATATTCATATAGATATTTGCCAACAACTGCGCATCCTCCTTGAACGACGACACGGGCGAAGCCATATACGCCGTAAAAAACTCCTGTTGCTGCAGGTCGTTGTATATATTCTTGATAAGGTCGGGATGGTTGCTCCACGAGAGGGAGTTTTTGGCATTGAAGTTGGCAATCGCCTCACACTCGGCGATGCGGGCAATGGCACGATTGCAGACAAATTTACGATTCGGATGCAGGTCCTCGTACGTCGGCAACATCTTGTTGCGACCAATCTCCTGACGCTCCTCGGCATATCGCACCAACTCGGGCGCAAGCGCAAGCATTTGGAAATAGAGTTCGTACGCCTTGTCTATTGAGGCGGTAAGCGCCTTTTCCGATGCGACAATATTGTCGCTCTCGCATTGAAGGTGAGCATAAACCCCCTTTACCACCTTTGTTCGAAGCAATCTTCTACTCAACATATATTCAGAACAGTTTTTAGAACGCTTGTTTTAATACGACACAAACAGTTTCTTATTATTTGCGTGCAAATGTAGTAAAAATCTACGGCAACGACCAATTTTCGGCACACTTTCTTCACTCTCGCCCCCGAAAAACTCGCAAAATCCACAAAAAAAAGACGCCGCCGAATTTCGGCAGCGTCTCAATCGGTTGGAGTTACAACCAAACCATTCTCCTATACTCCTCCTATAATATCAGAAGCATACTCCTTCCAACCATCAGCCGCTTGATACTTTGCTTCAGATGCCGGATCGACAAATATTTTACGGCCTGAAGCATTTTCGCCAAACGCATTCCAAAGACCAGTTGTTTCATCGAGCGACACCACCGGTGGCTCCGCAGGTGTGCAGATTACCTCTTCCAAACTTGTACAGAGGAAGAATGCCTCCTTTCCGATATACACCACCGAAGATGGAATAATAACTCGTTGCATACTTCGGCAGCCCGTGAAAGCACCATCGCCAATAATCGACAGCTTCTCCGTGTGATTCATAGTAACTTCCAATAAATTAGAACAGCCTGAGAATGCCCATTTACCAATCTGCTCAAGACCACCTACAACTCCAACAGCTTTCAGACTCGTACAATTCATAAACGCCTGTTGATCCAACGTACCACTATTTTCATCAAAGAGGAGTGTTGCAGTCTCCAATCCGGAACAACCCATAAACGCACCGCTACTGATGACCAAAACGCCACTCATAATGGTAAGATCTTTCAATGATGTGCAGTATGCGAACGACTGCACGCCGACATACTCAAGAGCATCCGGAAGACTTATCTCTGCCAGGTTTGTACAGTTAGAGAACGCATGCTCAAGGATATTTTCAACACCCTCCGGAATATTGATGCTTGTCAAATTCGAACAACCCTGGAACGCGGATGCGCAAATAGATGTCACGCCCTCAGGAAGCATAACGCTTGTCAGTGCCGTTTTTCCAATAAAACCATAAACGCTTGTTATATTTGCATCGAAAGTGATAACACCTCGGCCTGAAACAGAATTCCACTCATTAGACACAACCTGTGGATCATACTCGTGACCTGTGGTTTGCAGCTCAACTTTTGCCGTTGCGGTGTACCAAATCTGATTCGGCTTTACCGACTCCGGCTCGACAACCTGACCCTTCTCATAGTCGTAAGCTACAATATCAGGTTCGTAATTGCTCCATACTGCCGCACCAACATAATCGTAGTACGACTTATACGGCACATAAATCTTACGACCATCAGCATTACCACCAAATACTCTATCGTTACCTAACGTCGGCGGTGTTGCCGGCTTACAATATACATCTGCCAAGTTTTCGCAATTGTTGAACGCCGACGATCCGAGAGAGAGAACCGAACTTGGAATTGTAATCTCGGACAACTTCTCACAGCCATTGAATGCGTAATCACCAATCGAAGTTACATCCTCCGGAATCTGTATATCGTCGAGCGCATAGCAGAAGTTAAATGCGTACGCGTCGATCGTTTCCACAGTAGCCGGAATATCCACTTCGGCAAGAAGGTCGCAGAAGTTAAATAAATGGTCAGAAATTACCGTCAGTCCATCAGGAAGATCTACATTCGTGAGGGATTCGCAACCGCTAAACGCATAAGAGCCAATCGTTGTAACGCTATTTGGAATCTCTATATGCGAGAGAGCACTACAATTGTAAAATGCGTAACTGCCTATTGATACTACGCTGTTAGGAATAATCATCTCCTCAAGGTCATAGCAGAATCGGAACGCATTTTCGCCAATCGAAGTAACATTTGCATCGAAAGTGATAACCCAGCACTCCTTGGTCGAATCGTAAGTATTCGAGACAATATTTGCACCAAATACATCGGACTTATATGGCGTAATTGGCTCGGTCGTACTACCGTTAGTATACCAAATTTGTTTCGACGACGGGCCGTTTGTTGCAGCAAACTCAAACGCCTCCATAGGAAGAATGGCATTACGAGAGATAACGACCTTGTTGTTGGTTGTTTTGGTCATTACCGAACCTTCGGCAGTAGTTATATTAATCGTAAAACCGCCCTCGAATGTCTGCGCAGGCACTACAAACCAAAATTCGGTAGCCGTTTCCACGTTGTCGCCAATGCTCACACCGCTTTCGCAATTCAGTGTAATTGTTTCGCCTGCACCCTCCTGCAACTCAACGACAGGATCGACACCATAAAGCGCCGTTATCGTTGCATTGCCGGTAAGTGGCTCGTTATTATTACCGGCAAACGTAATCTTAGCGACATTGGCATCACCATAGATTCTCAGTTTAAGGAATCCACACACGTTTTTGAAGCGCAAAATGTTATCATCCTTACCATCCGTAACGGCAACCATAACGTTATCGCCAAGGCCAAACGAATTTTCCGCATAGCTCTGTGTCGCAGCAAACTCATAACTTATGACACCCTCGTCCGACATTGATGTTGCATCCTTGTAAGGGTAGAGGGCATAGGTGTTATCAAGAGCATTACCCGTAACAAGTTTATCGGTAACTCTCGTAAACGAACCGCTATTAGCACCTGTTTCACCATCAAAACGATACTGCAAATTATAGGTTACACCAGGAAAATAGGAAATTTCATCATTCTCCGTCCAACGAAGATGATTATCGCGCTCCACATAGGTACGCGTGTCAGACTCATCAATCTGAGCATAAATAGTTTCAGGGACATCAAACAACACAGAGTTTGCCCCTCCATGCTCTTCAATAACACCCTGCGTACAAGCAGCGAACACGCTCGCCACAAGTGCGAAAATGTAAAATCTATTCATATTATTATGATTTTATGGTTTACTCTTCAATAGTTTCATCACTTGGACGAAGGCTCCAGCCCTGTTCCGGATCAATAGTCGGAACTTCGAGCGATGCTCCAAAACCGCATTCCGTGCGCAGTGAAACACTATGCAACACCGGCGCAACATAAAGTAAATGTTTAGACTTCATGGCTAATTATCTGATATACAAATATTAAATTACCCCCCCCCTCCCCGATAAAAATCAAAAAGGGCAATACTTCACATCAGCAAAGAAAAAAAAAACGAAAATAGCAAATAATCGTGCTAATAATCTCATATTTACAACTCTTTTCGTACCTTTGCCCTAACAAAATTTACGTAAGTATGATTCCACAGATATTTCTGCGACGAGGCAAAGAGGAGTCCCTCGCAAGATGCCACCCTTGGATATTCTCGGGCGCGATAGAGCGCATCGTGTGCGACGGCGAGTCGATTCCCGAAGGCGAGATTGTCGATGTATTCGGCAAGAAGGGCGATTTTCTCGCTCGCGGCCACTACCAAATCGGCTCGATTGCCGTACGTGTGCTCTCGTTCGAGCGCGAGGAGATTGACGCCGCGTGGTGGCGCGAGAAGATTGCCAGCGCGTACGACGTTCGCCGCACTTTGCACCTCACAGATTCCGAGCAGACAACCTGCTACCGACTCGTTCACGGCGAGGGCGACTCGCTGCCGGGCTTGGTGGTCGATATCTACGGCTCGGTTGCTGTTGTGCAGTGTCACTCGGTCGGTATGTATCGTTCGCGCCAACAGATTGCAGATGCCATTTGCGAGGTGTTCGGCGAGCGCATCACCGCCATTTACGACAAGAGCGCGCAGACCGTACCATACAAGGCAAACCTCAACCCTGTGGATGGCTATCTCTACGGCTCGGTGGCCGAGAAAGACAACGTCGTATTGGAGAACGGTCACAAGTTCCTCGTAAATTGGGAGGAGGGCCAAAAGACCGGCTTCTTCATCGACCAGCGTTTCAACCGCGAACTCGTTGGCAAATACGCCGCAGGCCGCACCGTACTCAACACCTTCTGTTACACGGGCGGTTTCTCGGTATATGCATTGGCGGGCGGTGCAAAGGAGGTATGCTCGATTGACGCCTCCGAACGAGCAGTTCGCTTGGCTGATGCAAACGTCGCGCTCAACTTTGGCGACGGAGCAGCACACTCGTCCATCGCGTGCGATGCAGTCGAATACCTGAAAGATATCGGCGACAAATACGATATGATTATCCTCGACCCACCGGCATTCGCCAAGCATCACAAGGTGCTCGGCAACGCTTTGCAGGGCTACAAGCGGCTAAACGCTCGAGCGATGTCGCAAATTCGCAAGGGAGGCATTCTCTTTACGTTCTCCTGCTCGCAAGCCGTATCGAAGGAGTTGTTCCGCACGACCGTATTTACGGCAGCAGCCATCGCCGGTCGCAAGGTGCGTATTCTGCACCAGCTCACACAGCCGACCGACCACCCGATTAACATCTACCATCCGGAGGGCGAGTATCTGAAAGGTTTGGTGCTTTACGTCGAATAGGGCTCGCGCTTGGCTCATCCGCCATACGCCTCAACACAAAACAAACGGGCTGTCACGTCTCTGAAAAGTCGGACAGCCCGTTTCGTATTATTACCGCATCTACATCTTGCGACTATTAGAACACAACCCTCACACCAATCTGCATACGCCAACGCGACAGCAGGTCGTTGTACGATAGCGCACTACCCACGTAGCGATATTTCGGGGTTTTATTGCCCGCAGCATCGGTCGTAAAGTCGTAAATCTCGACCGGCGAGAGTTTCCAATTGTATAGGTAATACGATGCGCCCCAATCGCGGCATAACAGGTTGCCGAGATTCATCACATCGAGCGTCAGTTGCACCTTACGGTCGCTCTTGTTGCCGAAGTAGAAATCTTGCGCAAAGTGCAAATCGAGGTGGTGCTCGAAAGGTGCCTGCATCGCATTTCGACGCGAATACTCGCCACGATGATTGCGCAAGTAGCGATTCGATTCGACGAACTCGCCAAATGCCTCGCGCTGGGCGTCGTCCTCGAACTGCATCGCCTGCAACTCTGTCTGCGTCGGGATATATATCGTACTATTGCCATAGTAGCCATCGCCATTCACATCGGCCGACGAGCCATACGTGAGCGAATAACGCATACCGGAGTATCCCTGGTAGATAAGCGACACGGTTGAGCCAAATTTACCGGCATATCGCTTCGTATAGGAGAGCGACGCAGATATTTTATGTGGCGTATCGAAAATCGAGAACGACAAACGCGGCTCGTCCGACACCGTACCGTGATTCTTACCCCAGACGCTCGCCGCTTGTGACGAAACGCCATCATTGACGCTATACGAGTGGCCAAACGTATATGCCGCCGAGAGAGACAAACCAAATGGGAAGTGTTTGCTGAGCGAAGCGCTAACCGAGTAGGAGTAACCCTTGTTTGTATTGGTCAGGTAGTACACCGACGAGTATTGCTTTGCGCGCGATGTTTCGTAGAGCGGGGTCGTATTATGCTCGGTGGCGGCATCTGCACCAACAGCATAGAGCGACGCACCGTTACGCTGTGCAATCAGGTTATAGATGAAGATATTGTTGTAAGTCTTCGAGAATATACCCTCAACGAGGATATTCCAACCCTTGACGTTATGCTCGAAGGCGAGATTGGCTCGCAACACCTGCGGATAGCGGAATCGCTCATCGACGACATTTATAGCCGGATTAGACGAGACGCCATCTTCGCCACTCGGCTCCCGACCGAACGCCGGTACGCTCTGCCCCTTATTGCGGTCGAGCGTATAGCCACGCTGTGTCATACCCGTATTCGAGTAGCAGTTGGTAATCCACACAAACGGAATCTTACCCGTAAACAGACCTACGCCACCGCGCAACACCATCGAATAGTTGTCACGCTCGATAGCGTCCCAACGAAAACCGATGCGTGGCGACAGATGCACACTCGTTCTCGGTTTAACGCCCGTTGCTACACCATATTTTTGTGCTATTTCCGAGCCATTGAACGCCTCGTTTGTCATCGGCCGACCAAATACCACCGGCATATCGGCACGCAAGCCGTACGTCAGCGAGAAGTTATCCGTTCGCCACTCGTCCTGCACATAGAGGCCAAACTGCGCAGTTGTATATCGAACGTGACCATCATCAACAATAGGGTAGTTACGCACATATTTACGGGCGTTATCCGTCAGAAAATCGTCGAGCGTATTATACGTATATGCGCCAAAGATGTTGGCAACAAAGAGGTTATCCGCCGTAAAAATCTCATTATGCGTACCGAGCGTAATGGTGTGATTGCCGGCATATATCGAGAGGTTATCGGTCACAATTACCGAATGTTGGCGCAAAGAGTTAGCACCGGCAAAGGCATCTGTTCCGATGCTGACCGACGTATTCTCACCATCGCGCATCTTCGTAATCTGTACCATCGGCAACTCGCAATCCGTATCTCGGCCGTCATATACATTCGTATAACCGACACGCAACTGATTAAAGACCTTCTGCGAAGCACGCGAATTGAGTTCGGCGACTATCGAGTGGGTGGACGACACCGACGCGTAACCCGTACCATTGAAGTTGAATGTCGTTGCCGTATTCGAAAACTCATCTTTGGTGGCATCCAAGAAGTTGTAACGCAACGTAAGGTTGTGGCGCGAATTGATATTCCAATCCAAACGAGCCATCAGCGAGCCCGAACGACGGCCAACCAAGCGGCGACCATATCCTCCTCCATCGTAGCCGGTGAGTTGCTCGTAACGACGCGCAATCGCAACAGCATCCTCCTCCGAGAGGTTACAACCGTTATAGCCGACATAGTACGACGACGGCGAACGCTCGCCATTATACTCTCCGTTTACAAAGAAGAAGAGTTTATCCTTGACAATAGCACCACCTATCGAAGCGCCATATATCTGCGTATTTTGTGTCGAAAGCTTATTTCCGGCAGGGCCCTTGCCATAGAAATCCTGATTGTTGAAATATGCGTATGCCGTACCTGTAAATCGGTTTGTTCCCGACTTGGTGATGGCGTTGATACCGCCACCCGTAAAGCCGTTTTGACGCACATCGAACGGAGCAACTACAACCTGCACCGCTTCGAGCGCATCAATCGGAATAGGGTTGGCATCCGTCAATCCGCCATTCGTACCATTCGACGTGAGTCCGTATATATCGTTGCTCACAACGCCGTCAATCTGGAACGAATTGTAACGACCACTCGCACCCGCAATCGACATACCGCCACCTTGCAACGACTGTGCATAAGGCGACAGGCGCGTAAAGTCGTAAATCGAACGCGACACCGTAGGCAACACACTCATCTCCTCGCTCGTGAACGAGACGCCCGACCCTTTGCGCGAATCGTTATAAGAGCCGGCAACCACGACCACATTTTCAATATCGTTTTGCACCTTATCGAAGTGTGCATTTATGGTACGCTGACCACCAAAATCGAGCAGCACATCCTTATACAGCACCGATTTATAGCCGACAAACGAAAACTCCGCCTCGTACGGACCTCCGACACGCATACCCTCCAAATGGTATGCTCCCGTGTGGTCGGTAACGGCACTATACTGCGTTTGTGACGGCGTATGCACAAACACAACGTGTGCACCCGCCACCGGACCCTCCGCATCCGTAACACGACCCGCAACCGACGAGGTTGTCACCTGTGCAACTGCCACACAAGCGGCCATCACACCCAAAACAACTGTAAAAATACGTTTCAACATATATCTATATAAATAAAATTATCCCGAACGTCAAACGTCGGGACATATACATCTACAATATGCCGCCCTCCTCGGCACAATGGCACAACAGAGAGCAATGCAATCACAGACAACTTCTTCCATCCGGACTATAACCGTCGGTATCGGAATTTCACCGATTCAGTCCCTCGTTGCTCGCACGCCAAAACTGCGCACCACATCGGAGGGAGTCGCGGACTTTAACCGCCGGTAGGGAGTTACACCCTGCCCCGAAGTCTTATTTTCGATTACAAAGATACGAATAAATATCTTACGATGTATGCAAGCGACCGATTTTTTTCGTTATCGAACGCGGGCAGCGCGAGCAGCAATGCCGATACTCAACTCATAGAGCGCATACAACGGAATGATTACCAACACCATACTCACAATATCAGGCGGTGTAATAATGGCGGCTCCGATTGCAAGCACAACGATTGCGTGGCGACGATAGTTGCGCATAAAGTCGGCCGTAATCAAACCCACCTTCGAGAGGAAATATACGAGCATCGGCAACTCGAACACAACACCACAGACGAGCGACATATTCAGCACAAGCGACATATACGAGCCGACGTCTATCATATTGGTAATCGCTGCGCTTACGCTATACGACCCGAGGAAATTGACCGACAGCGGAGCCAGCACAAAGTATCCGAATGCGATGCCGAGCAAAAAACTCGCAATCGTACAGAGGGCAAACATTCGACTATGGCGCAACTCTACGTCGCTGAATGCCGGACGCACGAAGAGCCACAACTCGAAGACCAAATAGGGTAGCGCCACGACAAGTGCCGCGTAAAACGACACAAGCAGATGCAGGTTTAATTGTCCGGCCATCGACGTATTGATGAGCGAAAGCGGCACAGAGTTTATGCGCAACACATCCGACCCAAGCGCATCAGCCATACGTGCGAAGAGTACATTTGTCGGAAATTCGGGCGATTTCGGCCCCATTATAAACGCCATAATCGCATCCTTAAAGACAAATGCCACAACCATAAAAACCAACAACGCCACCACCGAGCGAATCAAACCCGGACGCATATCGTCCAGATGCTCGAAGAAGGTCATATCGTCTGTATTTTTTATTGTCTTTGCCATAATCACAAAAATAGTTACTCTTTTCAATATTCCCAAATTCGCATATCAAAATATTTTGCTTTTATAAAACTTTCACTTACTTTTGCAATGTCTAATAGTGGCAGTTATTAGATATTTAACATATTTTTGATGAAAGTGTATTAGCTTTTATTCTTGGTTGGAAATCTGGAAAATTTCATCATCACGAGGATGGCAACACACTCATCACCTTGTATTGGTATGTATTGTTATGTCGGCATTCTCTTTGCCCCATACTTCCAATACGGGTGTGGGGTATTGTTTATTCGTGATAAGGTATTCCAGAACCTCCAACTAAATAAACTAATCAACTCCACACTTTCTTTTTTTTATACGAGCGTTTGGATGTTGGCGTTCACAAACACAACAACTATGAAACATTTCATTTTTATTTTGGTCATCACCCTCTTTGCAACAGGGACAACTCTCGCTGAAACATCAACACCAAGAACACCAAAAGAATTAACCAAACTTGCCAAGAAATCGGGAAAGGGAATGAGTATATTTCACTATTTAGAGTTTCACTTAATAGCCAATCCTTCATTGCAACAATCAATGAACGACGAGTTAAGCAAACTATCCATCAACATACCCAAATCAATAAAAAAGAAATTCTTGGGCACATACTCATCAGATATATCTCTCAATTCAATAGAACGACAATTATGCGACAAATACTTCTCCGTGATATTTAACACAATGATACCAAACGGTTATGTGGTCGGACAACTCACAGATAACAACACTTTATCACAAGCACTATTTGATTTGAGCGGGCAACAAACCACACACTTTTTCCAAAACTCTGGTCCGTCAGTATGCGGAAACAACATCTATTTGGCAGACATCAAAGATATGGCAAATAAACAAAATGCCATTCATAATAATATCATATACAAAACCGGATTTGCTTGTTGTAAATGCCAAATGGTATTAAATGCAGATACATTCGAAACAATTATTCCAAACGACAAATATGACATCATACATTTCGTACAACTATCAGCCCCCGACAAATGCGTTTATTACGTTGGCATTTTAGGAGCTGATGGCAATATGAAATACGGTGTTTGTGATATGAATGGTAAAGAGATTGTACCTTGCGAATACCAATGCGTATACAAAGACAAGAATAACTTCAAGGGCTCTAACACTATGACAATGGCCGATGCAGACGCTCTTTACGAAAAAAATGTTCAAAAAGTCACAACCACCAAAGAAATGATTGCCGGTATAGGACAAGTAGTAGGAGAGGGGTTGATTGCTATCGGAAACAGCATTCCTTCAACAAATATCGACCCATCGGCTACCAACAACAATCCGTCGGCAAACCCGAATAATTATTTATCACAATACAAGCATTGGGAGCGATTGGCTGAAAAGAACT
The DNA here is from genome assembly GCA_017410165.1 of Alistipes sp. Lineage (GTDB taxonomy): Bacteria > Bacteroidota > Bacteroidia > Bacteroidales > Rikenellaceae > Alistipes. Next base: position 2,134 of record JAFQRH010000021.1, on the reverse strand, counting down.
ATAACTCGGTTACAAATTTGGGTAGCACCTCAACAACAACAAGCAACGGAGACGTCGTCAACAAATCAGGAACATCTGGCGGTGTTGGTCACATCTCTATTTCAAATTATAGCCAAATGAAGAAAGCGCTGCGTGATGCACAGAATCAAATGAAGTCAATTCGTCAAAAAGCAGCACAGGCGGGCGTAAACATCACGCCATCACATTGGGAAACAGCAACAGTATCTTACTAATTGGCTCGGTTTTTGGTGCAGATGTGGGCGATAACCAAAAAACATTACTATCGTGAAAAAGTTTACCCTTTCAATCTGCTTCTGCTGTATGCTGGCAATGCCGGCTATGGCACAAAGCACACCAACATCTGCACCAAAGAACGAGTGCAAACGCGACACCGTGCTACTCTCGCAGTCGCGCGAAGGAAACACCCTCGTAAGCCACTACGTAGCACGATGTGCCACACAACAGACAGCGACCGTTGCCGTGCATTTTGCCCTCGACGTTTCGACCCTCTCTCCGTCGTTCGGCGACAATGCTTCGGCAATGGCAACGCTCAACAAATGGCTGCACGCCTCCGATACGACAATCCACATCAAAAGCATCGCCATCCACGGTTACGCTTCGCCCGATGGCGAGGTGCAGAAGAATGTTGCACTCGCACAAGCCCGCACAACGGCAATGGCCGACTATATCCGCAAGCAGCATCCGGGCGCAAATCCTACGCTCACCTCCACCGCCTGCAAGTGGAACGATTGCGTAAGTGCAGTTCGTCAGTCGGCAATCAGCAACAAGCAGGATGTGCTTAAAATCCTGACCGCCAACGAGAGCGAGCCACAGAAAGAGCAGCAGTTGCACCACTTTGCCGATGCGTGGAAATCGCTCACGCACGACATACTGCCGACAATGCGTTGCGTGGAGGTCACATTCGTGTACTGCACCGACAACTATTTTACTACTCGCAAGCAGCTCCCTGCTCCGAAGCCCGTCGAGACCAAACAACCGACACAGCCCAAGCCGCAGCCGATAGCCATTATCGAAGAGGAGGATACGGGTATTATTATCGAGATGCAGCGCGGCGAAAAGGAGCATCACAAGAAAAAACAGGAGCGCAAAGCGCATAAACGAGCATCGAAGCGAGCAAGCAAATAATTTTTTCGGCAAAAACATTTGTATAGTCGCAAGTTATTCTTATCTTTGCTATCGTGAACGTGATTTGCAAACTTAAACAAAGATAACGACTATGGCAAATTTGAGAATTCTGAAAAAGGAGATTGACTATCGTCTCGAAGAGTTGGTATTTGATTGCGATATGGCAATCTATTTCCAGCCAAACAAGGAGAAGGAGATTTTTGCTCTTATGCAGGAGGGTGTCGAGCTTCGCAACGACCTCTATACAAAGGCAAACAATCCGACCGAACCACACAACGCTTCGCTTGTTCGCAAATACTACGCAGCGTTGCGCGTCGAGATGGTTGATGCTTTCGGCAAATTGTTCGAGAAGTTGAGCGAAATTAACAAGTAATTTTTCGCACACAACACCATCGAAAACAACAGATTCCCAACCTCTGTATGCGGTTGGGAATCTTTTTTTTGTATGTAGTGCAATCTTCGATTGCTTTAAGGGGGGGTAAGGGGAATTAAGGTCGAATAAGGTCAGGTAAGGTCACGCAACCTGCGGTTGCTTTAAGGTCAAGTAAGGTCAGCCCCCCCTAAACTCCTTACACTCTCTAAATTCCCTAAACTCCCTAAACTCCCTACCCCCCCTAAACCCCTCTAAACTCCTTAAACTCTCTAAATTCCCTAAACTCCCTAAACCCCTCTAAACTCCTCTAAACTCCTCTAAACTCCTCTAAAAAAATCACCCACACACACCATACCGAATTCGACCGGTCGCAGCAGGTTTGAGCAGACCGAGCAGGAGCAGTACAATCGTAGATTGTTGGATTTGGCTGACGATGACGGAAAATTTATTTTCAACGTCAATCGTTAGACAAATACAGAAAATTGCGCAGCATTACTGCTCCGCGAAGATTAGTTTGCCACACCGCCACCGACTCACCTAATCCCGCCTGCCGCGAAACAAAAACGACAAGTCGAAATACAAATATATCTTCGACTATATTTTCCCGACCAGATT
>JAFQRH010000020.1 GCA_017410165.1 Alistipes sp. | reverse complement strand
TTATATTAGTTTGGTTGCGAGATTTACTACTTCATAAATTTGTGAAATGGCTTCGGACGCACCATTGTCTCGGTATATACGTTGCCGAACGAATCGGTAACCGTGACTTCGAGCGTCGAGTCGGGAGCCGACGTCACGACGTGGAACATATGCGGGTGGCGCGATGGCTTGGAACTGCTGTCGGAGTTGAGGTCGAACATCCACAGACGCTTCGGAACGTCGTACGTAATCATATAGAGCGGACTCTCGGCCTTCTTGCGCTTGACGTCGAGCTCGCGACCATTCTCGCGGACGGAGATTTTCCAGTCGGTTGCCCAATCCCAAACGTGAATCATCACGGCGTTGTCCGTCTCGAATGCGCCGAAGTCGGTACGCTTCGGGAAGTGGTCGAGCAGGACGCGCACCTCGCCATTCTCTTGGAAGTAGCGGCGCACCTCGTTCATATCGAAGCAGAAGAACTGTTTGTCGGCAGGATATTCGGTCGCCTTGAAGTACCACTTGATATCGGTGCCGTCGATAGGCAGAATCTTACAACCCGATGGGTCGCCCGTAACGGCAATCTGCGGTCCGCCGAATGCCGACGTATGCCAACGTGCGCCCGATGCGGCAGCAACCGTATGCTCGATGACGTTTGCAATCTCGGGCTTCGAGGTGTCGCGGTGGCCGTAGCAGCAACGGTTGCGGTGGGTGTGACCCGAGAGGACGTGTACGGCCTTGAAATCCTTAATCAGACCTACAAACTCGGCTTGCTGCTCCTCCGGCAGACGAATTTGCACCTCACCATCCATATAGTTCTTGTAGCGGAAAATCGGACTGTGAACGCTGAAGATGACCGGTGTCGATTTATCGACCGAAGCCAGGTCCTTTGCCAACCAATCGAGCTGCTCGCGAGTGAGAGCAATCGTATAGTTACGCGCACCGGCGATATTTTTACCCGGCTTGGCTTTGGCTTTCTGCTCGTTGCGATAGACGATGTTGTCGAGCACGACGTAGTGAATCTTGCCGATGTTCATCGAGTAGTAGGTCGGGCCGAATGCCTTGCGATACTTCGCCGCAGCGTCGAAATCGACCGTTGCGCTGTGTGGAGTTGCGCCGTCGTTGTCGTGGTTACCCATTGCGTTGAAGAACATCGTCGGGTAGTGCGACTCGGCGAGCGTGCGGCGGAAGTTGCCGATGTCGTAGATATAGTCGTACCAATAGAGGTCGAAACTATTGTCGCCCATACTTATCGTATAGACCGGAATGCCCTGCTTGCGATACTGCTCGATTTCGGCCGTGAGCGACGGAACGAACGAATCGGTGAAGGTCGTAACGTCGTTCAGACGGTTTGCCAAGTGGATATCCGTCACGGCGACAATCACGTGGCGGTCGTTATCGACGCGGCGCAGCGCGAAGTCGTGACGCTCGGCGGTTGCGGCATCGGCGGTAAGGTGTGCCCAGAACTGTGGAATGACATCCGTGCCCTCTGTCATCGGCTCGTAGCCCGATGGGGTGATGATAAAGACGTTGCCGTTGCGCTTCTCGGATGGGAGCTGATATACGCCCTTCTTGTCGGTCAGTACGATTTCGTAGCCATCCGACACCTGCACACCTGCAAGCGGCGTACCGTCGCACTCGACCGTGCCGTAGATGGTTGTACCCTTCTTGGCCTTTGCAGGCAGGGTTGAGGTGTGTGTGCTCTGTGCTGTTGCACTCCACGCGCCTGCGAGCATCAGGAGCGACAGCGTAAATGCGAAAAATGTTCGTTTCATAATTGGGTATTTGTCTGTTTTATCGTTGTTATTTATCTTGCTATCTCATATGGCGGTGGAACGCTTTTGGTCGCACCATTGTCTCGGTATATACGTTACCGAACGAGTCGGTGACCGTGACTTCAAGCGTCGAGTCGGGCGACGAAGTCACGACGTGGAACATATGCGGATTTGGTTTCTGCTTGTTGCTCTTCGGCGAGAACTTGGCAAGCCACAGCGAGTTCGGAATGTCGATATTGACGAGCATCAACGGATTTTCGGTCTTGCGACGCACGACGTCGAGCTCCTTGCCGTTCTCGCGGACGGAGATTTTCCAATCGTTTGCCCAATCCCACACGTTTATCATTACGGCATTCTCCTCGAAGTTGCTGTAATCGGAGCGTTTCGGGAAGTGGTCGCGGAAGGCCGCCACCTCGCCGTTGGTGCGGAAGTATTCGCGTACGCTGTTCATATCGAAGCACGTGAACTGCTTGTCGGCGGCGTATTCGGTCGCCTTGAAGTACCACTTGATATCGGTGCCGTCAATCGGGAAAATCTTGCAACCCGACGGCTCGCCGAGCGAACCGATTTGCGGGCCACCGAAGCCCGACGAGTACCAGAGCGAACCCGCTACGGCTACGATATTGTGGTCGATGATGTTGCGAAGTTCGGGGCGTGTCGCATCCTCGCGGCAGTACGTTACGCGGTTGCGGTGGGTGTGGCCCGAGAGGATATGCACGGCTGCGAAATCTTTGAGCAGCGACGCCAACTCGGCAGCATTCTCCTCCGAGAGTGTCGAGGTGATGGCACCGCTACGAGCATTTTTGTAGCGGAAAATAGGTGAGTGACAACCGATGACCACCGGTGTCGATTTATCGACCGCTGCCAAATCCTTTGCCAGCCAATCGAGTTGCTCGCGGCTGATGGCGATTTTGTAGTTGCGCGAGCCGACAACGCCCTTCGCCTTCTTGCCACCCGGCGCGTTGATGTAGTAGATGTTGTCGAGCATCACGTAGTGAATCTTGCCGAGATTCATCGAGTAGTAGGTCGGACCGAATGCCTTGCGATACTTTGCCGTTGCCGCGAAGTCGGTATCCTCGCCGTGCGGTGTAGCACCGTCGTTGTCGTGGTTGCCCATCGTGTTGAAGAGCGGGGTAGGGAACTTCACCTCGGCGAGCGTGCGGCGGAAGTCGCCAATATCGTAGAGGTAGTCGTACCAATAGATTTCGTGGGTGCTATCGCCCAAAGCGAGCGTATAGACCGGAATGCCCTGCTTGCGATACTGTTCGATTTCGGCACGCAGAGCAGGCAGGAACGTATCCGTAAAATTGCCCTTATCGTTGTGGTGGTTGGCGATATGGATGTCGGCAACTGCAACAATCACGTGGCGGTCGTTCTCTGCGCGACGTAGCGCGAAGTCGTGACGCTCGGCAGTGGTGGCATCGGCTGTAAGTTCTGCCCAGAACTGCGGAACAACATCCGCACCCTCCGTCATCGGCTCGTAGCCCGATGGGGTGATGATAAAGACGTTGCCGTTACGCTTCGCGGATGGGAGTTGATAGACGCCCTTCTTGTCGGTCAGCGCGATTTCGTAGCCATCCGAGACCTGTACGCCGACAAGTGGCTTGCCGTCGCACTCGACCGTGCCGTAGATGGTCATACCTCGCTTGGCTTTTGCCGGCAGTGTCGAGGTGTGTCGGCTTTGCGCCATCACGACCGACGCGGTGGTCAGCGCGATGAGCATCAGAATAGTGATTCGTTTCATCTGTTTTTGTAGTTTTAGGTTATTTTTTCGTTTTTTCTTTGTCTCCTCGTTTTTGCGTGTAGGTTGGCAGTCGGCTGCGCGGTTAGTTGTTTATGCGGTAGGCACGCTGCACGCCCTTGATGCGCAGGATGGCGTAGATGAGCGTATCGACCACGCCCGCCGACGGCACCTCGACGCTGATTGTTCCCACGCCCGTACCGTCGCCACGCGAGGTGAGATTTATCGAGCGTATGTTGAGTTTCAGGTCGTGGCTCACCGCTTCGGTAATCTGATTGACCAGACCCGCCGAGTCTTGCGCCGTGATGGCAATCGTCACACGGAACGACCCCTCGGCACGCTCTCTCCATCGCGCCTCCATAATGCGGTACGGATAGTTTTCGCGCATACGCTTGGCGTTCGGACAGTCGCTGCGGTGAATCGTGACACCCGAATTTATGGTTACGAAGCCGAAGATGTCGTCGCCCTTTATCGGGTTGCAACACTTGGCGAGTTTATAGACGATGTTGTTGATGCTCTCGTCGATGATGAGCGCGTCGGACGACGGTTTGCGCGGCTGTTCGGCGCTCTTTTCGCGTGCACGCAATGCCTCTGCCTCCTGCTCGGCTGCGCGACGCTCCTCCTCCGCCTCGCCCGAGAGCCACTTCGTGAGAATATCCTTTACGACCGAGAGGTCTATCTTCTCGGTGGCAATCAACTCGTAGAGTGCCGTGCCGGTGCGCTGCTTGTAGTACTTGCACAAGTAGGCAACCACCTCGTCGATGCTCTTCGATGTGATTTTCCAATTTTTGAGTTTGCGCTCCAACTCCTCGCGACCGAGACGGGCATTCTTCGCCTGCTCCTCGCGGATGAAGGCCTTGATGCGCGAACGCGCCTTGCTGGTGACGACGACGTTGAGCCAGTCGGCCTTCGGCTGCTGGTTCTTCTGCGTGAGAATCTCGACAATATCGCCATTTTTGAGCGTCTCGCGAATCGGCACCGCGCGACCATTCACCTTGCCGCCCGAGCAGGTCGAGCCGAGTGAGGTGTGGATGTCGAACGCGAAGTCGAGCACCGTAGCCCCTTCGGGCAGTTTGCGGATGTCGCCATTCGGTGTGAAGACGAAAATCTCCTTCGAGGCGGGCTTGGCATCGAAACGCTCGGCGATATCCTCCTTCGTCTCGTCCATCAACTCGCGCAGGCGCGAGAGCCACTGCTCGCTGGTCTGTGCCCCCTGATTGACACCCTTGTATCGCCAATGGGCGGCAATACCCAACTCCGCCACGTTGTCCATACGTTCGGTGCGAATCTGAATCTCGACCCACTTGCCGTCGCCTGCCGAGACGGTCGTGTGCAACGACTCGTAGCCGTTCGACTTCGGAATGGTTATCCAGTCGCGCATACGCTCGGTGTTCGGCGTATAGATGTCGCTGACGATGGAATAGACCGTCCAGCACTGCATCTTCTCCTGCTCGCGTGCGCAGTCGATGATAATGCGGATGGCGAAAATATCATAGACGCCCTCGAATGGAACACGCTGCTTGCGCATCTTGTTCCAAATCGAATAGACGGACTTGGTGCGGCTCTTGATGTGGTAGCGAATGCCTGCCGCATCGAGTCCCTTGCGAATCGGGGTGATGAACTGCTCGATGAATGCCAATCGCTTCTGCTCGCTCTCGCGGAGTTTGCCCGTGATGTGGCGATAGTCGTCGGGCTCGAGTTGGGCGAGCGCAAGGTCCTCCAACTCGCTCTTGATGTTGTACAGACCGAGTTTGTGGGCGAGTTGGGCGTAGAGGTTCATACTCTCCCAACTCTTCTTCTGTCGCTTTTCGGGCGGGAACATCCCAATCGAGCGCATCACCTCCAAGCGGTCGGCCAACTTGATGAGTATGACGCGCGGGTCCTCGGAGTAGGCGACAATCATATCGCGGAAGTTCGACGCCTGCTCGGATTGTGTGTTGAGTTTCAACTCCGAGATGTTGGCAAGTCCTACGACGATGCCGATAACCTCCTCGCCGAAGAGCTCACGAATCTCTTTGAGCATCTGGTCGAGTTGCTCATCCTCGTCCTCGCGTTGAGCCACGATGCGCACGGCATCGTGCAGAATCGAGGCGACGGTCGAGTTGCGTCCAAGACCAACCTCGGTGGCGACAATGCGAGCCACCTCGACATCGTGGTCGAGCATCGGGTTGCCGTCGTAGCGCGTGAGCGTGCCGATGTGTCGGTCGGCATACGCGAGTGCGGCATCCACACTTCGTTGTGTCGTCTCGGAGAACATCTCCGCTATCTTTTGGCGGAAGGTGTTGTATCGTGTGACAAGTTCTGTCCGTAATTCCAAATCGTTCATCATTTTCTCAATCTCTCCTCTCCTTAAAACTAACCTATCGTTGTATCGTTGTTTACTCTTTGTTTGCTTCGTTTGGTTGCTCTTTGTCTGCTTCGTCTGCTTCGGTTGGTTGCTCCGGCTCGATGGCGCGTTTTCGTACAATATACAAACGGTCGTCGCCGAGCGAGAATTGTCTGCGTTCCTCTTCCGAAAAGCACATTTTATAGTCAATCTCCTCCGCATCGAAGCCCGCCTTGCGCAGACGGTCGGCGTAGTCGCGCCCGTAGATGCGGCGATGGTCGTACTGCCCGAATACCCGTGCACGCTCCTGTGGGTCGGTAATCGTATCATCCTCGAAGGTCTCTGCCCGCGAATAGTCTATCGGCGCAAGCATCACGCCCCAGCCACCATAGCGCATCGTGCGGTACAATTCGCGTAGCGCAACGCCATCCGAGGTGACGTGTTCGAGCAGGTGGTTGCAGATAATCACATCGACGCTCTCGTCCGCCAGCGGGCAGTGCTGTACGTCGAAGTGGAGTTTTGCCAGCGGGCTCTCCAAATCGGCGGTCAGGTAGCGGTCGGCGCAATCGGCATAGGTCGCTTCGAGTGAGCGCATCAGGCACACTTCGGGTGCGATATGCAGCAGCACGGGTCGCGTCTCGAAGAGTGACGTTTCGCGCGTGAGCCACAACCACAGCAGTCGGTGGCGTTCGAGTGCCAGACAGCGCGGACAGAGCGCATCTTCGCGCACCGCACCGTAGCCGTAGGGCAGAAATCGTCGGCGTTTCGCGCCACATACGGGGCACGTGCGCCCTCTGCCCACGTATAACACTCCGAGCAGTGGTACGCACACGCCCGCCACACGTTGCAGAAACGTGCGGGGCAGGGCATTCAGCGTCCAACGTATCGCTCTTCCAATCGCTCCCATACGCACTATTGGTTTGCGGGTTGCTCGTAGAGCAGTGCGCTGATTTCGTTCTCCGCCTTGCGCAACTTTGCGCGAGCCGCGGCTATCAACTCCGTAGCGCGTTTGGTGCGCTCCGAGAGTGAGTCGATGTCGGCCGTGCCGTCACCGAGCGATGCGAGAATCTGCTCGACCTCGGCTATCGCTTCGTTGTATGAAATCTCTCTATTCTCCGCCATTATCGCGTTTTTGTTTTTCGTTTATTGTGGCCGACAGCACTCCGTCGGCAATCTCTATCGTTATGCGCTCGCCCGGCATCACATCCTCTATCGAACGGATTGCTTGCGACTGCAAGCGGGCAACGGCAAAGCCGAGTTGCAGGATGCGCTCCGGCGAGTAGCGTTCGACGAGCAGCGCAAGTGAATCGATGCGCTTGCCTTCGCGCTCCAACACTCGCTTTACGCCCGACGTCAATCGCTCGGCAGCGTATGTGAGCGACACGCCTCGTTCGGCTATCGTGCGTTGTGTCGCGCTGCGCAGCGTCTGCTCGGCGCGTTGCAGGTCGAGTTCGGCGCGGTGGGTTGCCTTTGCGCAGAGTTGTTGCAGCAGGATTGCCGCACGCTCCAATGCGCCATCAAACTCCGCCGCACGGTCGCAAATCCACGCCGCTACTGCCGTCGGGGTCTTTAACTGCACACAGGCGACCATATCGGTCACACTCACATCCTTGTCGTGGCCTATGCCTGCCAATACGGGTAGCGAGCAACGAGCCGTGAGCGATGCCGTCGAGTAGGTGTTGAAGCAGTCCAAATCGCCGGTCGAGCCGCCACCTCGGATTATCGCCACAGCATCGAACTCTGCGCTCTGCTGCTCGATGCGCTCGAATGCCGCCGCAATGCTTCGCTCGCTCTCCGCCCCCTGCATCACCGCCTCGAAGAGTGTCGTGCGGATGGCATACGGGCTTCGTTCGACCTCTCGGCAGAAGTCGCGGTAGCCGGCAGCCGATGCACTCGATATGACCGCTACGCGTTGGATGACAATCGGCACTTTGCGTCCTCGATTGGCATCCCAGATACCCTCGCGCGTAAGGCGAGCGATGACCTCCTGCTTGCGACGCTCCATATCGCCCACCGTGTAGGTGGGGTCGATGTCCGACACCTGCAAACTCAATCCGTAGGCCGGATGGTGCGAGACAAGCACCTTGACAAGCACCTTCATACCCGCACTCAACGGGCGACCGGTCGCCTGCTCGAAGTAGGGTGCAAGGCGTGCGTAGGTCGAACGCCACACGACACCTCGTGCCTGTGCCTTTGCTGTGCCGTTGGCAGAGCCCTCATCCTTCTCGACCAACTCCAAATAGCAGTGGCCCGAATAGTTGACTTTCAGTTCGGCAATCTCGGCACTCACCCATACCGGAAGCGGCAGTGCCGATTCAAGTACGGTTGCTATCTGCAATTGCAGCTCGTAGAGCGATATGTGGCTCGTCTGTCCCATTTGCGTTTACAACAATATTACGTATGGCTCGCGAGGCAACTCCCGCCCTTCGGGCAGTTGTACCGCCACGACCGATTCACTCTCGACCGGAACGCCCGCCTTTGTGGCCGGCTCCCAGCGTGGAGCCGAGCGGATGACTTTCAGCGCACGTTTGCGCAACGTGCGGTCGGTCGATTCGAGTTCGTCGCCGAGCGTCAGCACTCCGTCGGCACCTATCGTGTATCGCACGACGAATCGTGCCGTAGGGTAGTGGCTCGGCCAATGGATGCGTTTCGAGACGTAGTCGGCAAACGACTCTCCGCCCGTGAAACGAGCCGGACGGTCGTAGCGCAGCGAGATGACGATGACACCGTTATTGGCGCGCTCGCCGTATCGGGCAACGGTCTGCTCGTCGGCCGGGAAGGTCTCGATGTGCTCGATATTCTTCTCGGGGATGGCTTTGACGCGCTCGGCACTCCACTCCGCACCATTGACGATGTAGAGCGGGCGTAAGTCGGGCTGTGCCGTGGCGGTTGCCCACCACGCCAAAGCAATCGCTATGACCGCAAAGCGTTTCATACCTTTTACAGAGTTGTTTTCGTCAATTTTTTCGCCGGTTTTCGTCTGTTTTCGTCTGCTTCCGCCTGCATCTGCCAACATTTTCGTCTGCATCTGCCAACATTTTCGCCAATATCCGTCAAATTTTTCGTCTGCTTCCTCCACATCCGCCGACATCTGCCGACTTTTTGTTAGCCGTTACCCCCCCCGTTGTGGGTGTGCTAACCCAACTCCGACTCTTTGAGTCGCTCGGCATTCTCGGCAACAATCAGGTGGTCGATACAGTCCTGAATATCGCCATCCATAAATGCGCTGAGGTTGTAAATCGTATAGTTGATACGGTGGTCGGTGATACGGCCCTGCGGATAGTTGTAGGTACGAATCTTTGCCGAACGGTCGCCGGTCGAAACGAGCGTCTTACGCTTCGATGCGATTTCGTCGAGATACTTCTGGTATTCGAGGTTAAAGATTCGCGTACGCAACTCCTCGAAGGCCTTTTCGGCGTTCTTCAACTGCGATTTCTGGTCCTGACACTGCACGACGATACCCGTCGGGATGTGGGTCAGACGGATTGCCGAGTAGGTGGTGTTCACCGACTGACCACCCGGGCCCGATGCGCAGAAGATATCTTTGCGAATATCGTTCCACGACACCTCGACGTCGAACTCGTCTGCCTCCGGAAGGACGGCAACCGACGAAGCGGAGGTGTGGACACGACCCTGTGTCTCGGTCTGCGGAACGCGCTGCACGCGGTGCACACCCGACTCGTATTTGAGCGTGCCATATACGTTGGTGCCGGTGACCTTCATAATCACCTCCTTATAACCACCAACGGCACCCTCCGAGAAGGAGGTAATCTCGTAACGCCAACCCTTCGACTCGATATACTTGGTGTACATACGCATCAAGTCGCCGGCGAACAGAGCCGCCTCGTCGCCACCCGTACCGCCTCGAATTTCGAGCACGGCGTTCTTGGCATCCTGCGGATCTTTCGGGATGAGCAGGAGTTTGATATCCTCCTCCATCTGTGCGATTGCCGGCTCTAATTCGGCAACCTCGGCACGTGCCATCTCGCGGAAATCCTCGTCCTTCTCGTTTGCGAGGATATCCTTGGCGTCGGCCAAATCGGACAACGCCTTGCGATAACGCTCCGAGGTCTCGATAATCGGTTCGAGCTCCTTATACTCTTTCGTGTACTGTACGAACGCCTTGACGTCTGCAATCACTTCCGGGTCGGTGAGCTTCTGACCCACCTCCTCGTATTTGATTTTCAGACCGTCGAGGCGCATCAAAATTGAATTGTCTGCCATCTGTCGATATTAATTATTTTGTTTTTTCCTGTTTTGCTGCTTTGTTCTGAATCTCCAACCAATCTTTCAGAGCCGCCTTGTACTCCTTGTCGTACTTGAACTCCTCGTGACCACACCAGCCGTGACCACCCGAAGGGTAGATGTGCATCGTCGCCGAAACACCGTTTGCACGCAACGCCTCGTAGTAGAGTACCGAACTGATGGTCGGAACGGTCAAATCGTCGTCCGAGAGCAACAGAATGGTTGGCGGCGTGGTCTCCGTTACGCGGTTTTCGAGCGAGTAGTACTCTTGCTGTTTGTGGGTGCGATGCTTGCCGAGCAGATATTCGAAGGTGTTCTGGTGAGTCTCCCACGTTGTGCCGGTGATTACCGGATAGAAGAGAATCGAGAATGCCGGCTTCTCGGCATCGGGCGTGAAGGTCGAGGTGTATGCTGCGAGGTGACCGCCTGCCGACGAGCCGCAGATGCCGACCTGTGCAGGATCTACGCCCCACTTCTTCGCCTTCTTACGCACGTAGCGCAGTGCCTCCTGTGCATCTTCGAGCGGTACGATTGCGTGGCCGCGATTCGGAAGACGATACTTCACGATAACGGCCGTGATGCCGAGCGAGCGGAAGTACTTCGCAATCTCGAAGCCCTCGTGTGCGATACAAACCTTGCTGTAACCGCCACCCGGCAGTACGACGATTGCCTGACCGGTTGCCTTTGCAGGGTCCGCCTTGTAGATGTAGAAGTCGGTCTGCGAGGTGTGCGTGAAGTGCTTACGTGCGTTAATCTCCTCGTCTTTGGTCTCCTCGTTCGAGTGCGGAGCCGTAGAGTTGTTCCAATAGTTGGTGATGATTTCATCTGCACCACTCTCCTCCTTCGAGAGTGTGATGGTCTTTTGTGCCGATACGTTGATTGCCATAGCTGTTGTTGCAAGCATTACGATAAAGCGTTTCATATTTTGTTTCTGTTTTTTTTGTTATACGTTTTTTTGTTGTCCTTCTTTTTTGGGGTCGCCACTTCTTGTTGCCACTTCTTGTAGCCCTTTTCGTTGCCACTTCTTGTAGCCCTTTTCGTTGCCACTTCTTGTAGCCCTTTTCGTTGCCACTCTCTTTGCCCCACCTTGTGGGGTGTTTATTTGGTGGTTAGAAGGATAAAACCCAATCGCGGGTGGCTTCGAGCCACTGCTGGCGATACTCCCACGTCTCGCGACCAATCCAACTGTGACCGCCCGACGGGAAGATGTGCATACGCGCCTTCACGCCGTGGTGTTTGAGTGCCTTGTAGTAGAGTGTCGAGTTGTACGACGGAGCGAGCGGGTCGTCCTGGCTGTGGAGCATCAAAGCCGGTGGCGTGTCTGCCGTGACGAGCAGGTCGGCCGAGTGTTGCTCGATGTCGATTTGTGTGCGCCACTTGCCGAGCAACTCCAAGAATGTGCTCTGCTGCGGCTTGCCCGTCCACATCTGGCCGTTGATGACCGGATAGATGAGAATCGAGAAGTTCGGACGCTCGTCGGCTGCGAGGGCGTTCGAGCACCACGCGGCGAGGTGTCCGCCGGCCGAGTTGCCCATCACACCCACCTTCTGCGGGTCGATGCCCAGACGCTCGGCGTGCGTGCGCAGGTATGCGATTGCTTCGCGAGCATCTTCGAGTGGCACTTCGCGGTGGCCGTTCGGCAATCGGTACTTGACAACCATTGTCGTAATGCCCTGCTCGCGCAACCACTCGGCAACGCTGAAATTGAGATTTACGGTCTTGTAGCCGCCACCCGGGAAGTGTACGACGGCGTGACCCGTAGGATTCTTGGCACGGAAGAGGTAGAATACGGTCTCGGAGGTGTGCGATGCCTTGTAGCCGTTGCCTCGTTTGACGATTACCTCTACCTTCGTGTCGCAACTCGAATGTGGGGCGGTGTCGTTGTTCCAGAGTGTGAAGACCTCGTCTGCTGAACACTCCACCTGCACTCGCTCCTGTGCCGATGCGGCGAGTGACATCGCGGTTGCTGCAATCATAATCAGTAGTTTTTTCATTGTGTTTATCTTTTTTTGATCTATTTTCGACTGTTCTTTATCTCTTCGAGCGAATCGAACCAATCCTTAACGGCTCCCAACCAATCGGCGCGGTATCTCCACGACAATCGGCCCGACCAGCCGTGACCTCCCGAAGGGTAGATGTGCAACGAGGCAGGGATGCCGTGACGTTTCAATGCGCGATAGTATGCCGTAGCGGCGAACGGCTGCACAACGGTATCGTCGTCCGAGTGCAGAATGAGTGCCGGTGGCGTGGTTGGTCCGACCATATTTGTTGTCGATAGTTGGTCGGCCTGATATGCGGTGACATACTTGCCACCGAGTTGCGAGTTGCCACGATAGGTGTTGTAGTAGTTGTTGCGCTCGACCGAGCCATAGACGATAATCGAGAATGCCGGCTTCTTGGCATCCTCCACGGCGTTCGATGCCCACGCGGCGAGGTATCCGCCGGCGGAGTTGCCGCACACGCCGACCTTTTGCGGGTCGATGTTATACTTTTCGGCATTGGCGCGCATATAGTCCAGCGCACCGACCACATCCTCGAACATCGCATCGCTGTGGCCGAGATTCGGCAGACGATACTTCACGACTACCGCCGTGATGCCCTGCTCGCGCAACCACTCGGGGAACGATGTCGGGAAACTCAAATAGCGAAAACCACCACCCGGGTAGATGACGAGCGAGTAGCCGGTCGCCTTCTCCTTTGGCGGGGTGAAGATGTACAGGTCGGCGGACGAAGTGTTATAGACCTTGTACTTTTTCTTGACAAGTTCGTCCTTCTCCATCTCGTTCGAGTACTTGGCTGTGGTGTTGTCCCACAGATGCACAATCTCATCGGCGGAGGTCTCCACCGTGATGGTCTTTTGTGCCGAAGCGCAGAGTGCGATTAGTGCTGCGGCGAATGTAAGGATGATTCGTCTCATTTTGTTCTCTGTTTTAAGGTTGCGTTATTGCGTTGTATCTCCAACCAATCCTTGATTGCCTGCTTGCTCGGCTCGGCATATCGGTACTCGTCGTGGCCCGCCCAGCCGTGACCTCCCGAAGGGAAGATGTGCAACGAGGCAGGGATGCCGTAGTATTTGAGTGCCTTGTAGTAGCGGATTCCGCTAACGGTCGGAACGCTCAAATCGTCGTCGGCAAGCAGCAACAACGTCGGTGGCGTGGTTGGCGTTACGCGGTTTTCGAGCGAGTAGTATTGGTGCTCGGCATTCGTGCGATGTTTGCCGAGCATATTGGCAAACGTGCCGCGGTGCGATGCCCATTCGCCCGTGATTACGGGGTAGATAAGTATCGAAAATGCAGGTTTCTCCTCGTCGGGCGTGACGGTCGAGGCGTGTGCAGCAAGGTAGCCACCCGCCGACGAGCCGAGGATGCCCACTTGTGCAGGGTCCACACCCCACTTCACGCCTTCTGTGCGCAGATAGCGCATCGTCTCCTGCACATCTTCGAGCGGCACTTCGCGGTGGCTGTTCGGCAGACGATACTTGACAACGATGGCCGAGACGCCGATGCTGCGCAGATAGCGAGCAACGGCAAAGCCGTCATACTTGATGCAGACCTTTCGGTAACCACCGCCCGGAACGACAACCACCGCCTGACCCGTCGCCTTCGCAGGGTCGGCTTTGTAGATGTAGAGGTCGGTTTGCGATGTGTTGAAGAGTTCCCACTTCTCGTTAATGGTCTCGTCGGCTGTGATGCCGTTCGAGTGTGGAGCGGTCGAGTTGTTCCAAAGGTTTGCGACAATCTTGTCGGCACCACTCTCCTCTTTCGAGAGCGTGACGGTCGTCTGTGCCGATGCGCCGAATATCCAAGCGAGAGCGATTATGATGGTTAAAAGGCGTTTCATTGTGTGTCCTATTTTACGATGTTGATAATCTTGCCCGGCACGACGATAATCTTCTTTGGCGTAGCACCCTCCAACCAGCGTTGCACCTCCTCTTTGGTTACAACGTCGGCCTGCAACTCGGCAGGGGTTGCCGAGAGCGGATAGACCTGCTTGCAACGCAACTTGCCGTTAATCATAATCGGGTACTCGAACGAATTCTCGACCAGATACTCCTCGTTGCACTCCGGATAGTGGGCGTCGCAAATCGAGGTGCTGTGGCCCATCATCTCCCACAACTGCTCGGCAATGTGCGGCGCAAACGGCGCGATGAGGATGGTCAGCGGTTCGAGGATTGCGCGCTTGTGGCACTCGCCAAGTTCGTTGGCGCAGATCATAAAGGCCGCAACGGAGGTGTTGAACGAGAAGTTTTCGATATCCTCGCGAATCTTCTTGATGGTCTTGTGCAGCGTCTTCAACTCCTTGTCGGTCGGCTGCTCGTCGGTGAGTGCCCACTCGCCCGTGCGGGTGTGGAACATTCGCCAGAAGCGGCGCAAGAACTTATGCACACCGTCGATACCGTTCGTATCCCACGGCTTCGACTGCTCCAACGGACCGAGGAACATCTCGTACATACGCAACGTGTCGGCGCCGTACTGCTCGACGATAAAGTCCGGATTGACGACGTTGAACATCGACTTCGACATCTTCTCGACCGCCCAACCGCAGATGTACTGTCCGTTTTCGAGGATAAACTCCGCATCGGCAAACTCCGGACGCCAAGCGCGGAAGGCGTCGAGGTCGAGGATGTCGTTCTTGACGATATTCACATCGACGTGAATCTCCTGCGTCTGGTATTGGTCGCGCAGGCCGAGCGAGACGAATTGGTTGGTGCCGACAACGCGATATACGAAGTTCGAGCGACCCTGAATCATACCCTGATTGACCAACTTCTTGAACGGCTCGCTCTCGCAGACGTAACCCAAGTCGTAGAGGAACATATTCCAGAAGCGCGAATACATCAAGTGGCCCGTAGCGTGCTCGATACCGCCGATATACAAATCGACGTTGCGCCAATACTCGTTTGCCTCCTTCGAGACGAGTGCTTCGTTGTTGTGCGGGTCCATATATCGGAGGTAGTATGCCGACGAGCCGGCAAAGCCCGGCATTGTCGAGAGTTCGTACTCCCAACCCTCGACGCGAGCCAACGGCGGCTCGCCCTGCTCGGTCGGACCGAAGTTCTTGATTGGCGGCAGACAGAGTGGCAACTCATCCTCTGCAAGCGGACGTGCCACGTCGCCCTCGTAGCGAATCGGGAACGGCTCGCCCCAATAACGCTGGCGCGAGAAGATTGCATCGCGCAGGCGATAGTTCACAAGGCGTTTGCCGAGTCCGCGACGCTCGACCTCGGCGAACATCAGGTTGATGGCATCCTTTACGTCCGTACCATTGAGGAAGTCGGAGTTTATCATCGCACCCTCCTTTGCGTCGTACGACGACTCTTCGAGGTTGCCACCCTCGACAACCGGAACAATATCCAGACCGAAGTGGCGTGCAAAGGCGTAGTCGCGCGAGTCGTGAGCCGGCACTGCCATAATTGCACCCGTGCCGTAGCCCGAGAGCACGTAGTCCGAAGCGTAAATCGGAATGCGCTTGCCGGTGAACGGATTTGTAGCGTACGAGCCGGTAAATACACCGCTCACGCGCTTGGTCTCGGCAATGCGCTCACGCTCGGAGCGTTTCTTGGTCTGCTCGACATACTCCTCGACTGCGGCGCGCTGCTCGTCGGTGGTCATTGCTGCCAACCACTCGTGCTCCGGAGCCACGACCATAAACGTAACACCGAAGATGGTGTCGGGACGTGTGGTGAAGATTTCGAGCGGGCGGGTCTCGCCGTTTGCCATCTCGGCATCGAAGAATACCTGTGCGCCCACCGAGCGACCAATCCAGTTGCGCTGAATCTCTTTGAGCGACTCGCTCCATTCGAGCGAATCCAGACCGTCCAACATTCGCTGTGCGTAGGCGGTCACGCGCAACAACCACTGCTTCATTCGCTTCTGCTCGACCGGATAGCCGCCACGAACCGACAGACCATCCTTCACCTCGTCGTTGGCGAGCACGGTGCCGAGCTTCGGACACCAGTTCACCATCGTATCGGCGCGGAATGCCAGACGATAGTTTTGCAGAGTCTGCTCCTTCTGCTCCTCGCTCATTGCGTGCCACTCTTCGGCCGTGAACGAGAGTTCGGCGGTGCAGGCAGCGTCGATGCCCTCGGTGCCGTGCGCCTCGAAGTGGGCGACGAGTGCCTCGATAGGGCGTGCCTTCTGCTCGGTGCGGTCGTAGTAGTGGGCGAACATTTTGAGGAATGCCCACTGCGTCCACTTGTAGTACTCCGGCTCGCAGGTGCGCACCTCGCGCTCCCAATCATACGAGAAGCCGATTTTGTCCAACTGCTCGCGGTAACGGGCGATATTCTGCTCGGTGGTCACCGCCGGATGCTGACCGGTCTGAATTGCATACTGCTCTGCCGGCAGGCCGAACGCATCGTAGCCCATCGGGTGCAGTACGTTGTATCCGCACAGACGTTTGTAGCGTGAATAGATGTCGGAGGCGATATAGCCCAGAGGGTGTCCTACGTGAAGACCCGCACCCGACGGATACGGGAACATATCAAGGACATAAAACTTCGGACGCGATGCATCCGTCTTGACGCGATACACACCGCGCTTTTTCCACTCTTGTTGCCATTTGGCCTCAATCTCTCTGAAATTGTACTCCATAAATTTTATTCCGTTTTTTTGTTGTAATTCTCTCTTTCGTTTTCCGTTTTTTCGGTCGCGTGCGCCTGTGTATGGCGCTGTGTGCGCGCTCACGCAGGCGATGGATTTGCAAAGATAGTTATTTTTCTTAACTTTGTTAGCGGAAAAACCTAAAAACCTAAAATTATATGAAGAGAATCGTTGTTTTTGCTCTCGCACTCCTTGCTCTCGGAGCAACGGCGTTGGCGCAGGGTCGCATCGAACATTTCACGATGAAGAGCCACGTGCTGGGTGTCGAGAAACCGTACTCGGTTTATCTGCCAGAGGGCTACGACAACTCGACCGAGCGATACCCCGTTCTCTATCTGCTTCACGGAGCAAAGGGGTCGCACGAGTCGTGGTGTCGCGAGGGGCGTCACGCGCTGCCCGATTTGGCCGATGTCGAGATTGCTGCCGCTCGCGCGAAGAGGATGATTATCGTGATGCCCGATGCCAGCGGAAAGGGTGAAAAGCGTGCCGGCAAAGATATGGGTTATTTCAATGTGGCAGGGTGGCCATACGAGACCTATTTCTTCGACGAGTTTATTCCGTATATCGATAAGAAATTCAGAACGATAGCCGAGAAGCGGGGGCGTGCCGTGGCGGGTCTTTCGATGGGTGGCGGAGGTGCGTTTGTCTATGCTCAACGACACCCCGACCTCTTCATTGCCGCATACTCGACAAGCGGTCTGCTCGACCATCGCTATCGCCCTGCCGTTCCCGAGTATTACGATGCGGGTTGGCTGATGTCGGTAGCCCAAACCTCGCCTGTCGAATATCTGCGAAATGCAACGGCCGAGCAGGTGGAGAAGTTGCGTACCGTACGTTGGATGTTGGACTGTGGCGACGACGACGGACTTATCAATACGAATTTCGACTTTGTGACGGAGATGCACCGCGCAAAAGTGCCGGTCGAATTTCGTGTCCGCGATGGTGTGCACGATTGGAAATTCTGGCTCGAATCGCTTCCTTTGATTTTGAGATTTTCGTTCCCGGAAGAGTAGCGTTTTTGCATATCGGAAAACGATAAAATTTGCGCCTGTTTTTATATCGTTTAACAATAAGGATTCGAGCAGAGTTTTTTATTGTTAAACGATATTTTTTGCGCGTTTTATGCCCCCTCTTTTTTCTCTGTTTTTGTGGTTTTTTCTTTGCCATTTTCTTGCGCATTTTTGCCCGTTTTTTTGCCCTGTTTTTTTGTCGTTCTATTTGCTGTTTTTTTGCCCGCTCTTACGCCGTGATACCCCCACCTCTGTTGTCCGCTTTTTGCGGATTTTGCCGAACAAGCCCCTCGTCCGAAAAAAACACGCTCCCGATGTCGTGCGGGGTCGAAAAAGCCACTTTTCAACACTTTTTTCACAATTTTTGTGATTTTCGCTCTGTCGCGGTCAAAATGTGAAAAATCTCAAAATTTCGTAAATTGCAATCACCTAAATACCAGCGTGTTGCGAATTTTATTATAAATCGCGCTTATTTGTTTGTAGAAAATATAAGAAAAAAGAATCGGACAAAGCCCCGAAAACGGCTAAATATCCGAAAAATCAGCCCCGAAAGCGCGAAAAAAAGTTCATATATATAGTGTAATCCAAAAAAAATGGCTATCTTTGCAGGCCTTTTGGCACAAACGAAATAGAAATTTGGGGAGAAATCCCCGTGAGTATTAACAAATTAAAGGTTTAAAATGCCAACTATTCAACAGTTAGTAAGAAACGGCAGAGCGCATATGGAGGACAAATCGAAGTCCCCTGCTCTGGCAGCGTGCCCTCAGCGTCGTGGCGTTTGTACCCGTGTGTACACCACCACCCCTAAGAAGCCAAACTCGGCTATGCGTAAGGTAGCACGTGTAAGATTGACCAATGGCAAGGAGGTCAATGCCTACATCCCAGGTGAAGGTCACAACTTGCAGGAACACTCTATTGTACTCGTTCGCGGTGGTCGTGTAAAGGACCTTCCGGGTGTACGTTATCACCTCGTTCGCGGTGCCCTCGACTCGGCAGGCGTGGATGGTCGTCGTCAGCGTCGTTCGAAGTACGGTGCAAAACGCCCTAAGGCGGGAAAGAAGTAGTAGTCCGACGGTAAAAACAGAATCGAGATTACTCACAAAACGAAAAACAGAAAACATTTAACGAAGAAAGAAAACAATGAGAAAAGCTAAGCCAAAGAAGCACACTCTACTTCCTGATCCGAAGTTCAACGACGTGGCAGTAACCCGCTTCGTGAACAACTTGATGTTGGATGGCAAGAAGAGTATTGCCTACACCATTTTCTACGATTCGTTGGAATTGGTAGGCAAGAAGATGAAGGATGCTGATAAATCTCCACTTGAGGTTTGGAAACAAGCCCTTGAGAATATCACTCCACAAGTCGAAGTAAAATCGAAGCGTATCGGTGGAGCGACATTCCAGGTTCCAATGGAGGTTCGTCCGGAGCGCAAAGTTTCTATTTCGATGAAAAACCTTGTACTCTTCGCACGTAAGCGTTCCGGTAAGTCTATGGCCGAGAAGCTCGCAGGCGAGATAGTAGATGCCTACAATTCGATGGGTGCTGCCTTCAAGCGTAAGGAGGAGATGCACCGCATGGCGGAGGCAAACAAGGCATTTGCACACTTCAGATTTTAATTTATAGGAGAGACAGACAATGGCTGCAAGAGATTTAACTTACACCAGAAACATCGGTATTATGGCTCACATCGACGCCGGTAAGACTACCACGTCGGAGCGTATTCTCTTCTATACGGGTAAAACCCACAAGATTGGCGAGACCCACGAGGGTTCTGCCACTATGGACTGGATGGCACAGGAGCAGGAGCGTGGTATCACGATTACGTCGGCTGCTACGACCGCTTTCTGGAGCTACAAGGGTCACCAGTACCAGATCAACTTGATCGACACCCCGGGACACGTTGACTTTACCGTCGAGGTAGAGCGTTCGCTCCGCGTTTTGGACGGTGCCGTTGCTACGTTCTGCGCCGTAGGTGGTGTGGAGCCGCAGTCGGAGACCGTTTGGCGTCAGGCAGACAAGTACAACGTACCGCGTATCGGTTATGTAAACAAGATGGACCGTACGGGTGCCGACTTCTTTGCTGTATGTTCGCAGATTAAGGAGCACTTCGGTACTACCGCACTTCCGGTTGTTTTGCCTATCGGTGTTGAGGACAAGTTCGAGGGTCTGATTGACCTTATATATAATAACGCGATTTACTACTTCGACGACAAGACCGTTCGTGACAACTTCGAGTTGCGCGAGATTCCGGAGAATATGAAGGCCGAGGCAGAGGAGTGGCGTAACAAACTCATCGAGGAGGTTGCTGCTACGGACGATGCACTGATGGAGAAGTTCTTCGAGGATCCGAACTCGATTACTCCGGACGAGCTCATCGCAGCAATCCGTACCGCGACTATGAATATGACGCTCGTACCTATGCTCTGCGGTTCGTCGTTCCACAACAAGGGCGTACAGAAGTTGCTCGACTACATTATGGCATTCCTCCCATCGCCGCTGGATGTTCCGGCAGTTGAGGGTGTGAATCCGAAGACGGAGGAGACCGAGTTGCGTCACGCAAGCGAGGATGATCCGTTCTGTGGTCTCGCCTTCAAGATTGCTACCGACCCATTCGTAGGTCGTTTGGCATTCGTCCGCGTATATTCGGGTAAGCTCGATGCAGGTTCGTACGTGTTCAACTCACGTAGCGGCAAGCGTGAGCGTATCAGCCGTATCTACCAGATGCACGCTAATAAGCAGAATCCGTTGGAGTCCGTAGCTGCCGGCGATATCTGCGCAGCAGTGGGCTTCAAGGAGATTCACACCGGTGATACCCTCTGCGCCGAGAACGCACCTATCATACTCGAGCAGATGACCTTCCCTGAGCCGGTTATCGGTTTGGCAGTTGAGCCAAAGACCCAGAAGGACCTCGATAAGCTCGGTATCGCTCTTGCGAAACTCGCCGAGGAGGACCCAACCTTCACCGTTCGTACCGACGAGGAGAGTGGCCAGACCATCATCTCGGGTATGGGTGAGTTGCACCTCGATATCATCGTTGACCGTCTCCGTCGTGAGTTCGGCGTCGAGATTAACCAGGGTGCACCGCAGGTTAACTACAAGGAGGCACTTACACAGACCGTTCAGCACCGCGAGGTATTCAAGAAGCAGACCGGTGGTCGTGGTAAGTTTGCAGATATCATCTTCGAAATCGGTCCTGCCGACGACGACAAACCGGGTCTTACGTTTGTCGATGAGGTTAAGGGCGGTAACGTGCCTAAGGAGTTCATTCCGGCAGTTCAGAAGGGCTTCGAGTCCGCTATGGCTAACGGTGCTCTCGCAGGTTACACCATCGATTCGATGAAGGTTACTTTGAAGGATGGTTCGTTCCACCCGGTTGACTCCGACCAGTTGTCGTTCGAGATTTGCGCTCGTAACGGTTTCCGTGTTGCAGCACCAAAGGCAGGTTCGGTTATTATGGAGCCAATTATGTCGGTTGAGGTTGTAACTCCGGAGGAGAGTATGGGTGATATCATCGGTGACCTTAACAAGCGTCGCGGCCAGATCCAGGGTATGGAGTCGAAGGGTACCGCTCGCGTGGTTAAGGCAAAGGTGCCACTCTCGGAGATGTTCGGTTACGTAACCGTACTCCGTACCATTTCGTCGGGTCGTGCAACTTCGTCGATGGAGTTCTCGCACTTCGAGGAGGTGCCGGCTAACCTTGCAAAGGAGATTATCGAGAAATCGGGTAAAAAGAAGGATTTAGAGTAAAACGTAGTAAAGAATATGAATCAGAAAATTAGAATCAAACTGAAGTCTTTCGACCACAATTTGGTAGATAAGTCTGCCGAGAAGATCGTTAAGACCGTGCGTAGCACCGATGCAATGGTAAGCGGTCCGGTGCCGCTCCCGACGCACAAGCAGATTTTCACTGTGAACCGTTCGACCTTCGTAAACAAGAAGGCACGTGAGCAGTTCCAGCTCTGCACCTACAAGCGTATCATCGACATCTACTCTTCGACTCCGAAGACCATCGATGCACTGATGAAGCTTGAATTGCCATCGGGTGTTGAGGTCGAGATCAAGTGCTAATACGATAACTTCGATATGGCTGATTTTTCGGGTGAAGGAGCGAGGTAAATCGCTTCGCTCCCTCCTCCGAATAGCCCACAATGCGTATATAATATTTATATAGGTATAAAAAAACAAATTCACTTTTATTAACAAACGTAATTAGACAGAACAATGTCAGGACTAATTGGTAAGAAAATCGGAATGACTTCCGTGTACAGTGCCGAGGGAAAAAATATTCCATGCACTGTAATTGAGGCTGGTCCGTGTGTAGTTACGCAAATCAAGACTGTGGAGAAGGACTCCTACGAAGCAGTTCAGATTGCCTATGACGACAAGAGTGAAAAGCACACCAGCAACAGTTTGTTAGGTCACTTCAAGAAAGCAGGCACCAGCCCTAAACGCAAAATGGCTGAATTCAAGGGTATGCCGGAAGTGAACCTTGGTGATACGCTGACCGTTGATTTGTTCTCGGAGGAGGACTGGGTTGACGTAACAGGTATCTCGAAGGGTAGGGGCTTTCAGGGTGTTGTTAAGCGTCACGGCTTTGCCGGCGTAGGTGGCCAGACCCACGGTCAGCACAACCGCCAGCGTAAACCGGGTTCGCTCGGCGCATCCTCGTATCCGTCGCGCGTCTTCAAGGGTAAGCGTTTGCCTGGCCAGATGGGTGGCGATCAGGTTAAGGTTCTTAACCTGAAAGTATTAAAGGTAATACCTGAGAACAACCTTATCTTGGTGAAGGGTTCGATTCCGGGTGCAAAAGGTTCTTATTTAACAATTGAGAAGTAGTATGGAATTAGCAGTATTGAACGCACAAGGTCAAGAGACCGGTCGTAAGGTAGTCCTTTCGGACGCGGTTTTCGGCGTGGAAGCTAATGACCACGCTATCTACCTCGACGTTAAGCAGTATTTGGCTGACCAGCGTCAGGGTACTCACAAATCGAAGCAGCGTAATGAAGTAGCCGGTTCGACCCGCAAGTTGAAGAGACAGAAGGGTACGGGTGGCGCACGTTGCGGTAGCATCAAGAGCCCGTTGTTCCCGGGTGGTGGCCGTATCTTTGGTCCGGTACCACGCGATTACAGCTTCAAGCTCAACAAGAAGTTGAAGCGTTTGGCTCGTCGCAGCGCACTTACCTATAAGGCACAGGCAGGTGCAATTACGGTTGTGGAGAATCTTAACCTCGATGCTCCAAAGACCAAGTCGGTAGTTGCATTGGCTTCGGCTCTCAAGGTAGCAGACAAGAAGGTATTGGTCGTTTTGCCGGAAACAAACGTAAACCTTCAACTCTCGTGCCGCAACCTTCCGTCGGTGAAGACCATCCTCGCATCGAATCTTAACACGTACGAGGTAATGAACGCATCGGCAGTCGTAATGGTTGAGGGCGCAGAAAATGTATTGAATGTAATGTTAGCTTAAAAAACGGAGGAAAAAATGGAAGTAATTATTAAGCCTATTTTGACCGAGAAGATGACGATTCAGGGCGAAAAGTTGAATCGCTACGGTTTTATCGTTGATGTACGGGCTAACAAGTTGCAGATTCGTAACGCCGTTGAGCAGATGTACAACGTAGTGGTAACCGATGTAAACACCATCAACTATATGGGTAAGCAGAAGAGCCGCTATACGAAGGCAGGTTTGCTCGAAGGTCGTGCTAATAACTTCAAGAAGGCAATCGTCACCTTGAAGGATGGAGATAAGATAGATTTTTACAGTAATATCTAACGGAGATGGCAGTAAGAAAGTTTAAGCCGGTAACTCCCGGCACAAGACATAAGATTATCGGTACGTTCGACGAGGTAACGACGAACAAACCTGAGAAGTCGTTGCTCGAAGCAAAGAAGAGCACCGGCGGTCGTAACAATTCCGGTAAGATGACCGTACGCTACATTGGTGGCGGTCACAAACAGATGTACCGTTTGGTTGATTTCAAGCGTGCAAAGGATGGCATCGCCGCAACTGTAAAGACTATCGAGTACGACCCTAACCGTACGGCTCGTATTGCATTGGTGGTTTACGCAGACGGTGAGAAGAGCTACATTTTGGCACCTAACGGCTTGCAGGTAGGCCAGACCGTGATGAGCGGTTCGGGCATTGCACCGGAGGTTGGTAACTCGCTCCCATTGTCGGAGATTCCGCTCGGTACACTTATTCACAACATTGAACTCTACCCCGGCCAGGGTGCGCAGATGGCGCGTTCTGCCGGTTCGTACGCTCAGCTTTTGGCACGTGAGGGCAAGTTCGCCATCATCAAGTTGCCTTCTGGTGAGACTCGTATGGTACTCGTCACCTGCCGCGCAACCGTCGGTATCGTTTCGAACGTTGAACACAACCTCGAATCGTCGGGTAAGGCAGGTCGCAAGCGTTGGCTCGGTCGTCGTCCACACAACCGTGGTGTCGTAATGAACCCGGTAGATCACCCGATGGGTGGTGGTGAAGGACGTGCATCCGGTGGTCACCCACGTTCGCGTAAGGGCTTGTTGGCTAAGGGTTATAAGACTCGTAATCCTAAGAAGACATCGGCCAAGTTTATTATTTCAAGAAAGAAAAAATAATTAAAAAGAGTACATAATGAGCCGTTCATTAAAAAAAGGACCATTCATTGACCCGAAACTCGAAGCGAAAGTAGTCGCACAGGCAGAGGGCAATAATAAGTCTGTCATCAAGACTTGGTCACGAGCTAGTATGATTTCGCCTGACTTCGTAGGTCAGACGATCGCTGTCCACAACGGAAACAAATTCATTCCGGTTTACGTAACGGAGAATATGGTAGGTCACAAACTCGGTGAGTTTGCTCCTACTCGCAACTTCCGTGGTCACGCAGGTAACAAGAAAAAATAGGTAGACAATGGGTGCAAGAAAAGCAATAAGAGCCGAAAAATTGAAGGCTGAAAAGAAGCAGAAAGCCATCGCTATTATGCGCGATTGCCCGACCTCTCCACGTAAGATGCGTCTGGTAGCAGATATCATCCGCGGCGTTGAGATCAACAAGGCATTGGGTATCCTTCGTTACTCGAAGAAGGAGGCATCTATCAGATTGGAGAAACTCTTGAAGTCGGCTATCGCCAACTGGGAGGCCAAGAACGAGGGCGAGCGTCTGGAAGACGTAACGCTCTGCGTAAAAGAGATTACCGTTGATTGTGGACGTATGTTGAAGCGTATCCAGCCGGCACCACAGGGCCGCGCTCACCGCATCCGCAAGCGTTCGAATCACGTTACAATCGTAGTTGACAAAATGGTAACCGCAGAAAACAAGTAAACAAATGGGACAGAAAGTAAATCCAATAGCAAACCGTCTCGGTATCATCAGAGGTTGGGACTCCAACTGGTTTGGTGGTAAGGATTTCTCAGAGAAATTGGTAGAAGACGCAAAGATTCGTAAGTACTTGGATGTCCGTTTGGCAAAAGCAAGTATTTCGAAGATTATCATTGAGCGTACGCTTAAACTCGTAACCGTAACTATCTCGACCGCACGTCCGGGTATCATCATCGGTAAAGGTGGCGCCGAGGTCGATAAGTTGAAGGAGGAGTTGAAGAAGCTGACCGGTAAAGAGGTTCAGATCAACATCTTCGAGGTAAAGCGTCCGGAGGTTGATGCTACTATCGTAGGTCAGTCGATCGCACGTCAGCTCGAAGGCCGCGTATCGTACCGCCGTGCCATCAAGACCGCAATCGCATCGACGATGCGTATGGGTGCAGAGGGTATCAAGGTTCAGATTTCGGGTCGTGTAGGTGGTGCCGAGATGGCACGTTCGGAGACCATAAAAGAGGGTCGTATTCCGTTGCACACCTTCCGCGCCGATGTTGATTACTGCTTGGCAGTAGCCATCACGAAGGTCGGTACACTCGGTATCAAGACGTGGATTTGCCACGGTACGGTTTATGGCAAGCGCGACTTGTTCGAGATTGCCGGCGCATCGTCGCAGCAGGGTCCACAGCAGGGCGGTCGCAAGGGCGGCGCTCCGAAGAAAAGACGTAATAACAAGTAGTAAGTAGTACCTTTTAAAAGCAAAAACAGTTATGTTACAGCCAAAAAAGACCAAATTTAGAAGAATGCAAAAGGGTCGTATGAAGGGTGTTGCTCAGAGAGGTAACCAACTTGCATACGGTTCGTTCGGCATAAAGGCGCTCGAGTGTTCGTGGATCACCGGTCGCCAAATCGAGGCAGCCCGTCAGGCAATCACTCGTTATATGAAGCGTGAGGGTCAGATCTGGATCCGCATCTTCCCTGACAAACCGATTACGAAGAAACCAGCCGAGGTACGTATGGGTAAAGGTAAGGGTAATCCGGAAGGATTCGTAGCACCTGTTACTCCGGGCCGTATTCTCTTCGAGGCAGAGGGTGTACCAATGGAGATCGCACAGGAGGCACTCCGTCTGGGCGCACAGAAACTGCCTATTACGACTAAATTTATCGTACGTCGTGACTACGACGCAACTTCAACATTGTAAAAAGGAGGATTGAGATTATGAAAACTGCTGAAATTAAAGAGTTGTCAGTTCAGGATTTGCAGGAGCGTATCGCAGCCGAGAAGTCGAAACTCGCTACGATGAAGGTTCAACACGCCGTGTCTCCGCTCGAAAATCCTTCGCTTATTAAGAAAACCCGCAGAGATATAGCTCGAATGCTGACAGTTCTGCGCCAAAAGTAAGAAACGATTATGGAAAGAAATCTTAGAAAAGAGCGTATCGGTACTGTTGTCAGCAACAAGATGGAGAAGACCATCGTCGTGGCAGTCGCTCGTAAGGTAAAGCATCCTATCTATGGCAAGTTCGTGAACAAGACCACGAAGTTCGTGGCCGAGTGCTTGGACGAGACCATTCACGAGGGTGATACAGTACGCATTATGGAGACCCGCCCGTTGAGCAAAACGAAGCGTTGGAGATTAGTACAAATCATTGAAAGAGCTAAGTAGTTATGATACAACAAGAAAGCAGACTCGTAGTAGCCGATAACAGTGGTGCAAAGGAGGT
The DNA here is from genome assembly GCA_017410165.1 of Alistipes sp. Classification (GTDB taxonomy): domain Bacteria; phylum Bacteroidota; class Bacteroidia; order Bacteroidales; family Rikenellaceae; genus Alistipes. The sequence goes on along the minus strand of JAFQRH010000020.1, from coordinate 36,701 downwards.
TCTTTGTATCCGAGTGCTTGGCGGAACAAAGCGTCGCTATGCATCAATCGGCGATAAGATTGTAGTTGCTGTCAAGAGCGCATCCCCATCCGGTGACGTGAAGAAGGGTGCCGTTTCGAAGGCAGTAGTAGTAAGAACAAAGAAAGAGATTCGACGCGCTAACGGTTCGTACATTCGTTTCGACGATAACGCCGTAGTCCTTCTCAACAACCAGGGTGAAATGCGTGGTACTCGTATCTTTGGTCCTGTTGCTCGTGAGCTTCGTGACCAATATATGAAGATCATCTCCCTCGCCCCTGAAGTATTGTAATAATAAAAAACAGTTACAGATATGTCAGTAAAATTGCATATTAAGAAAGGGGATACGGTATGCGTAATCGCCGGCGACAACAAAGGCCAGCAGGGTAAAGTCTTGAAGGTCGAGGTGTCGAAGCAGCGTGCCATCGTAGAGGGCGTAAACCTCGTTAAGAAGGCAACCAAACCTAACGCAAAGAATCCTCAGGGTGGTATCGTTGAGCAGGAGGCCGCGATTCACATCTCTAACCTGCAAGTTCTTGATCCGAAGAGCGGCAAGCCGACTCGCGTAGGACGCAAGGCAAATGCAGAAGGCAAATTAGTACGTTACGCTAAAAAATCGGGAGAGGAGATTAAATAATGGCTTACATTCCATCACTTAAAACACAGTATAAGGAGCAGATCGTTCCTGCACTTATGAAGGAGTTTGGATACAAGAGCATTATGCAGTGTCCGAAACTCGAAAAGATCGTTATCAACCAGGGTATGGGTCAGGCCGTTGCCGACAAGAAATTGATCGACATCGCACAGCAGGAGCTCACCGTGATAACCGGTCAGAAAGCAGTCCAGACCAAGTCGCGTAAGGATATCTCGAACTTCAAACTCCGTAAGGGTATGCCTATCGGCGTTCGAGTAACCCTTCGCCAGAATCGTATGTACGAGTTCTTGGAGCGTCTCATCGCAGTTGCTCTCCCTCGTATCCGCGACTTCAAGGGTATCAACGATCGTTTCGACGGTCAGGGTAACTACACTCTCGGTATCACCGAGCAGATTATCTTCCCTGAAATCGATATCGACAAGATCACCAAGATCTTCGGTATGGAGATCACTTTCGTAACTTCGGCTCCGACCGACGAGGAGGCATACGCCCTTCTCCGCGAGTTCGGTCTGCCTTTCAAAAACGCTAAAAAGAACCAATAAGCTATGGCAAAGGAATCAATGAAGGCGCGCGAGGTAAAGCGCGAGAAGTTGGCCGCTCGTTACGCTCACAAGCGTGAGGAGATTGCTGCGGCACTCAAAGCAGGCGAAATCGATCACGAGGAGGCGTGGATCGCACTCTCGAAGTTGCCACGCAACTCGAATCCGATTCGTCAGCACAACCGTTGCAAACTCACCGGTCGTCCGAAGGGCTATATGCGTCAGTTCGGTATCAGCCGTATTCAGTTCCGTGAGATGGCTTCTGCCGGACTTATCCCGGGCGTAAAGAAGGCAAGCTGGTAGTAAAACTTTTCGACACACAGAGGGGGGGGCAACCAAAAGATGCGGAAAACCGCGAAAAAGAGGACCCTCCCGCTGTATGGTCGAGCCGTGAAAGAGGCGAGTTGAGTACTCCTAAAAAGAGTCGGTGCAAACATTTTAATCGGCTAAAATTAGGATATTTGCAAAAAAAACGCTACTTTTGCGGGATTTAATATCGCAAAATATCGGACGTCGCATCCTGCCGTCGCACAAAAACCCGTCGAGAGGCGTGTGAGAGTGCGGTCGCGGAAGGGCGACTTTCGGTGTGAATAGACAAAAACAATTTTTAATTTTTAACTTTTAATTCTTTACAACTATGACAGATCCAATAGCGGATTTTCTGACGAGAATTAGAAATGCGGTGAAAGCCAACCACAAGGTGGTTGAAGCTCCCGGCTCAAAAATTAAAGAGGCCATCACCAAAATTCTCTACGAGCAGGGTTACATCCTTGCTTACAAGTTCGACAAGGATGAGAAGGGTCATCCTGTAATCAAGATTGCACTCAAATGGGATGCAGCAAGCAAGACCAACGCCATCAAGGATTTGAAGCGCGTTTCGCGTCCGGGTTTGCGCCAGTATTCGTCGGTGGCTGATATGCCGCGCGTATTGAATGGTTTGGGTATCGCAATCGTTTCTACCTCCAAGGGCATTATGACCGGCGCGAAGGCCGTTCAGGAGAATGTCGGCGGCGAGGTATTGTGCTATGTTTATTAATCTTAAAAACCGAAAACAAAATGTCAAGAATTGGTAAATTACCTGTAATCTTGCCTGCCGGCGTCGAGGTAACTGTCGCAGCCGACAACACGGTAAGCGTGAAAGGGCCACTTGGGACACTGAGTCAGAAGGTTGACTCGGATATTACTGTTGAGGTCGGTACGGCTGTATTGAAGGACAGCGACAAGGAGGTTGCTGCCGTAATCGTTACCCGTCCAACCAATCAGCCACGTCACCGTTCGTTGCACGGACTCTACCGCGCGCTCATCAATAATATGGTTATTGGTGTTTCGAAGGGTTACGAAATCAAGCAAGAGTTGGTGGGTGTCGGCTTCAAGGCCGAGGTTAAGGGCGACGTACTCGAGATGAGTCTCGGCTACTCGCACGATACATATCTCAAACTCCCGAAGGAGGTAACCGCAACTGCGGTGACCGAGAAGAAGGGTGCTCCGATCGTAACTTTGAAGAGTTGCGACAAGCAGCTTGTCGGTCAGGTTGCAGCAAAACTCCGTTCGCTGCGTAAGCCGGAGCCATACAAGGGCAAGGGTATTAAGTTCGTAGGCGAGGTGATTCGTCGTAAGGCAGGTAAGTCTGCAAATGCTAAATAGTAAAACAGAGTAAGTTATGTCATTGAATAAGATTGAAAGAAGAGAGAGAATCAAGATGCGCATACGCAAAGTCGTAAGCGGAACATCTTCGCGTCCTCGTATGACTGTATTCCGTAGCAACAAGCAGATCTACGTACAGTTTGTCGATGACCTTGCCGGTGTTACTTTGGCAACTGCTTCGTCGTTGGAGCTCGCAGCAGAGACTGCCGGAAAGAATAAGTGTGAGATCGCTGCTTTGGTTGGCGCACTTGCTGCCAAGAAGGCAATTGAGAAGGGTATCGAGACGGTATCGTTTGACCGTAACGGCTACCTCTATCACGGTCGAGTAAAAATGTTAGCTGACGCTGCTCGTGAGGGCGGTCTTAAATTCTAATAGCGATATGGCAAATACAAATGTAAAGAAAGTACGTACAAGCGACATCGGCGAGTTGAAGGATCGACTCGTTGCCATCAACCGCGTTACCAAAGTAACGAAGGGTGGTCGCACATTCAGCTTCTCTGCAATTGTTGTGGTAGGTAACGAGAACGGCGTAGTTGGCTATGGTCTCGGTAAGGCCGCAGAAGTTACCTCGGCTATCGCAAAGGGCGTCGAGGATGCAAAGAAGAATCTTGTAAAGGTTCCGGTTATCAACGGAACGATTCCGCACAAGCAGGAGAATCACTTCGGCGGTTCGCTGGTGATGATTCGTCCGGCTGCACCGGGTACCGGTATTATCGCCGGTGGTGCAATGCGTGCCGTGTTGGAGTCCGTAGGTATCAAGAACGTGTTGGCAAAGAGTAAGGGTTCGTCGAACCCGCACAACCTCGTTAAGGCAACCGTAGGTGCGCTTTGCGAGTTGCGCGATGCTTACAGCGTGGCACAGGTTCGCGGAATTTCACTCAAACAGGTGTTTAACGGTTAATTTTTTGAACAGTTATGGCAACATTGAAAATCACACAAATCAAGAGCCGCATCGGTTCGACTGCGCAGCAGTGCAAAAATCTCGATGCACTCGGTCTGCGAAAGATTAACCAGAGTGTAACCCACAGCGATTCGGCTATCATCAAGGGTATGATCGAGCGCGTGAAGCACCTCGTAAAGGTTGAAGAAGTAAACGAATAAGAAGGAGGAAAAGTAAATGGAACTCAATAATCTTAAACCCGCAAAGGGTTCGACACACCACGACAAACGTGTAGGTCGCGGTGCAGGTTCGGGACACGGTGGCTACTCGACTCGTGGTAACAAGGGTGCGCAGTCGCGTTCGGGTTATTCCCGTAAATTGGGCTTCGAGGGAGGTCAGATGCCTTTGCAGCGTCGTCTTCCGAAGTTCGGTTTCACTAACCTTAAAAGAGTAGAGTTTAAGCCTATCAATCTCTCGATTCTCGAAGAGCTCGCATCGAAGAACTCTTTGACCGAGGTAAATCTCGACACTTTGGTAGCAGCCGGTTTCGTATCGGGCAGCGACCGTGTTAAGATTCTCGGTAACGGCACTCTCACCAAGCAGCTCACCGTAACTGCTCACGCTTTCTCGAAGAGCGCAGAGGCAGCTATCGTAGCAGCGGGTGGTAGCGTAGTTAAATTGTAAAACAGGCAAAACCTAACGAAAAATGAAAAGTTATCTGATTGTTGGCGTCATTCTTCTGGTGATTATCGCCTTGATGGCAACCAACAAGAAACTTGTAGAGACAATCAAAAACATCTTCAAGATTGAGGATTTGCGTAAGCGTATCGGCTACACGGTTCTCCTCATCCTGATCTATCGTTTGGGTTGTTATGTAGTAATTCCGGGTATCAACCCTAACCTTCTCGGTGAGGGTTCGGCTCTGGCGAACCAGATGGACAGCAACTCGCTTCTGGGTCTGCTCAACGTATTCTCTGGTGGTGCATTTGCCAACGCCGCGATTTTCGCACTCGGAGTTATGCCGTACATTACCGCCTCGATTATCATCCAGCTGCTCGGTATGATGGTTCCTGCCGTTCAGAAGTTGATGAAAGAGGGTGAGAGCGGTCGTCGTAAGATGAACCAGTGGACTCGTCTGCTCACCATCGGTGTACTTTTGTTGCAGGGTCCTACCTATGTAGCAAACCTCTACCACCAGGTTCCGCAGGCATTCGTCTATGGTAACTCTTTCGGATTTACGCTCTATGCAACCGTAATCCTCATCGCCGGTACGATGTTCATTATGTGGCTCGGCGAGAAGATTACCGACAAGGGTATCGGTAACGGTGTTTCGCTGATCATTATGATCGGTATCGTAGCCCGTCTGCCACACGCCTTGCTTGCAGAGCTCAGCGCCCGTCTGAACACCTCGACCGGATCGTTGATTATGATCGTGCTCGAATTGGTGTTGCTCTTCCTGGTATTTATGGCAACCATCGCAGTTGTTCAGGCAGTCCGCAAGGTGCCTGTACAGTATGCAAAGCGTATCATCGGCAACAAGCAGTATGGTGGTGTTCGTCAGTACATCCCGCTCAAGATGAATGCGGCAAACGTTATGCCAATCATCTTTGCGCAGGCACTGATGTTTATCCCGATGTTGTTCGCTAACGTAGCACCGAAGTTCGCCGGCGCATTCGCCGATATGACCGGATGGTGGTACAACATTACGCTTGCAGTGTTGGTAATCCTGTTCACGTTCTTCTACACAGCGATTATCATCAACCCTCAACAAATGGCTGACGATATGAAGCGTAACGGCGGTTTCATCCCGGGCGTTAAGCCGGGTAAGGCAACTGTTACCTATATCGACAACATTTTGACGAGAATCACCCTCCCGGGCTCGATCTTCCTCGCCATCGTAGCAATTTTCCCTGCATTGGCAATGAAGTTCTTGGGCGTTCAGCAGGCATTCGCATACTTCTACGGAGGTACGTCGTTGCTGATTATGGTCGGTGTCGTTCTCGATACTCTTCAGCAGATAGAGAGCCACCTTTTGAATCGTCACTACGATGGTCTGATGAAGACCGGACGTATTCAGGGTCGCCACTAAAAGTTTAGCATACAGAGTCGAAGATGATATATCTGAAGACAGACGAAGAGATAGAGTTGCTCCGTGAGAACAACATTCTGGTAAGCAAGACGCTTGCCGAGGTCGGCCGCCACATCAAACCGGGCGTGACGACAAAACAGTTGGACAAAATCGCAGAAGATTTTATCCGTTCTCACGGTGCGATTCCCTCTTGTCTGGGTTACGAGGGCTATCCTGCTGCAACCTGTATATCGGTCAATGAGCAGGTGGTTCACGGAATTCCGTCGGACAACATCGTAATTAAAGAGGGCGATATAGTATCGGTCGATTTATGTACGTTTATGAAGGGGTTCAATGGTGATTCGGCATATACGTTTGCCGTAGGAGAGATTGGCGACGATGTTCGCCAGTTGTTGGAGGTCACCAAAGAGGCGCTTTATAGAGGTACTGCACAGGCAAAGGTCGGAAATCGCGTAGGCGACATTTCGGCAGCCGTGCAAGACTACGTCGAGAGTTTCGGTTACGGCGTAGTGCGCGAATTGGAGGGTCACGGTTTGGGCCGAAAAATGCACGAAGGCCCGGGCATTCCCAATTACGGTTTGCGTGGCAGAGGTCCCCTTTTGAAGGAGGGTATGGTTATCTGCATAGAACCGATGATTACGATGGGTAGCAGAGCGGTAGTATTCGAGCGCGACGGTTGGACCGTCCGCACCCGCGACCGCAAGCCGGCAGCACACTACGAGTTTGCTGTTGCCATCCGCAAAGATGGACCCGATGTGCTGACAGACTTTGGCATTATCGAAAATTCACTTAATTAAAAAAGAGCGAACAGAACTCTATGGCAAAACAGACTGCTATTGAACGAGATGGTACGATCATCGAGGCATTGTCGAACGCAATGTTCCGCGTTGAGTTGGACAACGGCCACGTGATTACCGCTCATATCTCCGGAAAGATGCGTATGCACTACATCAAAATTCTTCCCGGCGATAAAGTAAAGGTGGAGATGACGCCTTACGATTTGAGTAAGGGCCGTATATCGTTCCGCTACAAATAAAATTTACCAAATACACAAAGATTGCTTAATTATGAAAGTAAAAGCATCAATCAAAAAGAGAAGCGAGGATTGCAAGATTGTGAAACGCAAGGGCAAACTCTATGTGATTTGCAAGAAGAATCCTAAATTCAAAATGCGCCAAGGGTAAATAAAAAACGATTAACAATTAAGACAAGAAAAGATTTATGGCACGTATAGTCGGTGTAGATTTACCAAAAAACAAGAGAGGCGAGATCGGCTTGACCTATATCTACGGTATCGGTCGTAGCACGGCTCAGAAGATTCTCGATAAGTGTGGCATCAGCTACGATATTAAAGTTGAGGACTGGACAGACGCACAGGTAGGTGCAATTCGTTCCGCAATTGCCGAGATGGATATCAAGGTAGAGGGCGAGTGCCGCTCGTTGGTTCAGTTGAACATTAAGCGATTGATGGATATCGGTTGTTACCGTGGTATCCGCCATCGTCTCGGTCTGCCGGTTCGCGGTCAGAGCACCAAGAACAACGCTCGTACACGTAAGGGTAAGAAGAAGACCGTAGCAAACAAGAAAAAGGCAACTAAGTAATATTGGAGAGTTATGGCAAAGAAAACAGGAACAGTTAAGAAGAAGGTCGTTAAGGTTGGCAATAGCGGTATGGCATTTGTTCACTCGACTTTCAACAACGTTATCGTTACCATTACCAACGAGATTGGCGAGGTTATCAGCTGGTCGTCGGCAGGTAAGATGGGCTTCCGCGGTTCGAAGAAGAACACTCCGTATGCAGCGCAGACCGCAGCCGCAGATTGCGCGAAGGTTGCTTACGATATGGGCTTGCGTAAGGTTAAGGTTTATGTGAAGGGACCGGGTCAGGGTCGTGAGAGTGCAGTACGTACTATCCACGGCGCAGGCATCGAGGTTACCGAGATTATCGACGTAACTCCACTGCCACATAACGGTTGCCGCGCTCCAAACCGTCGTCGTGTATAATGATTGCGGGCAAAGCGAAAGCAACACTTAATTTACAACACCACAAAAAGTAAAAAGCATTATGGCAAGATATATAGGACCAAAAACAAAAATCGCCAGAAGATTCGGCGAGGCAATTTACGGTGCAGACAAGAGTCTTGACAAGCGTAACGTACCGCCAGGACAGCACGGTCTTGCACGCAAGCGTAAGAAGGTATCGGAGTATGGTACCCAGCTCACCGAGAAACAGAAGGCAAAGTACACTTATGGTATTTTGGAGAAGCAGTTCTCGCGTACCTACGAGCAGGCAGCACGTATGGGCGGTATCACCGGCGAGAACCTCTTGAAACTCCTCGAATGCCGTCTCGATAACGTAGTTTATCGTCTCGGTATCGCTCCTACCCGTGCAGCAGCTCGTCAGCTCGTATCGCACCGTCACATCTGCGTAAACGGCAATGTAGTGAACATTCCGTCGTATGCACTCCACGAGGGCGATGTTGTATCGGTACGCGAGAAGTCGAAGACTTTGGAGGTAATCACCGAGTCGCTCACCGGCGCAAACCACAGCCGCTATGCGTGGTTGGAGTGGGATGGCGCTACGATGAGTGGTAAGTTCCTCCAGAAGCCGGAGCGTGAGGAGATTCCGGAGAACATCAAAGAGCAGTTCATCGTCGAGTTGTACTCTAAGTAGTAATCACTTAACACTGTAATAATAAATTTATGGCAATATTAGCGTTTCAAAGACCCGAGAAGGTCATTATGCTCGAATCGACAGCGACATTCGGTAAATTCGAATTTCGTCCGTTGGAGCCGGGTTATGCGATGACCATCGGTAATGCTTTGCGCCGTGTACTGCTTTCGTCGTTGGAGGGTTATGCCATCACGACTGTAAAGGTTGCCGGCGTTGACCACGAGTTTGCCGCTGTTCCGGGCGTGATGGAGGGAATGATTGACATCATTCTGAAACTCAAACAGATTCGCTTCATCCGCACTGTAGAGAATCAGGAGACCGAGAAGGCCTCCATCAACGTTGCAGGTGTTACAGAACTTACTGCGGGTTATATCTCGAACTTCCTTGCGTCGTTCAAGGTGCTCAATCCCGATTTGGTAATCTGCCACCTCGCACCTGGTACGAAGATGCAGTTGACCATTACCATTGGTAAGGGTCGCGGTTACGTGCCTGCGGAGGAGAACACTCCGGAGAATTGCGAGTTTGGCGTATTGCCTATCGACTCGATTCACACGCCAATCAAGAACGTGAAGTACTCGCGTGAGGATTATCGTGTCGAGCAGCGTACCGACTACGAGAAGTTGAACATCGAGATTACGACCGACGGTTCGATTAAGCCGAAGGACGCATTGAAAGAGGCCGCAAAGATTCTTATCCAGCACTTTATGCTCTTCTCGGACGAGAAGATGACCATCAACCTCGATGATACGAGTGCGGAGAACGATCTCAACGAGCCGGAGTTGCATATGCGTCAATTGCTCAAAACGAAGCTTGTTGATAAGGATTTGAGCGTACGTGCGCTCAACTGCCTCAAAGCGGCTGACGTTGAGACTATCGGCGACTTGGTAAAACTCAATCGTAACGAACTTCTCAAATTCCGCAACTTCGGTAAGAAGTCGCTCACCGAGTTGGATGCCCTTCTCGCGTCGCTCGACTTGAAGTTCGGAATGGATGTATCTATCTACAAACTTGATAAAGATTAATTCAAATGAGACACAATAAGAATTTCAACCATCTTGGAAGACAGGCAGGCCACCGTAAGGCAATGTTGTCGAATATGGCATCGTCCCTGATTCTCCACAAGCGCATCGAGACTACCGTTGCGAAGGCAAAGGCCGTACGTCAGTTCGTCGAGCCACTCGTAACTCGCTCGAAGGAAGACACTACCCACTCTCGTCGTGTCGTTTTCTCGTACCTCAAACAGAAGGAGGCCGTAACGGAGTTGTTCCGTACCATCGCTCCGAAGATTGCCGAGCGTCCGGGCGGTTACACCCGTATCTTGAAGACCGGTTTCCGTTTGGGTGACGGCGCCGATATGTGTATCATCGAGTTCGTTGATTTCAACGAGGCATACACTCTCGGTGTAACTCCTGCTCCTGCATCGGAGGCAAAACCAAAGACTCGTCGTTCGCGCAAGAAGGCAACCGACGCTGTTGAGGATGCTACCGTTGTAGAGAAGAAGAAGGCGGCTCCGAAGGCACCGAAGGCAGCAGCTGCAAAGGCATCGGCTGCGAAGGGTGCGAAGAAGACTAATGTCGGCAAAAAAATGTAAAAATCGATTTTAAGCAGCGATAGCCGCGTTATACTTCGATAATCCGCTTGCTCATTTACGTCAAGTAAACTGTGCAAGCGGATTTCTTGTATGCCTTGCTCTCATCTACTTAAAATCAATTTTGTTCAGGTAGTGGAGCGGTGACGGAAGTTTTTGCACCGCTCTTCAAAAAGCGAGTTCCTCACATACGCCAAGTATGCTGCGGACTCGCTTTTTTGTTTGGCACAAAATTTCCTCACTCAAAAGTGATGTTTTTTTGTCGGTGGGGTATCAACCCTTAAACTCCCAGAAAGTAAGGTCGGCGGGCACTGAATGGCATTCAATGGCAGTCGTTCGCTTGCGCTCACTCAATGGCACTCAATGGCATTGAATAGTAAAACCCGACCTGCCATTAAGCACTCGCAGAGTGTGTTGCCATTTGTTGCCATTAAGGGCGACAGCCCGATTGCCATTCTATGCCCAAAAAGTCGGGTAAAGTCAAATAAAGTCACTTGCCCTTAATTTTTGGTGCCGCTTTTCTCAAAAAGGGGCAGTTGTTGTGCGATTTTTGGATAATTTTTGTAAATTTGTCGCAGAAACAGAAAAGTATTAACAACATAAAATCAGAAAACTATGTTCGCAATTGACAATTACGATTTTACGGGCAAGCGCGCGATTATCCGCGTGGACTTCAATGTGCCTCTCAATGGCGAGGGTCAGGTGACTGACGACACTCGTATTCGTGCCGCAATTCCAACCATCAAGAAGGTGTTGGAGAAGGGTGGTGCCGTTATTTTGATGTCGCACCTCGGTCGTCCGAAGAAGAATCCGGATCCAAAGTTCTCGTTGGAGCAGATTATCCCTGCTATCGAGGCACGTTTGGGTGTTAAGATTCAGTTTGCAGGCGACTGTATGGGTGAGAAGGCAGCCGAGATGGCGAAGAACCTGAAAGCCGGCGAGGTGATGTTGCTCGAAAACCTCCGTTTCTATGCAGAGGAGGAGGGCAAGCCACGTGGTTTGGCAGAGGATGCAACCGACGAGGAGAAGAAGGCAGCAAAGAAGGCACTCAAAGAGGGCCCGCAGAAGGAGTTCGTGAAGAAGCTCGCTTCGTATGCCGACTGCTACATCAACGACGCGTTCGGTACGGCTCACCGTGCTCACTCTTCGACGGCTCTGATTGCCGACTACTTCCCACAGGACAAGATGTTCGGCTACGTGATGGAGAACGAGTTGAAGGCAATCGACGGTGTGATGCAGAATCCGCAGCGTCCGTTCGTGGCTATCGTAGGTGGCTCGAAGGTTTCGACCAAGATTACCATCATCGAGAAGTTGATGGAGAAGGTCGATAAGATTATCATCGGTGGTGGTATGACCTACACCTTTGCAGGAGCATTGGGTGGCCACGTTGGTAAGTCGATTTGCGAGCCGGATATGTTCCCGGTTGCTTTGGAGATTCTCGAAAAGGCAAAGCAGAAGGGCATCAAGTTCGTGATGTCGCCTGACGCGCTTATTGCTGACGACTTCTCGCAGGAGGCCAACACCAAGAGCGCACCGGTAAGCGATATTCCTGCCGAGTGGGAGGGTGTCGATATCGCCGAGGGTGGTAAGGAGCTCTTCCGTAAGGAGATTTTGGAGTGCAAGACCATCCTTTGGAACGGTCCTGTCGGCGTGTTCGAGATTGACAAGTTCTCGACCGGTTCGCGTGCCGTAGCCGAGGCAATCGCTGATGCTACGCAGCAGGGTGCATACTCGCTCATCGGTGGTGGTGACTCGGTGGCTTGTATCAACAAGTTTGGTTTGGCCGACAAGGTGTCGTATGTTTCGACCGGTGGCGGTGCTTTGCTCGAATATATGGAGGGTAAGGAGTTGCCGGGTGTAGCGGCCATCAGAAAGTAATTTCTTGTGATAAGCCGCAATCTGCGGCACATCCCAGCAAGCAAACCCCCTCGGGCTGTACGATGAGTACTATCCCGAGGGGGTCTCTTTTGCGATGCACCGCATATCACGCCTTCTGCCAAGAAATTGTATTTTTTTTGCATGCTTGCGGTGTTTTTTTTGCGTGCTGCGCGCCTTCTGCCAAGAAATTGTGTGGCGAATAAAGCAAAAGAGGTAAAAAAAATGATAAATCGCTGTGCGTAAATATTTTTTTCTTATCTTTGCACCCGAAATCAGGCGGTTATGGGGGCTGCGTGATGCGATGGGGCGGGGCTTGTTCGACACAAATCGCACCACATCGCGGAAGATGCAGACTGAGTGCCGCCGTAGGTAATACTAATAAAAAACAAAAACAAACAAATGAAAACACTTGCTATTCAAGCAGTTGCTCGTGCCGAGTATGGTAAGAAGGCAACGAAGAGCGTTCGTCGCGAGGGTATGATTCCTTGCGTATTGTATGGTGCTGGTGAGAATGTTGCATTCTCGATTGACGAGAAGGCCGTTAAGCCGCTCATCTACACTCCTAACTCGTACATCGTTGAGATTGATATCGAGGGTAAGGTAGAGAAGGCAGTTTTGCGTGAGGTTCAGTTCCACCCGATTCGTGAGCAGATTCTCCACATCGATTTCTATCGTGTTCAGGAGGATAAGCCGGTATCGATTGCTATTCCGGTACGTTTGACCGGTAACGCAGAGGGTGTTAAGGTCGGCGGTAAGTTGGCTTTGTCGGCTCGTAAGCTCGTTGTTAAGGGTATGTTGGAGAACTTGCCTGACGAACTCGTTATTGATGTTACTCCGCTCAAAGTTGGTCAGACCATCTTCGTTGGTGACCTCCAATTCGAGGGCTTGCAGTTCGTATCGCCTGCTACTCAGGCTGTTTGCGCTGTTCGCGTAACCCGTGCTTCGCGTGGTGCCGCTGCTGCCGAATAACGGATAAACATCTCGAAGGATGAAATATCTTGTTGTTGGTTTGGGAAACATCGGCGCCGAGTACGCCGAGACCCGACACAACATCGGTTTCAAAGTGTTGGATGCCCTTGCTGCGGCATCCGACACTTCTTTTATGTCAAGCCGCTACGGAGCCGTTGCCACCCTGCGCCATCGAGGCCATCAGGTGACGCTGCTCAAACCCTCGACCTATATGAACTTGTCGGGCAAGGCGGTGCGATATTGGCTTGGCGAACTGAAAATCGACCGCGCTAATCTGCTGGTCGTAGTCGATGATATCGCCCTTCCGTTTGGCGAGTTGCGTATGCGCGCAAAGGGTAGCGCAGGTGGCCATAATGGTCTGAAAAACATCGCCGAACTGCTTGGTACAGAGGATTACGCGCGTATGCGCTTTGGTGTGGGTGGCGACTTTGCTCGCGGTCATCAGGTCGATTACGTCTTGGGCGAATGGACTGCCGAGGAGCGCGAGAAGATGCCCGAACGTCTGAAAGTATTTGGCGACGCCATTCTCTCATTCGTAGCAGTTGGGATGGAGAGGACGATGAATTTTTTCAACAAAAAGTAAAATTGATTTTATGCGGTGTTTACTGCCGCTACCCCGCTTGTCGGCAAAGGGTAGTACGCGCAGTACAACCTTTCGCCTCCAATCAGGGCGAGCGTTGTAAACCCCTGCCTAAAATCAATTTTTGTTAAATCGGTTTTATGCGGTGTTTACTGCCTTGTCAGCAAATTTTGTGACAGTCACATACGCCAAGTATGCTCCTGCCACAAAATCCTTGACAGCGTTGTAAACCCTCGCCTAAAATCAATTTTTTTTGGGGGGGGAGGGATTAGTGTCGTTAAGAGCATTAGAGTAGAAAACCCCCTAAACTCCTTAAATTCTCTAAACTCCTTAAACTCCCGAAAAAAAGAAAGGTCAAGTAAGGTCGCGCAATCTTCGATTGCTTTAAGGTCAAGTAAGGTCGGGCGGGGTCAAGTAAGCCGGTCGCCAGTGGGGCCCGAAACCCCTAACGACCCTTAACGCCCTCTAACACCCCTAAAACACCTCTTGCAGGATATGCAGTGATTCGACGCGGCGAATCGAGTCGAGATGCACGGTATAGTAATCGACCAACGCCGAGAGCATCTCGACGCGTTGCGTGCGGTTGAGACCGATTTCGCCCAAGTCGCGCACGTCGCACTCCAACACGTCGTGCAGTAGTCGGGCATACTCCGGAGCAATCACCGCATCGTGCAGTGGCATAACCTCCGTAAAGAGACCCTCGCGCATATCGAACCACGCGTTGGGCGTGTATTCGTTGCCCGGCGAGAAGCCCAAAAAGCGGCTGATGTTGGCGAGAAACCACAGATGAAAATTTGAAACGCCCTCCTCCAAGGCGTCCAACGCCTCGACCGACCCCCACACGAAGTCGAACAGGTGGGGATTTGCCTCACTTTCACCGATAAGACGATACAGCACCTCTGCCATAAAGAGGGCGATGGTCGATTTGCGCACGTCGTAAGGCATCGACCGCAGCAGGATGCCGTTGCGCGTGTCGCGCATTCGGTGCAACTCCGACTTTGGCGACACGAGACCCTCAAATTCGAGTGCGAACATCGGCTGGAAGTGTGCCAACTTCGAGCCGTGACCACGTTGCGAGCGCACCCCCTGCACGATATAACTCTGACGGCCGAAGTGGTCGGTGAGCATCTGTACGATCATCGACGTATCGCCGTACTTGACGGTGTTGAGGACTATGCCGCGCGCTTTATAGGTGTTCATCTTATAGGGATAACTTTTCGACCGTCGAGCGCAATCGCCCCTCGTCGAGGTGGGTGTATATTTCGGTTGTTACGATGCTCTCGTGGCCGAGCATCTCCTGCACTTGGCGGATGCTGGCACCGCCCGCTATCAGGTGCGAGGCGAACGAGTGGCGGAGTGTGTGCGGGCTGACGGTTTTGTCGATGCCGGCATTCTCGACCGCTTGGCGAAGGATGAGAAAGACCATAATGCGTGTCAGTTTTCCGCCGCGATTGTTGAGAAAGAGTGTGTCGGTATCCCGCTTCTCCTTCTCGCGTCGGTCGTCGAGGTACATCATTATACGCTCGCGGGCAGTCGAGCCGATAGGCACGAGTCGCTGTTTGTCGCCCTTGCCAATGACGCGGATGTAACCTTCGCCGAAGAACAAGTCGCTCATTCGCAGCGAGATGAGTTCCGATACGCGCAACCCGCACGAGTATAGCAGTTCGAGCATCGCGCGGTCGCGGCGACCTTTGGCCGTATATGGCGTGATGGAGTCGATGATGCGCTCAATCTCCTCGACTGTGAGCGTATCTGGCAGATGGCGTCCTGCCTTCGGTGCGGCGACAAACTCGACGGGCGAGGCCTCGATTTGGTCGCCGAGCAGCAGAAAGTTATAAAATCCCTTGATGCTGCTCAATTCGCGTGCCTGCGACGACTTTTTGCGCCGGCGTTCGTACAAGAAGAGCATATATCGCTCGACCATCACCTGCTCGACCTTCGTTGGCGGAACGTCGTACATACGCAGAATGAAGTGGGAGAACTCGGTCAAATCGCGCACGTATGCCTCGACACTATTCGCTGCCAAATTCTTCTCCAAACGGATATATGTTCGATACGCAAGTATCGTTTTCTTCCATTTTTCGCTGTTTTCTGCCATATTATGGTTACATTTGCAATTGCGAAGATACGAAAAAACCGTAATTTTACATAATATATGGACTACATTGAGTTGAATATTCCCGTTTCCGATGCCGAGCAGGCGGAGATTCTGACGGCGGAGTTGTCGGAGTTGCCCTTCGAGAGCTTCGTGACGGAGCGCGAAGTGCTGAAAGCGTACATTCCGCAGTCGAAGCTCATCGACTATAAGGAGGATGCCGACGCATTGCTGCGTCGCTATGGTGTCGAGGGTGCGCGATACGTGCAAATCGAGTCGCAGAATTGGAACGCGTTGTGGGAGAGCAATTTCGAGCCGGTTGATGTGGATGGCAGGGTGCTGATTCGTGCGCCGTTCCACGCCTCGTCGCCGACGGCGGAGTTGGAGATTGTGATTATGCCGAAGATGTCGTTCGGCACGGGCCACCACGCCACGACGAAGATGATGGTGCAGATGATTGTCGCCTCGGACGTGCGTGGTCGCAAGGGTCTGGATATGGGTTGTGGTACGGGTGTGCTGGCAATAGCGGCGTGCGGTTATGGTGCAGAGAGTATGGATGCGGTGGATATCGACGACTTCGCCTACGAGAATTGTTGCGAGAATTTGGCGACAAACGGCGTGGCGGAGCGCGTGTGCGCAATGCTGGGCGATGTGTCGGTGGTTGCGGGTCGTAGTTACGATTTTATCTTGGCAAATATCAATCGCAATATTCTGATTGGCGATATGGACGCATACGTTGCGCTGCTGCGCGAGGGTGGCGAACTGTTCGTCAGCGGATTTTTGGAGGCGGATGTCGAGGCGATGCAGCGTGCGGCCGCCGAGCGCGGACTTGTGCCGCATCTGCGCCTGTCGGTTGATGGTTGGGCGGCGTTGTCGTTTGTGAAACAATAGTATAGAGGTCGTATGAAGAGATTTTTATTGTTTGCGTGCCTTGCGATGGTCGCTTTGACGGCCGAGGCACAGACGCGTGCGGAGCGCATCTTGCGCGAAATCCGCAATCCGCAGTCGAAATATGTGGTGGTGGTTGCCCATCGAGGCGATTGGCGCAACTATCCCGAAAACTCGCTCGAAGCTGTCGAGTCGGCTATCCGTATGGGTGTCGATGTGGTGGAGATTGACGTGCATCGTACGGCCGACGGCCATCTGGTGGTGTGCCACGACAAGACCATCAACCGCACGACGAGTGGCAAGGGTAAGATTGCAGAGCTGACGCTCGACTCGATTCGTCGCTGTTCGTTGCGCGCGGGTCACGGTGTGCGAATGCCGAAGTACAAGATGCCGACGCTTGCCGAGATGCTCGACTTGTGTCGCGACCGCGTGATGATTAACATAGACAAGGGCTACGACTACTACGACCAGATTTTGGAGATGCTCGTCGAACGCAATATGGTCGAGCAGGTGATAATCAAGAGCAGCAAGCGACCGTCGTCCGTCTCGGTGCGTTTCGCCAAACACCGGCAAAATATGCTCCATATGCCGATTATCAACTACACCGCCAAAAAGTGGGAGCGTCACGAGCCGCTCTTCGAGGAGTATTTGAAGAGCGAGCTGCCGACACCGGCATACGAGATTTGTTGGGATGGCACGCTTGCGGGCGAACGCCGCATATTCCGTCGCGTGGTCGAGAGTGGTGCGAAGTTGTGGATAAACACGCTGTGGGACTCGCTTTGCGGCGGTCCGAAGCACGGCTTGGAGGACGACCGCGCAGTCGGCAACGAGCATAAGATTTACGGTAAGGTGTTGTCGCTCGGTTGCTCGATGATTCAGACCGACCGTCCGGCGATGCTCATCGAATACTTGACCCGCGAAGGTCGTCATTCGCTCGAATAGCCCTATGGGAATCCTATCTCGCATAACACGCTTTTATGCCGTTTCGGCTCCGGTGCCACGCGCCGAGGGCGAGATGACGCCGGCCGACGAGCGTCGATACAGACGTTTGGCGATGGAGTCGTTTGTGGCGGCTACGCTCGGTTATAGTTTGTACTACGTCTGCCGAACGAGTTTGAATGTGATGAAGAAGCCGATTATCGACAGCGGCGTGTTGGATGCTGCCGATTTGGGCGTTATCGGCTCGGCACTGCTCTTTGCCTACGCCATCGGCAAGTTCGTGAACGGCTTTGTGTGCGACTACTGCAACATCAAGCGTTTTATGGCGACGGGTCTTATCGTGTCGCTTGTGGCAAATCTTGCGATGGGGCTCTGCGGAATGGCCTCGGCGGCGATACCTACGGCGGTGATTTTCGTGGTGTTTGCCGTTCTGTGGGGCGTGAATGGATGGGCGCAGTCGATGGGTGCACCTCCGGCAATCATATCGCTCTCGCGTTGGTTTCCGCTCTCGCGTCGCGGTACGTTCTACGGGTTCTTCTCGGCAAGTCATAATATCGGCGAGTTTCTCTCGTTCATCTTTGTCGGGCTGATTGTCTCGGTTGCCGGTTGGCAATGGGGTTTTGTTGGCTCGGCTGTGGCAGGTGCGGTGGGTGTACTGTTGGTGATTGTGCTGTTGCACGACACGCCGACATCGAAGGGTCTGCCACCTATCGAGCGCATTGCAGGCGAGAGGGCGAGCGATGCTGGCGAGCGGGTGAGTGACATTCAGCGTCGCGTGATACGTATGCCGGCGGTTTGGATTCTGGCGGCAGCAAGCGCATTTATGTATATGAGCCGCTACGCCATCAATGGCTGGGGCGTACTCTATTTGCAGGAGGCGAAGGGTATGTCGGACGAGGCGGCTGTCTCGATTGTCTCGATAAACGCACTCTTCGGAGTCTTTGGTACGGTGCTGTCGGGTTGGTTTTCGGACACGCTCTTTGCGGGCGACCGTCGCCGACCGGCACTGTTGTTCGGCGTGTTGAACTCGGTGGCGTTGGCTCTCTTTTTGTGGGGTGGCGATGCCGTGTGGGTGAATGTTGTTGCGATGACGCTCTTCGGTGTGGCTATCGGTGTGCTGATATGCTTCTTGGGAGGTCTGATGGCGGTCGATATCGTGCCACGCAAGGCGACGGGCGCAGCGTTGGGCATCGTGGGTGTAGCGTCGTACGTGGCGGCAGGTGTGCAGGATGTGGTGAGCGGTTGGCTCATTAACGATAATATAAGTTATACGCTCAGCGGTGCGCGACAGTACGATTTTACGGCGGTCGGCATCTTTTGGTTCGTGGCGTCGGTCGTCTCGTTCCTGTTGCCGCTGGCAAATTGGCACCGCAAAGTGAAGGAGGATTAGGTGCAATGGCAAAGAAGATTGAAAAGACGAATGCGGCACGACTGCTCGACCGAGCAAAGATTCACTACGAGTTGCTGTCGTACGAGGTGGACGAGAATGATTTGGCGGCGACGCACGTTGCCGAGCAGTTGGGCGAGCCCATCGAGCGCGTCTTTAAGACATTGGTGCTGCGTGGCGACCGCAACGGGTTGTTTGTCTGCGTGGTGCCGGGCGATAAGGAGGTGAATCTGAAAGTGGCGGCGAGGGTCTCGGGTAACAAGAGTGCCGACCTGATTCCGATGAAGGAGTTGCTGCCTACGACCGGATATATTCGTGGCGGATGTACGCCAATCGGGATGAAGAAGCCGTTGCCGACTTTCATCGACTCGTCGTGCGAGCAGTTTGATACGATATATATCAGTGCCGGAGTGCGCGGAAAGCAGAT
The DNA here is from genome assembly GCA_017410165.1 of Alistipes sp. Taxonomy (GTDB): domain Bacteria; phylum Bacteroidota; class Bacteroidia; order Bacteroidales; family Rikenellaceae; genus Alistipes. Next base: position 17,450 of record JAFQRH010000020.1, on the reverse strand, counting down.
GCGACTCGCACCTGCCGATTTGGTGGCGTATGTCGGTGCGCAACTCTGCGAACTCACCTTGTAAGGTGCGCGCGTGGCGCGTTATAGGATGCGGCGTGCGGTGGCGCGGTCGGTGAGAGACATCGAGTCGATATCCACGCCCGAAATTACGACCAATCCACACTTGCGACCGACGGCAATCTCGCCGAGCGTGTCGCCATAGCCGAGGGCATCGGCTCCGTTACAGGTTGCCCAACGCAACAACTCTTCGAGCGGAACTCCCTGAAAACATTTCAACTCTTCGAGCATCGAGAGCGAGTAGTTCGACGCCGGCGAATCGGTGCCGATGCAGATGTTGCACCCGTTGCGGCGCAACAACTCGACGCTCTGCGGTGCGATACCCGATATGTAGCGATTCGAGCGGGGACACAGCACCCAATAGACCGGTGCGGTGAAGTGGCCGAGAATGGTGTCGATAACCTGCTGCGTTATGTGGCAGTTGTGGACGAGCATCACACTGCGCTCGCTCGGTACGGAGGCGACGATGCGCCGAGCAGGCGAGCCGTAGTGCAGAAAGTCGCACGAGAAGCCCACCTCTTCGTACCACTTGTGCATTGCGCCCTCGCCACGAAATAGTTGCCCCTCGCCCTCCGACTCCATAAAGTGGATGGAGAGCGGTGCGGTGCACAGCTCGGCGCATACGCGACCAAACAGAGCATCCTGCACGGAGTATGTAGAGTGGGGAGTGAGCGATGTTTCGGGATGGGCGAGTAGTGCGCGACACTGCTCTTCGTTGTCGGTGCGCAGGCCAAACACTTCGGCAAACGAGCGATAGCGAATCGGGCTCTCGCGCTTGACGGCAAACGACGAGTCGTCGTTCACGATGTCGCCTACGGCATCCACACCCTCGTCGTACATCGTCTTGTCCGCCTCGCGGATTGCACGCACGCGCTCCTGCTCCGAGAGGGCCGCTCGCAGCCGACCGACGGCACCACCAAAGGCGGCAAATCCACACCCTGCCGGAATTGCTCCGTGCAGTGCGGCGAGTTCGGTATGGCAATGGGCGTTGATAAACCCTGCGGTCAGTATGCCGGCGTAAAACTCTACTCCGGCCATCGAATCGAGTTGCTGCTGCTCGTAGCGGTCGATGGCGACAATCTCGCGCGTCTGCGCATCGACGCTCACTATCGGTCGGTTAATCAACCCGTGTCGAGTCAGCAACAGGTGCGATGCTATCCGTCGCAATGAGCGGTTGCTGCCCGTCGAGTGAGTCTGCGAAGAAGAGGAATTCATCGTCGAAAATGTTTATATTCACGTAGTCGCGGAAGAGCGAGTCGATTGCAATCTCCTCGGTCGGCGTATAGCGTACTTCGAGGTCGCGAATGGTTACATTTGGCTTCGGGCTGCGCTTCTTGCGCGATACGGTGTAGCCCATTCGGATAACGAGTCGGCGACATACGGTGTCGGCGGTTATCGTGCGGCGTATGTTGTTGTCCTCGAAGAGCGTATATTCGGATTTGGAGTATTGTAGCGAGCTGTCCCTTCCCTCGAAGTATATCGCGCCACGTCGCTCGTAACGCTCCAAATCCTCGCCACACTCCGATTTGTAACTGATATTGTACTCGCCCACATAGACCGGCTCGATTACCACGTAGAGGTGTGTGGTGTCGGCGTGTTTGCGTACGCTGATAAGCGTGTCGCTGTATATCGTGCGGGTATATTTGCGAAGCGCAACATCGCGCACGGTGTCGAGCACCACGACGAGTTTCTCGTAACGCTCGGCCTGCTCGGTGAGTTGCTGTTCGGCATCGCGCAGCACCAGACCGAGTTTCGCGCTCTTGCGACGCGAGAAGTTACCGATTGTGTATAGGAAATCGGATTGCGAGTAGCCGTAACGCTCCAGAATCGGCTCGTAAATCTGCAACGAGTCGATGTCGGTGAAGCGGTTGCCCAAGTAGGCATTCGTCAGATAGGCATCGCGGAAAATCTCCGCCAGCGTATCCTCTGGGATGGTCTGACGGCGATTGCAGTCGGTCAGCGTCAAGGTGGCTACGACCGACAGGATGAGGATTGTTATTATGCGTCGCATTGTCTCTTGCTTTTTATCATTGTGCTTGTGGCGATGAGCGACACCGCCCAAGCGACCAAAATCATTGTTACGAATACGATGGCTACGTCACCCGCCTGCAACTCGACCGGATACTCCTCGACCATAAAACCGTAGGGCAGACGTACCAGCCCGAAGTGCTGTTGTGCGAGTGTTATGCCGATGCCGAGCACCATTCCGATAAGGGCCCCGATGCCCGAGGTGAGCAACCCCTCGCGGATGAAGATGCCGCGAATGAAGCCATCGTCGGCACCCATTGCGTAGAGCGCAGGGCGTTCGTCGCGCTTCTCGACGATGAGCATTATCACGGTGCCGATAATCGAGAGCGAGGCGATGATTAGTACCAACAGCGACACGAAGAATACGCCCCACTTCTCGTATCGCATAACGGTATAGAATATCGTGTTCTTCTCGTCGCGCGTCAGTACCGTAGCACCCTCGCCGGCAATCGCGCGTAGCGACTCCGTTGTTGCCGAGGCGCGGCCTTCGCCGTCGCCCTTGATGAAGATGACGTTTGCCCGCTCGCGCCCGAAGAGTCGCTGGGCGGTGGAGAGTGGCACGAGAATCGTCTGCGTGAATACGTTTGTCGAGCGAACAATGCCCCCGACCGTGATGTGGTCGCTGCGCAATCCGCGCAACGGGAGCATCGACCCGACCTCGCCTCCACCGAGCGAGTAGAGTTTCAGTTGCGCACCGAAGGCGGTGTAGAGCCCGAGCGCCTGTGCGGCATCGTGGCTCACAATGGCGCGTTCGAGTTCGCCCAAACGTACCGCAACCTCGCCCTGCACGGCGTAGTCGTCCATCGCAAGTACGTCGAAGTAGTGTTCATCGACACCCCTCACACGCACGACACACTGCCGACTGCCATACTCGGCGAGGGCGAGATGCTCGATGGCAAACGATGCCTCCGAGACACCCTCCGTGCCGATTATGGTGGCGCGATTCTCGTCATCGGCCGTAAGCAACGGAGAGATGTCGTTGCCCACCGTGGCGCGAATCTCGATATCGGCATCGACATCGGCGTACATATCGAGCACCAATCGCTCGAAACCGTTGAAGACCGACAGAAGTATGATCATTGCAGCGATAGGCACGGCAACCGACACCACGCTGATTGCCGCGATAATGTTGATTATCGAGTGCGACGAGCGTGAGACGAGGTAGCGCAGTGCAAAAATCCACTTCATAGCGTTGGTCGGCGGTAGAGTGCAGGGTGTGTTACTGTTTAAGCAGCGAGTCGATATTCTCGATATACTCCAACGAGTCGTCGAGGAAGAATTGCAACTCCGGAATCGACTTTACCTGATTGCGCATACGGTTGCCGAGTGCGCCGCGAATCGGTTTGTTGTGGGCTTCGAGCAGGTCGATAGTCGCCTGTGCACGCTCGAACGGAAAGACGCTGACGTATATCTTCGCGTATGCCAAATCGACCGACACGCGCACGGTCGTAACCGTCACGAGCGTTCCGCGCAGTGCGGACGAGAGGTCGCGCTGAATAATCTCTGCGATGTCGCGCTGAATCTGTCGCGCGATTTTTTGCTGACGTGTGTTCTCCATTTTCTATCTGTAATGTGTTTGTTTATAGTGCAAATTTGAATACCTCCTTTTGGCGTGGCTTCTTCTTCACGTTCCACTCGGCAAAGCCCTCCTTGTGGAGACGGAAACCGAAGCGGATGCTGATGTTGAGGTTGTCGAGCGGCGAACGCAACGGGGTGTACCAGAATGGATTTTCGCCCGGCGAGGTCTGCTGGTCGAGCGTGTTGTCGTAGTACTTGTTACGGTTGCGCATCAGGTCGGCATATCCGAAGTCGTAGCGCGCACGGATACCTATCTCGAACCGCTTGAAGAGGAAGTCGATACCGCCACCGCCTGCCAAACCGAAACCGAAGCGGTTGTCGCGTTCGAGGCGCATCTCGTATTTGCCAGAGATTTGCTCGCTCTCGCTACCTATCGCCGAGCCAAAGGTGTAACGCTCGTTATTGACGAACGAGGCGGCGAAGTTGTACGAGAAGGTCGCCGCTGCCTCCAAATAGACACGCATCGTGTTCTTGAACAGGTAGAAGTGCGGCTGCCATACGATAGGCACCATAATCGTATTCAGACGGCGCGTGTAGTATTTGTACTGCTTCTTATGCTCGTAAATCGAAGCGTAAGGCGCGTACGAAAAACCGCGCTGCATCCAATCGACGTCGATACCGAAACCGCCCACGAAACGCTGTGGCGAGTAGTATCGCCACGAAACGCCCGCCGTCCACGTTCCCCACACGGGGCGCGTCTCCTGCTTGGGGTAGAGTCGGGCAGTCGCCATACCGCAACCGGCAGTGGTTGCGATGACGTGCTGTGCGCGAATCTCCGTCGCAACTCCCGACGCGACCATTGCGGCAAGCGCGAGGAGTAATATTTTTGCTCTCTTAATCATCTATATCTCTCTGCTACATCTTATTTCTCTTTGGTTTCGCTTTTTTTTTCGAGCGTTGAGGTGCTCTCCGGGCTATCGTGTCGAGCCGCCCATCAGACCTCCAAGGCCGCCGCCCATTCCGCCCATTCCGCCGAAGCCACCCATTCCGCCGAAGCCACCCGACGAGCCGCCGGAATCGTGACCCTTATTCTGCTGGTTGAGCATCTTCTGTCGCCACTCCTCTTCGAGTTTTTTCAGGCGCGACTGCTCCTTGTCGTCGAGTATGCGGATTAAACTCTCCATCGTGATTGGTGCGAAGATTTTGGTCATATCGAGCGCAATCTCCATCTCCCAATTCGCTTTGGCAACGAACAGGTCCTCGCCCGCATCGTTGATGTACATCTCGGCACGCTCGGGTTGCAGACGCTCGACGACGTTGCCGCCATCCCACTTGCCATTGCCGTTCGTATCCTCGATGATGCGCAGGCGGATGTCGCCCGTCGGAATGTAGTTTATCTGGTATGTGCCATCGGTTGCGTTGGCGACCTCCTGCTGCATCTTGCCCGACGAGTCGGTTTGCTGAATGATATACTTGCAACCCGGTTTTCCCTTCACTTTCAACTTCATCGTTGCGTACTTCTCGGGGTCGAAGGTCTCCAAATCGACAGCGATGGAGTCGTTCTGATAGCCCATAACATCGGTGATGGCACCCTTCGGGAGGTAGAAGCGGTATTTGGTCTTTGTCTCCCACTTGGCGTCGATGTGCCAACGTCCCATATTGAGCGTGTCGCGCGTGAGGTGATACTTGACCGGTGTGGTTGTCTGGTTTTTATCCTGCACCTCCACTCTCCACAACTTTATCGCTGCGGAGTCGAGCACAACGGCCGGAAAGTCCAACTCCATATCGAAACCCTTCTCGGGGTTGAGGTCTTTACTGGTCGAGAATTTGTATTTGAACGGATTCGGTTTCTCGGGTGCAACGTATTCGCGACCCTCCTCTTCGGCCTTCTTTCGCTCCTTCTCCTCTTTTTCGCGTTCGCGCTGCTCCTCCTTGCTCTCGACCAACTTCCACGCGAGTTTCAACGGCTCGGTTGTCTGCACGTATTGGCGGATGGAGTCGTGGCGGAAGTATGTGATTTCGCCTTTCAGGGTGTCGGGCAGATTCTCTGCCGGCACGTTCAGCCACAGATAGACCGTATCTTTACCCTTGGTGCGTGGGTCGTAGAGGATTTTGTCGGACGGGATGCTGTCCAGACGGATGCTCTCGATGTCGGGGTGTGCGGTGTTGAAGTAGAGTATCGCCTGCTTCTGTTGCGGACGCACGGCCTCGACGAGTCGCTGGCTCTTGAATGCCACGTCGGTAAACATACGGAAGTAGAGTTGCGGCTCGGCCGACGGATACATACGCAGCGAGTCGAACCAGATGGCAAACTCCGGCAGCGTGGCAGGGTTATAGACCGAGTCGAGGATGCCGACCATATCGGTTCCTGGCTCGTACATCTGGTTGTCGTTCTTGTCGCCAAAGGCGTAGATGCGGTAATTGACCGGTTTGAGGTTCTGCGCAATGAAGATACCGTTGTTCTGCGCGCGGGCAATCACATCGGGCTTGCGGTTGAAGATTGTCGAGTCGTAGTCCGGCGTTACGGGTAGCGAGTCGGCGATGTAGAACCAGATGAACGTACGGCTGACGCTATCGGCCTTGTACGAGTCGGCGGTGTAGCCCGAGCATATCATCGAATCGACCTTGTCGCCCGTCGAGAAGACGTATCGCATCGCATTGAGCGGGTTGCCCTCGTTGTTGTCGCAGATTGCGCTACCGAAGTCGATGGCGTAGGTCGTATTCTCTTTGAGTGTGTCGCGGATGGAGATGACGATACCCTTGCCACGCGTGGTGACGAGCGGCAGTTTCTTCATCGCCGGCGATGTGAACAACTCCTTGTTTTGGTTCTTTATCTGGACATACTCGTTGAACTCGATGTATATCTTTTTGCCCGTAAAGTTGGTGGTGAAGTTGTCGGGTTGCAACTCGACAATCACCGGCGGAATGGTATCTCGCGGACCGCCGTTCGGAGTCATAATGCTCGCACAGCGTGTCAGGAACGCCCCCATAAAGAGCAACGCCACCGCCAATTTCAACAATATCAAATATCCTCTATTCATCCCTTTTCGTTTGTCTTCTCTTCTCGGAATAACTATCTGTACGCCGTCGGCTCGCTGTCGCCGCCACCGTTGTTTTCGCCGCCACCGCCATCTTCGGTCGAGCCGCCACCGTTGTTTTCGGAGCCACTGCCATCTTCGGTCGAGCCGCCTTCGCCTTCGCCTTCGCCGGGTTGCTCACCCTCGGGGAGTGGTGCCGGTGGAAAGACGTACCACATACTACCCTTGCTGGCCGAGCCCTCGGTGTATGGCGCGGTCTTCCACGGGTGGAAGAGCAACGTCAGGAAGGTCTCGGGCAGATTCTCGATATTGAGCTCCTTGAACAGGTAGGCGTACATTCGCGTTTCGGGCGATACGACCACCACCATAGCCGGCGATTGGTTGAGTGGCAGGGCGGTGTAGTTGCCCATATAGCCCTCCTTGTAGTATGGCTCGCCCTCCACATCGGGCACCGTGCGACGCTCGACGCCGAGCGAGTCGGTGATGATGCGATTCAGTGCATCGTCATACGAGGCGACCGTCCAATCGTCGTTCTCGGTGTAGTATGCGTAGGCAAAGACCTCTTTTGCCGTAGCATTCTCGCCACCCGACACCTGCTGCACGATGCTCTTGACGACGAGCGTCGTGTCGGTCGTAACCTTCTTGAAGCAACTCGTTGCCACGCATAGCGTTGCCGTGCATACGAGTATTCGTATCAAAATCTGCTTTGTCTGTATCATTCTTTTTCAATCGTTTCAATCATTCGCAACAACTCTTCGCGGTCGATACCCAACGCTTCGCAGGTGGGCACGAGTGCAAACTCGCGTTCGCGCATTCGCGGATGGGGCACTTGCAGTCGCTCGGTAGCGATGCGTTGCTCGCCGAAGAGTAGGATGTCGAGGTCGAGTGCTCGCGATGCGTATCGCTCGCCCGATGCCCGCTTTTCGAGCCCTTCGCGCTCGCGGTCACGTCCCAATTCACACTCGATGGCAAGCAGTCGGTCGAGTGTCGCCTCGCCGTCGAGCGAGGTCTCCACCACCCACGCGCGATTCAAAAACTCCTGCTCGGCGTGAAATCCCCACGGCTCGCTTCGGTAGGTTGCCGAGCGTGACATAATCTCGCCGATGCACTCCGCAATGCGGCTCTCCGCCGCGTTCAACCGTTCGGCGACGTTGCCCAGATTGCCTCCGCCGAGAATCACTACCCGACTCATCGCTACAAATGTTTTATCTGTTTGCTCACCGCCAACGCAAAGTGCGTAAAGACGATGCGCGGATTTCCGCTTTGAGCAATCTGGCGCATAGCCAACTCAATCTGCTCGATTATCGGCTCGATGTTCTCGCTACCGATAAATGGCGCGAACTTGCGACAAAAGGCCGCCTCTTCGCCCCACAGGTAACTCGCCTCCTCGGCTCCGGCGTGCAACATATACGCCTCGCGCAACAGACGCGAGAAGTCGGTGAGCATCGCACGTTGTCTCTCGCGCGAAAGTTGTGCCACATCGTCCGCCCACGACATCAATTCGAGATGCTTGTCGTTATAACTGAGGCGCATTACCGAACAAAAGTGGTCGAAATTCTCGCGGCGCACCTCGTCGTCCATTCCGCCCGTGAGGCGGCGCAACTCCAACACGTCGCCACCGGCAAGGCGCGCCGTATTGCGGAGTTTTGCAGGGTCGCTCTCGCCCGTCTGCTCGATGAGTGGCATCAACTCCTCGGCCGTAAGACGTGGAACACTGACCTCCTGCGTACGCGAAATGATGGTTTTCAGCAGCAAGTCGGCACGCTCGGTGACGAGGATAAAGACCGTGTTCTGCCACGGCTCCTCCAAGATTTTGAGGATGCGGTTTGCCGCCTCATCGTTCATCGTCTCCGGCAACCATATAATCATCGTCTTGTATGCCGACTCGAAACTCTTGAACGACAATCGGCGAATAATCTCCTCTGCCTCCTTGGTCGAGATGACGCCTTTGAGTGTCTTGCCGAGATTCAACGCATCGAACCACTGTTGCGCCGAGAAGTAGCCACCCGTACGCTCGAACATCTCGCGCCATAAAGCCATAAACTCGCTCGACAGCACCACTTCGCCACTCTTCTTGCCCTGCTTGTTCACCGGAAAGACGAAGTGCAGGTCGGGGTGAGCCAGCGCGGCAATCTGACGGCACGACGGACACTCGCCACACGAGTCGCCATCGTGACGATTCGTGCAGTGTATGTATTGCGCATAGGCAACCGCCAGCGGAAGTGTTCCTGCGCCGGCAATGCCGGTGAAGAGTTGCGCGTGGCTGATGCGTCCCGCATCGACGCCGCGTGCGAGGTGCTCTTTCAGGGAGCTCTGTCCTATGATGTCGGCAAATCTCATCTCTATCTGCGTTTAAGTATTGAGCGTAACATCGCTACAAGGTCAATCTGCTCGCGCCGCACGGCGTATGCCGCATATATAACGAAGAGTGTAGCGTTGAACGTATATCGTAAAAGCGTATTTTCAAGTGGAGCATACTCCGCCACAAAGAACACCGCAAGTCCGACCACCACATACTCGGCCACGCGACGGAAGTCGTACGGCGTAGGGTAGTGGATGCGGTTGAGTGTGATGCTGACGGCAACCATCACCGCCTCGGCGATGAATCGGCTCCACGCCGCACCGTAGTAGCCCGCTCGCGGAATCAGCACAAAACCACCTGCGATGGATGCCGCCAAGCCGGCAAAGGTCACCCACAGAGCGTATCGCGTCTTGTCCTCGCGCTTGTACCAGAACGAGAGGTTGAGCCACACGCCACTCAGGATGTTGGCACCGAGTACCACCGGCAGGATGAAGATGCCCTCGCGGAAGTCGCTACCCACGATGAGCGCGAATATGTCGCGGAAGAGTGCGATGGCAAGGAAGATGAGCATCGAAGCGAGCATATAGTATTTCAGCGCGGCGGCGTTCATCTCCTTGAACTCCTCCTTGCGGAAATTCGAGAGGAAGAACGGCTCGGCCGCCAAGCGGTACATCTGCGTAAAGAGTGTCATCACGACGGCAATCTTCGTAATTGCGCCATAGATGCCGAGTTGCGCCATCGCTCCGACCGGAACGAGGTATTTGAGCAGTTGTCGGTCGATAAATTCGTTTGCCGTGCCGGCAATGCCCGAGATGAGCAGCGGCAACGAGTAGGCGAACAGCGCACCGAGCATCGCCCAGCGGATGCGAGGCAGCGTGCGATTGACCGCCACGACAGCGAGCGTCGTGGTGACGCTGGCGATAAGGTTTGCGACGAATGCCCAACCCACGCCAAGTGGCGTATCGAAGAGTCCGACTGCCCAAAACAGCACCGCCAAACCGACTTGCAGAATGATGTTTGCGAGTTTGAGTAGTACGAACGTCAGTGCGCGACCCTGCTCACGAAGGCGCGAGAACGGGATGCAACCCACGACGTCCGCCATAACGATAGCGGCAACGAGCACGACGTACTCCGGATGGGCAACATACGCCTCGCCCATCAGTGCCGAACACTGCTCGCGGAAGAGCGCGACAATCGTAAAGAAGCCGACGGCAGCGAGCGACGTGATGCCCCACATCGTGGCAAACAGACGGCGTTTCTGCTCGGCAACATCGCCACCCTCCGCCTCCGCCTTCGCCGCAAAGCGGAAGTAGCCCGACTCCATACCGAGCGTCAGTGTTACGAGTGCGAAGGGAATCAGCGCATATACGTCGGTGATTATGCCGTAGGTCTCGACTCCGAATATGCGCGTATAGAACGGGGTCAGCAGGTAACTCAGGAAGCGTCCGAGTATGGTGCTGATGCCGTAGATTGCGGTCTGTTTAGCCAATTTTTCGAGCATATTCGTATTCGTTTATTCGTTGTGTTGCCTTCGATGCGCTTGTCTGATACTCGTCTGCTACTCGCATACGCGCACGCGCAATAGGGCTTATAACTTGCAAAGTTATAAAAAAAAACGAAAAAACACCGAAAAAAGCCGAAAGAGTGGGCTCACTTCTCGGCTTTTTCGGGCGCTTAACTATCTAAATTATATAAGATATTGGACTTTGTTGTGATATGTTATTTTTCTGGTTGTTATAGATATGATTTTCCCATCTCTTTTTGCTACTTTGCGAATCCAATTTCCGTTTTTGTCTAATTTGTATTCAAAATAAATACGCCTTATAAGGGTTAATTTGTTCTCGGAATTATCATACACGTATTCGCTTACTGGCAATCCGTTTGAATTACATTTTATAACAGAAGTCTCTCCAATGGTTTCAGTAACAATAGAGTACAAAATGAGACCTTTGTAGTAATATTTTCTTATGTCATAACAAGAATAGGCAGGCCCACCTTTTTCCTCTAATAAGTATGCAAATTCTCCACCATATGTATAATTTCTTTCACCGGCAAATTGGAGTTGTGCGTTGTAAAAACGAATAGTAGTTGGACTATAATTATCGTTGATTACCGAATACGGACGTGCTTCACTTTTTATGCTTAATAATTTGTGCCCATCATCTCCATAGGTGTACAATGTATGTTCTGAGTATTCTTTTGATTGATATTGATTGGAAATTAAATTTCCCCAACAATTAAATGTCCACTGCTCTGTATGAGGACAATCGTTTTCGGTGTCGTTAGGATAATATCGTTCGGTGATAGTTTTAACTCTTGATCCTGCAACACATTCAAAGAATGAGCAATGAAATGGAAATGTGTACATTGAAAAAGATTGTGCTGGCAACTGTGTATATATCAGAACGCCAAGAAATAAACAGAAAAGTCTTTTCATTGTGTATGGTTTTTAATGTAAAAATTCTTACTCCTCGTCGTCGAGGTCGAATGCCTCGTCGTAGAATACCTGCTCCATTACGGCATCTATCTCGCGTCGCTCCTTTTTGGTCGGGCGACCCGTGCCTCGCTCGCGGAATACGAAGATGGTCTCGTGCGGGACGTTGAGTTTGTCCAACTCGCTCTGCGGGGTGATGTTTTCGCAGTAGAGCGGAACATTTTTTGCCGGCTGGCGGTTGGCGATGAGCCCCAAAACGCGATACGAATAGGTTACCATCGTGCGACGTACCGAAATGCGGTCGCCGACCTTCACTTCGCGCGATGGCTTGGCGTAGGCGTCATTGACCGTGACGCGGTTGTTGCGGATGGCATCGGCAGCATCGCTTCGGGTCTTGAAGACGCGAACTGCCCAGAGGTATTTATCGAGACGTACGCTTTGTTCCATAGTGTTGTGTCTATCAGATGTTTTCGGCAGGCGGTTGGGTGAGTGTTTCGTTGCGGTCGGTCGGCACGAGCGAACCCTCCTCGATTTGGCGACTGATGGCGAGGATGATGCCGAGCGCAACAGCCGTGCAGAGCATCGACGTTCCACCGTGCGAGACGAGTGGTAGATTTTGGCCCGTTTCAGGGAAGAAATCGACCGATACGAGGATGTGTAACAGTGCTTGCACCGTGACAAGCGATGCCAATCCGACCGCGAGCAGACCTGCAAATATCCACTCGCTGCGTTTGAATATGTTGATGGCTCGGACGAATATCCAAGCGTAAATCGAGAGCAGGAACAACGCCATTACAATACCATACTCCTCGACGAAGAAGGCGAACATATAGTCGCTCTCGGGATGGGTGATTTTGGCGCGCATAACGCTTTGACCTGCACCTACGCCCATAACGCCGCCGTCGTGGATTGCAATCATTGCGTGCTCGGTGTCGCTCAGCGTGTTGAGTGCTCGCTCGCCGGTTGGTGTGTCACTTGTGGCGAAGAAGGTCGATATACGGTTGCGAATCGTGGTTGAACGACCTGCGCCGACAGCCACAAAGAGGGCGGCAGCGGCGGCAACCACCAGCAGTATCTTCATCAAATCCTGCCAACGAACGCGGGCGATGAACATCATCATAAACGATATCAAAAAGACGAGCAGTGCCGACGAAGTGTGGGCGGGCAGAATGATGACGCACGAGAGAGCAACGGGCAGAAGTATCGGCAGCGTTCCGTCGCGCCAGATGCGTTTTTGTGCCGGCTCGCGCCATTTCAGCGGGTTGAACGACGGTACGAGTCGCTGCGTGGTGATGCTCTTCTGCTTCATCGAGAGTTGGCGAGCCATAAATACGACGGTCGCCAATTTGAGCAACTCGGAGGGTTGCAACATAAAGAATCCGAAATCGATCCAGCGGGCTGCGCCGTTGGTCGAGCCGCCGATGAAATAGACGGCGACGGTGAGTGCGACCGATGCAAGATATGCAAGCGGAGCGAGTCGCCTATACGTCTTGGCGTTGATGCGGTAGGCGATGAGCAGACATACGAGCGCGATGACGATGATGATGGTGTGTTTCCAGAGGTTGGCAGTCGTCGAATTGCCGGTCGGAGTGTCGTATTTCACGCCCGACGAATAGACGACGAGTATGGAGATAACCATCAGTATAGGGATGATTACCCACAACACACGGTCGCCGTGCAACAGTTGCACTTTCGACAGTATGGAGGGTATCTGCCCGTTTTGCTTTTCGGTATGTTGCTCGTTGCGTTGTTTCATTCTATTTCAGTATGTTATCGCGTATCCACGCCTTAAATTCGTCGCCTCGGTGGCAGTAGTTTTTGAACAGGTCGAAACTTGCGCACGCAGGCGATAACAGCACCGCATCGCCCTCGCGTGCAGCACCCCTTGCGGCGCGCATTGCCTCGTCGAGTGACGAGGTGGATACGATGTTCGGAATCACGCCCTCGAACTCGCGCACGAGTTTCTCGTTATCCAAGCCCATACAGACGAGCGTATGCACCTTTTCGCGGGCGAATGCTTTGAGTGGCTCGTAGTCGTTGCCCTTGTCCGTGCCACCGGCAATCCATACGGTCGGGCGTGTCATACTTTCGAGCGCGTACCACACCGAATCGACATTGGTCGCCTTCGAGTCATTGATATAGAGGATGCCATCCTTCTCGCCGGCGGGTTCGAGGCGATGCTCGACCGGCGAAAACTCGTAAATCGAACGCTCGACGAGTGCCGGCTCAATGCCCGCCGCCATCGTCGCAAGTGCCGCAGCCATAGCATTATAGGCGTTGTGCAGACCTTTGATTTGCATCTTTGCGGTGTCGATTTCGACAATGGAGGTACCCACCGAAGCGGTGAATTTGCCGTCGCTCTCCAAATATCCGTCGCCGGCGATGCTCGCCACAGCCGACTTTGCCATAAACGGCAACTCGCGGGCGCGTGCAGGATGACGTTCGAGCTCGGCGCGGATGGTCGGATCGTCGGCCGAGTAGATGAAGTAGTCGCGCGAGGTCTGATTCTGCGTGATGCGCATCTTCGAGTCCACGTAATTCTGGAAGCAGTAGTCGTAGCGGTCGAGGTGGTCGGGTGTGATGTTCATCAGCACGGCGACATCCGCCTTGAAGCGGAACATTCCGTCCAATTGGAACGAGCTGAGTTCCAGTACGTACCAATCGTACTCGCCTGTGGCAACCGAGTAGGCGAACGACTCGCCGATGTTGCCGCCCAGAGCCACTTTTGCCCCCGCGTCGCACATTATTTTATATATGAGCGACGTGGTCGTCGTCTTGCCGTTGCTGCCCGTGATGCAGATGGTGCGAGCCGAGCCCATATATCGGCAGGCGAACTCCATCTCGGAGATAATCGGCACGCCACGCTCGCGCAACGCCTTGACGATTGGGGCTTTGTCGGGAATGCCGGGCGATTTGATGACCTCGTCGGCTGCGAGGATTCGCTCGGTCGAGTGACCACCCTCCTCGTACTCCACGCTCCACTCGTCGAGTCGTGCTTTGTATTGTGGTGCAATCCTTCCTGCGTCGGAGAGCAGCACCTCGTGACCCTCCTTTTTGGCGAGGATTGCCGAGCCGTAGCCGCTAATACCGCCGCCAAGAACTACGATGCGTCGTGATTTTTTCATCTGCTTCTATCTGATTTTGAGCGTTATCAAACTGATTGCCGCAAGCAGCAGCGAGATGATAGTAAAGCGCATCATCACTTTGGTCTCGAAGGTGCCCTGCTTTTGGTAGTGGTGGTGCAGAGGCGACATCAGCAGCACGCGACGTCCCTCGCCATACTTGCGTTTGGTGTATTTGAAATAGCTGACCTGTACCATCACCGATACCGCCTCGGCAAGGAAGATTCCGCACATAACCGGCAGCAGCAACTCCTTGCGGATGCAGAGCGCAAAGACGGCGATGATGCCGCCGATGGCAAGTGAGCCGGTGTCGCCCATAAAAATTTGTGCAGGGAACGAGTTGTACCAAAGGAAACCGATAAGCGCACCAATCATTGCGGCGGCAAATACGACCAACTCGCCACTGCCCGGGATATACATAATGTTGAGGTAGTCGGCATATACGACGTGACCCGACAGGTAGGCGAGTATGCCGAGCACAAAGATTATCGGTGCCGAGACGCCCGTCAGCAGACCATCCAATCCGTCCGTGAGGTTTGCGCCATTCGAGACGGCCGTAACCACAAATATCGCCACGACGACGTAGAGTATCCACGCCAGCGTGCGGTTGCCGCCGACCATCCAACCGTAGTCGAACTCGTTATCCTTGATGAACGGGATGGTTGTCTTGGTGGTTTTGCTCTCGGTCGGCTCGATGCGGATTTGCTGAACGGTGGTGACCAACTCGTCGCCACTCTCGGTGGTCGTTACGACTTGCTCCTCGACGGGTGTTGTGATGTGGTCGCGGACAACGACTGCGTCCGAAAAACACATAACCGACCCGACAATAATGCCCAAACCGACCTGCCCGACAATCTTGAATCGACCGTTAAGACCCTCCTTGTTGTGGCGAAAAACCTTGATATAGTCGTCCAGAAAGCCGATTGCTCCGCACCAAATGGTCGAGACAATCATCAGTACGATGTAGATATTGTCCAGACGACCGACGAGCAGTATCGGAATCAGGATGGCGAGCAGTATCAGCACGCCGCCCATCGTCGGTGTTCCCTTCTTGTCCAACTGACCCTGCAAACCGAGGTCGCGAATCGACTCGCCAATCTGGTGGCGTTGCAGAGCGCGAATAATCGGCTTGCCGATGAAGATTACAATCAGCAGCGCGATGATGATGGCGAGTGCCGCACGGAACGAAATGTATTGGAACATTCCGGCTCCCGGCAAATCGAACGTCTCGTTCAAATACTTAAAAAGTGGATATAGCATAACTCTTGTTCAGTTTTCGTTTCTTCTCTTTTTTTCTAACTCGGTTGTTTTTCTCTCACTCGGTTGTTTGCACTCGGCTATCTGCCGAATGTCGAAAACCACCCCTCGACGCACTCGCGGTCGTTGAACGGAAGTCGCTCCGTGCCGATGATTTGGTAGTTCTCGTGTCCTTTGCCCGCCACGAGCAGAATGTCGCCCGGTGCGGAGAGCATAACAGCGGTCTTAATGGCTTCGGCACGGTCGATGAACTTCATATATCGGCTGCCTGCCGTAACGCCCGTCTCCATTTCGCGCAGAATCTCGGCAGGGTCCTCCGTGCGCGGATTGTCGGACGTGAAAATCGCAATATCCGAATACTTTACGGCGATTGCTGCCATCTCGGGGCGCTTCGTGCGGTCGCGGTCGCCACCACAGCCACAGATGGTGATTATGCGGCTCGTACCACGTCGGAACTCGTCGATTGTGCGCAGTACGTTTTCGAGGGCGTCGGGCGTGTGGGCGTAGTCGATGATTGCTGTGGTAGAGTCCTTCGCACGCACAAACTCCAAACGTCCGCTGACCGAGCGCAGCACGCTCATTGCGCACAGCACCTCCTCTTCGGGCAGACCGAGCAGACGTGCCGCGCCATAGACCGTGAGCAGATTGTAGGCGTTGAATCGGCCGAGCAGACCTACCCACACCTCGCGATTGCCGATGCGCAACTCCATACCCTCCAACGAGCTCTCGATTATCTTGCAACGGAAATCGGCCATCGAGCGTAGCGAGAGCGTGTAACGCTTGGCGCGCGTATTCTGCAACATCACCTCGCCGTTGCGGTCGTCGGCGTTCACCAACGCAAAACTGCCCTTCGGCAACTCGTCGAAGAAGAGTTTTTTCGCGCGAACGTACTCGGCGAATGTATGGTGGTAGTCCAAATGGTCGTGTGTCAGGTTGGTGAAGAGCGCGCCGGCGAAGTGTACACCGCCGATGCGACGCTGTACGATGGCGTGCGACGAACACTCCATAAAGCAGTACTCGCAACCGCACTCCACCATCTCGTGCATCATCTCTGCGAGACGAATTGCATCGGGCGTGGTGTGGGTTGAGGCGATTTCACGCTCGTCGATTTTATATACGACGGTCGATACGAGTCCCGCCTTGTGACCGAGCGAGCGTACCAAGTCGTAGAGCAGTGTGGCGATGGTTGTCTTGCCGTTGGTGCCGGTCACGCCGACCACCTTCATTCGGCGGCTCGGGCGCTCGTAGAAGTTCTCGGCCATCACGGCAACCGCCTTATCCGTGTCGTCTGTCACGACGAAGGCGCATCGGTCGGTCGGAGAGTTGTCGGGTATGCGTTTGCAGACCACTGCCGCCGCTCCCGCCTCAATGGCTTTGCCGATAAATGAGTGACCGTCGGTGGTTGCACCCTCGATGGCAAAGAAGCAGCAACCGGGCGCAACTTTGCGCGAGTCGAGCGCGAGCGACGTAATCTCCACGTCGCCAACCTCCGCCGTCTCGCCACCCTTCGCGGTGTGCAATACTGCGACCCCCTGCAACAAATCTTTGAGTTGTTTCATATCTTTCCAGTTAAAATCCAAATAAAGTTGGATTCATTAATTTTGGTTTAACTTATATGTTTTTAATATTCAATATTTTACATCAAATACAACATTCTGTTGCTTTTGATAATAGTGCGTATTCATTAATCGTCC
>JAFQRH010000019.1 GCA_017410165.1 Alistipes sp. | reverse complement strand
TTGATGTGAAAGGTCGGCATTGCTTACGGACAAGGGGTTGCGAGGATATGTTTTTTGATTGCTCGCGCTATATGCGCTACGCCTATAAGGTATCCTCGCGAGGGCGAAGCCCTTCGAATCCCCTCCTTTCCGCTTATTGTTTAGCAGAAGCCGTCTAACAAGGTGATTTCTGCGTTACGCTTGCCCTCAAAATGCTCATTTACGCCGAGTAAACTGCGCTTTTTCGGGCTACGCAAGCCTTGAAATCCCTCTTGTTATACAACTTCTAACAAAAAGGGCGTGTCTAAAAAACTTATTAGACACGCCCTTGTTTTTTTCTGATTGCTCGCGTTATATGGCTCTCTAATGGCGATGTTCGCAGCCGCAACCATCGCCGTCGTGGTGCGAGAGTACGGTGTGTGGAACGCTGCCGTGCGAGACGATTTGAATCGGACAACGGTAGTTGTCGAGTTGCTCCTGTGTGATTATGTTCGAGTCGTGGCGATGCACGCTACGATTGACACATACAATGCTCTTCACGATGCTCGTTATAGTGCCGATATCGTGCGAAACCATCACTATTGCCATACGCTCGTTGAGACGTTGCAGCAATTCGTAGAGTTCGCTCTCGAAGCGGCTATCGACAAAGTTTGTCGGCTCGTCGAGTATAAGCAGACGCGGCTCGGCGATAATTGCCCGACAGAGCAGCGCACGTTGCATCTGACCGCCCGAAATCTCGCCAATCGGCTGACGTGCAACGCCTTCAATGCCCGCCATTGCAAGCAGTTCATCCGCCTTCGCGCGGTCGTGCTTGGTATATCGGTCGAAGAGCCCCTTTTCACCTTGCAAACCCGACAAAACGACGTCGCGCACCGAAATCGGGAACGAGCGGTCGAACGCCGATTGTTGCGGCATATATCCAATAAGTCGCCTTCCGTGACGATACAACTCCGGCGCAAGAGTAATCTCGCCCGAGTGAGCAACCGTGTCAAGAATGCTCCGCACGAGCGAAGTTTTGCCACCTCCGTTCGGGCCGATAATGCCGATAAAATCGTCGTCGAATATATCAAGCGATGCACTCTCAACGGCTACCACACCGTCGTATGCGACCGATACGTCGCGCAGCGAAACAATAACCTTACCCATACGCTACTCGGTTATAAGACGTGCAATTTCACGCAGATTTTCAAACAGATTCTCGTCCAGCGGATTGATTTCGACCGGCTCGGCACCGATATCCTCACAGACAACCTCGACCGTCGAGCGCGGGAACTCCGACTGATAGAAAACTCGCTTCGTGCCATCCAGTCGTGCGCGTTCGATAATCTCGCCCAAACGCTTTACGCTCGGCTCTTTACCCTCGTCCTCGATGGCAATCTGCTCCAAGCCGTAGTCGCGAGCAAAATATGTGAGAGCCGGATGGTAGATGACAAAATACGAATGAGGGGCATATCGGCACATCTCGCCGACCTCCTCATCAAGGTCCAACAAGCGGGCGCACAGCGTGTTATAATTCTCCGCATAGTGCAACGAATCGGGCATTGCAGCGTTGATTGCCTCGAACGCATTTTCGGCCATCGTCATCAACTGCTTGGGCGAACACCACACGTGCGGATCGACGCCGTGATGGCAGTGTGCGCCGTGGTGAGTATGCGAGCAGGTACCCGCTATGGTCTGTATGCCACGAGCCAGATTTACGACCTTCGTGCGGTCGTGCACCTTGTCGAGTAGTGCGCGCTCGAAATCGAGCAGACCGACACCGAATATCATCCTCGAACGGTTGAGCGCGACAAACTGCTTCGGAGTCGGCTCAAATGTCTCGGGCGATGCTCCGGCAGGCACAAGCACCTCAACCGCAAAATCGTCACCCACAATACCCTCGACAATCGGGCGCAACGGAGCGATAGATACGTAGATTGTCTGATGGTCGGTTTGCTCGCCGCCACCGCACGACGCAAACAAAGTGACGCACAGTGCAGCGACAGTGTATATAAATATGTATATACGTTTCATAACTGTTTGTGATGAGTTTCTATTCGCAAAGGTACGCTTATTTCCGAAAAACAAAAGAGGTTGTCGGCAAAAACTGCACCGACAACCCCTTTTCGTTATAAATTCAGCAAGCAATTAGAACTCCATCTTGCTGCGACGTACATACGAATCGTAACGCCACTTTGCGTTCTCCTCGGCTGCTGCAAAGAGTTCGTCTGCCTCGGCAGGGAATGTCTTTTGGAGCGAGGTATAACGCACCTCCTGCATCAGGAAGTCGCGGAACTTCGACCAATCCGGCTCCTTCGAGTCGAGCACGAACGGATTCTTGCCCTGCTCTTCGAGCAGCGGATTGTAGTGCCACAAGTGCCAGTAACCGCACTCTACGGCCTGCTTACCGATAGTCTGCGTACGAGACATACCACCCTTGATACCGTGGTTGATACAAGGTGCATAGGCGATGATGAGCGACGGACCCGGATATGCCTCTGCCTCTTTGAGGACGTTAAAGAGCTGGTTCTGCGAAGCACCAATCGAGACCTGTGCCACATATACGTAACCGTAGGTCATTGCGATTGCACCCAAATCCTTCTTGCGCACTCGCTTACCCATCGAAGCGAACTTCGCGACAGCACCTACCGGAGTTGCCTTCGACGACTGACCACCGGTATTCGAGTAAACCTCGGTGTCGATAACGAGGATATTGACATCCTCGCCCGATGCGAGCACGTGGTCCACACCGCCGAAGCCGATATCGTAGCCCCAACCGTCGCCACCGATAATCCACTGCGACTTCTTCACGAGGAACTGCTTCTTCTCCAAAATTTCGCGGCAAGTGTCGCACGAGCACTGCTCGCAGAGAGCCACGAGGCGAGCCGAAATCTCGGCCGATGCAGCAGCCAGATGACGATTGTCAATCCACTCCTGCATTACACCCTTCAACTCGTCCGAGCAGCACGAACACTCGGCAATGGCCTTCGTCATCACCGATGCCAAACCGTCGCGCAACTTCTCGATACCCACGTGCATACCCAAACCATACTCGGCGTTATCCTCGAAGAGCGAGTTTGCCCAAGCCGGACCGTGACCCTTCTCGTTGGTGCAGTACGGAGTCGATGGAGCCGATGCCGAGTAGATCGAGGTACAACCCGTTGCGTTGGCAACCATCATACGCTCGCCGAAGAGCTGCGTGATGGTCTTGATATATGGTGTCTCACCACAACCTGCACACGCGCCCGAGAACTCGAAGAGCGGCTGTGCGAACTGGCTGTTCTTGACCATCTTTGCGCGGTCGAGATCCTTGTAGCCAACCGTGTGGTGCATATACTCCCACTTCTCGTGCTGATTCATCTGCGATGCGAGCGGACGCATAACGAGGGCCTTCTCCTTCGATGGGCAGACATCTACACAGTTGCCGCAACCCGTACAGTCGAGTGGCGAAACCTGAATACGGAACTTATACTCCTTCGTCGTGCCCAAGCCCTGCTTGAAGGTTGTTCCCTCAGGAGCAGCAGCGGCCTGCTCGTCGGTTGCAAGGAACGGACGGATTGCTGCGTGAGGGCAGACGTACGAACACTGGTTACACTGGATACACTTATCAACATCCCACTCCGGAACATTAACCGCGATACCGCGCTTCTCCCAAGCAGCCGTACCGTTATCCCACGAGCCATCCTCGCGACCGTTGAATGCCGAAACAGGAAGCAAGTCGCCCTTCAATGCGTTGATTGGATCAACAACATTGCGAACAAACTCCGGACGCGACATATCAACCGATGCGTGAGCATCCTCAACAACAAGCGATGCCCACTCGGCAGGAACATCCACCTTCTCAACTGCGGTAGCACCTGCATCAACAGCGGCATAGTTCATATTGACGATATCCTCGCCCTTCTTGCCGTACGACTTGTAGATTGCCTTCTTCATCTCCTCGACTGCCTTCTCGAATGGAATAACATTCGCAATCTTGAAGAATGCCGACTGCATAATAGTATTGGTGCGGCTGCCCAAGCCCAACTCCGCTGCAATCTTCGTAGCGTTGATGATGTAGAAGTTGATATTGTTCTTTGCAAGGAATACCTTCATATGGGTTGGCAACGATGCGCAAGTTGCCTCGGCATCGAGTACCGAGTTGAGCAGGAACGAGCCACCCTTCTTCAAGCCCTTCAATACGTCATACTTATCGACGTACGACGGAACGTGACACGCGATAAAGTCCGGCGTAGTCACCAAATAAGGCGATGTGATTGGCTTATCGCCGAAACGCAAGTGCGACGAGGTGTAACCACCCGACTTCTTCGAGTCGTACGAGAAGTATGCCTGGCAATATTTATCGGTCGAGCCACCGATAATCTTAATCGAGTTCTTGTTTGCACCAACCGTACCGTCAGCACCCAAACCGAAGAACAACGCCTCGAACGTACCCTCCTTTGCCATCGAAATCTCCTCGCCAACCGGCAACGAAAGATTCGTAACGTCGTCCACAATACCTACCGTAAAGTGGTTCTTCGGCTGTGCGAGAGCCATATTCTCGAATACGGCGAGCATCTGTGCCGGAGTGGTATCCTTCGACGAGAGGCCATAACGACCACCGATGATGTTCGGCTGGATATCGTGACCGTAGAATGCATCTACGATATCGAGGTAGAGCGGCTCGCCATTTGCGCCCGGCTCCTTCGTACGGTCGAGAACGCAGAGCGTCTTGACGCTCGACGGCAATACGTTGAAGAGGTATTTTGCCGAGAACGGACGATAGAGGTGTACGGTAATGACACCAACCTTCTCGCCACGTGCGTTGAGATAATCGACGCACTCTTTCAGCGTCTCGGTAACCGAGCCCATAGCAACAACTACGCGGTCGGCATCCGCTGCACCATAATATACAAACGGCTTATACTCACGACCGGTAATTGCCGAAATCTTCTCCATCGTCTCTGCAACCATATCAGGCACTGCATCGTAGAACTTGTTCGATGCCTCGCGAGTCTGGAAGTAGATGTCCGGATTCTGCGCCGTACCGCGCGAAAGCGGCTTTTCAGGATTGAGCGCACGGTTGCGGAACTCTTTGAGTGCCTCACGATCGAAGAGGGCCGAGAGCGACGCCTCGTCGATAAGCTCTACCTTCTGAATCTCGTGCGATGTACGGAAGCCGTCGAAGAAGTGCAAGAACGGAATACGCGAACGGAGTGCCACGATGTGTGCCACACCAGCCAAATCCATAACCTCCTGAACGGACGAGGTTGCGAGCTGTGCAAAACCCGTCTGACGAGCAGCCATAACGTCCTGATGGTCGCCGAAAATCGAGAGCGACTGTGCTGCCAATGCACGAGCCGAAACGTGGAACACGCCCGGAAGCAACTCGCCCGAAATCTTGTACATATTCGGAATCATCAGCAACAGACCCTGCGATGCGGTGAATGTCGATGTGAGCGCACCGCTCTGCAACGAACCGTGAACAGCACCTGCGGCACCTGCCTCCGACTGCATCTCAACCACCTTTACGGTCTCGCCGAAGATATTCTTGCGGCCCTGTGCAGCCCACTCGTCAACCAACTCTGCCATCGTCGATGACGGGGTGATTGGGTAGATGGCGGCAACCTCCGAGAACATATACGCGATATGCGCTGCGGCATAGTTACCGTCACACGTGATAAACTTCTTTTCTGCCATAGTTTTTATCTTTTTGTTTAGATTTTTGATTTGCAATAATCACGCGAAACTCTGTGTTTCGCAAAAAACGCACGCAAAAATACAAAGTTATCGGGAGCAAACCAAAAAAAATCGTTGTTAGTTTACTAACAAGTACGATACAAGAGCGAGGTTGGTCGAAGAGAAAATTTATTAAATGGTGCACCTTCAATGGCACAAACCGTTTTAGACCAACAGAGTGTGTCGGTCTTGCATTATGCGAATATCTTCTTCGGATTCTAAATATGCTCGGCAACCCAGCGGGTCAGTTCGACAAACTGTTCGACGGATAGTTGCTCGGCGCGGGTCGAGAAGAGTGGATGCTCGGCTCCGCCAAACTGACCGAAGACAGCGCGTAACGAGTTGCGCAACATCTTGCGACGCTGGCCGAACGACGCCTTGACCACCTTGACAAACAGTTGCTCGTCGCAATCCAATCGTGTGGTAGCGTTTCGGCGCAGACGAATAACCGCACTCTTGACCTTTGGCGGCGGATTAAACACCTTCTCCGAGACGGTAAACAGGTATTCTATATCGTACCACGCCTGCAACAGCACACTCAATATGCCATACTCGCGCGAGCCCGGCGGCTCGGCAATGCGGACAGCCACCTCGCGCTGAATCATCCCGACACACTCGGGAACAAGGTCGCGGTTTTCGATTATCTTGAAAAATATCTGCGACGAAATGTTGTACGGGAAGTTACCGATAATGCGCACGCCCTGCGGGAAGCGCTCGTGCAGGTCCATTTTCAGGAAGTCACCCTCGATAAGACGCGGCGCGAAGTCGGGATAGTGGGCGTGCAGATACTCGACACTCTCCGAGTCGATCTCCGCACCGAAGGTCACGATGTCGTCACGACGCAACAGATACTGCGTCAGCACACCCATACCACAGCCGACCTCCAATGTCGGATATGGCTCTTCGGCACTGCCTCCGCCGAGCGAGTTGCAAATCTTTTGCGCTATGTTCAAATCGGTCAGAAAGTGCTGCCCGAGTGCCTTTTTTGCCCTGACTTCTGCCATAATTTTACTCTTTGTGCCACAAAGGTAACAACTTTATGCCAAAAATCGGATTCACGATTGAAAATATTTCTTGTTTTGAGGTGTTGGTGATTTAACTTTTTTAATGTAAATTTGTCTTATATATAAAATACAAAACATAAGACCAATCCTCAGGGCCTATGGGATTCAAAATATACTCTTCGACCCTCGATATATGCGATCTGAACTCGGATGGCATCGGCAAACTTTTGCAAGGAGTTCCGAGCGGTCGCATTTGTGGAATTGTTTTTTACGGAGTGGACGAGCGTGTGGAGTATCACGCACTGCTATCTCGCTTGAAGTCTGCCGTCTGCCGGTCGCTTGGCAGGCGCACTCCCGTAACGCTCGTACCCCAATATCTCCTTCCAAAAGGCGGACTATCGGCAGACATTTACGCGCTTGACGACACATCGGACATTACGATACGCGAGCGCGACGGCATCTGCTACGGATTGCTCGGCGGGGGCGAAGGCGAGGGCGAAGGTAAGGACAAAGGCGAGGAGTCGTTGCTCTTTATCGAAGGTATTCCTGCCTCCGATTTTACGCAGAGCGTGGGCGTGCAGAGCCAAGAGGTCTTCGAGCGATTGGATGCAACACTCGCCGAGTGTGGTTTTGCGGTCGATGACATCGTGCGCCAATGGAACTACATCGGCAACATTGTCGGAGAGAGGGATGGCAAGCAGCGTTATCAGGAGTTCAACGATGCCCGCACCCGCTACTACGCAAAAGCGGCGTGGAACAACGGCTACCCTGCCGCAACCGGAATTGGTGCTTCGTACGAGGGCATAATCGTCGGATGTATAGCATTCAAAAAGAGTGGAACGTGCGCCAAAGCCATCTACCCTATCGACAATCCTTTACAGGTCGCGGCGCACGTCTATTCAAAGAGTGTACTCATCGACAACGCTGCCGATGCCGTAAAGAGTACTCCGAAATTCGAGCGTGCGAAGTTAATCGAGACATCGCACGGCGTCTGCTGTTTCGTATCGGGTACGGCAGCAATTCGGGGCGAGCAGAGTGAAGATGCCTCGTCGGCACGTCTGCAAACAATCAAGACCATCGAAAATATCGAGCATCTCGTCTCGCCAGAGAATCTGGTGCGATACGGATGTGCTCCGCACGAGCTGAAATATACCCAACTGCAAGCATTCATCAAGCGTGCGGAGGATTATGACGAGGTACGCGCCGTCGTCGAGCAGGCATATCCGCAACTGCCTGTTGTATATACAATTGCAGACGTATGCAGAAAGGAACTGCTGGTAGAAATCGAAGGAATTTTAATATAGCGATATTATGAGATTAAGAACAATTCTGATATTCACGGTCGGCTTGTCATTGCTGACAGCGCAAGCGACGGCTTCGGAGCGATGTAGCGACGAGGTCTTCCTGCGAAGGGCGTACCTTACCGTAACGGGCGCCTTGCCATCGCCACAAGCGTGCGAAAAATTTCTGGACAACGAGAGCGCGAACAAGCGCGAGCGACTCATCGAGCGACTCATCGAGAGCGAACTCGGAATGAAGTATATGCTGATGCATTGGGGCGATATCCTGCGCATCAAGTCCGAGTTTCCGAGCAATCTGTGGCCAAACGGCGTACAGGCGTACAATCGCTGGATATACGAGCAGTTGCTCAACAATGTGCCGTATGACGAGATGGTGCGCGGGCTGCTACTCTCCGAGGGAAGTAACTTCCGAGAGCCGGCAGCCAACTTCTATCGCGGATTTCAGAAGCGAACGCCACAGAACTTCTACGCCAACATCAACCTGCTGTTCCTCGGCAACCGCGATTGCAAGGATAACGGACACTTGTGTTTCTCGCAAATCAACTTCAAATCGACAAAGGAGTGGAAAGAGGAGATAATCTACCTCGACTACCATAAGAGTGCGCCGTGGCAGAAAATCATCCTCGCCGACGGCACTCGCCTCACACCGATTTACGGCGAGGATTGGCGCGAGCCGTACGTTAAATGGCTCACATCGCGCGAGAATCGCCGCTTTGCGGAGGTTATGGTGAATCGTATGTGGTATTGGGTCTTCGGTCGCGGTATCGTACACGAGCCGGACGATTGGCGCAAAGATAATCTGCCATCCGACCCGCAACTGCTTGCCGAGCTGACCGACTACTTCATCGCTCACAACTTTGATTTGCGTGCCCTGATGAAGAAGATTCTGCTCACGAAGCAGTTCAACTCGAAGATGGCACCCGACGGCGACTTCGTTGCGCAGCGACTGCCGGCAGAGGTGATTGTCGATGCCATTGGGTCAATCACCGGCATTTGGACCACGTACAGCAGCCGAGTACCGGAGCCGTTTACCTTCTACCCGCCACGCACTCGCTCGACACAGTTGGGCGACGCGACGGTATCCTCTACGGAGTTGGAGTTGTTCGGCAAGGTCTCGCGCGACGTATCGTTGGAGAGCCAACGCAACAACACGCTCACATCCCGACAGTTGCTCTACCTGATGAACTCGTCGGCTCTCGAACGCCGTATTCGCAAGAGTCCGAATTTGCAGCGAATATACCAAAACAATCCGACCATAGAGGCCATCTCGAACGCAATCACGTTGCGCGTGCTGTCAAGACGTGCAACGCAGAAGGAGATTGCGATGTATAAAGAGTATGCCGAGAAGAGCGGATTGCCACTGATGGAGGTTGCAATCGACATTGTGTGGATGCAGATAAACAGCAACGAGTTCCTTTATAACCACTAATCAACACAACGCTATGAGAAGAACACTATATTTAACCCTAATTTTGGTGCTGGCCGTATGCTTCGGAGCGACTGCCCAGAAGGCAAAGTCTGTGATTTTGGTATATTTGGACGGTGGCCCGGCACAGACCGACACGTTCGACCCAAAGCCCAATATGGGACGAGATTATCACGGAAGTTACAAGGGAGTGTGCAAGACCAATGTCGAGGGCATAGAGATTGGCGAGAAGTTGCCGCTGTTGGCTCAAATGGCGGATAAATACTCGCTCATCAGAAGTTTGACACACGGCAGCCACGCGCACGAGACCGGACACTACGCGATGATTACAGGCGACACGTCGGGTGGCGCGGTTGTATATCCGTCGTTCGGAGCCGTCATTTCGTATATGAAGCGCGACACCTACAAAGGCGTGTTGCCGTGTTATATCTCGGTGACAAGCGCAAACAGCCGCTTCAACGAGGGTGGTTTCTTGGGCAATACATACAAGTCGTTCGACACGGGCGGAAAGCCAGAAGCTGCGCAATACGAGGTCGAGGGCATCGTAAATCAATTTGTCAGCCGCGAGCGAATGGAGCAAAGAATGGCTATGCTCGGCGAGTTTGAGCGTCAGCCGATGAACAAGCAGGAGATTGACTCGCTGCGCGATATCAATATGGAGTTTATATGGGGCAACACTCGTGAGGTGTTCAATCTGCACAACGAGCCAGACTCCGTACGCCAACGCTACGGCAAGTCGCGTCTCGGACAGTCGTGCCTCGTAGCAAGACGATTGGTCGAGGCGGGTGTTCCGTTCGTGAATGTACGTATGACGGGATGGGATACGCATAAAAAGCATTTTCAGAAGATGAACACTATGTTGCCGCAACTCGACAAGGCACTCTCGGCACTGATTGCCGACCTCGACGAGCGCGGTCTGCTCGAAAGCACCATCGTTTTGTGTGGTGGCGAGTTCGGTCGTACGCCAAAGATTCTGTGGGAGGCACCGTGGAATGGCGGTCGTGCACACTTTGGCACGGTGTTCAGTTATCTGGTTGCCGGTGGTGGTTTTCACGGTGGCAAGGTGGTTGGCAAGAGCGACAAGACCGGCGAGAAGGTCGCCGAACGCCCCGTGCGTCCGTGCGATTTAATCGGCACCGTATATATGCTTCTGGGTATCGACCCATACGGCACTCTGCCGCACGCCTCGGAGGGCAACCTACCGATACTCCCTTCGTTGCTCGACACAACGAAGGAGGGCGGACTACTCTATGAAATTACAGACCTAAAACAGCCATCTTATGAGAAGTAAAAAGATATTATTGGTCATCGTGTGCGCGTTGCTGACATCGTCACTCTACGCACAGAAACTATCGCTCGGCTATCTGCTACCGGCAGGTGGCGAGGTAGGCACAACCACCGTAATCGAGGCGGGCGGCTTGAACATCAACAAGGCAACAAAGGTCCTTTTCAACCATCCGGGCATCAAGGGCGAAATCGAATACATCACGGAGAGTGCCGCCGAGAAAAAAAAGCGTCGCCGACTAAACGACCAGAGCAGTCCGCAACTTGCCGACCGCGTAAAGATACACATCCGCATTGCGGCGAACGTGCCTTGCGGATTGTACGACCTGCGTCTGCAAGGTCCGGCAGGCGTGTCGAATATGCTCCCGTTCGAGGTGGCCTCGTATCCGAATCTCCTCGAAAATGAGAAATCTACGCTCAAAAAGCCGAATGAAGTGAAGTCGCTACCTGCCGTTTTGTGCGGATATGTTGCACCGGGAGGTGTCGATTATTTCCGATTTTCGGGCAAAGAGGGCGAGAAGATTGTGGCCTCGGTCAAGGCACGCCAACTCGTGCCGTACATTGCCGATGCCGTACCGGGGTGGTTTCAACCGGTGTTGAAGATTGTCGATTCGCGCGGCAGAGAGGTCGCCTACTCGGATGACTATCACCACCACGTGGACCCCGTAATCATCACCACGCTGCCAAAGGATGACGACTACACCGTAATCATACACGACGCCATCTATCGCGGCCGTAAGGATTTCAACTATCGCATCCACATCGGCACGATACCGTTCGTCACGGGTCGCTACCCTGCCTATGGCGTGGTCGGAAAGCGCATATCACAACGCATCGAGGGCGCAAATCTCGGCTCGACAACCGCCAAGATTAAACCAACCAAAGCGGGCTACAACCACCTGACATACACCAACGCCACAGGCACATCGAATGCCGTATCGTTCTATGCCGTACCAAAGGGCGTCAGAGTCGTCCACAACCCGAAGGCGGGCGCGACACTCTCGACAACTACCGCCATTGTGGATTCGCTAACGGCCGATGGGCGCGTGAAGCAGTATAAAATATACGCCGAGAAGAAAAAACCGATATTCGTGGAGCTTATCGGTCGCCGTAACGATTCGCAAATCGATGCCGTAATGCGATTGAAGACCACGATGGGAAAGGTTGTTGCAATGGTTGATGATACGGAAGACCCGATGCAGGGATTGATGACATTCCACGCCGATCCGGTGCTTAAATACACACCAAAGGTGAGCGACGAGATGATACTCGAAGTGGAGGACCTGCATCGCCGTCACGGCAAAGATTTCCACTATATGCTACGTCTGCACGACCAGATGCCGTCGTTCAGTGCCTTCGTGTCGCCGGCGAATATAACCATTCCGGCGGGTGGCACATCCACATTCCGCGTCGATGTCACCGGACGACTGCGCCAACCGGCAAATCTGGTTATCGACGGACTCCCGAGGGGATTTACAACGAGCGCACTCCGACTTCGCGCCGGCCGACGATGGAACGTATCCATCACCGCGCCGAAGGATGCCGAGTTGAAGCGATTCCCGATAGAGGTTAAGATGGAATATCCGAGTCCGGGCGGACGTGCGCGTGCCGATGTTGTGCCGGTTGATAAGATGATGCAGGCATTCTACTACACCCACTACATACAGTCGGCAGAATTGGCGGTCGATATCGCCAAACCGTCGCCTTACCGTATGTCGCTGGCGTTCGATATCGA
This sequence comes from Alistipes sp., assembly GCA_017410165.1. Classification (GTDB taxonomy): domain Bacteria; phylum Bacteroidota; class Bacteroidia; order Bacteroidales; family Rikenellaceae; genus Alistipes. The sequence goes on along the minus strand of JAFQRH010000019.1, from coordinate 342,028 downwards.
GCAGGAGGTGACCTTCACGGCGCAGGACAATGTTATCTCTGTCAAGGTGCTTATCGAGCGCGACCCGGGCTTTACCGACCCTGTCGAGTTGCTACTTGGCAACAAGAACAAACTCTTTGCGCTCGAACCAATATCCATACTGCCGGAGGAGAACGAAAAGACCATATATATTAAGGTGAACGAGAAGGGCTTGGAGCGATTCAAGAACAAGAAGAATCCGACATATTGGCAGATGAACATCGTCGGTACGGTCAAAGGCGAGATTCAGAAGGTCGGTAAACGCACCTTCCAGAATGCAAAATACCGCGAAATGACCCCGTACTTCCTTATCAAGTTCCAAAACTAAGTTGCCGTTATCGGCAACCGAGCCGAGTATTCTGCATAATGCTATTGGCTTTGGTTCAAAGCGCAGTTACAAAACGGGCGTGTCTAACAAGTTTTTTTAGACACGCCCTTACTTATACACCACACCAAAGAAACATATTACCCACGAGGGGTCGAACGTTCGCAGCAGCCGAGAGCAGACCGAGCAAAAGGCGGTACAATCAAAGATTGTTTGGGTTTGGCTGACGATGTCTGAAAATTTATTTTCAAAGACAATCGTCGGACAAAGACAAGTAATTGCAACAGCAATACCGCCTGCGAAGATAAGTCTGCCGAGGCACCACCGAAGCGTCTGACCCCGGCTCCGGGTACAAAAAAAAGAGAGAAACTCTCGTTTCTCTCCACTTATACACAACCTCAAAGAAACATATTACCCACGAGGGGTCGAACGTTCGCAGCAGGTTTGAGCAGAGCAAGTGAAAGAGATAGATATTAAGCCAACGGCTTAGAGAATAGATTAGACGGCAATAGCCAAACTTGTTTGAGATGTTGCAGACTAATTTATTATCGTAGTTGCGTAGCAACAATGTCTATCTCAAATCACGCCGACAACTATGCCACACCGCCACCGAAGCGTCTGACCTCGGCGAAGGGTACAAAAAAAAGAGAGAAACTCTCGTCTCTCTCCTCGTACCCGGAGCCGGGGTCGAACCGGCACAGGGGTGAACCTACTGGTGTTTGAGACCAGCGCGTCTACCGATTCCGCCATCCGGGCGTGCTCGATGTGCTTATCACACGTAAGCGACTGCAAAGGTAGAAATTATTTTTTTATTTCCAACTATCACGCATCAAAAAATTGATTTTTTAAGCAAGTTATTGGTTTTGTAACGGCACAAACATCATTTTTTGCACCGAAAGGCGGTAAAATGGCGAAAAATATCCTAAATTTGTAGGAGTAATATCAGCCGCTTCGGCCAAGCGTAGCGAGAGGTGGCCGAAAACGAAGAGATTTAATTCACAGAGGATATGAAGCGTATAAACTACGAAAAGAGTTTGGAGTTGCGTGCCACGTACGATGTGGTGGTTGCCGGCTCGGGTCCTGCCGGAATATGTGCAGCGGTGGCTGCTGCACGCGAAGGTGCGCGCGTTGCACTCGTCGAGCGATATGGTGTTGTGGGAGGCAATCTCACGGCGGGATATGTAGGTCCGATTCTCGGAATGGTCGGCAAAGGCACGATGCGCGACGAGATTGTGGCTCTACTCGGCGTACCGGAGAACGATATGATTGGCGAGACGGGGCGCGCTCACGATGTCGAGCAGGCGAAGTACAAATTGGCGGAGTTTGTCTGCCATCCGAATATCGACGTATATTTGCAATGCACCGTCTGCGACACGCTCAAAGAGGGCGATGCTGTAACGGGCATTGTCGTAGCGGGCGGAGAGGGAACATTTGCGCTCGGAGCAAAGACCACGATTGACGCTACGGGCGACGGTTTGGTGGCATATTTGGCGGGGGTAACAACCGAGAAAGGACGCGACGACGGATTGATGCAACCTGTGACATTGGAGTTTACGATTGATGGCGTGGATGAGAGTCGCGGTGTAATCTGCATAGGCGATGTGGATGACGTGCAGTTGAATGGCGAGCGATTCCTCGACTACTGCAAGCGATGTGCCGACGAGGGCAAACTGCCGGCACATTTGGCCGCCGTACGTCTGCACCCGACCGTTCGCGCAGGACAGCGACAAGTCAATACCACACAGGCGAACGGCGTCGATATGACGAAGGTCGAGCAGATATATCCTGCCGATCTCGAACTGCGCCGACAGATACAACTGCTACTGAAATTCCTGCGCGAGAATGTTCCGGGATACGAGGAGTGTCGTTGCACGTCGAGTGGCACGACGACGGGCGTACGCGAAACACGTCGTGTGATGGGCGATTACGTCATAACGGCCGAGGAGATGGCTGCCGGTTGTCGCTTCGAGGATGTCGTGGTGCATCGTGCGGAGTTTATCGTCGATATTCACAATCCGGCGGGTGCCGGTCAGGCCGAGGAGCATATTCAGTACTGCGATCCGTACGATTTGCCGTATCGCTGTTTCACGCCGCGTGGCGTAGAGAATCTCTACGTTGCAGGTCGTTGCATATCGGGCACGCATCGCGCACACGCATCGTATCGCGTGATGTCTATATGTATGGCGATGGGCGAAGCGGTCGGCATTGCGGCTGCGATGTGCGCCGAGCGAGGTTGCACTCCGCGAACGCTCGATGTGGCGGCTCTGCAACAGAGAATGGCGGCAAAAGGCATCGAGTTGTTTGACTAAACGCGCGGCGGGCTGATTCGGTCGCACAGCAAGGAGATATTAGGGTCGAGGTGTGAATATGCCTCGACTTTTTTTGATGGTTTCCGCGAAAAGTATTACTTTTGCACCCCGTAGAGAGGTTAGTCATAAGACAGCAGGAAGAATTTCCCAAACTTTTATAAACAAACATACGATTATGGATTTTCGTCACACTATTGATTTCCGACCGAAACTCTTCTCGACACTTCGCAACTACAACCGCGAAAAGTTCACGAAGGATTTTATGGCGGGTATCATTGTCGGCATCGTTGCCATTCCGTTGGCAATCGCATTCGGTATCGCTTCGGGTGTAGGCCCGACCGAGGGTCTTGTTACGGCCATCATCGCCGGTCTGCTTATCTCGGCATTCGGCGGCTCGAAGGTGCAAATCGGCGGACCTACGGGTGCATTTATCGTTATCATCTACGGTATTATTCAGCAGTACGGTGTCGGTGGGCTTGCAATTGCAACAGTTATGGCAGGCATTATGCTTGTCGCGATGGGCGTATGCCGTATGGGCAGCATCATTAAGTTTATGCCCTACCCTATCATCGTCGGCTTTACGGGCGGTATTGCGGTGACAATTTTCTCGACACAGATGAACGACCTGTTCGGGTTGGGCATCGAGAACGTGCCGGCAAACTTCATCGACAAGTGGATATGCTACTTCCAAAATATCGGAAATATAAACTGGTGGGCATTTGCCGTCGGCATCCTGAGCATCCTGATTATTGCCTACACGCCGCGATTCTCGAAGAAGATACCCGGCTCGTTGCTCGCGATTGTGATTATGACGGCCGTGTGCTACGTGTTGCGCGAATATGCCGGCATCACCTCGATTAAGACCATCGGCGACCTCTATGAACTTCCGTCGGGCCTGCCTGAATGGCGTATGCCTACGCTGCCGGAGGGTGCTTCGTTCTTCGCAACGGTTCAATCGCTGCTGCCGGTTGCCTTTACGATTGCGATGCTCGGAGCCATCGAGTCGCTGTTGTCGGCGATGGTGGCTGACGGTGTAATCGGCGACCGTCACAACTCCAACACCGAGCTTATCGGTCAGGGTATTGCAAATATTGTTGTGCCATTCTTCGGGGGTATTCCTGCCACAGGAGCCATTGCCCGTACAATGGCGAACATCAACAACGGTGGTCGCACACCGATTGCCGGTATCATCCACACCGTCGTATTGCTGCTCGTATTGCTGTTGCTCGGTGGTCTGGTCGGCGCAATTCCGATGCCGTGTCTGGCCGGTGTGCTGATTATCGTATCGTACAATATGAGCGGATGGCGCACGATTCGTTCGATGTGTCGTCAATCACGCTCGGATATTATGGTGCTCTTCACCACGTTGTTGCTGACCGTCATCTTCGACCTTACGATTGCCATCGAGGTCGGTCTGGTGTTGGCCGTAGTACTCTTTATGCGCCGAATTATGGAGAATACGAACATCTCTGTTATCCGCAATGAGATGGAGGTACACCACGACGGCGAGGCGGATGACGAGCGTCTTGCGATTCCGTCCAACACGGAGGTTTACGAGATTGATGGTCCGTTCTTCTTCGGCGTTGCAAACAAGTTCGAGGAGTTGGCTCGCACACGCTCCAAGTGTCAGATTCGTATTATCCGTATGCGCAAGGTATCGTTCATCGACGCTACGGGTCTGCACAACCTCGAAATCTTTATCTCGTCGGCACTCGACGAGGGTCGTAAGGTTATCCTTTCGGGCGTAAACGAGCAGGTTTACAACTCGATTAAACGCGCCGGCATTGTCGATATGGTTGGCGAGGAGAACGTGCTCGACCACATACACAAGGCACTGCAACGCGCCGAGCAGGTGTCGCGCCTGTTGGAGATGAAGTAGGAGAGGTGCGCGAATAATTCAAAACGAGAAAACGCCCGATATTGCAGTTGTGCAATATCGGGCGTTTTTTCTACCCTTTCATCGAAGCATATTAGCACGCTTTAAGCGACATATCAAGCGATTTGATTTGGTGGGTAAGCGCACCAACCGAGATGTAATCAACACCCGTAAGTGCGTAATCGCGCAGCGTGTCGAGCGTGATACCGCCACTCGACTCGGTTTGGCAACGACCGGCAACCTTTGCCACCGCCTCGCGGGTCAGCTCCGGCGAGAAGTTGTCGAACATAATACGATCGACACCGCCTGCGGCAAAGACCTCGTCGATATCCTCCAACGTGCGCACCTCGCACTCAATCGGAATACTCTTACCTTTGGCCTTCAAGTACTCCTTTGCACCGAGTACCGCCTGACGTACGCCACCGGCAAAGTCGATATGGTTATCTTTGAGCAAAATCATATCGAACAAGCCGATACGATGGTTTTCGCCACCGCCAATCTTTACGGCCATCTTATCCAGCACGCGCATACCCGGCGTGGTTTTACGCGTATCGAGCACCTTTGTATGCAGGTCGGCGATACGGTCGGCATAGATTGCCGTTTGGGTTGCTACGCCACTCATTCGCTGCATCACATTGAGCAGGATACGCTCCGCCTGCAAGAGCGACTGCAAACGACCCTCAACGTAGAATGCAACATCGCCCGGCTTCACACGCGTACCATCCGTGAGCAGAACATCCATCTTCACCTGCGGATCGAGACGCTCCAAAATCAGTTGTGCCACCTCGACGCCCGCAAGAATACCCTCCTGCTTGCAGAGCAGACGCATACGGCCACGCTCGTCGGCAGGAATACAGCAAAGCGACGTATGGTCGCCATCGCCCAAATCCTCTTTAATTGCGAGTTCAATCAACTCGTCAACGTATGGTTTGTATTCGGCTTTCATCTATCTATGAGTGTTTGGTTTATTGTTTATTGTTTATTGTTTATTCGCCTTCAAGAGTGTAACATTGTAAGTCGCACCACCGAGCGTCATCTCGAACGAGAGCGAGCAACCGCCATTCTCGTCGAACGTGCCGCGAAGATTATCCATCGCATAGGTAGGCATCGGGTTGGAGCCGACAATCGGGATGACGGTCTCGACCTCGACGTTACGCGTCTTCGAGTCGCCAACCATATCGAATGGGATGTTGAGCAACGTAAAGTTCACCTCCGGCATCATCTGATTGAAACGGATATTGTTCAAGGTGATGGTGAGCAGTTCCAACTTACTCTCCTGCACTGCCGTAACAGTCGCATCGTCCGTGAATGTAGCACCTGCGCCTACGGTCGAAGCCACAACCTCGTACGAGCTCTCCCACTCTGCCTCATCGGCATTGTCCGCCAAACGGAATGCAGCGTGATATACTGCACCGCCGAAATTGACATCGAAGTCGATATTGATAGTCTGGTCGCCGATATATGCGATGAAATTGTGCATCGTATAGTCCTCGCGATCAACACCGCCAACCTTCGGTACGACCGACATGTAGTTGATTTTATAGAAACCCAACAGTGGGTCGTTCACATCGTCCGACGTATAGACCGAAAATGCAAGGTCCTCAATGGTAAAGTTCACATCCGGCATCATCGGTACGAACTTCACATCGTTAATCTCGATATCAACCTCCGGGATGGTGAGTTTCTCCTGAATAATACGAACCGTCGTCGGATCTTCGTAGGCAGATTGCGTCGAAGTGTTTACCGTAGTCATCATTCCGACAAACTCGCTGGTGTAGGAGTTGTCATAACCGTCCGGATTCAAACAAGCAACCGAGACAAACATCGTCACGGCAATCATCAAAATTTTCTTCATAGTTTTCATTCGTTATTTATCGTTTAATTACTCTTCTCGTCACTCAACAAAAATCGTTCAATCTCGCCTTCGCGCACACTTCGTACACACTTCGCCTGCGCCGTGCCCTCGCGCACACATCGCACACATCGCGCCTTCGCACGCACATATCGCACACTTCTCCCACTTCGCGCGCCGACTAAAAATTCAGCACGAGTCGCACTCCGTAACTACGCGGTTTGCCACGTTGCAGGAAGCGATTGCCCATCGACTCGAAGTAGAATACGTTGTAGTCGGTTCCCACCGCATTGCGTATCCACACATCCAATCCCCAACGGCGATGCTCCAAGCGCACCGAACCATCGGCCAATGCGTAGAACGGCTGGCGCACCGTATTATCCTCATTCCAATATATCGGTCCGGCAGCCGAACACCCCACGCCTATCACGATACGCTCGACCCAACGCAGTTGCAACGGAATTTCGTAGGTCAGGCGTGCTGCCAACGTATGCTCCGGCGCATAAGGGATACGGTTGCCCGAATAGTCGTTCTCGCCATCCACAAAGCGACGGAAACGCGCATTTGTATATCCGTACGAACCATTGAGCGTCAAATGTTCGTGCAGCAAAGCCGCAAACGAAACCTCCGCACCAAAACTGCGCGTACGACCCGCATTGGTCATCATTCGGCCCGTTGTCTGCCCCTCGGGAAAGACGGTCAGTTGCTGGTCGAAGCACTCTATGTGGAATAACGCGAAATCGGTCGTAAATCGTGCATCGGCAGTCGAAAAATGGCCACCAAACTCGAAGTTCCAACTCTTCTCGGGCTTGTAGGTGATAACATTCTCGACATCCAAATCGGCACTCATTCCCATAAAGTCTTGAACACGACGTTGCAGTACCTCCGAGAACATCTGCGTATTAAAGCCACCCGCTTTGTAGCCCTTCGACACCGAAAGATACAACTTATTTCGTTTGGCCGCACCCAAATCGACCGAAATCGACAACTTTGGCAGAAATTCGATAAACGTCTTCGAGAGCACATCGCTGTCGTCAATCTTCATCACCACCTCCTGCGGAGGACGACTGCTATCCGACGGGAAGGCCGTATATGCGCTATCGACGCTGTTGCGGTAACGCATCTGCACCGTCTCGCCATCGACACGCACTCCGAGCGTAAAGAGCCACGCTCCGGCACGCAACGACGATTGATGATAGACCGCCCAACCCAACGTATGCGTCGTAAAATCGCTACCGAGCCACAGATGGTCGCCACCCGAGCCATCGGCTCTACCCCAACGATACTCGCCCGGAAAGCCACTGTGCTTATTGACGTTTGCCAGAATCAGACGGTCGATACCGTCGGTCAGGAAATTGACAGGGGCTCTCATCTGCTGACTCTTATAGAAGCCAAACGCGCCACACATCCACTGATAACGCGACGGGCTCTTCGAGCGCACGACCACATCCTCCGTGACGTCGTGCTGACGACGTGCCTGTTGCAGTGTAAAGTACGAGAGTGGCAAAAAATCCTGGTCAAGACGCATATCGTCATCGAGGTATTGATAACTCGTTATGCTCGTAAGCGACACCTTGCGCCAATCATAGCGAATCGTCAATCCATCGCTTATACCCAAGCGGGAGTACGACGCATCGTCGTTATAACAGATTCTACCCAACAAATCGGCGTGTTGCTCATTACCATCCGCTGCACCTGCGTAGGCATAAGGATAGCCACCTTGACGCAACACCGTAAATGATAGCACATTGTCGATGGAGAGCGCACCTCGGCGATACTGAAACTTCATTCGCACGTCGCCACTATTCTCCTTGTCGCACAACGAGCCATCGTACGTATTGCGGAAGTAGCCGTCACAGTGCGAGAACTGCGCTGCAACCGAGAGTCCCACACCCTCGAAGAACTTGTTGTAAACCGATGCACCGATGCGGTACGAGTTGCGCGAGCCGTAGTCGGCATTGAGCTTTACGCCCTGATATTTCAGCGGGGAGAGCGTGTAGATATTAACCACACCGCACATCGTATTGCGACCATAGAGTGTCGATTGCGGGCCTCGCAGAATCTCGATACGTTCGATGTCGGGCAACATCGTATCGTACATATTTTTGTCGGCAATCGGCACATTATCGACCGTCATACCGACAACCGGCTGGTCGATGCGCGTACCTAAACCACGCACATATATCGACGAGGTCATACGCGAGCCGTAGTCGGGCATAAAGAAGTTGGGCGCCGATGTCACCACATCTTTTATACCCTTTATACCCTCGCGGTCGATACGCTTGGCATCCAACAGCGTCGCTGCAATCGGCTCGTTGCGCAAATCGACCGTATGTTTGACCGAAGAGACCGTAACAGCATCGACGCTGACGAGCGTATCGGCGTTCAGAATCGCCGGCAGCCCCACTCCATCCGTCAAGCGATGAGCCGACAGATTAGCGCAGGTTGCGGTGAGCGAGACCACCACGAAGAGTACATATAACAATCTCTTTGACATACGGGCGCAAAGATACAAAAAAAACAGGCATTTCAACATATAATGTTGATAGCCCGTTAAATTTACCTACAAATAGGTATAAAATCGACTCTTTACAAGAATCGGAAACTACATCGTAGCACTACTCCACGAAACGTATTTTGCTCTCATCGCGCGGTTTTGCCTCCGGTTGCTCGGCCGGGTATCCTACCGCCAAGGCATACTGCAAAACGTAGCCCTCCGGCAAATCGAGCGACTCGCGGAATTCGGCACCCTGCTCCGAATTGAGGAACGGAATCGGCATACCCAGGCAGCACGTACCCAAGCCCAACTCGCAAGCGGCGAGCATCATATTTTCGCCCATCAAACCGCAGTTTACACCGGCATAATCGCTCGGTAATGCCGCTACGAAGATAACCGCCGGAGCGTTACGGAACATATTGCGGAAATCGGGAGTCAGCAGATAGTCGCCCGTCGGAGTTCCCTTGATGGTTTCAACGTACGCCTTCGTACAACGGTCAATCCATTCCTTCGAATCGACAACGCGCACCGCCCAATCCTGCTTATTCATCGCATTAGGGGCAGCGATACCGCAACGGGTTATCACTTCGAGTTTCTCGCGCTCGACGCTCTGCTCGGTATATTGGCGGATACTGCGACGCGCCATAATGGTTTCGATTGCGCCGGCTGTCGTAGTCGGCTCCTTCAATTGTTCGCCGGTAAAATATAACACGCCAAAGATGGCTGCAATGCAGGCAAGTGTTGCAATCAGAATGTTTTTCATAATCGGGTTATTTTAGTTGGTTATATGCAAATATAGGATTTTTTGTGCATATATGCAAATTCACTGCATATTTTCAGCCCATCAAACAGCGGTGCGCCATCATCGGGTCGCGCAAAATCGCCCCCAAATCGACTCTGCACACAATCGGTCCTCCGCCAAATCGCCCCCTCCAATCGGCTCCCCCAAAATCGCCCCCTCCAATCGGCTCCGCGCCAAGCAATCTAACGGCGACGAAACTCGACAAACGAGAACGGAGCATCGAACTCCTCGCCACGCTCGAAACGCTCGCGCGAGCACTCCTCCCACACCGAAGGATCAATAGTCGGGAACGACGTGTCGCCCTCGTAGGGTCGATGCACGATGGTAAGCAGAATGCGGTCGGCCTTCGACAATGCCTGCTCGTAGATTTGCGCACCACCGATAACGAACACCTCCTCCGAGGGCTCGAACATCTCGAACGCCTCATCGAGCGAGTGCACCACCCGACAACCCTCAATTTGCAGGTCGCTTCGCGTGATGACCACATTCGTACGCTTCGGCAGCGGACGGCCTATCGACTCGTAGGTCTTGCGCCCCATAATGACCGGATGGCCCGACGTGATGGTACGAAAACGCACCATATCCTCCCGAATATGCCACAGCAAGGCGTTCTTGTCGCCAATTACGCCATTCGCGGCAACTGCTACAATAATGGTAATCATACGCGCTTTGGTTTTTGTCTATTTCAGGTCGGAATTAGAAAGACATAGGTGCTTTGATGGTCGGATGCGGGTCGTAACCTTCGAGCGTAAAGTCCTCGTAGCGGAAATCGAAAATCGAACGCACCTCCGGATTGAGTCGCATCTTCGGCAGTGGTCGCGGCGTGCGCGACAGTTGTTCGTGCGCCTGCTCCAAATGGTTGAGATACAAGTGCGTATCACCCGTCGTATGGACGAAATCGCCCGGCTGCAAACCGCACACCTGCGCAATCATCATTGTCAGCAGTGCGTAGGATGCAATATTGAACGGAACACCGAGGAACGTATCGGCACTACGCTGATAGAGTTGGCACGAGAGACGGCCGTCGGCTACGTAGAATTGGAACAAGACGTGACACGGCGGAAGGGCCATCTGCTCTATATCGGCAACATTCCACGCCGAGACAATCATTCGGCGCGACTCGGGGTTACGGCGCAATGTCTCGATAAGTTGCGTGATTTGGTCGATACTCTCGCCACTCGGCGTACCCCACGAACGCCACTGATAGCCGTAAACGTGGTTCAAATCGCCAAAACGGTAGCCGTCAATCGGCGAATCGACCTCTTGCTGCGCAGCGAGCAGGAAGGTATCCATATCGACCGGCAGCACGCCGTGACGAGCGCAGAGTTCGTTGTAGTAGCGGAAAGCGTCATTATCCCAAATATGTACGCCGTTATCGACCAGATACTTGATGTTGGTATCGCCCTTCAAAAACCACAGCAATTCGTGGATAATGCCCTTCAAAAAGACCTTTTTGGTGGTGAGCAACGGGAAGCCCTCGCTCAAATCGAAGCGCATCTGGTGGCCGAAAACACTCTTCGTACCCGTTCCGGTACGGTCGCCACGCACGATGCCTTCGCGGTCGATACGTCGTAATAAATCGAGATATTGTTGCATATTTAATCGAGAATTTGCTGTGTTATATTTGCCTGCTCGTCCATCACAAGGCAGTTAGGCGTACTATGCCAATCGCCCATAAACCAAATCGGCTTGGAGGCGGGGACGCTATGGATTATATGCATATGACCGAAGATAAAGCAATCGACGTCGGGATGCTCGGCAGCGTACTGCTCGGCATACTCGACGAGCGGTTGCAGGAACTTCACATCGCGCTCCTCGCCGTGCGACTTACGCGACGAGCCACTCCACCACTGCCCGAAGCGCACAAACAAATCGGGATGCACCACCCACGAGAAGATGGCTCGCAGGATGCGCGAACGGAAGCATACGTTCATCAGTCGCAAAAGCGGTTGGCCTTTGATATTCATATTGTCGCCGTGAGCCAAATAGATGGTTTTACCGCCAAGGGAGATGGTTTGCGGAGTGGTATATACCTCCACGCCACACTCCTTTTGCAGATAGTCGCCGACCCACATATCGTGGTTACCCGTAAGCATTACAACACGAATGCCTCGATCGGTCATCTCCGCCAACCGACCCAGCACCCTCACAAAGCCCTTCGGCACTACGCGCCCGTACTCGAACCAGAAATCGAATACGTCGCCCACCAAGAACAACGCTTCGGCAGTCGGCTCAATCTCCGACAGCCACTGCAAAAAGCGACGCTCTACGCGGCGAGCCGACGTGCGGTCGCCACCTCCGAGGTGTATGTCCGATGCAAAGTAGTACATTATTCGGGTTTGGTTTCTTGTGTGCCTTATCTATTCTACAACAACTCTTCGAGTCGTTTTTCGAGCGATGTTCCGTAAAGGTCGCGACCGACAATCATTCCGTCGCGGCCAATCAGGTAGTTGGTCGGCAGACGACGCACATTGTAGAGACCAAAAATCGGCGAGCCCTCGCCTTTGAAATCGCAGACCGACGTCCAAGGCAGGCGTTGCTCCTGCACGGCACGAATCCACGCCGCCTTCGAGGTGTCGGCCGACACCTGATAGACGCGGAAGCCACGACCCTCGTATTTACGATAGGTCTCCTTCAAGTCGGCATTCAGCGCATTGCTGTTGCCCAACTCGGCACTCCAAAAATCGACCAGCACAACATTGCCTTCGAGCGACGAAAGACGCACCTTGTTGCCATACATATCGTCGGCCTCGATATCCGGATAGTTGCGCTCCTCAATGCTATGAATGAGCGATGCCTGCGCCTCCATACGCGCCACATCGTTACGCAGCGAGATGAGCAGCGGCGACTCGGGATATGTCTCGGCAACGGCGTCTGCCACCGTTCGGAAATAGATTATGTCGCTATCGGCATTCACCAAATAACGCTCGCCCTCCAATCGCTGATAGAGGGCATAGATGGCTGCGATGCTGCTCTTGTTGGTGACGATGAACGAAATCTGCTTGCGCTTCACATCACGATACTGCGCATTATAACTCTGCGCAAGAGCCACCTTTTGCGACTCCTCCGCCTGTGCATACTCGTCCATCTTCTGTGCAAGAGCCATTGCACCGGCGATATACTCGCTATTAAACTCGCGCAACAACTCCGACTCGACCGAGCCACTGACCGTATAGTTTTTCAACACGCTGCCAAGCGACCCCACCGTAACCTTTTCGCCACCCGAAACGAGCAACGGAATACGCTCGTTGTTATAGACTATGTTGTAGAGCGTCGGAGTCGATGGAACATTGCCGACCAAGAACTCGTACGAACCATCGGAGGCCAAAGCCACCGAATCGACAATCGTCTGACCGGAGACGGACATCTGTTCCAAATATACGGTTTGAGAGTTGAGTCCCAAGAACTTACCCGATATACGGACTTTGGACGACGTACAGCCGCAGAGCATTGCAGCGGCGATAATCAATGTAAGAAAGCAGTTCTTCATACTATTCATATACGGAAATATTGAGTAAAGATAGTAATTTTTTCCGTAAAACGTCTTTTTATTTCTGGGTATTGTATCGCTGATTGTTTTTTTGACGATTTTTCATCTGCATCGGACGATTGTTTTTGCCCTGCTTTTGCGGATGTTGCTGAATGCGCTTACCGCCCTTCTGCGGATGCTGTTGCGTAAGGGTCTGTTTGTAGTCGGTTCGGATATTATTGAGCGCAACTTCATCGAGTTCGATGCCATTCTCGGCCATCTGTTTTATATCTTTTATGATAATCTCGTTGTTGGGGTGTTCGTGGTTGTACTCGTAACTCTTGGCACGCATAAAACGGGCAATGTTATCCACGGCACGAGCGGTCGAAAACTCGCCACCCTCCTCGGAGATGAGTTTCAGCATTCGCGCCACGTATTTACCATAATGCTTGAAGGCGATACGGCTCTGCGGATACTCCATTCGGCGCGGCTGGACCATCACATCCTGACGCGAAGGCAGTGGATACGGACTATCGACATCCAACTGAAAATCAGACATTATGAAGAGGTGGTCCCACAATTTGTGAGCAAAGTCCGCCGTGTCACGCAACAGCGGATTGAGATTACCCATAACGGCAATGACGGCTTTCGCCTGACGTGTGCGCTCGGCGCGATCCTCGATTTCGAGCAACGTATCGACCATCTCGTGAATGTGGCGACCGTACTCCGGCAGGTACAATTTGCGACGAGTGTAATTGTAATTCTTTTTCATACGTTAATCAGAGTGTCCGCGTCGGATGTATCGCCCGTACAAAACTATGACTCATACAGGTTTTGACGATACCTCGTTCGGGGTTCATTTTTTGATGCGCTCCGACCGACAAGGCGGCGGGAGCAGTTTATCGTTTACAGAAGTAAAATATTAACTTTGATGCAAAAGTACATAAATTTTTTAACTTGACGAAAATATGGCAAAAGTTTTAGTATTGGAACAATCAAAAAGTGTGCGAAACAATTTGCGCGAGCGTTTGGAGTTCGAGGGCTACTCGACCGAAGGTGCCGACGACGCGGAGAGCGCGGCGGGAATATGCAGTCGGATTCCGTTCGATGTCATCATCACCGACAACGCAAAAACGGTACCCGACACCGACACCCCCTTCATCGTCATCTCGGCAGAGGGGAGCATCGAGTCGGCAGTCGAGGCGATTCGCAGCGGAGCCACCGATTTTTTGACCAAGCCGATAGATATGAATCGACTGCTCGCAGCTCTGCGGCGCAGCATAGCGGACGAGAGTGGCGATGCGGAGCAGCACACCGAATGTGCGACAAGGCGTACGGTCACGCGCACGAAACGACACCCCGCACACCAATCGTCAATCGAGCCGATTGTGGGCGCATCCGAAGAGATTTCGCACGTACGCGAACTTATCGACAAGGTTGCACCCTCGGAGGCACGCGTACTCATCACGGGCGAGAACGGCACGGGCAAAGAGTTGGTTGCACGGTGGCTGCACGCCAAGAGCCAACGCTCTTCGGCACCGTTCGTGGAGGTAAATTGCGCAGCCATCCCCTCGGAGCTCATCGAGAGCGAACTCTTCGGCCACGAACGCGGAGCATTTACTTCGGCCGTCAAGCAACGCAAAGGTAAATTCGAGCAGGCGGACGGAGGCACACTCTTTATGGACGAGATAGGCGATATGTCGCTCTCGGCACAAGCCAAAGTGTTGCGAGCATTGCAGGAGCATAAGATTTCGAGAGTGGGTAGCGACCGCGACATAGAGGTTGATGTGCGGGTCATAGCCGCCACGAACAAGAATCTGCCAGAGGAGATTGCCAAAGGCAACTTCCGCGAAGATTTGTACCATCGTATCGGGGTTATCGTCATCCGCGTACCACCATTGCGTGCGCGACGAGGCGACGTTCCGGTGCTTATCGACCACTTCATAGGCCGCATCTGCGAGGAGCATCACACGCCACGCAAGCCAATCGAGGCAGAGGCCGTCGAAGCACTCTCGAAGATGCGTTGGAGTGGCAATATTCGCGAACTGCGCAACGTCATCGAGCGACTGATAATTCTCAGCGGCGAACGGATTACGCTGAATGATATAAAGATGTATTGTTAGCCGCGCACGGAAGTGCGGTTAGCGCAGAATTGCATCAAACACCTCATCGGCGGTGTCGGCTATCAAGTCGGCACCGTTTTCGATTAACTCTTCACGCGAACGGAAACCCCACGAAACGCCAATCGAGTGCACACCCGCTGCGTGAGCCGTCTGAATATCCACACCCGAATCGCCCACCATCCAGCAGAGCGACGGCTCGCCACCGCACTCGGCGATAATCGCGTGCAACAGTGCAGCATCCGGTTTTAACGGAAAACCATCGCGGTTGCCATAGACCGCCACGAACGGGATATCAGAAAAGAAACTCTCGATAAGCCGTTTGGTGCCGGCATCGAATTTATTGGATGCGACAGCGAGCATCACATCGGCTGCCGCAAGACGGCGCAGAAGGTCGTGCACACCATCGTACGGGCGTGTATGTGTGTCGATATGCTCGAAGTAGAAATCCACGAAATCGCGTCGAGCCGCAGCGATATACTCCGCTGTGCGCAGATGCTCCGGAATGGCACGCTCGACAAGGCGGGTTATACCGTTGCCCACAAAGCCACAATACTCCTCGTAGGTATGCCCCGCAAGCGAACGCAGAGCGAGCATATGGTTACAAGCGACCGCCAAGTCGCCAATCGTATTGAGAAGCGTGCCGTCCAAATCGAATACGGCTAATCTGCGGGCTGACATTTGCGATAGATTTTATATCCGACAGCCGCCACAAGAAGCGACATCAGCGGACTGATTATATTAAACAGGCAATACGGCAGGTAGGTAATCGTTGCCACGCCCAACACCGTAGATTGCGTCATACCGCACGAGTTCCACGGAATCAGCACCGATGTAACGGTGGCCGAATCCTCAACCGAACGGCTCAACAGACGCCCCTCCAAACCGCGTTTACGATAGAGTTCGCCGAAGGTTTGACCCGTGACGATAATCGAGATATATTGGTCGGCAGTCGTAAGATTGCAGAACAGACCCGTCGCGAGTGTCGAAGCGACGATGCTCGTCGTGCGATGTACGTAGCGCAGGAAGAGGTTTGTGATTGACTCCAACATTCCGCTACCGGTCATCACACCGCCGAAGCACATAGCGCAGATAATGAGCCAGATGGTATTGAGCATACCCGACATACCCGACGTTGCGACAAGTTCGTCGAGCGAAGCATTACCCGTCGAGACAGCCGTATCGCTTGCACAGATGGTCATCAACCCCTTGAAAGCCGAGAATTCGCCCCCGCCACCAATCGTGTGGAGCAAATCGGACTGAAAGATAACAATCGCTATGCACGCCGTAACAACCGCCACAAATAGCGTGATGATTGCAGGCAGTTTGCGCATTATGAGCAGACCCGTGAGCAGTGGCACGACAAACAATCCGGGCGTAATACGGAATGTCGAGCGCAGTGCATCGGAGATATATGCAATCTGCTCGGGCGCTTCGCTTGCAGTCGTGATACTCACACCGAAGAATACGCACAGCGCGATAATGAACGACGGCACGGTTGTTATCAACATATAGCGTATATGTTCAAAAAGAGACACTTGCGCCGACGAAGATGCAAGCACCGTCGTATCTGACAGAGCCGAGATTTTGTCGCCGAAGTATGCACCGGAGATGATTGCGCCGGCAATCCACCCCTCCGAGAAACCCTCCGCCTTACCGATACCCATCAGCGCGACACCAATCGTGGCAATCGTCGTCCACGAACTGCCCGTCACGATCGACACCGCTGCACAAATCAGGCACGCCACACCGAGGAACACCTTCGGATGAATCAACTCCAAACCGTAGCAGATGAATGCCGGCACGACGCCGCTAACCATCCACGTTCCGGCAATGGCTCCGATAAAGAGCAAAATGATGATGGCCGATGCGGAGGTGTGGATGTTTTCGACTATCGCACTCTCCAACTCCTGCCAACTGCGGCCACACACGCCCATCGCAAGTGCTGCGGCAACGGACGAAGCAAGCAACAGAGCAATTTGACTGCCACCCAAGATGGCATCCGCACCGAAGCTCTTGATTACCAATGTCAATATCACGACCAACACAACAAGTGGAATGGCTGCAATCCACACGGGCGGCAATGTTTTATTCGTATGAGTATCGTTATAAAGCATAGTAATACTAACCGTCAAATATCACAAAAACGGTTGCAAAGATAGTAAAAATTTGGATTTATATGCGCGATTAGTTGCCTACTTCGCAGAGGAATTTGATACGCACCAGACGAATCTCCTCCTCGGTATAGTCGCTACCGAGTTCGTGAATTGCCTCTTCAAGCGAATCGCTCTCGGCATCCTCCTTGAAGTAGAGGTATATATCCTCGACCTTATCCTCGTCCATATAATTATTCAGGTAGTACTGAATATTTAATCGCGTACCCGAATTTACAATGGTCTCGATTTCGGAGAGCAAATCGTCGAACGACAGATTCTTGGCACGTGCGATATCCTCGAAATCCATCTGACGGTCAATCGATTGGATGATGAATATCTTGTTGCCCGCCTTGTTGGCCACCGACTTGACAACCATATCCTGCGGACGGATAATCTCCTTCTCCTCGACATACGCCTTGATGAGCTCGATAAACTCCGCACCGAACTTCTTCGCCTTGCCGGCACCGACACCCGATATGTTCTGCATCTCCTCCAACGTGATAGGATACTGCACCGACATATCCTCCAACGAAGGGTCTTGGAAGATAACAAACGGCGGAAGATCGTGTTTCTTGGCAACCTTTTTACGCAAATCTTTGAGCATAGCAAACAACTCCTCGTCGGCCGCTCCGCTATGAGAAGGTGCAACAGGCACTTCGTCGTCATCGTAGTCGTGGTCGGCAGCGATCTTGACCGTTTTCGGCGACTCGATAAACTTCTCGCCCGCCGGCGTAATCGAGATAAGACCGTAGTTTTCGATATTCTTGTCGATGAGCCCCATTATAAGACCCTGACGGATGATTGCACTCCACATACTCTCCGAGGTCTCCTCGCCCGCACCGAAAAACTCGTTCTTGTTGTGACGATAGCTCTTAATGTTGGCGGTCGTCTTACCGAGCAGAAGCGTAACAAGGTGGTCGATTTTGAATTTGTCACCAATCGAGCGCAATGCACGCAGAGCCAACACCAACTCCTTCGTGGCATCGACTCTCGGACGCGGATTACAGCAGTTGTCGCACTCGCCGCAATTCTCCTGCGTGTACTCCTCGCCGAAGTAGTGCAACAAGGTACGACGACGACACATCGAGCTCTCGGCATACGATTGTGTTTCGAGCAGCAGCAGTTTGCCAATCTCCTGCTCGGCAACCGGCTTGCCCTGCATAAACTTTTCGAGCTTCTGTATATCCTTATAACTATAAAAGGTAATACAGCGACCCTCGCCACCATCTCGACCCGCACGACCCGTCTCCTGATAGTAACCTTCGAGCGACTTCGGAATGTCGTAGTGGATGACAAAGCGCACATCCGGCTTATCGATACCCATACCGAATGCGATGGTCGCAACGATAACATCGACACCCTCCATCAGGAACGCATCCTGATTATCGGCACGCGTCTGTGCATCCATACCTGCGTGGTAGGCACGCGCCTTGATACCGTTGGCAACGAGCAACTCGGCCAACTCCTCAACCTTCTTACGGCTCAAACAGTAGATAATACCGCTCTTGCCAGCATTCTGCTTGATATACTTTATGATATCGCGGTCGGGGTCGTTCTTCGGACGAAGTTCGTAGTAGAGATTCGGACGATTGAACGACGACTTGAACACCGTCGCATCGGTCATACCGAGATTCTTCTGAATATCCATCTGCACCTTCGGCGTTGCAGTAGCCGTCAGCGTTATGAGCGGTGCTTGCCCGATATCGTTGATAATCGGACGAATACGGCGATACTCCGGACGGAAGTCGTGACCCCACTCGGAGATACAGTGCGCCTCGTCGATGGCGTAGAACGAAATCTTTATCTTTTGCAGAAATGCCACATTATCCTCCTTGGTCAGGGATTCGGGCGCAAAATAGAGCAATTTGGTTTTGCCCGCCAACACATCGTCACGCACCTGCTGTACAGCGTTTTTATTGAGCGACGAGTTAAGAAAATGGGCAATACCCGGATTATCCGAGAAGGTACGCATAGCATCCACCTGATTCTTCATCAAGGCGATGAGTGGCGATATGATGATTGCCACACCGTCCATCATCAGCGCAGGCAGTTGGTAGCATAGCGATTTTCCTCCTCCGGTCGGCATCAGTACGAATGTATCGCGACCGGCAAGCAGGTTAAGAATTACCGCCTCCTGATTACCCTTAAACGAGGTAAACCCGAAGTACTCTTTGAGTTTTTGGTAAATCAACTCTCTGTTTGTCAGATTCTGTGCCATTGTCTATTTATCCGTAATGTGTATTTTTTACGTGTAAAAAGTTACTCAAAGATAGTAAAATTTGAGAAAATAACCATAACTTTGTAAAAATTTCTAAAATTTTTTTATTGCGATATGCGACTTTACACAAGCGAACTTGTAAAAAAATACAAAGCACGAACAGTGGTCGATCACGTATCGATTGACGTGCGTCAGGGCGAGATTGTGGGCTTGTTGGGCCCAAACGGAGCAGGCAAAACTACGTCGTTCTATATGATTGTGGGTCTGATTAAGCCCAACGAAGGACGTATCTTCCTCGAATACGACGATGGCACCGTAAACGAACTCACATCGCTGCCCGTATATAAGCGTGCGCAGTTGGGCGTCAGCTACTTGGCGCAGGAGGCATCCGTATTTCGTCGCCTGAGTGTCGAGGACAATATTCGCGCAGTGCTCGAAATGACCTCCTACACGAAGGAGTATCAGCGTGACCGCTTGGAGTCGCTCATTGAGGAGTTCCGCCTGCAAAAGGTGCGCAAGAGTTACGGTAACCAACTCTCCGGTGGCGAGCGTCGCCGTACGGAGATTGCACGCGCCATCTCCATCAACCCGTCGTTCATTCTGCTCGACGAGCCGTTCGCCGGAGTCGATCCTATCGCAGTGGAGGATATTCAGAGCATCGTCGCAACGCTAAAACAGAAGAATATCGGCGTAATCATCACCGACCACAACGTCGATGAGACACTTGCAATCACCGACCGTACATATCTGCTCTACGAGGGCAAGATTCTCAAAACGGGTACGGCCGAGGAGTTGGCAGCCGACGAGATGGTCCGCAGGGTCTATCTGGGCAAGAACTTCGAGTTGAAGCGCAATCACCGTTTCGAGCTCGCTTCGCAACCCGTAGAGGCGGAGTCGGCACAGCCAGAACAAACCGCAGAGGAGCAGATGGCAGAGCCGGAGGTGGCTTCGGTTGTCGAGGAGTCGGTGGCAGAACAGACAGAACCTATTGTACCGACAGAGCAAGAGAACATTTACGAGGAGAAATAGTAACAACACATATGGATAAATCGGTCCCGCGAGGGTGCATCGCAGGAGTTATAGCACCACCGTGCTCAAAGAGTTATGCACAACGTGCGCTTGCCGCGTCGTTGCTCGCCAATGGAGATAGTACGCTCCGCAATATTGATTTTTGTAACGATACGCTATCGGCTATCCGTTGCATCGAGACACTCGGTGCGAAGGTGCGCCGAGCAGATGACGCGACGCTCGTCGTGACGGGTGGTCTGTCGCCTGTATCCGACACGTTGCACGTCGGCGAATCGGGACTTGCGACCCGACTATTCACACCGATTGCGGCACTTTGTCACACGCCGATTACCGTATGTGGCGAGGGAACGCTGTTGCATCGTCCGATGGATATGATGATCAGCCCGCTGCGACACTTGGGCGTAGATGTACGCGATGGCGGAGGTCGGCTTCCGATTGAGGTTTGCGGCCCGATGCGCGGAGGCGAAATAGATGTCGATGGCGCCATTTCGTCGCAATTCATCACGGGCTTGTTGCTCGCCCTGCCACTCGCCAACGAGGACACCGTATTGCACGTGGAGGGGGCTGTATCGAAACCATATTTGGATATGACAATCGCCACGGCCGAGCAGTTCGGCGTGCGCATCGAACATAACGATTACACCGAATTTTACATCGAGGGCGGACAGTCGTATTCGCCCGCCGACATCGCTATCGAGGGCGATTGGAGTGCGGCTGCAATGTTGCTCGTTGCGGGTGCCGTTGCAGGCGAGGTTACGTTGCGCAACCTCTCGCTTCTGTCCAAGCAGGCAGATGTTGCGGTATGCGACGCATTGGTACGTGCCGGTGCTTCACTCACCAGCGACGATAGGACCATCACCGCATCACATAGACCTTTGCGCGCTTTCGAGTTCAACGCCACGCATTGTCCCGACCTGTTCCCTGCATTGTCCGTACTGGCGGCGTGTGCCGAGGGTGAGAGCGCGATTGTCGGCACATCGCGCCTCGAACACAAAGAGAGTAACCGCGCCGAAGCGATTCGCACGGAGTTGGGCCGTTTGGGTATCGAAGTCGATTTATCGACCGACAACGTGATGAAGATTCGTGGTGGTAAGATTCGTGGCGGCGTGCTGACCGAGAGTTACGGTGACCACCGTATAGCGATGGCTATGGCGGTAGCAGGGCTATGCAGCGATAGTGAAATCGGCATTCGTGGGGCAGAGTGCGTAGCGAAGAGTTATCCCGACTTTTTCGAGCAACTCGACACACTGCGTGTTAAATAGACAATGGAGGAGAGAGTGTATGCACAACAGGTTTGGTAACAATTTCCGCATAGAGGTCGAGGGGACATCGCACGCTCCGTCGATTCGTCTGCGTATTTGGGGTGTTCCACAAGGCATCTCACTCTCGGAGCAGGATTTCGAGTGCGACCTTGCACGTCGTCGCGCAGGAGCAAAGGGCACTACCCCACGCCACGAGCGCGACATTCCACATATCGCATCCGGCATCGAGAGCGGCGCGACTACGGGCGACGTGCTCGAAATCGTATTCTACAATGAGGATGTACGCTCGTCGGACTACGACCGTTTTGCGAGCCATCCACGCCCATCGCACGTCGATTTTGCGGCACGTGCCAAGTATGGCGAGAGTATAGACCTTCGTGGTAGCGGCATCTTCTCGGGACGAATGACCGTACTGCTCGTTGCGGCAGGAGTGGTTGCCAAACGAATAAATCCGCAGATGCACTTTTCGACACGCATCGTAGAGATTGGTGGCGTACGCGACGAGCAACGCTTCGACGAGGTTATCGCTGCGGCTCAACGCGACGGCGACTCGGTCGGAGGTGTTGTCGAGTGCTGCGTGGAGGACATCGAATGCGGACTGGGCGAGCCATATTTCGACTCGACGGAGAGCATCATATCGCACCTTCTCTTCTCGGTACCTGCCGTGAAGGGCGTAGAGTTCGGTAGCGGTTTCGAGGGCATTCGCCAACGCGGCTCGCAGCGCAACGACCGTTTTGCGGACGAGCACGGCACAACATTTACGAATAACGAGGGTGGCATAAACGGTGGCATCACAAACGGCAATCCGCTCGTCGTACGCGCCGCAATAAAGCCAACTGCGAGCATATCGTCACCTCAACATACATTCAACTTCGCCACACGGAGCATCGAGCCACTCACGGCCGCAGGTCGCCACGACTGCTGTATCGCATTACGCGCAGGTGTTGTGATCGAGGCCGCTGTGGCAATCGCCCTTGCAGAGTTGAAGTTGGAGACAATCAAAAACAGATAGCAAAAAGGATGGCAACCCGCAGAGCAACCGTACGTCGAATTGCTTCGGCAATCGAGGCGTTATACGAGCCGCGAGAGGCGGACGCCATTGCGCGAGAGTTGGTCTGCCGCGCATTGGGCATCGACTTTTCGCACCTTGTCGCCGACTACGATGCCGAGTGCGAGGTGGAGAATTTGGCCACCAAAATCGAGCAGTTGCAGGCGGGGCGTCCCGTGCAGTACGTCACCGGCATTGCCGAGTTCTGCGGAGTGGATTTTGCGGTACGCGAAGGGGTACTCATTCCACGTCCCGAGACCGAGGAGCTCGTAGCGTTGGTGGCAGCGCAAGCACCCGTCGGCGCACGTATCCTCGACATCGGCACCGGCAGCGGAGCAATAGCCGTATCGCTCGCACGCTATGCGAAAGAGGCAAAAGTTACTGCGGTCGATATTTCGGACGTGGCACTCCGCATCGCACGCGAGAACGCCGAGCGTAACGGAGTAGAGATTGCGACCGCAAAAGCGGATGCGCTGGGCGATATGTCGCACTTGGGGATGTTTGACATAATCGTATCGAATCCGCCATACATACCGCAATCCGACCTGCCGACAATGCACGCCAACGTCCGCGACTACGAGCCGCACGAGGCCCTATTTGTGCCGGACGACGACCCTTTGGTTTTCTACCGCGCCATTGCCGACAATGCGCAACAGATGCTTGTCGCGGGAGGCGTGTTGGCATTCGAGATTTACGAACAATTTGGCGAGCAAACGTGCCAAATGTTACGCGAACGCGGTTTCCGGGAGGTAACATCGGTGCGCGATGCCAATCTTAAAGAGCGAATCGTATGGTGCAGAAAGTAAAACGAAACAAGACACCGCAGGAGGCACTCACCTCGTTGATGCGCTTGTGTGCGCGTTCGGAGCGTTCGTCGGGCGACGCATTGCGACTGATGCGCGGATGGGGCGTATCAGATGCCGACGCACAAGAGGTACTTTCGCGCCTCACAAAGGAGCGTTTCATCGACGACAGCCGATATGCCGAGGCATTCGTGCGCGACAAAATACGGCTAAGTGGTTGGGGCGAGCGCAAAATATCGGCCGCCCTGCGAGCCAAAGCCATCGCACCGCAGATAATTGACAAGGCAATCCGACAAGAGGCACAAACCGATATGCACGAACGACTTGCGACGTTGCTCGCTCGTCGCGTGCGAACTCTTAAATACCGGTCCGTGGGCGACGCCCGACAAAAATTGCTGCGATATGCACTGTCGGCGGGCTACGATTTTTCGACAGCCATCGACTGCGTAGAGCAATGCACCAAGTGCTTGGCTACGGACAAAGACGATGACGAGCAACAACTCTTTTAACGATGAACTCAACACTATGGCGTAAAATATTACTCACGATTGCGGCACTTGCACTGTGGCGCGTTGCGTGCGGAGAGGGCAGAGAGGGCGAAAATGGCGGCGACTATCACTACCCCATCCTCGATGTGCGCGGACTGCACTCGGCATCGTTTGGCGAGATGCGCACCAACCACTTCCACTCGGGCATAGATATCAAAACCGATGGCGTAGAGGGCAAAACCGTAGTTGCAGCGGCCGACGGTTACGTTTCACGACTTGTACATTCGCCTTCGGGTTACGGATTGGCGATATACGTCACCCACCCACACCTCGGAACAATGACCGTATATGGTCACCTTTCGCGTTTTCGCCCGGATATTGCCGAGGCGGTGAGAGCCGAAAGGTATGCCACGCGATGTAATCGTGTAGATATAAACATCGCACCGGAACGATTTCCCGTTCGCCGTGGCGAGGTTATCGGCTATTCGGGCAACAGCGGAACATCGTTTGGTCCACACTTGCATTTCGAGTTGCGAACAGCCGATGGCGAGCGCACGCTCAACGTCATCCGACAAGGAGTGTGCACTCCGAAAGACAACACCCCACCGCAAATGCTCGTCTTGGATTATATCGACATCGACACACTGGAAGGTGTTGCCGTCGAACGTATGCGACGCTCCTTCACACTTACTCGACGCGGTGCGGAGTACACGACCGACAGCGAGGTCGAGGTCGGACGTTGCGGATACTTTGTTCTGCGTTGTCGCGATCGACAAAACGGGACGTGGAATCGCTACGGCATATATCGTGCAACGGTGCGCGTCGAGCAGAAGACCATATTCGAGTATCGTATGGACGGGTTTCGATTTGCCGACACGCGCGCCTGCAATGTGGTGGCATACTATCCGTTGCAACTCAACGCACGTTGCGAGGCCATCCGTCTATCGAAGGTCGCCGGATGCCCCGATGAGTACTATACGACACTTGTCGCTGGTGGTACGGTCGGAGCCGCGCCGAACGAGCGCAAAAACATCATAATCGAGATTGAGGACGATTGTGGCAACATCTCATCGGCACGCATCGTCGCTCGCGGGCGCGGTGATGATGAGCGACTTCCATCGGCAGAGCATCTGCGAGCGCAAAACAGCAAAGTTGCAGGCATCGCGCGCATCACTACCCTTGCGTGCAAAGGTGGTGCGGTCGGAGTTCCCGCCACCGCACTATACGAGCCGGCATTTTGCTCGATTATCCGCCTAAACGACCGCTGTGATGCAAACGACAGCATCGAGGGCGTCGAGCCACTCTCGGCAGAGTATCGCGTACTCTCACCCACCACACCTCTACGCAGCAGCATCGGCGTACACATCACAGCCGACATACCCGTAGCGATGATGCGCCAAGTGTGCATAGCACGTCGTAACTCGAAGGGCGGTTGGGCATACGAGGGTGGACACTACGCAGCCGGTGGAGGATACATTGCGGCACGTAATGCAGGAGATATGGCGGTCGTGGCAGATATCGCTCCGCCTAAAATTGAGCCACTATTCGCCGACTGCCCCGACACGCGCCTCCACACCGAGATACGCTTCCGCGTGAGCGACAATTTTTCGGGCATCGACACCTACTCTCTGCACATCGACGGCGAGTGGGTTGCGGTCGATTTCTCGCCGGTAAAGGGGATTATGGTCCACACGTTCGAGGGTCACAGCACGAACGGCAGCAGACGCCATACGGCGGAATTACGCATTACCGACCACTGTGGCAACACGGCTACGTGGCGTGGGGAATTTGTCAGATAAATGGGCATTGTGCGATATTTCGTCGCATTTTTTGCACAAATTAGAAAAAAATGCCTACTTTTGCAACGCATTTTATGGCTATACACCAAATGGCGGTTTGGTTCCGTAGCTCAGTTGGATAGAGCAACAGCCTTCTAAGCTGTGGGTCGTGGGTTCGAATCCCGCCGGAATCACGAGCGCAATGCGCAACAAGAAAGCCACTCGCAAGAGTGGCTTTTGTTATAAGAACAACTATGGGAGCTTGCTCACAAATAGTTGCTATTATAACAAAAAATGCCGTACAAAGTACGGCTTTCTTGTTGCACATTGCCGAGGACTCCAAGGGAAAGACGAGCGAAGTTATGCGGTAGCAGAACGTAGCGAAGTCAATTCCGCTCTCCAATAATGCTTGCTTTCTATGCCAAGGTTCCGTGCGGGAAAGACGCAGTAAAGCGAAGCGACTGCGTCAATCCCGCCACGCCAATAACTGAAAACTTTTTTATTATAAAAGTTCATAGGTTCACTTCCTGATTTTTTGTCTTATCTTTGTCACATAGAATAGATGCAGCCATTTTAAGGTTGCCATAAAAATGACGCAGAGGTGGATAGTTGTCGAACTATCAATTGGTGTACTCGTGTTAAGCGAAATTTGTAAGATGTTTACTCGAAATAAGTGGTAGTAGTATAACAAATTATGTCGTGTAGAGATTTACTATAAGATATACAAATAGTCGCATAAAAACTTCCGATATAAATTCCGTTTATAAAATTTGGCAATCCGATAATGCAATGTTATCTTTGTACAGTGTAAAACCAATAAAAGATAAAACTATGAAGACTATTTTGTATATTCTATTTGCAGCAACAATGATGGCTGGATGCAATAATTCAAAGGCAACGAAGTCTTTTGATTCGGTAGATGCAACGCGCTTTGCCGAGGTGATTGAGAACGAGCAGGTACAAATAATTGACACGCGAACACCTGCGGAGTTCAACGAGGGACACATTCCGGGTGCAGTGAACATCGACATTGATGGCGAGGAGTTTGCAGCAAAGATTGCCGAATTGGATAAGTCGCGCCCCGTAGCGGTATATTGTCGTGGTGGTCGCAGAAGTAAGGAGGCAGCCGAGCATATGGTGAGTTGCGGTTTGGAGGTTACGGAACTTGCGGACGGCATTCTGTCGTGGAAAGGCGCGGTAGAGAAGTAGTTAGCGTGTATGGTCGTGCATACTGCGCGTCAGGCGTATTGTGCAGGGAGTGTTGGGGCGTGAGTGTCGTGTGAGTGCGCATTGCTAAATTGGCATAACGCTTTGAAAGCTTGACGCAAACAACCCTCATCTCCTCCACCGCCGGAATCACAAGGAGAGCGAGGGCAATAGCAAATAAGGTGTTACTCGTAGAGTCCAAAAACGAGAGAGATGACTTCAAGTTTATTTGAAAGTCATCTCTCTTTGTTTTTGCCGTGTGCGCAGCACAATCACCTTGTTTTGTTATTGCCGAGCCGACGCAGTGAAAGACGAGCGAAGCGAAGTCAATCACATTTCAGGCAATGCTTGCGCTCTCTCTGCCGAGGACTCCAATGAAGAGGCGTTAAGCGGAGCAGACGTTGGTCTGCGGAGTAGTCAATCCCGCCTTAAAAATTTTCCTCTATATACTTTAATAACTTGGCTGCACTTGCATTTGACAAGTTCATTCCTCCTCGTGGAGCCATTGATAATCCATTCTCCAAGAGGTGCGGTAGCGACATCTTATGCGTATGGCTTTCAGACAACAGTCGAAGCTTTATGAAACGATTATGCTCCTTTGCTGTTTCAAAGTCATTAACATCTACATAGAACTCTTTTTCTTTGTCAAAGTCTGTATGATATGTAACATCATGAGCCTCAACCTTCAACTTGTATTTTATACAACTATCAGGGCTTGAGGAATATATATAAACAATATCCCCCTTCTGTATCTTGTAATTCTGTGTCCAATATATCTCATTGTGTTTTTTCAGACAACCATCGACATCAAAGAACTTACTATTGGCTGGCAATAGCCAAACAATCGATTGCTCTCGTGGAGTTGATGGCTTTTCCACATCCATTTTATCACTTTTACCAACTACTACTTGCTTAAAAACTTCTTCAATTTCAGCATCATCCAATAGTAGGGCCACTTCCTTAAAGATAGCAAGGGCCTCCTCTGGTGCGACATTGAAAAACTCTCTATTGTTGCGAATACGCAAATTTGTAAAACGCTCAATATAGTGATGAATTAGCTTCTCTGCCTCCGAATACTTCGCCGTCTTCAATGTAGCATAAATCTCAAATGGCAACGGCACGGCAGTATTATCCAACTCCTTTGAGCGAATATCTACGGGGCGAGAACTCTTACCTATTTTTACCCAATCCTCCTTGAAACTTGGATTAGTGAGGATATATACATAACCGGCTTCTTTCATTGTGTTTTTGATTTGAGTTATACAAAGTTACTCAAAATTATCAATTCTACAAATATACACCTTTTGCAATCCCATAAAATCGGGTGAAATTCGATGCAATTCTCCTTGCCCGACAATTCCAATCCCAAAACGCAATATTAGAATCTATGTTTAATTTTATTAAATGTATTATTCCGTTGCCGCTTAAACTATTTCGGAATAAAGAATCTAACATCCCGCACCCACCCTTGCGTAGCAACCAAAAGGTTGCTTGGATGGGGGGGGTATTTCGGCGTGGTCGGTTACAGTACCTGCGATTGCGATAATCAAGGTCGAAAATACGCCCCCAACTATTCATAATGCGTTGCTGTAAGCACTTGGAATACGTAAGTAAATTGCGACCTTTAATCTGATGCGAAATATTGTATTCATCAATCTCTTTTTCAAGTTGTTAATCACCTATTTACCAGCCGTTTAGGCAACGCCAAGACCACAGATAAAAATTGCTTTGCAGCAACAACTCATCGGGAGTTTCCGTTTCAATAAACACCTGTGGATAGTGGCCATTCTCGTCTTTGTCGGGTCGGAATTTTGGCGCGCGGTTCGCAATCTAACAACATCTCGCATCATGTCTTGTATTGAGCTGATTATGTAGCAATTACAATGTTTACAATATAGAGAAGTAAACATTGCGTGTACTCGTTTTGCACAAAGATTTCTGCGTTATTCTCGCCCCTAAACCGCACAATAAAATCCCAAAAATTTCAGCATCAAAAATCATAACCTTTCATACAAATACAACCCCGCTTTTAGCGGACTTTGCAAAGGAAGCTAAAGCACTTTAATAGTGATTATGAAACGATATTTTTAGTATATTTGCATACTTCAATGATAAAACCCAAATGGCACTATGGAAATAATCAATCTACTCCATTTTAAGGACCGTACCGAGCTTCGACAATGGCTTGCTGATAACCATCGCAAAGAGAAGTGTTGTTGGGTTGTGACCTATCGCAGTAAATGCCCCGAATGGTCGGCCATCCCATACATCGAAGTTGTGGAAGAGGCTTTGTGCTTCGGCTGGATAGACTCCACTAACAAACGCCTTCCGGATGGCAGGTTGGTTCAACGCCTTTCACCTCGCCGCCCGAAAAGCCATTGGACACAACTAAATTTGGATAGATGTATGGATCTCGAAGACCGAGGATTGATGACGGATGCCGGAAGAATTGCTTTTGAAAAGGCATTTGAGTACAATGTTGTCGCGACTGATTCAGAGATAAACCTAATGATTGAAGACGAAAACAAACTCAGACGCCCAGAGTTGTACAAATAGTGTAAAGACCATAATCATTCCCCAAGAACTATTGGTAATATAGTTTGATAACGGAAAGTGTCTTGAGGTGAGACTTTTTGCAGAGAATCGGCAATAAACCCAATTATTGCCGATTCTTAGTAAAATCACTCTATTTAATTAAGCATTTTATTTATCCACATCGCAAACAACTTATCAGTTACCGAATAGACCTTATTGATTTCAGTAACAATATCTCGCTCCAAAAGTTTCGGCTTTTTCTCTTTTTTATTGCTGATTGTCAGAAGTTGTCAAAAACTTGGGGTTACTTTGTCGCAAAGTAACCCTTAATTATATTTGTTATGTCACTTTGGGATTGGCTGCTTGCAGCGTGGATTTATGAGGAACTGTTCGATGATGACTCGGACAGCACTTCGCACAACAACACTCGCGACTATGATTCGTCCGACGACTATGATGATTATGGGGAGGATTATTGATGATTCTCTACTCTTTGTATTGAAATTATGTTTAACTTTGTAAAACAAGATAACGATCTTATTTATATGATTAACGACTATAAAGAGGTTAAAGAGTGTGTTTATAAAGATGAACACTACTCGGTGCGTGATAATGGTGCAATATTTCGTCATAAGCGAGAAGGGAAAAGGCTTCGTCTTGATGATGAAAGATGGACATTTGGGTTCAAAAATTCCAAAACGGGTTATATGCTATTAGGTGACCATAGAGTCCATATAATCGTTGCGACAGCTTTTCTTGGAGAGAGGGATTCAAAAAAGTTTGTCGTGGACCACATAGACACCAATCGTTGTAATAATCGTGTGGAAAACTTACGCTGGTTTACTCGTTTAGAAAATGCTTTGAACAATGAGATTACTCGCAGTAAGATTATTTTTATATGCGGAAGTATTGAAGCGTTTATTGAAAATCCAAATATATTGCGAAAAAGACTCGATCAAGTCAAGGAGCCTTCGTTGGAATGGATGCGTACTGTAACCAAAGAAGCGGCTGCTACGGCGTATGAAAACATAAAACGATATTGGGCAGAACAAGCAAAGAATCCCAAACCATTGGTTGGTGGTAAGATGAACGATGGAGTGTATAGCAAGCAGCTGAATATCACTCAATATGTGCCCATATCGTCGAATAAAGAAATCTCTGCTAAACCAATTGATGCTATATCACAGCAAAACGACGAAACGCAACTACAATCGCTCAAAACCGATTTAGTTAAAGCAAAATTGCCCGAAACTGCGTGGCAAAAGAATTGGGTACAACCTGCACAATTTCCATGTTGCCCGACATCAGTTGGAAGTAGTCCGCTACAAGATTATTACAGCCAACTTGTTATAGGCGAATATTGCAGTATAACGATGATTTCAGAATTTGATGTATTCGCAGAAAGAATATATAAGATATCTTTCACAAAAGACAATGATGCGTTAATCCTACTTAGTGAAAATCATGAATATTTTAGATTGTCAAAAATATATTTTTCTGATGGAAAATTTGTTCACGAACACATACAAAAGTATGAAAGTAGTCAAGAAAATCAAGCATCCGATCATTTTTTATCGGAAATAGGCATTACGGCAGAAGAGTATAGACTAAAAGAATTATTTTCAGAGTCGAATTTAGTTAAAGCCAAATCTCCCGAAACTGCGTGGCAAATGAATTGGAAAACGCCAACAGATTTTCTATGTTGCCCTGATACAATAGGAAACAATCCTATTGAAGAATACTATAATCAAATAGTTATAGGTGAGGCTTATAACTCAACAATTTATTATGGTAGTAATGAGGTGCAAAGAGTTGTCGACAAAGCACATACCAAGGAGAATACAATTATTGTCCTAAGTTGTAACCCCAATCCCAATAGTATAAAGCCTTATGCTCTCAGTAAAATTCACTATTTTGAGGGTAAGTTTATTCATGAAAGTTTAGGGACTTTCTTTGAGGAAGTTGGAGGTAGAAAAGATTTTACATTAGAACAAGGATTGGAGTGGACTGGAGAAGATCCGTTTGATGATTATTGCTAATTTAAATAAATAAATAGACTATTATGCTCGCCTACACCTACATATCCCACGGCAAGTTCGAGTTAATCGACAAGCCGAAGGACTTTGCAAAGAAATTACTACCTTTGCGTCCCTTTATCAAAAATTTACAGCTATGAGAGAGATAAATCCCCAAGAGACAACACGTGCATACGCCTTTGAGATGTGGATGCAGGCACCCAATCCGATGGTTACATTTTTTAAGACACTCGATGTGTCACGCCTCGTGAGAATTAGCCGCAAGCGTGGTCTAAAATTCAATATGTTGATGTGTTACTGTATTGGTCGTGCCGCCTCGCAAGTCAAGGAGTTTTATCTGTTGCCAGTCGGCGACAAGTTGATGCAGTACAACACCATCGCTGTAAACACCATTGTTGCCAACTCGGCGGGCGAGGTGAGTTCGTGCGACCTGCCTTTTAACGAGGATTTGGGGCAATTTGGCAGCGACTATCTGCGCCTTACAAAGCAAGTGGCGGAGAGTTGCACCGACCACGACCTCTCGGCGGAGAGTATGGTTATCGGCACTTCGGCTCTGGCGCAGTACGAAATAGATGGCGCGGTTGGTATGTATAGTGGCGTTTTCAACAATCCGTTTATGATTTGGGGCAAGTATAAGCGAGGGTTGTTTAAGACAACGCTGAGTGTGTCGTTCCAATTCCACCATACCCAGATGGACGGTGCTCACGCAGCGAAATTTCTTGACATCTTGCAGAGGGAGATAGACAGAGTGAATGCATAAGTTAAGTGTGCGCAATCGGAGGTTAGTCCTCCGCCTTTGTGGAGGCGAGGCGGATTGCCTTACAACACTCATTACTCCGAAAAGATGGTAATGATACAAAAAAAGAGTCGATGCGTGGGCATCGACTCTTTTATCGTTTCCGGTACTTATTGTTTCCCGCACTTGCTTACTCGGCAGGTGTCTCCGCTGGCTGCTCAACCGGCTGCTCGGCAGGAATCTCAACCTGCGGAATCTGCTGCTCGGCAGGGGTAGCAATCTTCTCGACGAGGGCGTTAGCATCGGCTGCCGATGCGTTGCTCTGCTCAACGAGGTGGCTATCCATAGCCGTAGTTGCAAGCAAGCTCAATACGAGGATGGCAACTGCCATACCCCAAGTGAACTTTTCAAGAAAATCGGTGGTCTGACGAACACCCATAACCTGATTCGATGCGCCAAAGTTAGCAGCCATACCGCTCTTCGGGCTCTGAACCAATACTGCGAGAACGAGAAGTACGCTCGCAATCAGAATCAATACAATACAAAGTGTGTATAACATATACTTAAATTTTTATTGTTTTTTCTACATTTTCGATTTTCTCGGCAAAGTAAATACTTTTTTCCGGATTTAGCAAACTTAATTTGCGATATATTTCAACGGCCTGCATTTTTAGCCCCTGCGCGAGGTAAACTTCCGCCAACTCCTCCGTCACCAAATCGTCTTCATCGTCAAGGTCTGCCTCGACGGTAATATTCTCCTCTTCGCCTACATCTTCTGCCACAATACGATAGTCGTCCAAGCGCAAGAAACGGTCGATAATCTCGCCCGAAGTCACCTCTGTCAGCAGTTCGACATCCACCTCGCACTCGTCAAGCGACGATGCTCCACGCACATCTTGCAGCAATGCCCCCGTCGTGGTCGGAGTGCCCGACAAGTGCGACGCAACGCAGTGTGCCGCCGAAAACCAAGGGTAACGGCGCAGAATACGTTCGAGCGCATCACGCTCGATTGGCGACGCATCGGAAGAGGATATGTATGCCGAAAAATCGCTCATACGCTACCAGTTAGATGCCGAAGCCATAAAGATATCCGTCACGAGTTGCTCGACAATCTCCGCAATGAGTGCGCCCTCGACCTCGGTCAGCAGTTTCGTAGAGTCGTAGTCGGCGTATGCCGAGAAGTTACGATTGAACGACATCTTATCGTCGATGGCGTTCGTAAACTTCACCTTGACGGTAATCGTCAGACGGTTTTGCAGAGCGTAGTCGCCACTTGCCACCGACGAGGTGGTCGATGTATAGCCGATGATTTCGCCCTCGAAGGCAAAGTCGCCACCCTCGGTCACCTGCGAGAGATTCGTACGCGAAGCGAATCGCTGCGTGAGTTCGTCGGTGAGTGTTGCACTCAAAATCGGTGCAACCATCGGTGCGTTATTCGGGAAGTAGGCAACGCTAAACGTCTTTGCATCCGGCGGAATCGACGCACCCGACAACGAATATTTAACCGTACAGCCCGACAGCAACGATACGGCAAGCATTGTAAATATAAAAAGTACTCGTTTCATTGTATATTCTTACTCTTCTATACCTAACTCTTTGATTTTACGATAGAGCGTGCGCTCCGACATAAACAACTCGGCTGCGGCCGCTCGGCGTGAGCCACCGTTACGGCGCAATGCCTTGACGATTTGGTCGCGCTGCACATCGGCCTTGCTCATCGGGCGCACAACCTCCTCCTCGAAGACCTCCTCACTCTCGGCATAATCCTCCGCAGGCATCGAGTGTGACGACGGCAACAGCGCAGCAATCTCGCCACGATGTGACGACGGCACGTGCGACGCAATACCATAACCTCCGCGCGAGGCCATCACCATCTGCTTTAACTCCTTGATATCGTTACGCATATCAAAGAGAATCTTATACAGCAATTCGCGCTCCGAATTCATCTCCTCGACACGCATTGCACCCGCCACGCTCGGCGACGATGTTGGTCGCTCGGTAAGATAACGGGCGAGGATATCGGACGAAATTTCGCGGGTCTGCTCGATGGCAGAAATCTGCTCGGCAACATTTTTCAGTTGACGGATATTGCCTCGCCAATAGTACTCTTCGAGCATCTTTCGCGCCGCGGCATCGAGCGTGATGGCCGGCATACGGTAGCGCACAGCAACATCCGACGCAAACTTGCGGAAGAGCAGATAGATATCCTCCGGACGCTCGCGCAAAGCAGGTACTTGAACAGGCACGGTATTGAGTCGGTAGTACAAATCCTCGCGGAAACGCCCATCGGCGATGGCTTGGAGCAGGTTGTTATTGGTTGCAGCAACAACTCTTACATTGGTCTTTTGCACCTTTGCCGAGCCGACGCGGATAAACTCGCCGGTCTGCAAAACACGCAGCAGTCGCACCTGTGTCGAGAGCGGAAGTTCGCCAACCTCGTCCAAGAAAATCGTACCGCCATCCGCCTCCTCAAAATAGCCCTTACGCGAGTCGATGGCACCCGTGAAGGCACCCTTCTCGTGGCCGAAGAGTTCCGAGTCGATTGTTCCCTCCGGAATTGCACCGCAGTTCACTGCGACATACTTGTTATGTTTGCGAGCCGAATAGGCGTGAATGATTTGCGGAAAAAACTCCTTACCCACACCGCTTTCGCCGGTAACGAGCACCGACAAATCGGTCGGAGCAACTCGCAGCGCAACCTCCAACGCACGGTTGAGAAGTTCCGAGTTGCCGATTATGCCGAATCGTTGTTTTACGGAGAGTATATCCATAGTGTCTGTTTGGTTTCTAAAATCAGTTTTGTGGCATCGTCTGCCCTACATCCTCCACGCGATAGCGCAGAGCGTCCATCTGCTGCTCGTCGAAATCGGCAGCAAGGCGCGAACAGTAGTATCCGTAGCCGATGGCTGCCAAAGCAAGCAACAACACGACGAGGGCAAGTATCATAAATTTATCAGCACCGCGCTTACGACGCATCGGTTGCGGGCGACGCGCGCGAGGTGCCGTGCGTAGTCGCTGCGGATTCGCCTCCGACGGCTCGGAGGTCGGCTTGGTCTGCTGTGCGGTTGCTTTTACAGTCGGCGCAACGCGGTCGGCAGGTTGTGCAACGGGCTTCGTTGTCGGTTTTATGACGCGTTCCGGGTTCTGCATCGGCTTGACAGCAAGCGGTGCAGTGGTCGGCTCTGACGGCTCGACCCTCTCGACAGAGGCGGATGGCGCAATCATAGTTTCGCGCGGCGGCTGCGGAGCACGCTCAAAGACGAGTTCGCCTCGCTCGCCGGTGCGCAACACGCCAAAATCGTCTAACACGCAACGGCCCGAACTCTCAATCGAATGGCGCACCTCGAAAATGAAGCGGTCGATTTGTGCGGCACACTCCATCTCGCTCAACCCTTCGGCTGCGAGCAATCCTCGCAACACACCATCGTCCTGCGAGAGCAACTCCGAGAAAAGAACCTCGCTCTGCCCCTTCACAATAAAGCAACCGAGCGTCGGAACGACCAATCGGCGATTGCTTTGCAGGTGACGTGATATGATATCAATTATTGCCATACGCGCATTAACATTTGCACAAAAATAGTCATTTTCGCACAAACAGCAATATGAAAATATAAAATATTTTCCCGAAACGTCTTATTCGACCAAAAGAAACGCGAAGTAGCAACCGACAACAACCGCCATACAAGCCCATCGCACGAAGCGATTTTGCGTGCGAATCAACGGCAACATAACGATAGCCGAGAGCAGGCCATAGACCAACAAATTCTCGATTTTCGGGTCGGAGTAGTCGTACACCCTACTGCCTACGCTCACAACATCCACAACACAGAGAATCATAAAGTTGAAGAGGTTGCTGCCGACAATGTTACCCGTCGCAACATCGTAGTTTCGCATACGGAACAGAGCCACCGTCGAGGAGAGCTCCGGAAGCGATGTAGCCACACCCAAGAAGAGTGCACCCGCCAAACCCTTGCCGATATTGTACTCCGCAGCCAGCGCATCCGTCAGGTAGGTCATCACCACGCTCATTGCAACGATGCCGATTGCCACCAAAACAAAACGCACGACAATCGTTCGCACCGACAACCCGTCGTCCGCGCTCTGCGAGCCCTCACTCGCCGCATCGCCCGCATCCGATGGTTTGCTATCGCCCACAGCGAGATAACGCACACCGACGCAATAGAGTACGATAATGACTATCGTGAGAATATTGACCGTCGCAAGCTCGAAATTGAGAATGTTGAACCAATTGAGAATCATCGCCACGTATATCGCCACGACAAACAGTGCAACGAGGGCATTGCTCGATGCGAGTTTTGCGCGCGAAAAGTGGCGTACAAACAGAAAACCGACCGCAGCGAAAGCCGCCAAATTGAACAGATCGCTACCGAGAATATTTCCGATGCACAAACTCGGCTCGTCGAGCAACAACGTAGCCGAAACGCTCGTAAAAAGTTCGGGCAACGAAGTGACTGCCGAGAGCAGTACGCCACCCAAAAACGCACCCGACAAACGGGTGCGACTATCGAGCATATCGATATACTCGGACGCCTTGACCGACAGTGCGACAACCAATGCCGCAACGGCCAGATAACCAACAATAAGTAACATTATTTAACGCTCTTCTGCTCGATTACCGAATCGATATACGCCTTGATTTTCGGAGCAGGATCTTCCCAACCCTCCGGCTTGATTACCTTGTTGTCTTTCGGGTTGTAGTGAGGTTTGCCGTCGGGCCACAATTTAGCCATATTGGCACGCTGTACGATATCGAACAATTCGTCTGCTTCGAGACCCATCTCCACCATCGTTCCAAGCGCAAAATAGATCAGATCAATCATCGCGTCCGCCTGCTCGTAGATATCCTCCGCAACAAGGAATTCGGCAACCTCTTCATTCATCCATTTTGCACGGCTCAAAGCGCGCTTCTTTGCAATCATAACCGGCTGCTCGGCAACCGGATGTCCGAACTTTTCGTGAAATTCACGAACGTCGTTCCACTCCTTTTTCATATAACTCGTTTAGTCGTTTTAATTGTTTTGATGTGCAAATGTACACTTTTTGCGCGAAAATTCTTTACTTTCTCCATATATTATCGTATATTTGCGTGCTTTTATACACACTCGCGCACAAAAGCGCACGTAACCGCCTGCGCGCGTGAGAGAAACACCAAACCAAAAGAAAAAGAAAATTAAAAAAAGTATAACCTTACATTACAAAACAAAAACATTATGTGCGGAATAGTCGGATATCTCGGCAAACAGCAAGCATACCAGATTCTGGTTCAAGGACTTCATCGACTCGAATACAGAGGTTACGACTCGTCGGGTGTCGCAATGATTAGCGACAGCGGAGCGTTGAACATATACAAAGCAAAGGGCAAAGTCAAGGCGTTGGAGGATCACGCCAAGGATAAAGATTTGAGCGGCAGCATCGGCATCGCCCACACCCGTTGGGCAACGCACGGCGAGCCGAACGACATCAACGCCCACCCACACTGCTCGCAGTCGCAAAACATTGCGCTTGTTCACAACGGAACAATCGAGAACTACAACGTCCTCAAAGAGGCACTCACCCAGCAGGGTTACACCTTTGTCAGCGAGACCGACACGGAGGTTGTCGTACAACTTATCGAGTACATCAAGACCAAGAACAACTGCTCGCTCTTCGACGCAGTCAAGGAGGCGGCACGTCAGGTTGTCGGCGCATACGCTATTGCCGTTATCGACAAGAATAATCCGGATGAGATTATCGCTGCGCGTCAATCGTCACCGCTGGTAATCGGTATCAAAGACGACGAGTACTTCCTCGCATCGGACGCAACGCCGATTATCGAGTACACCAACAAGGTGGTCTATCTGAACGACGGCGAGATTGCGGTCATCAATCGCAAGGATGGTTTGCGCGTATTCGATATCAAGAGCCGCAGTGAGGCAAAAATCTGTATTACGGAGCTCAAAATGAGCATCGAGGAGTTGGAGAAGGGCGGTTATCCGCACTTTATGCTCAAAGAGATTTTCGAGCAACCAAAGACACTTGCCGACTGCATCAGCGGCCGCATCTCGTCGGATGGCAAGCGCGTTGTGTTGTCGGGCGTAATCGAGCATAAGGAGAAGTTCCTTAACGCCAACCGCATAATCATCGTGGCTTGTGGTACATCGTGGCACGCCGCACTCATCGGTAAGCACCTCATCGAGGATTTCTGCCGCACACCGGTAGTCGTTGAGTATGCGAGCGAGTTCCGTTACTGCAACCCTGTGGTCGGCGAGAACGACATTCTCATTGCCCTCTCGCAGTCGGGCGAGACGGCCGACACGTTGGCAGCCCTCGAACTCGCCAAATCGCGCGGTGCGTTCGTGTTCGGTATCTGCAACGTCATCGGTTCGTCGATTCCGCGTGCAACACACTCGGGTTGCTACATCCACGTCGGTCCGGAGATTGGCGTAGCATCGACCAAGGCATTCACCGGTCAGGTCACCGTGCTTGCGATGTTGGCTCTGCTTGTTGGTCAGATGAAGGGTCTCGTGTCGGACGAAACACTCGAAAAGGTTGCATCGGATATCCGTCGCGTACCGTTGCTCATCAAGGATATTTTCAAGATGAACGACCGCATTCAGGACCTTGCAAAGATATTCACGTACGCCCACAACTTCCTCTATCTGGGTCGCGGCTACAACTACCCGTCGGCATTGGAGGGCGCACTCAAACTCAAAGAGATTTCGTACATCCACGCCGAGGGCTACCCTGCTGCCGAGATGAAGCACGGCACCATCGCGCTCATCGACAACGATATGCCGTCGGTTGTAATCGCCATCAAGGACAACGTCTATGAGAAGACCGTCAGCAACATTCAGCAGGTCAAGGCGCGTGGTGGCAAGGTGGTGGCAATCGTAACCGAGGGCGACACCGTTGTATCGGGTATGGCCGACTACGTATTGGAGGTGCCTGAGATTTCGGAGTGCCTGACACCGCTGCTCACCTCGATTCCGTTGCAACTGCTCGCCTATTACATCGCCGTAAACAAGGGGCGCAATGTCGATCAGCCACGCAACCTCGCAAAATCGGTGACCGTAGAGTAACATCAGAAAAAATACCAACCCAATAAACCTAACAAAAAGATGAAGAAGATAATAACCCTGCTCCTCGCGCTTGCAGCCATAGCAAATGTGGCTTCGGCGAAGGATTATGTTCTTTCAACTCCCAACACCTCGCTGATTCTCTCGGCCGAGACGGGCAAAACGCTCTACTTCCGTTACTACGGTTCGAAGGCATCGGCAAGCGAGATTCGCGCTACGGGACGTATGCTCCGTTACGATGCATACCCTGTATTCGGTACGGCTTGCGACCGCCCATACGCTGCACTCATCAAGCAGCACGATGGCGACAACGCGGCGAAGTTGGTAGTTGAGAAGATTATAGAGGAGAAAAGGAGTGGCAACACCATCCAACTCTCCGTTCTCTTGCGCGATGTTGCACATCCGACGCTCGTCGTTAAGGTAAACTACTTCGCATACGAAGATTGCGACATTATAAAAATGAATACGGAGTACATCAACGAGGGCAAGAAGCCGATTGTGCTCCAAAAATATATGTCGGCCGTTCTGCCAATTCAGTCGGATAACTGCGTGCTGTTGCACCTCGACGGTTCGACAAAGAACGAATACAACGAAGTTGTAGAGCCACTCACAAGCGGTGTGCGCACCATATCGTCGCAGTCCGGCTCGCGTACTGCCATATTCCACAATGCAGCATTTATGCTCGGTCTCGACGGTCGTCTCGATGAGCGCAACTGCCCTGTCATCGCAGGCGCGCTCTCGTGGATGGGCAACTTCCACTTCGAGTTCTACAACACGCTCCAAGCCCGCGTTCCGACGCTCTTTATGGGCGGTATCAACCCTGCGGCAAGCGACTACACGTTGGCAGCCAAGAGTTCGCTTACAACTCCCGAGATGATATTCACCTACGCTACCGACGGTAAGGGCGAGGCAACCCGCACGTTCCACCGTTGGGCGCGCAAGCACCAAATCCTCGACGGCGAGAAGCAGCGCGAAATCCTGCTCAACTCGTGGGAGGGCGTACACTTCGATATCAGCGAGACAAGTATGGTTGATATGACACGCGACTTCGCTGCGCTCGGTGGCGAGATGTTCGTTGTGGACGACGGTTGGTTCGGCGAGAAGTATCCGCGCGACAACGCCAAGACCTCGCTCGGCGACTGGAACCACGCTCCGGGCAAATTGCCTCGCGGTGTGCAGCCGCTGATTGATATGGCACACTCGAACGGTATGAAGTTCGGTATCTGGATTGAGCCGGAGATGGTCAATGTCAAGAGCGAACTCTACGAAAAGCACCCTGATTGGGTACTGCGCCACCCGGACTTCGAGCCATCGTATGGTCGTGGTGGTGGTCAGTTGTTGCTCGATTTGACAAATCCGAAGGTACAGGATCACGTCTTTGGCGTGGTGGACAATCTGCTCACCAAATATCCGGAAATCTACTATATCAAGTGGGATAACAATATGACGATGAACAACGCTTCGTCGCTCTATTTGCCGAAGGAGTTGCAATCGAACCTCACAGTCGATTTCACCCTCGCGCTCGAGAAGATACTCAAACGCATCCGCGAGAAGTATCCACACGTCGTTATCCAGCTTTGCGCTTCGGGTGGCGGACGTCTCAACTACGGATATATGCCTTACTTCCAAGAGATGTGGACTTCGGACCAGACCGACGCTTACCACCGCGTACTGATTCAGTGGGGCGCACTCAACTTCTTCCCTGCGAATATGTTGGCAGCGCACGTCGGCTCGGCATTCAGCAAATATACGCAGCGTCACATCCCGATTAAGTATCGCTTCGATGTGGCTTCGATGTGCCGCCTCGGTATGGAGATGGTACCGGCGTCGATGAACGATTCGGAGCGTGCTTACGCCAAGCGTGCCATTGCCGCCTACAAGGAGATTCGTCCCGTAGTACAGCAGGGCGACCTCTACCGTCTTGTATCGCCATACGAGGGTCTGCGCGACTTTACATCGCTTATGTATGTCAGCGAGTCGAAGGAGCAGGCGGTCGTATTCGTATATCGCCACATCGTTAAGCACGATATGTCGAATATCATTCTGCGTTTGCAGGGTCTGAATCCGGATGCCAAGTATATGATTCGCGAGGTCGCTCCGGAGGTAGAGGGCAAGCCGGTAAAACTCGACGGCAAGGTCGTTAGTGGCCGCGTGCTGATGCAGGAGGGCGTTGTAATACCGGAGCTCGTTAAGACCTACTCACAGAACCGTTCGCACGGCGAGATGCGTCTGAGCAACGACTATCGCAGCGTAGTTCTCTCGCTCACCGAGGTAAAATAACTAACCGCAAACACCGCAGACGGGGATGATTACCAAAGCCGAATTCAAATGTAGCTCGGAGCGTATCGGCCAAGTGCCGAGGGACGAGCGGCGCGACGTGGCGTTTATCGGACGCAGCAACGTCGGCAAGTCGTCGCTTATAAATATGCTCACGCGCCATAAGGGTTTGGCAAAGGTATCCGCTACGCCGGGCAAGACCCGACTGATAAACCACTTCCTCATTAACGACGATTGGTATCTGGTCGATTTGCCGGGCTATGGCTATGCACGAACATCGAAGTCGCAACGCAGCGGATTCTCGAAAATCATCACCGACTACGTCTTTAAGTGCGAGAAGATGCACTTCCTCTTTGTGTTGGTCGATTCCCGATTGGAGCCACAACGCATCGACCTCGAATTTATCGAGCAGTTAGGCGAAGGCGGCGTGCCGTTCGGAATCATCTTCACAAAGTGCGACAAATTGTCGAAATCGCAGGTCGCGCGTAGCGTAGCGACATACTCGAAACGGCTCGCCGAGCAGTGGGAGGAGTTGCCGCCAATGTTCACCTCGTCGAGCGAGAAGGCCGAGGGGCGCGACGAAATCCTCGATTTTATAGACAAAATATTAAAATAATTTAAGAAGTAACGCGAAAAATTAAAACATTATCGTTACTTTTGAGACCGAAAAGAGAAGAAACAACACATAATTCAACAATTATGGCTATCCACAAAATTAAATTCTTTACGGGTCGCAACTCGCGTTATCTTGCCGAGAAGATTGTTGCCGCTTACGGTACGACGCTCGGCGAGTGCGAATGCCTCGAATTCAGCGATGGCGAATTTCAGCCACGCTATACCGAATCCATCCGTGGATGTACGGTATTTATCATTCAGTCCACCTTCCCGAAGTCGGACAACCTTATGGAGTTGCTGATGATGATTGACGCAGCACGTCGCGCATCGGCTTATAAGGTTATCGCCGTCATCCCTTACTTCGGTTGGGCACGTCAGGACCGCAAGGATCGTCCGCGCGTTCCGATTACCTCCAAACTCGTGGCAAATATGCTCGTAGCGGCAGGTGTCGATCGCGTGATGACTATGGACCTGCACGCCGACCAGATTCAGGGCTTCTTCGACGTTCCGGTCGATGCTCTCTACGCAAGCGGTATGTTTGTTCCTTACATCCAGTCGCTCGGCATCGAGGACCTCTCGATTGCTGCACCGGATATGGGTGGTGCAAAACGCGCAGGAACGTACGCAAAACTGCTCGGTACGCCAATCATCATCTCGCACAAAGAGCGTGCAAAGGCAAACGTCGTTGGCTCGATGACCGCCATTGGCGATGTTGAGGGCCGCAACGTGCTGATTGTCGATGATATGATTGACACGGCAGGCACAATCTGTATGGCTGCAAATATGTTGATGGAGCGAGGCGCAAAGAGCGTTCGTGCCGCAATTACCCACCCTGTATTGTCGGGTGCTGCGTATGAGCGCATTAACGAGAGCGCATTGCAGGAGGTTATCGTTTCGGATACCATTCCGCTCGACGAGACAAAGGATTTGCACAAGTTCACCGTACTGTCGTGTGCCGACATCTTCGCCGAGGTTATCGAGCGCGTACACAACTATAAAGAGATTTCGTCGATTTTCTTCCATTAGAAGAGAATATCGTTCGAGATACGCAACACACGCGAGGGTTCCCTTTTCGGGGTTGCCCTCGCGTGCGTTATATATAATGGTACGCCCAGCGGCAAGATCTAAAAGCGGGGGAATGGTGCAAAAAAAAGCGGAACCCCGCAGGATTCCGCTCTACTTACGCCGCGATGGGCGAAGTGCTATTTAACTGCATTTACAATTGCCTCGAATGCCTTCGGCTCGTTCATCGCCAGGTCTGCCATAACCTTACGGTTGAGGGCGATACCCTTTGCGTTTACTTTACCGATGAACTCCGAATAGGTCAAACCATAAGCGCGGACAGCCGCATTGATACGGGTAATCCACAACGAACGGAATGTACGCTTTTTCAGGCGGCGGTGTGCATAAGCATACTGCAAACCCTTCTCGACAGTATTTTTCGCAACTGTCCATACGTTTCCCCTTGAACCAAAGTTACCTTTGGCAAGTTTCAAAACCTTTTTTCTTCTTGCGCGTGACGCAACAGCATTGACTGAACGTGGCATAATTAAAAGTTTTTGAGGAGATTAACAGCGGCACGTTTCTCTCGTACTCTTTAGGGCTGTTTCATCTCGGTTAATAAATTGTTTTAATTGTGACCTTACAGATTAAATAACCGAATTATTTAACCAGCAGTGTCTTGATTTTTGCCTCATCGGCTGGCGAAACGATACCCGAATAGCAGAGGTTACGCTTCTGTTTCTTAGTCTTTTTGGTCAGGATGTGACTGTGATAAGCGTGCTTACGCTTAATCTTACCTGTGCCGGTGAAAGTAAAACGCTTCTTTGCAGCGGCATTAGTTTTCATTTTTGGCATAGTTGTAAATAATTTTTAGTTAAACATAGCGCGCAAAGATACGACTTTTTTTTGTTTCGGCAATCGTCTGACGAAAATTTTATCCAAATTGTGCGAATTATCCTCTATCCGAGCAGACGAACAGAGGCACCGCGCTGCCGCAACGTGTAACATAGCGTCTGGGAAGTTGCGTATTGCCGTATAGGTCCATAAAAAAAAGCGTAGGTAGTTATCCACTTATCCTACGCCCAAGGTCTTGGCTACCTACTAACAAGGACAAGCAACAATATACCCACGCCGGATGATATATGCACACACTGCGCCAAGCGCAATGCTGACGATATAACATCGCAGTGGATGCTTTGTCGCGATCTCCTGTTAGTCCAAAATTGCCAAGTTTTGAGCGTGGAAATACTGTCAATAAAACATCAACATATATGTCAATCCGGTGGCGTTGCCACACGATATGGACAAAAGTACGAAAATTTATTAAAACACGTAACGCGCAGTGCATTTTATATCAAAAATTCGTTTGTTTTTTTATCCATTTATTGTTATTTTTGCGATATTGAACAACCTAAACACTATAAAT
This sequence comes from Alistipes sp., assembly GCA_017410165.1. Classification (GTDB taxonomy): domain Bacteria; phylum Bacteroidota; class Bacteroidia; order Bacteroidales; family Rikenellaceae; genus Alistipes. Next base: position 297,069 of record JAFQRH010000019.1, on the reverse strand, counting down.
ATGAAATTTAATTCGCTTACAAAAACAGCCCTCTGTGTGGCTGTGCCGACTGCCGCAACCCCTGCATTGGTCGGTTGTGATGCCGTGAAGCCGAACAACGAAGAGAAGCCGAACGTCATCTTTATTTTGATGGACGATGCCGGATATGGCGATTTCAGTTGCTACGGCCAGACCCGTACCGAGACACCTAACATCGATGCTCTGGCCGAGAGTGGTATTCTGTTTACCGATATGTACTCGAATTGCCCCGTATCGGCACCATCGCGTGGCTGTCTGATGACCGGTCTGCATATGGGTCACGCACAGATTCGTGACAACGTCGAGGACCACACCAATCCTGCTACGTGGGACTATATCGATATCGAAAACCATCCCGAGCAGGAGGGTCAGATGGGTCTCGCCGAAGGCACACCGACGCTCGGTACCGTTATGCAGCAGGCGGGCTACGCTACGGGTATGGTCGGCAAATGGGGTCTTGGTGGCCCGGTAAATGGCTCGGCTCCGTGGGATTGCGGTTTCGATTTCTACTACGGTTGTGTCTGCCAGCGTCTGGCGCACAACTACTATCCGCTCTATATGTGGAAGAATGGCGAGAGAGTTTATATCAACGACCGCGACAAGATTACCATTCCGGGTACGAAACTCGATCCGGGTGCTGATCCGCTCGATATTCGCAGTTACGACAAATATAGCAAGGGTAAGGTCTATTCGCCGGATGCTATGTACGAGAACGTCATCGAGTTTGTGAACGAGAACAAGGATAAACCGTTCTTCCTGATGTGGACAACTCCGTTCCCGCACTCGCCACTGATGGCACCGCAGGAGTGGGTTGATAAGTATGTTGCAAAGTATGGCGACGAGGAGCCGCTCTCCGATGAGTTGTGCAACCCCGGCAAATGGCCACACAACTACTACCCTTGCCGTTACCCTCGTGCAACCTACTCGGCTATGATTTCGTACTTCGACTATCAGGTTGGCGAGCTCGTAAAAGAGTTGAAGCGTTTGGGCATCTACGACAACACGCTCATCATCGTAACCAGCGACAACGGCCCGGCAAACAACAACTCCTCGCCTACCGTTTGGATGGATAGCGCAGCACCTTATCGTTGCGGTAAGGGCTGGGGCAAACGCACTCTGCGCGAGGGCGGTATCCGTATGCCGTTCATCGCTTCGTGGCCTGCACAGATGAAACAGGGCGGCGTAGTGAGCGACCATATGGGCTACTTTGCCGACATTATGCCGACGCTCTGCGACATCGCGGGTGTTGAGTCGCCACAGACCGATGGTCTGTCGCTCGTACCAACTCTCACGGGCAACGTCGAGCAGCAGCAGGAGCACGAATTCCTCTATTGGGAGTTCCCTGACCGCGGTGGTCAGTTGGCTGTTCGTTGGGGCAACTGGAAGGGCCTTATCGAGAACGTACACGCCGGCAATCGCACGATGAAACTCTTCGACATCACCACGCCGGGCAAGGATATCGAGCAGGACGAGAAAGATGTTGCTGCCGAGCATCCGGAGATTGTCGAGCGTATGTGGGGTTACATCGAGCAGTCGCACGTACACCCATCGTTCCCTAAATTCCAGATTGACATCACCCGCAAATAGGCAAAAACAGCGTGAAACGCTCCGTAGAATTTACATACGAAGACATTGTCAAACGCAACGAACGACGCGGCTTTACCTCGATGGTAAAGCCCGTCGGCTCTTTGTGCAATATGCGTTGCAAGTATTGCTACTACCTCGACAAGGCGGCTCTATACGAGAATCGCCAGCCACCGATGGACGATGCACTGCTCGAACGCTACGTACGCGCCAATATCGAGGGTAACAACTCGCCCGTCATCGCCTTTGCGTGGCACGGTGGCGAGCCGCTATTGGCAGGCAAAGAGTTTTTCCGCAAGGCGGTACGTCTGCAACAGAAGTATGCCGAGGGCAAGACGGTCGAGAACTCGATTCAGACCAATGGTCTGCTGCTCGACGACGAGTGGTGCGAGATTTTCCGCGATAGCGGCTTTCTGGTCGGCATCTCGATTGACGGGCCGGAGGATATTCACGATGCACATCGAGTGGATGCGGGTGGCGAAAAGACCTTTGCTCGCGTAATGCGCGGCGTCGAGCGTCTGTATCGCAACCGCGTGGAGTACAACACTCTATCGACCGTGAACATCCACAGCGAGGGGCGTGGCAAGGAGGTCTATCGTTTCTTGCGCGGAATCAGCGTCTTTATGCAGTTTCTGCCTGTCGCCGAGTTGCTGTGCGACGGTCGCATCCAATCGCCCGAGGCGAAGGGTGCCGCGATTGCTCCGTGGTCAATATCGGCTCGCGGATTCGGACAGTTTATGTGCGACGTCTTCGACGATTGGGTTGCGCACGACGTAGGCAGACGATACGTGCAGTTGTTCGATGCGACACTCGCACTGAAAGTCGGCGTACAACCCTCCGTATGTTCGCTGTGCGAGACGTGCGGAAGCGGTCTTACGGTCGAACATAACGGCGATGTCTATTCGTGCGACCACTTCGTCTATCCGGAGTACAAAATCGGCAACATCAACCACGACCGGCTGGCCGATTTGGCATATTGCGACCGCCAATTCGAGTTTGGCGTCTCGAAGCGTTCGTCGCTGCCACGCGATTGCAGACACTGCCGACACTACACGCCCTGCCACGGCGAGTGCCCGAAGCACCGCTTTATCGACGACTCGACGGGCGAATACGGGAAGAATTATCTGTGCGAGGGTTACAAGATGTTTTTCGACCACACGGAGCAGCCGATGGAGCGTATGAAGCAACTTATTTTGGAGGGCAAGCCCGCCGCCGAAATTATGCGCGAATTATAGCGGAGCAACACAACCAAAAGAGCCGCAACCCGACGTGGGATGCGGCTCTTTTCATATACAGTAGCAAACCGTTACTTCAACGCTGCGAGTTGCTCGCGGATGGCAGCAATCTTCGCCTCGGCATCCGACTGCTTTGCGCGCTCGTTAGCAACCACTTGCGCCGGAGCCGACGAGACAAAACGCTCGTTCGAGAGTTTCTTCATTACGGATGAGAGGAAGCCCTCGTAGTATGCCAAATCCTTCTCCAACTTGGCAATCTCCTCCTCAACATTCACGTTGTCGCCCATCGGAACAAAGTACTGCGTAGTCTTCACGATGAAGCCCGCATCCGTTGCGCACTTCTCCGTTACGGCCGTCACAGCCGAGAGGTTACCCATCTTGCGTAATACCGACTCGAACTCCGACGGATAGTTTTCGTCCGCCACGACCTTCAACTCAATCTGCTCCTTCTGTGGCAAGTTCTTCTGCTTGCGGACATTACGCACGGCCGATACCGCCTCCTGCAACAGCGCAAAACGCGCGAGCAGCTGCTCGTCAATCGGCTGTGGTTCCGGTTTGTCGGCAACCATAATCGACTCGCTCGGCTTACGCTCTGCCAAATCCTGCCAAATCTCCTCGGTCACGAACGGCATAAACGGATGCAGAACGAGCATCAACTGCTCGAAGAAACGCTTGGTTGCCTCAATAGTTGCTACATCGGTCGGCTGACCGTATGCCGGCTTGACGATTTCGAGATACCAACCGCTGAAATCGTCCCAGAAGAGTTTGTATGCAACCATCAACGCCTCCGAAATACGGTAAGCGCGGAAGTTATCCTCAATCTCGGCAAGCGCAGCATTGAGCTTCTGCTCGAACCACTCAACACCGGCACGGTTATTATCGCTCTGTGCGAGCGACTCGTCCGTCGTCCAACCGTTAATCAGACGGTAGGCGTTCCAAATCTTGTTACCGAAGTTACGGCCCTGCTCGCAGAGTGCATCGTCGAACATAAGGTCGTTACCAGCACTCGAACAGAGCATCATCGCAACACGCACACCGTCTGCGCCGTACTGCGCAATCAAATCGAGCGGGTCAGGCGAATTACCCAACTGCTTCGACATCTTGCGACCAATCTTATCGCGCACGATACCCGTGAAATATACGTTGCGGAACGGCATCTCGCCACGATACTCGTAGCCAGCCATAATCATACGTGCCACCCAGAAGAAGATGATATCCGGACCCGTCACAAGGTCGTTGGTCGGATAGTAGTAGCGAATCTCCTCGTTATCCGGATTGCGAATGCCGTCGAAGACCGAAATCGGCCACAACCACGACGAGAACCACGTATCGAGCACATCCTCATCCTGACGCAAGTCGCTCATCTGCAACGCAGCATCGCCCGACTTCTCGCGTGCCAAAGCCAACGCCTCCTCGGCCGTCTCGGCTACGACATAACCGCCCTTCGGCAGATAGTATGCCGGAATGCGCTGACCCCACCACAACTGGCGCGAGATACACCAATCCTTGATGTTCTCCATCCAGTGGCGATAGGTGTTCTTATACTTCTCTGGCACGAAACGGATGACATCCTCCATCACCGCACGAGTTGCCGGCTTGGCGATGTCGGCCATCGACATAAACCACTGCATCGACAACTTCGGCTCGATGGCAACACCCGTACGCTCCGAGTAACCGACATTATTCGTGTATGGCTCGGTCTTCTCCATCAGTCCGGCTGCCTCCAAATCCTTCTCAATCTGCTTGCGGCACTCGAAACGATCCACGCCGACGTACATACCGACCTTGTCGTTAATCGTACCGTCGTCGTTGAAGATGTCGATGGTCTCCAAACCATATTTCTCGCCGAGCATATAGTCATTCACGTCGTGCGCCGGCGTAACCTTCAACGCACCCGTACCAAACTCGATATCAACATATTCGTCGCGGATAATCGGAATCGAGCGACCTACGAGCGGCACAATTACGCGCGCATCCTCCGGCACATCGGCATAGCGTGGGTCATTCGGGTTCAGGCAGACTGCCGTATCGCCGAGAATCGTCTCCGGACGGGTCGTAGCGACGATAATATTGCGGTCGGTGCCCTCCAAACGATAGCGCAAATAGTAGAGTTTGCCCTGCGACTCTTTATAGATTACCTCCTCGTCCGAAAGTGCGGTTTTTGCCGACGGATCCCAATGCACCATACGCACACCGCGATAGATTTTACCCTTGCGATAGAGGTCGCAGAAGACCTTGATGACACCCTCCGTACGCGGCTCGTCCATCGTAAAGCAGGTACGATCCCAATCGCACGATGCACCGAGTTTGCGCAACTGTTTGAGGATGATGCCGCCGTGCTTCTCCTTCCACTCCCAAGCGTGGGCAAGGAACTCGTCACGTGTCAGCGACGCCTTGTCGATACCTTCGGCTTTGAGTTTAGCCACGACCTTTGCCTCCGTAGCAATCGAGGCGTGGTCGGTACCCGGCACCCAGCAGGCATTCTTGCCCGACATTCGGGCGCGACGCACCAACACATCCTGCAACGTATTGTTGAGCATATGGCCCATATGGAGCATACCTGTCACGTTTGGTGGCGGAATGACAATCGTATATGGTTCACGATGGTCGGGTTCCGAGTGGAAAAGGTTGTGGTCGCACCAATAGTCGTACCACTTTTGTTCAATCTCCTGCGGAGAGTACTTGTCAGCAATCTGCATAAGTCGATATAATTTATTTCGTTCTATATTTTCGTACCAACATTTCGCACACGGCGATTTTATCTTGCAAAATTAGCAAAAGAAATCGGATTTCTACGAAAATATCCTCCCAAAAAGCGGAAATATAGGACAATTTTGCGGTTTTAGCCCGAAAATTGCCCGATACGTATTACATTCAGCCACAAATAACGGTGTTTGCGAAGTCGGGGCAGGCGGAGCATACTTGGCGTATGTGAGCATTTCGAGGTCGAGCATAACGCAGAAATCACCTTTTTAGGGCGCGGTGGCGAAATGTGTATAAAAAGAGGGATTTTAAGGCCTGCGAAGAGAGAGAAAGCGGAGCATACTTGGCGTATGTGAGCATTTCGAGGTCGAGCATAACACAGAAATCACCTTTTTAGGGCGCGATGGCGAAATGCGTATAAAAAGAGGGATTTTAAGGCCTGCGAAGAGAGAGAAAGCGGAGCATACTTGGCGTATGTGAGCATTTCGAGGTCGAGCATAACGCAAAAATCACCTTTTTAGACGCATTTCACTTTTATATTATAAATAATATACGTATCTTTGTACGCTAACTATACGTATGCGCATATATGAATGGGCGCGCAACACGCATAAGGAGCACAACGCAAACAATGCAACAAATTAATTAACAACAAAATAACAAAAAAAACAAACGTATGACAAAAACTTTTTTCGCCTCGTATGAGGCACCGGAAGTACGCTTGTGCAACATCCGCATCGAGTCGGGTTTTGCAGCAAGTTTGGTTATCGGCGACATCGAGAACGCCGAGTCGGAAGATTGGGGAACTCTTAACAACGAATAGTCGCACTATGAAAAAGTTCTTCAAGATGATGATGTTCATCGTTGTAGCAACGATGGCATTTGCGGCTTGTTCGCAGTATGAGGATGAGAACATCGTATCGAAGCCAACCGTTAAGGTTAACGTAACGATGACTATCGACGAGAGCCGTACGTCGTTTGGCGAGCCGGACGGCAATTCGTACCCTACCGAGTGGAGTGGTGACGAGAAGATAAAGTATTCGTTGAATTTCGACTCGGCAAAGGATGTTACGCCGGTTTTTGCTGACGATATGACATCGGCTTCGGCAGAGTTGGAGCTCGAAGACGACGAGAGTAAAGCATACACCATTTACGCTATCTCGCCGGCAGATGCTTGCTTGTCGAACAACGCAACGTATAAGAGCTGGAATATCAGCATTCCTACAACACAGACCCCGAGCGAAATCTCGTGTGACCCTACGGCACAGATTCTCTACGCCATATCAAACACATCGGATGTGCTCGACGCTTCGTATTCGCTCGCGTTCAAGCACGTTACGGCTTATGGTAAGATGACGCTCAAAAATCTTGCACTTAACGGTGCTGCGATTTCGTCGATTAGCATCACCTCCGATGCCGATATCGCAGGTCGTCACTACTTCTACACGGAGGATGCTCACACCGAGGTAAACAGCGGTGCAAAGAGCATTACTATCAACACCAACGCAACCGAGAACATCTGGTTTGCTTGTGCTCCGGTAGCATTCACTTCGTTGAAGATTACGGTTACCACCGACAAGGGTATCTTCACAAAGACCATCTCGGCAAGCAAGAGCTTCAAGTCGGGTAAGATTGCCGTCTTCTCGATTGATATGAGCGGCGTAGCGGCAGAGAAGCCGGCAGAGTATCAGTTGCTCACCGATGTTGCCGACCTCAACATAGGCGACCAGGTGATTATCGCAAACACCGAGGCCGCACAGGCAATCTCTTCGACACAGAACAACAACAACCGCGCTCAAACCGCTGTAACCATCGAGAATGGTTGCATTGTGGCTCCGGGCGACGCAGTCGAAATCTTCGAGGTTGAAGAGGGTACAAAGGATGGCTCGTACGCATTCAAGGCAACCAAGGCCGAGGGTTATATCTACGCAGCATCGAGCAGTGGCAACCAGATGAGGACCGAGACAAATATGTCGGCTAATTCGAGCTGGTTGATTACCATCGCAGACGGCGTAACATCGGTTGTCGCTCAGGGTACTAACACTCGCAACACGATGCAGTACAACTCGGGTAGCGGTATCTTCGCGTGCTACGGTTCGGCATCGCAGAAGCCGGTTGATATCTACTACCTCCCTTCGGGCAATGCACCTACGACCCCATCGATTACGGCATCCAACATCAAGGATGTTCCTGCTGCGGGTGTTCAGAACGCAACCACAACCGTAATCTTGAAGAATCTCACAAGCGACGTAACCGTTACGAAGGACGGAGTGGTAGTTACCGCAGCATCGCTTTCGGGCTCGACTCTGACCTACACCGTTTCGGCAAACAGCGGCGATGCACGTGAGGGTTGGATTAAGTTGGCAGCCGATGGTGCAGAGTGCACTATCACAGTTTCGCAGTTGACGTCGATTATTGAGTATTACGTTAAGGTGAACAAGATTGTCAGTGGCGAGAAGTTCTTGATTGTTTACAACGATCAGAAGGCATTTACGCCACTCACCAGCAACTATGGTTGGGTGTCTGCAACAGCCGTAACGGTTAACGACGGAAAGATTTTGCGTACCGAAGCAACCAAAGCCCTTGAATTTGTATTGACCAGCACGGGTGGGGGTTATCACTTGCAGGACGGCGATGGATACTACTATTATAACGCCGGCACTTACAAAAATTACAATCGTAGCACCAGCGCGCCTACGGGAAGTTGGATGCTTACTTACAATGATGACAGCACGTTCAAGATTCTTTTCAGCGATACAAACAGATGGGTGCAGTATGACTCCGAGCATAGTAATTTTGGTTGCTATGATACCGCAAGTGGTACTATGCCATCAATCTACCAACTCAATGGTGCGCCAATCAGCGATGGTGGTAACGAAGGTGGCGAAGGCGGCAGCGAAGGTAGCGGCGATGTTATTGTCCTCACCAGTGAGAATATGGCTGCAATGACTAATTCGGGAACCGGATACAACAACGAGAAGACCTACACCGATGGCACTTACACCTGGGTTACAAATGGTTACCAGGATGGTACAACAAAAAATATGATTCAGTTGCGAGTTAGAACTAACAGTAATGGTGTAAGTTGGATTAAACTTCCGAATTTCCCTGCTCCTATTAAGGACATTAAGTGTTCGGTAACATCGGCAAGTGCGAAATCAGAGGGTGCAGACCAGACAGACAAAAGACTCTACTATCAAGCAACCAATGCAAAGGATGCTGATTACGAATCTTTCGGCGGCACAGCAACCAACGAGATTGTAATGGATTTGAGCGGATTCTCTTATACTACCGGTTACATCACGGCAAATGGAGGTATTCGTATTTGGAATATTACTGTGACTCTCCAAGGCGAAGGCGGTGGCGAGACTCCGGTTGTAACTCCGCTTGCAACGCCAAGCGTAACCGCTACGGCATCGGGCAACACCATCAACGTATCGTGGGGCGCAATCACAGGTGCAAAGAACTACACCGTTAAGTGTGGCACGCAGTCGAAAGATGTAACCGGCACCTCGACCTCATTCACCGGCTTAGCATACTCGACCAAGTACAACGTAACGGTTGTTGCTAACCCTTCGGATACGAGCAAAAACAGCGCATCGGTAGCAGGTACAGCATCGGCAACCACCGATGCAGACCCTAATGCAGGTGGCGGTGGCGACGCTACTGGAACTGTAACTATTGCTTTTAGCAGTGTGCTTTCAAATAGTGAGAAGGTTGAAAGTAATACATATACCTCGAATGGCGTTACTATTAAGTTTACGAAAGTAAATAGTAGCGGTTCTTACTATGACGGCTCGGTATTGCGATTGTATCAAGGCGACTTGATGACTATTACCGGTGCAGGTGCAATGAAGCAGATTGTTATAACAACAAGTGGTGGTAAGAATGGTCCATTCTCGGTTGATACCGGAAGCATTACCGTTTCAAACTCAACAAAACACACTTGGACAGGTAATGCAACATCTGTAACATTCACTGCGACGGCGCAGGCACGTTTTGCTTCGATAGAGATTACTTATTGAGGAGCATCCGGTGATGGGAGCACCGGAGGGGATGATAATACGGGTGGCAACTCGGGCTCGGGCGATGGCTCGGGCTCGGGCAGCGGCTCGGAGGAGACCTATGCTGCCGTATATAACAGATCGTGGGCAGAGCTTCCGGCTGCAAGCGGCAACGCAAAGTACACAGAGGTTGCGTCGAAGTGCATAAAGCTCTTCTCGGACGACGAGGACGGCAAGACACGCCGCAACTACTCGATGTGTTACGACACGCAGAATCGCGTGGCACGTTGGGTGGCATATCCGATGCACTCGTACTACACGTCGGGCAGCGAAGATAGTGCAACATTCTACCAAGACCCATCGTTTACGAACAGCGAGCAGGTAACCGACACATATAACGGTTACAGCCGTGGCCACCAATTGGCAAAGGCGCAACGCACCGTAACACGTATGGCTCGCCAGCAGACCAACTACTATACCAATATGACACCGCAGATTCAGTCGCTCAACGGTGGCAAATGGAATACGTTGGAGAACAAGGAGCGTGGCGCGTGGATGTGTAGCGACACGTTGTATGTCGTGTCGGGTTGCCACTTCGACAACTACAACACAACCTGCACAAACGACGACGGTAAGACGTGCGCCGTTCCGACTCACTACTTTAAGGTGATGTTGCGTACCAAGGCGGGCAATACCGGCAAGCGTGTACACGATTGTTCGGCAAGCGAGCTGATTTGTGCCGGTTACTGGGTTAAGCACGGCGAGAATGCCGATGTAACACCGGAACTCAAAAGCGTATCGGAGATTGAGCAACTCACGGGATTCCGATTCTTTGTCAATGTTCCGAACGCGCCTAAATCGACCAAAGCGACAGAGTTCCAAGTTACATTTTAGTAATTAAGCATAGTTCTTTGGGCATAAACACAACGGACAACCTTTTTTCGGGGTTGTCCGTTGTGTTTTATTATATGATCAAGGGAGGGCTTGTAGTCTATTAAGGTCGAGCAGTGTCAAGTAGCAAATGGTATTGCCGAAAAGATAGGCCGCGGAAGTACATCTCCCTCGCCCCGCCCCCCCTCCACAAAAAAACCGCCCGGCGAAATGCCGAGCGGTTCATCGTGAAAGGTTATCCCTCTCCCCCACTGATTAGTTGAGCGGAGTAACGCTTACATAAGACTTGCCCGATGCCTTCTTAGTGAAGCATACGATACCGTTAACCAATGCGAAGAGCGTGTGGTCCTTACCGATACCTACGTTCTCGCCCGGATTGTGAACAGTGCCGCGCTGACGGACTATGATGTTGCCTGCCTTCGCTACCTGACCACCGAAAAGTTTAACGCCGAGTCGTTTGCTTTCTGACTCACGGCCGTTCTTCGAACTACCTACACCTTTTTTGTGTGCCATACTTCTTTAACGTTTTTTAAGGTTATGCAACAATGTCTTCAATTAAAATCTGCGACAGATACTGACGGTGACCGTTGCATTTCTGATAACCGGTTCTGCGCTTCTTCTTGAACACGAGGACTTTGTCATCCTTCAAGTGTTTAAGAATCTTACATTTTACCGAGGCGCCTTTTACAACAGGTGCACCTACTTTAACCTGACCGCCGTTCTCTACGAGCAGGACTTTGTCGAAGCTCACCGACGAATCTACTTCGCCTGCAAGACGGTGAACATAGAGCTTTCGACCCTTTTCAGCTTTGAATTGCTGACCTGCAATCTCTACAATTACAAACATTTATACAATAAGTTTAATTTGTTCTGCTGAACATTTTACACAATTCAGCCCGCAAATGTACAAATTTTTTTCGGAACTACAACGCTTGTCGTTATTTTTTTTCGAAATATTCCGTTTGGCATATTTTTGGATGAGAGACAAGTGCAAAAAAGTGCAAATCGAATGGTCAAACTCCTTATACACTCCTCCTCGTCGCGATGTCGTGCAATGCTCGACGGGCTGCTTGCCGCGGACGATGTTGCTGTGACGGCGGTTGCCACGCGCGAGGAGTTTTTGGAGCGATGCGAATCGGAGCTCTTCGATAGAATCGTCACAGAGGATGCGCGTATGTTTATGAATGGCTGCGATGCAATGGCTCGGATTCGGGCAGCGCAACCTCAACGCACCGAGATAGTCGTCATATCGTGCGATTTGAGCGAGGAAACGGTACTCTCGCTATTGGAGTGTGGCGTAGATCAATATTTATCGTTTCCGGCCACGCCGACACGACTCAAACGCAAACTCGGTGGAAGATGATTGCGTTGCTTGCGATGTTACTGATGGCAGGCAGCGGCGTGCTGTTGCTCGGCAGATACCTCTCGCGACGAGGAATGCGACTAACGTATCGTTGCATAAGGAGCATTGCGGAGTATGTTGTCGCGCCATCCGCCGAGCGTTTGCCGCACATACGTTCCGGGCTGTCGCTTGTGGCGTTTGCCGAGGCGGTGGCGTTTGTCGCAGAGCGGCTATGCGACGAGGCGGATGAGCAGATGCGCGAAATCGTGCGGTACTACGCGCTCGACAGCCGTCTGCTACTGATGGCCGAGCGGGCGAACTCAACACGTCGAGCATATCTGCTCGCGTTGCTTGCACGTATGCCGTTGGATGCATCACTACTCCGCCGCATCGAAAAGATGATGGACGACACGGATGAAGATGTGCGTCTATACGCTCTGATGTGCTGTTTTGCCATTGACGAGCGGGTGGCTGTTCGGCACCTGTGTCGATTCGGGCGGCGGCTGTCGCGTTTCGAGGCGTGCGAACTGTTGCCGAAGGTGTGCCGATACGCCGATGCCGTTGCGTGGACTCCGTTACTACGCTCGGAGGATTACAATTTGGCTCTGCTCGGCATCTGCATCGTACGACGCTACTCGATTATCGAGAGCGAAGCCGACTTACACAACATAATTGGCGGCACTCACCGCTCGCTGCAATACGACGCTCTGTGTGCGCTTGCCGAACTGCAATGCGACCTCTCAACGACGCACATACGCCATTGGATACAGCAACAAGAGACAGCCGTACGCCACGCCGTATGCCGCCACTTGGTTCGCACGGGATACTCGCTGCGGTCGGCAAAACGAATACTCGGTCGCGAGGAGCGAGTGCTCTTCGAGCAGATGCTCAACACATATAAACGACATATCGGATGAGAGCCATTTTTACGACAACGAAGCAGCGCACCGCGCGGCTCACTGCCCTGCGAGCATTGTGGCGGCAATTTGGATGCGAGCGCAGTCGATTGATGGCCATATCCGGCTCGGCGGAGATTGACGCAATCGGCGGGGTCGGCATATCGGTACTCTGCGCCAATCCGCACTCTGCCGCTGTCGTCGAATCGTTGCTCGATACGCGCTATCCATCGACGGAGATTGTCGTGGCAATCAATGGCGACAGTCAAGCATCGCTACTACAACAACTGCGCGCGACATACTCGCTCGTCGAGGTCAATACGCCTGCCCAACCAAGCACCGCACCCATACGGGGGCTATATCGGTCACGGCGCAGGCCGTTTCGGCGGCTTATGGTTGTGGATGTAGCGACCGACGACCGCCCATCGGCACTCGATGCCGCCGAAGCGGTAGCGTCGTACGATGCGTTGGTAGCGATTCTCGCCGAGGTCACTCTGCACCCCTCTGCCATAGGTCGCATAGCCGCCGAGATTGCTTGCACGGAGTCGGTCGTTCGCTTTCCGAGTTTTGCGAGTTGCGACGATGAGCTGCTCGTCATCGCGCGTCACCAGATACAGAGCGAGGGCGGATTTGCGAAGTATGGGGCTCTCGCTAACCACCCTACACTCAATCGAATTGCGGAGATACTTGCCGTGCCGATGTCCGAAAACGGTGGTTTTATGACGGACGAGCGACCGACTTACACTTTTTTGAATCTTTTATCGTTAAAGATTATGAAATGTAAGAAAAAATTATTATCTTTGATAAAATGCAAAACATAACTACGATGCTAACAGAAGATATTCGTGCATATCTGCTTCCAAAGGCATTCAACGCAGCCGTTCGTGCCGGATGGGAGATTATGAAGGTGTATAAGAACAGCGACGACTACGACATTGCCGTCAAGAGCGACAAGACGCCGATTACAATCGCCGACCGTCTGGCCCACAACAAGATTAAGGAGATGTTGGGCGAGACGCGTATTCCGATTCTGTCGGAGGAGGGGCGCGAAATGCTCTACGACGAGCGTCGTAATTGGGAGTTGTTCTGGTTGGTCGATCCGCTTGACGGAACGGTTGAGTTTATCAAAGGTAACAACGAATTTACGGTCAATATTGCGTTGATGTCGGAGAATCGTTGCGTATGCTCGGTCATCTACGTTCCGTACCTCCAAAAGGCGTACGTCGCAAGTCAGGATATGGGCGCATACCTGCTGACCGGCATAGCCCCATCGAATGCAGCGTGCTACTCGTACGACGAAATCTGTTCGGCGCGTCGCCGTTTGCCACTTGCCGAGCACGAGCACGAGGGGTATCGCATCGCCGTATCGCGTTCGCACCAAACCGACGAGACAAAGGCATATATCGACGCCGTTCGTGCCGAGCGTGGCGATGTGGAGATTGTCGAGCAGGGCAGCTCCTACAAGTTCTGTATGCTTGCCGAGGGCGTTATCGACTACTATCCGCGCACGACGCACACCTACGAGTGGGATACCGCCGCAGCCGAACTGATTCTATCCGAAGCGGGCGGCTCGACACTCTCGTTGCCGGACTACCAACCGCTACGCTACAACAAAGAGGATTTGCACAATCCTTGGTTCGAGTGCCGACGTTGTAAATAGTGCGAAGTCGGCATACCAACACATCGTTCCGCCAACACATTCAGCGATAAACGAGATGCCACTCTCGGCATCACCATCAAACACAAAACAGGTTGCATCCCGCAAGGCGGTGCAACCTGTTTGTTTTGCGATATACGAGTGATGACGACTACTTGCCGAGCAACTTCATCACCTCGTTATATACAGTTTCGCCATTGTAACCGAACTCCTTATCGAGCACCTTGTACGGAGCCGAGTATCCGAAGTGGTCAAGGCCGTGAATATTGTCGAGCGAGCCAACCAAACCAAGCAACGTCACCGGCAGACCCGAAGTCATACCGTAGCGCAAAATCTCGGCCGGCAGGACAGCATCCTGATACGATTTCGGCTGATCGCGGAACAGACCCTCGCTCGGAACATCTACAACGCGAACGCTGATACCCTCCTTCTTCAAGAGTTCTGCACCCTCGATGAGCGTAGCAACCTCCGAACCCGAAGCGACCATTACGACCTTCGGTTTTGCGGCATCCATCACGATATATGCACCCTTCTGCGACTGCATCGCCTCATCGCGGCGCGAAGCCGAGAGCGACGGCAGATTCTTGATATTCTGACGCGAAAGGATAAGCGCAACCGGACGCTGCTCTTCGAGCGCAATCTTCCACGCTGCAATCGTATCCTCGCCATCGGCAGGACGAAGAACAACCATCGAGCGCTCGCCACTATGGTTACGCAGATGCTCCATCAGACGAATCTGTGCCTCCTGCTCGATTGGCTGGTGCGTAGGACCATCCTCGCCCACGCGGAACGAGTCGTGCGTCCAGATGAAGATTACGTGCAGGCGCATCAACGCCGAGAGACGTACCACCGGTTTCATATAGTCCGAGAATACGAAGAAGGTACCGCAAGCAGGAATAATACCGCCGTGCAGAGCCATACCGTTCATAATGCACGCCATCGTGAACTCCGAGACACCCGCCTGGAAGAACTTACCACTGAAATCGCCCTTCGTGAACGCCTTGGTCTTCTTCAAGAAGCCATCGGTCTTATCCGAATTGGAGAGGTCGGCCGAAGCGACCACCATATTCTCAACCTTCTCGGCAAAGACGCCAAGCACGGTAGCCGAAGCGGCACGTGTTGCCTGGTCGGGTTTCATCTCAATCGAACGATAGTCGATCTGCGGAAGTTTGCCCGAAAGGAACATATCGAGTTTGCGTGCAAGAGCCGGATTAGCCGAACGCCACTCCTGCTCGATACGCTTACGCTCGACCATCTCGGCACGCAGTGCTTCTGCGCGCTCCTCATAAGCGGCCTTACTCTCCGGAAATACGACAAACGGATTCTCCGGATCGCCACCCAAACCACGAACCGTCGCTGCATAGTCGGCACCTGCTGCCGAAAGCGGCTGACCGTGTGTGCAAACCTTATTCTCGAAGCTCTCGCCATCGGCCGTAACTGCACCCTTACCCATCACGGTACGACCGATAATGAGCGTTGGAGCGTCGGTCGGCTCGTTCGCCTTACGCAACGCCTCGCGGATTTGCGGGATGCTCTGACCGTCGATTTCGAGCACATTCCAACCCCACGCGCGATACTTCATCGCAACATCCTCGGTATCGACCTCATCGACCGTAGTCGAGAGTTGGACGTTATTCGAGTCGTAGTACATAATCAGATTCGAGAGACCAAGGTTACCTGCAATACGACCTACGCCCTGCGAAACCTCCTCCTGAACTGCACCGTCCGATATATAAATATAGGTCTTGTGAGCCATCCACTCGCCAAAACGAGCAACCATAAATCGTTCGGCAATCGCAGCACCCAAACCCATAGCGTGACCCTGACCAAGCGGACCCGACGTATTCTCAACGCCACGCACGGCATCAACCTCCGGGTGACCCGGTGTTACGCTACCCCACTGGCGGAACTGCGCCAAATCCTCCATCGAGTAGTGGCCCGCCAAAGCGAGTACCGCATAGAGCATCGGCGACATATGTCCCGGATCGAGGAAGAAACGGTCACGATACGGATAGAGCATATTATCCGGATCGTATCGCAAAAACTCGGCAAAGAGCACATTCACAAAGTCGGCTCCGCCCATTGCGCCGCCGGGGTGTCCCGACTTTGCCTTCTCTACCATCGAAGCAGCCAGCACTCGGATATTGTTGGCAGCCATTGCAAGTTGAGCATCAGTAGTCATACGCATATTGTTTTTTGTTTTGTTCTTAAAATATTACGTTGTCGGTCTGTCAAACCATCTACAAATATACAGATTTATTTTTACAATCGACAACCTTCGCCCGCTTTTTTACAATTTTTTACACCGCCTCTTTGAGTTCTTTCAGTGCCGTGCGTTCCAACTTCTCGGCAGCATACTCCTTTGTCACGACAAAACGGTCGATATTCTGCGACGGTATCTCGAACATCGTATCGGTCATTATCGACTCGCAAATCGAACGCAGACCGCGCGCACCGAGTTTGAACTCGATTGCCTTATCCACGATATAATCCAGCACATCGTCCTCGAAATGCAACTCCACGCCATCCATCTCGAAGAGACGACAATATTGGCGGATGATTGCATTCTTCGGCTCGGTCAGGATGCTGCGAAGCACCTCGCGCGAGAGCGGCTCCATATAGGTCAGCACCGGCAGACGGCCAACCAACTCCGGAATAAGTCCGTAACTCTTGATATCCTGCGGCATAACGTAACGCATCAGATTCTCGCGGTCGATACTCTCGGTATTCACACGACCGTAGCCCATTGCGCGTGTATTGAGGCGTTGTGCAATGCGTTTCTCGATACCATCGAACGCACCTCCGCAGATGAACAGAATGTTTCGCGTGTCGATATGCACGAATTTCTGGTCGGGATGTTTGCGACCGCCCTCCGGAGCAACATTCACGACCGCGCCCTCCAAGATTTTGAGCAGTGCCTGCTGCACACCCTCGCCCGACACGTCGCGCGTAATGCTCGGATTGTCGCCCTTGCGCGCAATCTTGTCTATCTCGTCGATAAAGACAATTCCGCGCTGCGTCGCCTCCAAATTGTAGTTCGATGCCTGATACAGACGCGACAAGATACCCTCAACATCCTCGCCGACGTAACCCGCCTCGGTCAGCACCGTAGCATCGACAATCGTAAACGGAACACCGAGCAGACGGGCAATCGTACGCGCAATAAGCGTCTTACCCGTACCGGTCGGACCGACGAGCAGAATGTTCGACTTGTCGATTTCGACCTCCTCCGCAGCATCGGCATTTGCACCGATAAGGCGTTTGTAGTGGTTATACACGGCAACCGATATGGCGCGTTTCGCGCTATCCTGGCCAACCACGTAACGGTCGAGAAACTCCTTGATTTCGGCAGGTTTCAGCACCTTATCCAACTGCAAATCGAAACTATCCCTTTTCGCCTTTTCGCTACGCGCACTCGCGGAGAGCATATTATTCTCCGAGAGCGATTTATAGCCAAGTTCGATACAGCTGCCACAGATGCTTACGTTGCTGTCGATACCCTGAAAGAGTATATCCACATCGTTGCGACGACGACCGCAGAACGAACAGCAATCCTCTCTGTTACCCCCTTTATGATTTGTACGTTGAGCCATACTTTTCTTCTCTATTCTCTTCTTCTAAAAAACTTTTTTGTTCCCTCCAACAAACTCATTTTATCGGCCACTCTGCCGAGCCGCCCGCGCGCTCCTAACGCTTGCCGAGCACCGTGTCGATAAGACCGTAGCGACGTGCCTCTTCGGCCGAGAGCCAATAGTCGCGGTCGGCATCCTTCTCGATACTCTTAATCGGCTTGCCCGAGTGCAACGACAAAATCTCGTAGAGCTCCTTTTTGAGGCGCGAAATCTCGCGTGCCGTAATCTCGATATCCGATGCCTGACCCTGCACACCACCCAGCGGCTGATGAATCATCACTCTCGAATGAGGCAGTGCCGAACGCTTGCCCGCAGCACCCGCCGTGAGCAGTACGGCACCCATCGAGGCGGCCATACCCGTACAGATTGTACCGACGTCGCACGAGATGAGTTGCATCGTATCGTAGATACCCAAGCCCGCCGAAACGCTACCGCCCGGCGAATTGATGTAGAGTTGGATATCTTTGTTCGGATCGGTCGATTCGAGGAATAGCAACTGTGCCTGAATGATATTTGCCACATCGTCCGTAATCGGCGCACCGAGGAAGAGTACGCGATCCATCATCAGGCGGCTGAACACGTCAAGTTGAGTTACGTTCAGACGACGCTCTTCGAGAATCATCGGGTTGATATACGAGTCGTGCATCGAGCGATAGTCGTGCAGAAGCGTAGATGCGATACCGCAGTGTTTGGCGGCAAATTTTTCAAATTCGGACATAATCTTTATCTGTTTTTTGGCGGTTTTTGGCGAAAAAGACTCTGCAAGTTTGGTGCGAGACCTACTTGCAGAGTCTGAATCAATACTTAATATGACGAATACTACAACTCTCGTGCAAGTTCGGCAAAGTCGGCAGCCGATACGGCCTTCTCCGTAACCTTAACCTTCGACTTGATGTACTCGACAACCTTCTGCTCGTAGAGTTTCTCGTAAATCTTCTGGTTCTGCTCCTTGTTCTCCAAGATGCTCTTCACGAAGTTGGCAAGCATCTCCTCCGGAGCGTTAGGCATACCGTACTGCGCGAACTGCATTGCTGCGAACTCCTTCGCCTCCTGCTCTGCCTCGGCGGTGGTAACGGTCAATTTCTCTGCCGTGATAATCTGCTTCTGGATGTAGTTCCACGAGAACATCTTCACAAATGCATCGAAATCCTTTTCGATCTCCTCCATCGAGAACTTGCCCTCGTTGATGGTGAACAACCAACGCTTCAAGAACTCTACTGGCATCTGCAACGCTGCCTTCTCGAGCATAAAGTTGCGAACCGTGCCTGCAAACAGGTAGTCGCTCTCGCGCTTGGTCTCGCTGTCAATCTGTGCATCGATATAAGCGTCCAACTCCTCGGCGGTCTTTACGTTACCCTCCGGGAATGCGGTCTTGAAGAACTCCTCGTTGATTTCAGGGTTAGCAAACTGGCGAATCTTCGTAATCTCCAACTCGAACTGCGGGTTGATACCCTCCAACTCCTCCTCCTTGACGTGCAACATCGCTGCGCGCTGCGACGGAGTCTTGTACATCTCGTTCACGTTGATAGTGGTCTTGTAGCCAACCTTCTTGCCAATCCACGGCTTGCGCTCCTCGTCGTTCATCGAAATCAGACCAACGTAAGCATCCTCAACGCGCAAATCGCCATTGTCGAGCGTTACGGTGAGTGCCTCATCCTTCTTCACCTTATCAACCTCTACCAAACGGCCGTAGCGACGCAGGTAGTTGTCGAGGAACGAAGCGTGCATCTTCTTGTCGATCTTGATTTTGTGGTACGTAAGCTTATCCTTCGCCGTGAGCTTAACATCGTACTTCGGTGCCTCGCCAATCTCGAAGATGAACTCGAACTCGGTACCGTTATCGAAATCGAAAGCACCCTGCTCCTCTGCCGGAATAACATCACCCACGTAGTCGATATTCTCCTTCTGCAAATACTCGAATACCGAGTTGGATGCGATACGATACGACTGCTCGGCAACTACGCCCTTGCCATACATCTTGCGGATGATACCCATAGGCACCATACCCGGACGGAAACCCGGAATGTTTGCCTTACGCTTGTAGTCGTGAAGCATCTTCTCGACCGATTCGCCGTAATCCTTCTCATCAACTACGACTTTGAGGAGCGATACGCCCTGCTCTTTCTGTACTCTTGTGATCTTCATAATTCGTATTTTGTTGTTTTACTTATCTTTCGTTTTAACGCTCGCTTAATGTCCGTTTTAACGCTCGTCTTAATGCCCACTTAACGCTCGTCTCAATGCCCGCTTAATGTCCGTCTTAATACCGCCCCGTCCGTTGTCGCGCTGAACGAGCGCGCAAAGATAATCATTTTTCCGTAAATTTACATTATTTATACGGGCAAAAAAATCAAAAGCGAGAAAATGGCAAGAAGTTGCATACTCTTAACGCCATTCACAATACAACATTTCCAAATTATTCGTACCTTTGCCGTAGTATGAAACGATTGATTCCGATATTGATTTGCGCATTGGCCGTGGCGGGTTGCGCGGGACGAGCATCAAAGCGCGCCCAGAGAGCGACCATCGTCACGCCCGAGAGATACACCTACGAGGTTGTAGCCACATATCCGCACCTTACGACGAGTTACACACAGGGTCTGCAATTTGTCGATGGTGAGTTGTGGGAGGGCACGGGTGGCTATGGCACCTCGCAACTTCTGCGCGTGGCAGCCGACGGCTCGAAGGTGGAGGTTGTTGCAGAGTTGCCGAAGCGCGAATTTGGCGAGGGTATCACGCTGCTCGGCGAGCGCATCTACCAACTCACGTGGCAGAACGGACGTATGCACATATACGACCGTGCAACGCTACGCGAGGTTGCCACACACTCGTACCGTGGCGAGGGTTGGGGACTCACGAGCGATGGCAAATGGCTCTATATGTCGGATGGCACATCGGACATTCGCGTAATCGACCCTGCAACGCTACGCGAGGAGCGACGCTTCAATGTACGCCTTCGTGGCGAATCACTCGGCTACCTGAACGAATTGGAGTGGATTGATGGACGCATCTGGGCAAACGTATATACGCTCGACCAAATCGTCATCATCAACCCCGAAAGTGGCGACGTCGAGGGCGTTCTCGACCTGTCGGGATTGCTGCCGGCAGAGGATGTAACACCGACGACCGACGTATTGAACGGCATCGCTTGGGACGAGCAGACGGGACGAATATTCGTCACGGGCAAGAATTGGAACAAGATGTTTGAAATTAGAGTAATTGCGCTGTAAACCATAACGATATGACACCACAAGAGTTTCGCCGACACCTGCACGCGCACCCCGAACTATCTTTCGAGGAGCATCACACGGCAGAGTTTATCGAAGAGCGTCTTCGCGAAGAGGGCATCGAGTGCCGACGCATAGCCGAGACGGGCGTTTTGGCACGTCTCGAAGGCAGTGGCGACCTATCGCGCGCCATCGTGTTGCGTGCCGACATTGACGCACTCCCCGTTTGCGAGCAGACCGGCTTGGAGTACGCATCGCAGCGAGAGGGTGTGATGCACGCCTGCGGCCACGACATTCACGCCGCAGTACTCTTCGGCGTACTGCAACGCCTGCACCGCGAGCACAACTTCAACGGCACAATTTTCGGACTGTTTCAGCCGGGCGAGGAGTGTAATCCGGGTGGTGCATCGAAGGTCTTGGCAGAGAATCCGTTCGAGCACTACGACATTGTAGCCGTCATCGGCGAGCATACGGACAGCACGTTGGAGGTTGGCGAGTTTGGTTTCAAATCGGGCAACTTTATGGCATCGAGCGACGAACTGCGTTTCCGAGTGCACGGCAGAGGTGGTCACGCGGCGATGCGCGACAAGATAGACGACACGGTAACGGCTGCGGCGGCTCTTACGCTTGCACTCAATGCGCTCAACGACAACGATACGGTTCTGTCGATAGGTCACGTGACGGCCGACGGTGCAACCAACGTAATTCCGAACGAGGTGGCTCTCGAAGGCACACTGCGAACATTCGAGCAGCCGGGTAGCGAGCCGGGTACGGCACGCGCCCGTGCGTGGAGCAACATAGAGGATGCGGTGGGTGCAATCGACAAAAAATATGGTACGACAACCACCATCGACATCAATCGCGGCTATCCGTGCGTAGCCAACGACGAGCAACTCACCGCCACCGCGAAAGAGTTGTGCGCCAAGCACTTCACGGCGAAGGATTTGCAACGACGATACACGGCCGAGGATTTTGGCTTCTACTGCGAGCGATATCCGTCGCTATTCTATCGACTTGGAGTAGGAGAGCAGGCAGGCAGAAGTCACTCTTCGACATTTGCGCCCGACGAGCGGGCAATCGAGGCGGGCATAGAGTTTATGCTGCGTCTTGCACTCAAAATTTTATAGATGTATGGGAAGAAAGAGGGGAAAAGTTTTTGGTTTTGAGGAGCGTGCGGGATTTATCGTGAATATGTTTCGCGAGATGCCCGAGAAGAAGTTCACGTTAAAACATTTAGCAGCAGCATCGGGTAGTGCCGACCGCGACGGTCGCAATATGACGAAGCATATTCTCGACACGCTGCTCGAACAGGGATATATCGAAATGGAGGGGCGCGGCAAGTATGTTTTAAGCCGCAGCCGAATGCCTCAATACGAGGGTGTGGTGGATGTAAACACATCGGGGTCGGTATATGTGCAATGCGACGAGTTGGATGCCGACATATTCATCCATTCGCGCAATGCACGCCGAGCACTCGACGGCGACCGCGTAAGG
Source organism: Alistipes sp. (assembly GCA_017410165.1). GTDB lineage: Bacteria > Bacteroidota > Bacteroidia > Bacteroidales > Rikenellaceae > Alistipes. The sequence continues at coordinate 274,386 of JAFQRH010000019.1, read as the reverse complement.
GTGGTCGTCACCCACAAATCGCGCACCGGCGCACTCGAAGGCGAGATTATGGAGATCGTCGAGCGTAGCCGCAAGTGCTATGCCGGCGTTGTGGAGGCGTGCTCGAAAACGGCGGTTATAGTCAAGCCCGATTCGCGCCACCTGCACACCGAGATATACCTTTCGCGTCGCAAATATCCACGTCTGAACGAGGGTGACAAGGTCGCCGTACGTATCGCCACGTGGCGCGATGGCGACGAGATGCCGACCGGCGAGTTGGTTGATATTTTGGGTGTGGAGGGTGACAACGACGCCGAAATGCACGCCATACTTTTGGAGTACGATCTACCCTACCGTTTCGAGCGTAAAGTGGAGGAGGCAGCCGAGCATATCGACGGCACAATTACAGCCAAAGACCGCGCCGAAAGACGCGATATGCGCGACGTACCGACATTCACAATCGACCCTGCCGATGCCAAAGATTTCGACGATGCGCTATCCGTGCGCCGACTGCCTAACGGTCGTTGGGAGATTGGCGTACATATCGCCGACGTGACGCACTACGTTCGCCCGGGGTCGGTGATTGACGACGAGGCAATCGAGCGTGGCACATCCGTATATTTGGTCGATCGCACGATACCGATGCTGCCCGAACGCCTCTCAAACGAGTTGTGTTCGTTGCGCCCGCACGAGGAGAAGTTGTGTTTCTCGGCCGTATTCGAGATGAGCGAGGGGTTGAAAATCGAAAACGAGTGGTTTGGTCGCACCATAATTTACTCTGACCGACGCTTCACTTACGAGGAGGCACAGCGCATAATCGAGACGGGCGAGGGCGATATGCGCGATGAGATACTCACCTTAAACCGTATGGCACAGGCGATGCGCAAGGAGCGTTTCCGCAAAGGTGCCATCGCATTTGCACGCCGCGAGGCAAAATTCACGCTCGACGACGAGGGCCGTCCGACAGGCGTATATTTCAAAGTACAGAAGGAGGCAAACCAACTCATCGAGGAGTTTATGTTGCTCGCCAACCGTCGCGTGGCTACGTTCTGCGCCAAGCGCAACGGCCGTCCGCGCACGATGGTATTCCGCGTACACGACCGTCCGAACGACGAGAAATTCGAGCGTTTCCGCAACTTCATCCTGCGCTTCGGTCACATCTTCAAGGCAACCAAGCCGACGGAGGTCGCCAAGGAGCTCAACTCGCTGATGCGCGAAGTGCGTGGCAAGGCGGAGGAGAATGTCGTCTCGATGCTCGCCATCCGTTCGATGGCAAAGGCGATATACACGACCGACAATATCGGCCACTATGGATTGGCATTCCCTTACTACACGCACTTCACTTCGCCTATACGTCGCTATCCGGATATGATGGTACACCGTCTGTTGCAGCACTATCTCGACGGAGGCAAATCGGCCGACCGTGATGCACACGAAGCACTCTGCGAACACGCATCCGAGCGCGAAGTGATTGCAGCCGAGGCCGAGCGCGCTTCGATAAAGTACAAGATGGTCGAGTATATGGCCGACAAAATCGGCGAGGAGTTCGAGGGCCACATTTCGGGACTCTCCGAGTGGGGCATATTTGTCGAGTTGGAGGATTCGATTGTCGAGGGTATGGTTGCGCTGCGCGACATTCAAGGCGACTACTATCGCTTCGACGAGGCACGCTACGAGGTGTATGGGCACTCGACGGGTCGCGTATATACGCTCGGTGACAAGGTGCGCATCCGTGTAAAGAGCGCCGACCTGCGCCGTAGGATGCTCGACTTCGTGTTTGCCGATAGCGAACAGCGCATCGAGCAGGAGTATTTGGCAACTGCGGCGGCTATACGTCGCAAAAAGATAAAATAGCGAGAGCGTATGTTGTCACTCTGCGATATATACAAAAAAGCACGCGCACGCGAAGCCCTCTCGTTCGAGGAGGCGTGCCTGCTCTACGACCACGCACCACTTGCGGAGCTCGCCCGCGAGGCGGATGTCCTGCGGCGCGAATCGGTCGATGACGAGTCGGTCGTAACGTGGCAAATCGACCGCAATGTAAATACGACGAACGTCTGCGTGTCGGGGTGCCTGTTCTGCAATTTCCACTGCAAACCGCACCAAACCGACCGCCATTTCATAACCACTATCGACGAGTACTGCTCGAAAATCGAGCGTATGCTCGCATTGGGTGGCGACCAACTGCTCTTACAGGGCGGAATGCATCCATCGCTGCGCATCGACTTCTACGAGGGGCTGTTTCGCGAACTGAAAACGCGCTACCCGAACGTGCGTCTGCACGCACTCGGCGCACCGGAGGTGGCACACATTGCTCGCATCAGCGGACTCTCGACCCGAGCAACCCTCGAACGACTTGTGGCTGCCGGTTTGGACTCGCTGCCAGGTGCCGGAGCAGAGATACTTGTCGAGCGCGTACGTCGCGCAATCTCGCCCGCAAAGCCGAGCGTGGAGAGTTGGCTTTCGGTGATGCACGAGGCACACGAGATGAATCTGCCCACGTCGGCAACAATGATGTACGGCCACATCGAGACATCGCACGAGCGCATCGAACACCTTATCCGAATACGCGACCTGCAAGCCGCCGTTCCTGCGGGCAACTACGGTTTCATCGCGTTCATTCCGTGGATTTTCCGCTCGTCGGGCACACGCCTCGAAGCGCAAGGTATCACGTCGCACCTCTCACCTACCGAGTACATACGCATTATCGCCGTCAGCCGCTTGGTGCTGAACAACATACGCAACATTCAGGCATCGTGGCTCACAGTCGGCAAACAGACTGCGCAGGTGGCTCTGCACAGCGGAGCAAACGATATGGGCTCGATTATGATTGAGGAGAATGTCGTCTCGTCAGCCGGTGCCAACAACCGCTTCGATGCCGAGGGTATTCAGCAGGCGATTCGTGAGGCGGGTTTCACACCTCGTCTGCGCGACCAACTCTATCGGTACCGCGATTAGTTAGCAACTTCCGCACAACGATAGGTCTTGAAACGAAAAGGGCGTGTCTAACAAGTTTTTTAGACACGCCCTTTTTGTTAGACGGCTTCTTTTTTACAACGCAGGAGCAACCTCTGCTGCAACCTCGGCCGCTGCCTCGGCTACCGGCGCAACTGCCTCAACAACCTCAGGAGCACCCCACGAGATTGCAACCGATGCGATAAGGTAGGTTGCTGCAACGGTCAAAATTGCATACAACTCAGGGAACGCTGCGAGGATGAGCGTCTTACCCATCACGTCGTGACCGTTACCGATTGCTGCGATACCGCTTGCGCAGACCTTGCCCTGATAAACAGCAGCCAAGAGGTTTACCATACCTACGAGCAGACCGATACCGAGAACTGCTGCACCCTGTGCCGGCGTAATAGCAGGACCAACGAGCGGATAGAGGTTCGTTACCATAAAGAAGCAGACGAAACCGTAGAGACCCTGCGAACCAGGGAGTGCCGAAAGCACCATATAACTACCGAATGCGCCACCGTTCTTCTTCATTGCGCCGACTGCTGCCTGACCACAGATTGCAGTACCGATTGCAGATGCGATACCTGCCAAACCTACCATAAGTGCAACACCTACGTAGGCCATAATAATTGCTGAATTTGCCATAATTGTAATTTGTTTTTTGTGATTATTGATTATTTGTTACTTATTCGTTTTTAAGCGGCTCGAAGGTACGTGTACCCATCTCGAAGCCGGCATTCTTGAAAAACTCCACAAACGTCAGACGCATCGGATGCACGAACGACGAGATGGTGGACATAAAGAGGTTGATACCGTGACCAACAAGCAGGATGGCGGATGCTCCGAGAATCTGGAACACCGTGCCGATACCGAACTGCTCGATGCCGGCATCCAAGCCCGTAAGACCCATAGCAAGCGAGTTGAATACCAACGCCAACACACCACCCGACAGACCGATTGCAAACAATCGGATGTAGGAGAGCAGGTCGCTGAGCAAGCCCGTTATATTATTATAGGTATCCCACAGACCCACACCGAAGTTGGCAAAGATGTTCAGTCGCGGCTTATTGAGCAGCAACATCAACACCAATGCAACACCGGCCGTAGCCATATATGCCGGCGAGGAGAACGAGTACCACTCGATGCCTACCATACCGGCAACACCTGCCAGACACGACGAGAGGATAAGCAGGAACCAGCCCAACGAACCGAGCGCGTTCTGGAAACCAAACGTACGAGTCGTGACCACAATGTTAATCGCCATACCGAAGAGAATCTGGATGATACCGATAACGAGCGACACGTTGAAGAAGTCGTTCTGGAAGTCGAGGAACTTGAAGTTCTCGAACAACGGCGCATCCGAGATGCTCATTCCGAAGAACGAGTTGGCACAGAAACCGAACACGACACTCGCCACACCGCAGACGGTCGAGAAGAGAGCCGCTTGGCGCATCTTCACTCCACCCTTGACGAGCAGAGCAATGCCCGCTGCCAAAATCACCGAGCCATAGCCCGCATCGCACAAACAGATGGCGAAGAAGAGCATATAGAAAGGTGCGAAGAACGGCGTAAGGTCAATCGTGCCGTATTTAGGCACGGAGTACATATTGCCGACCAACTCGAAAATACGCGCAAAGCGGTTGTTTTTGAGTTTCACCGGCGTATTATCCTCCGGCGTCGGACGCTCTTTCAGATAGACCAGATTTGGCGTCGAATCGAGCAACGACTCAACCTGCGAGCAGGTTGCCTCCTCGGCCCAACCCTCCAAAACGGTCAGCAAGCCGTCGGCTGCGCTATCGGCAGTTGCCGAGATACGCACATTTTCCAGACGTTTTTTGAGCAACGACAACTCCGTTGCAATCTCGTCACGACGCGCAGCACAAGCACGCAACACGCCCTCGGCTGCAAGGATACGGCCATCGGCCGCCTCGGCTGCCGCACGAGCATCCGAAACGCTCATCTGTGGTGTCTTCAACTCCTGTGCATCGAGCGAGACCTCCTCTGTTCCGTTGCCGATAACGACAAAGCGAGCCACGCCCTCCGCATCATCGACAAGGACGATGTTGTAGAGCGACGACCACTCCTCGCGACACTTCTCGAAGGTGTTTGTCGGGGTTACGAAATAGCGCAGAACGATACCCGCATCGGCAAGCGACGAGAGGCGTTCAACCGAGAAATCACCCCACGCGCTCCACTCGTCGAGCAACTTTTGCAGACGAGCAATTTCGCCCTTTGCCGAAGCGATATCCGCCTGGGCTGCGAGGTACTTCTCATAGACATTTTCGCCCTCCGAAAGCGACGACTGCGCCGCCTCGGTAACGTCCAAACCGCCAAGTACGTCGAGTGCCTTTGTGCGGCCCTCGATATCCAACAACAGAGTGCGGTCCTCCTCCGATGCTTCCCATCCGGAGGCGGTGATATCGACCAAACCGACCTCGCGCAACGAGTCGATAAACTCATCGCGTTCGGAGGCGAGCAGGACGATATTGTATTTCATCATTTTGACTATCATAGTTAGTTGCCCTCCTTTGCTGCTTGTTGCTGACGTGTTTTCACAATCTTCTGGGCAGACTTCGAGAGATTCTCTTCATCCTCCATAAAGCGTTTAATCTTACGTATGGCATCCTCATACCCGGGGATTTGCACCTTCTCGTAGAGGTTTACCTTTTGAGTAGTTTTACGGCGTGCGTAATCGAGCAACTCCATCTGGCGGTTATAGACCTCGAACTCCATACCCAGACGCGCAATGCGTTTGAGCAAATCGAGTCCGTCGCCATACCACGCCGGCGAGGAGAAGAGGTCGAACGGCTTCTCGTCGAAGATGACCTCTTTGAGCAACGGAATGCGCACTCCCGCAATCTTCTGTGTCGAGAGTTCGACATCAGAGATTCGCAACAGTGTACAATCAAACTCGCCCCACAGTGCCGTCATATAGTCGTACTCGGCAACGAGCCGATCCAACTTCTCACGGTAAGATGTGGCAGAGTCCTTCGCACGTTTGACCTCGGAGCGCAATGCGGACTCCTTACTCTTGATGGTAGGGAGTGCCTTTTGGCGCATTTTCAGCTGTTTGCCGAGTTCGCCGAGCGAAGTCTTATTATATTGAAATTTGATTGCCATTCTGCGTTATGCTTTCCAATATTTTTCGATGAGTTCGGCCTTGATTGCAACCTCCTCCTTGGTGAAGTACTCACCGAAGAGCGACCACGCCGTATCGAGCATCTCCGTAATGTCGATATTGACGTCGATTGCAAGCAACTTCTCCGAATAGTCGTGAGCGAATTTCAATGCACGCTCGTCGTAGTCCGACAAATCGAAACCATTCTCCAACTTGGTCTTTGCATTGGCTGCATCGGCATAGAGACGAACGCAGGCATTCATCACCTGTGGATGGTCCTCGCGAGTCTTCTTACCGATAACGAGCTGCTTCAAACGCGACAACGAACGGAATGGGTCGATGATAACCTTACCCGTATCGGAGTCGTTACGCAAGAAGAGCTGACCCTCGGTGATGTAACCCGTGTTATCCGGAATAGCGTGCGTAATATCACCACCCGACAGGGTCGTTACGGCGATAATGGTAATCGAACCACCGTTAGGCAACTGAACGGCCTTCTCGTAAATCTTCGCCAAATCCGAGTAGAGCGAACCCGGCATCGAGTCCTTCGACGGAATCTGGTCCATACGGTTCGATACGATAGCGAGCGCATCGGCATACAGCGTCATATCGGTCAGCAGCACCAACACCTTCTCGCCCTTATCGACTGCGAAGTACTCGGCAGCCGTAAGTGCCATATCCGGCACGAGCAGACGCTCTACCGGCGGGTTGTCGGTCGTATTGACGAACGAAACGATACGGTCCAAAGCACCGGCATTCTCGAACACCTGCTTGAAGTAGAGGAAGTCGTCGTTAGTCAGACCCATACCGCCCAAGATAATCTTGTCGGCCTTTGCACGCAGTGCCACGTTAGCCATAACGGTATTGTACGGCTGGTCAGGGTCGGCGAAGAACGGAATCTTCTGACCGGTCACGATGGTATTGTTAAGGTCGATACCTGCAATACCCGTTGCGATGAGCTCCGACGGTTGCAGACGCTTGAACGGGTTCACGGTCGGACCACCAATCTCGCGTGCCTCGCCCTCCAACTGCTCGCCACCTTCAAGTGGCTCGCCGTATGCGTTAAAGAAGCGACCTGCGAGGTTGTCCGACACCTTCAACTTCGGTGGCTCACCGTGGAATACCACCTCCGAGTTGGTTGCAATACCCTCCGTTCCGGCGAACACCTGCAACGTAACCTGCTCGCCCATAATCTTTACTACCTGTGCGAGTTTACCACCCACGGTAGCCAACTCGTCATTACCTACGCCCGTAGCACGAAGCGTAACGGTCGCCTTGGTAATGTTGTCGATTTTCGTATATATCTTTTGAAATGCTCGTGTTGTCATAATCACAAATTATTTAGCGGAGCGCACATACTCCTCGATTTGCTTGTCATAGTCGTAGAATTTCTCGCTCTTCCACTCCGAGTAGTTCATCTGACGGAAGAGGTTGATAAGTCCCTTAAAGAACTTCGAGCACGCCTCGAAATCTTCAAAATCGAAGTCGTAGTCGCAAATGTCGAGCACCTTCTTGTACATCATCTGCTGACGCTCCATAGGGCAGTTGGCGTCGATGTCGTCGAAGGCATCCTGCTGCAAAATCACGAAGTCGATAAGCTCGCTCTTCCAGAAACGCTCGTGGTAATCAACCGGTACACCGTCGTCACCGAGAATGTTAATCTGGTCGTTCGCCTCCTTACCACGCAACACGATGGTCTTACCGCGACGCACCAACTCAACCCAACCCTTCTCGATTTTGCCGGCGAGGTACTCCTCAACCTCCGGATACTCCAAATACTTCGAGTATGAATCGAGCGGGTCGATTGCCGGATAACGCTTCGAGTCGGCACGACCCTGCGAGAGGGCATAGAAACAACGCGCCGCCTTCTTGGTCGATTCGGTCACCGGCTCCTTCAAGTTACCACCCGCAGGCGACACCGTACCGAGGAACGTAACCGAACCCGTCTCGCCGTTGGTCAATTTCACAAGACCTGCGCGAGCGTAGAAGTTCGAGATGATTGCCGAGAGGTCCATCGGGAAGGCATCCTGACCAGGCAACTCCTCCAAACGGTTGGACATCTCACGCAGTGCCTGCGCCCAACGCGACGTCGAGTCGGCCATAACCAACACACGCAGACCCATCGAACGGTAGTACTCACCGATGGTCATACCCGTATATACGGATGCCTCACGCGCTGCAACCGGCATATTCGAAGTGTTACAGATGATGATGGTACGCTCCATCAGTTTGTGGCCCGTACGAGGGTCAACCAACTCTGGGAACTCCTTGAAAATCTCCACAACCTCGTTTGCACGCTCACCGCACGCAACGATGATGATAACGTCGGCCTCTGCCTGCTTGGAGATGGCGTGCTGCAACACTGTCTTACCTGCACCGAACGGACCCGGGATAAAGCCCGTACCACCCTCGGCAAGCGGGTTGAAGGTGTCGATTGCACGAACACCCGTCTCCATCACTTTCGACGGACGCGGTTTCTCGGTGAAGCAACGTACCGGTTGCTTCACAGGCCACTTCTGGACCATCGTAACCGGATACTCGTTACCGTCCGAATCCACAAGCGTAGCAATCGTATCGGTAATCTTATACTCGCCCGCCTCGGCAACGCTCTTAACGGTATAGTTGCCCGTCATAACGAACGGAACCATAATCTTGTGGGCAATCCACTGCTCCTGCACCTCGCCCAACCACGACGCTGCCGAAACCTTATCGCCCGCCTTTGCCAACGGCTTGAACGCCCACTTGCACTCGAAATCGAGCGGCTCGGTAATCGACCCGCGATTGATGAACAGACCGTCCATCTTTTCGAGGTCGTTCTGCAAACCGTCGTAATTGCGCGACAGCAAGCCCGGAGCGAGCGTCGCTTGAAGCATATGACCCTCGAACTCTACACGGTCGCCGATTTTCAGGCCACGCGTCGAGTCATAAACCTGCACATAGGCATCATCGCCTATAACCTTGATGACCTCCGCCATCATACGCGTATCACCGCAGTAAACATAGCATATCTCGTTCTGGCCGACCGCTCCGTCTGCCTTCACGATTACGATGTTAGAGATGATACCGCTAACTTTTCCTGTTGTTTTCATCAAATATTTTGTTTTTATAATTTTCCTACCAACTCCTTACCGTCCAACTCGGCCATCAGTCGCTCGAACATCGCACGACCCGTTGCGCGATCGAGCGCACTCCAACGTGCCACGATGCAGACCTTGACCAGATAGCACAAGACGGCGTTCAAATCGAAATAGTCGAATACAGAGAGTTCCGAAGCAATCGACCAACGAATCAGGTCGATTTTACGCTCCTTTTCGAGAAGATTGCGTTCGTCGCCAACGGCAGCGATGAGCGAGTCGATATACTGCAACTCGCCACGCAAACCAAAATCGGCAGCCGAACTACGGTGCAACTGCTCAACAATCTCGCCGCCACCAACGGTCACCGTATCGACAGCCAGACCGCGCTCGCGTGCTACGATGGCCGCCGTCACATTACGTAACGTACGGTCTGCCTCCGACCACTCGCGCAGGAAACGCGACGAGCTGCCGGCACACTCCTCGTAATACGCCGCAAAGAGCGACGCAGCGAACGGTCGCTCGACATTGACCTGCTCGGCATCCTCGCCATCCGGTTGTGCATAAGCACGCACCACACGCGCAAGGCGTTCGGAGAGGTGCGTCGGACGAGCGAGTTCGTCGGTGAGCTCCTCTGCCGAAAGGCGACCCAGAGCGTTGTGCGACGTACTGCCGTTACGCATAGCCACGAGATTCTCGCAATCGTAGTAGGCAAAAAGGAGTTTCACCACTCGCCAATCCTTGGCCGAGAGCGACTCCTCGACATCCGTCAATATCTGCTCGATATCGAAACCCTTGGTCTCGGCATCGAGTGCATATTCGCGGAAGCCGGCTACGAGCGTGTAATAATTATTTGCGAACATAACTAAAAGAGCAGTTGAGAAACCTTTTCACGAAGATACTCCTGCATCAGCGCAGCAAAACTCTCGTCGGTGAAGGCGATATAGTAGCCACCATCCTTCGCACCAACCTTGAAGCCGTTACGAACCTCGTTCGAGTAGCCAACCTCAACACCCGCTGCAAGCATCTCTTTTGCCGAACCCTCGAAGAGTTTCGAGAACTCCGCTTCGAGCGTAGCCGGAAGCAACGCCTTCAAATCGGCCTTCGAGCCATCGCTGTTCCAATTCTTTGCAACTTCGAGCAACATCGACTTCACGAATGCAGCATCAACGGTTGCCTGCTTCACGCCCTCGCCAACACTCTTGGCGATGATGGCCTCGGCAATCTCATTCTTGATGGTTGCCAACGCCTGCTTGCCTGCAAGCGAAATCTCGGTCATCGAGTTCTTCGCCGTATCTGCCGCCTTATCCTCGGCCTGCTTTACGATACGCGTTGCCTCTGCCTGGGCATCGGCCAGAATCTTTGCTGCCTGCTCCTTGGCATCAGCTACCAAACGGTCTGCCTCTACGCGACCCTTCTCCAATCCCTCACCATAGAGGCGATCGGTCAGTTCTTTGAGTTTGTTTTCCATAATCGGTTATTTTGTATGATTTTATGTTTTTTCTGTCAAATTATTCGCTTCGAGCAACTTATGCCACCCCTCACACGTGCGGCCGTGTGTTCGCCCGCAAAAACGGCGCAAATATACGATTTTTTTCTCTGAAAAACAAGCACTTTGCCCACTTCTTCCATTTAGAATATTTTTCGAGAAATTCGTCGCAACAATAACGGTGCAAAATCCGTTCAAAATTTCGCCAAGCAGTTAGCCGCACTCAAATTCGCGACACAACCACCACATCCACAGCACAACAAAAAAATCGGCACTCACAACTACGGAGTGCCGATTCTGCAACTATTTGTAACCCGATTACGAGTGCTGTGGACGCAACAAATCCTGCACCACCTTTACCGGCGAGAATGTCGAAATTGGAACATCGACAAATATCGTGCTCCAATCTGCCATTGCACCGTTCCACAAGCCCGGCAACTCCTGCGCACGCAAATCGCGGCCACCGCTCGACTTCGACGAAATGAAGCCCGTAGCAGGGTCGGTATAGCGCAACAAATCGAACTTGCTGCCATCGGCACGCTTCACGCCGCACACCAAATCCACCGGATTGAAGTGTGTCGCGCCCTTCATCAAAGCCATATCATCGGCCGAAATTTGGCTCGACTCGGCAATTTGCAATGTCTGCGTACCATCGCTGTTTGCCACCCAGAACGGACCTCCACCCGGCTCGCCCTCGTTGCGCACCATACCGCAAATGCGGATAGGACGATCGAGCAGATGCTCCAAAAGCGCAGCATCGGCACCCTCCGGCAACTTCACACACAGACGCTTCTCGACGAACTCGGCAACCGCAGTCAAATCGGCCTCACCCGCACGCAACGCGCGCAAATGCGAGAAGGTCTGCTCCTGCACTTCGAGCAACAGACCGGCAAGGGCTTTTTTATAGAGTACCGTATCGGCACGCAGAGCATCGGTGGTTACGTTGTCGATATTCTTTACAAAGATTACATCGGCGTCGATATCGTTCAGATTCGACAGCAACGCGCCGTGACCTGCCGGACGGAACAACAACTCGCCCGAATCGGTACGGAACGGTGTATTGTCCGGATTGACGGCTATCGTATCGGTCGAAGGACGCTGTTGCGAGAAGGAGATATCGTAACGCACGCCGAACTTCTGCTCGTAGGTGGCAACCTTCTCCGAGAGCAACTCGCGGAACGCCGCCTCGTGCTCCGGCGAAACGGTGAAATGCAGACGAGCCACACCATTGGCACTGCCATAGAGAGCCGCCTCGACGAGGTGCTCCTCAACCGGCTTGCGTGCGCCATCATCGTAGGCGTGGAACGTAACCAAGCCCTTCGGTTTTGCGCCATACTCCAAGCCCTTTTCGACGATTGCCGACACGACCGCCTTCTCGTCAGAGAAATCGCTAACGACCTGCTTCAACTCGGGATAGAAGGCGAAACGCTCGATATTGTCGAGCAGCGTGTCGATACCCTTACCGCGCTTATCCTCCTTCACAAACTCGAACAACTCTTTGAACATACGCGTTGCAGCACCCGACGCCGGCACAAACTTCACTACCGAAAGTTCGCCAACGCGCGCGTCATAAGCCGCAGCCGCACGCTCGCACTCCTCTTTCGAGAGAATCGTAATACCATCCTCGGGCGAGGCAGCGGCAACAACGCCGAGCGACGGGAAGCCGCGACGGAAATTCTCAATTTGCTGTTCGACCTGCTCAACGGTGAGACCGTGACGGCGAATCTGTTCTAAATCTTTTTCGTTAAACATACGTTTTAAGGTTTTATTTGGTTAGTTTTGTTTCGGTTCAGCACAAATACTTTCAAAGTTACAAATTTTTATCGAGATTCGCACAATTTTCCCGGCTTTTTTCTTCGCGCACACGATTTAATGCGGGCACGCGAGCAAAAGTCGAAAACTATTCGTATATTTACCGCGTAAAACGAGCATATTTACGACCGAATACCAACAAAACAATGATTCGCATATTCGACAACGCAGACCTCACATCGCGCAACAGTTTTCACGTTTGCCAACGCGCTACACGACTCATCGAGTTCGAGAAGCCGGAGGAGCTGACCGAGATTTTCGAGCGCCACATCATAGGCGACTGGATGGCTCTCGGCGGTGGAAACAACATCCTCTTCACGCGCGATGCTGATATGACACTCATCGCGCCGCGCAACCTCACAACCGAGATTGTAAGCGAGGACGAGCATCAGGTGCGTGTCCGCGTAGGCGCAGGCGTCGAGTGGGACGACTTCGTGGAGTGGTGCGTCGAACGCGATTTGTGGGGTGTCGAAAACCTCTCGCTCATTCCGGGCAAAGTTGGTGCAGCACCGGTGCAGAACATCGGCGCATACGGCCGCGAGGCGAAGGATGTGATTCGCCGCGTGGAGTTTTTCCGAGCCGACGAGCGCACCTTCGATATGCTCTCGGTGGAGGAGTGCGAGTTCGGATACCGCGAGAGCATCTTCAAGCACGCGCTGAAAGACAAGGTGGTAATTGTCAGCGTCGAATTTGTGCTCTGCAAGCAACCGTTACCCGATTTGCACTACGGCGATGTTGCGCGCGAGGTCGAGCAGAGAGGCGGTGCTTCGTTACGCAACATACGCGATGCGATATGTGCTATTCGCCGCTCGAAACTACCCGATACGGCCGTTACGGGCAATGCCGGCAGTTTCTTCAAGAATCCGATTGTCGGGCGCGACGTTGCGGAGCGACTACTCGCCGCACACCCCGATATGCCGCACTACCCCGCTGCCGACCCATCCTGCATCAAACTTGCGGCAGGTTGGCTTATCGACCGCGCCGGAATGAAGGGCTACACGGAGGGGCACGTTGGCGTGCATCCGCGTCAAGCATTGGTGCTTATCAATACGGGCGGTGCCGACGGAGGCGAAGTGCTTGCGCTGGCACGCAAGGTACAGCGTAAGGTGCGCGAGCAATTCGGCATCGACATTGATACGGAGGTTAATATTTTATAACACAAATTTTCAAGGGGAGCGGCGCGAGGCAAACCTACGCACAGATGCCGATGGCTGACGGTGTGGCCGCAAAGTTCGGTCCAAAGTGCAATGAGCCGTACACCCCACAACAAGACAAAGTATGACAAGCGATATATTGCTACAAAATTTCGAGCGATACAACGAGCGACACCAACTCTTTTCGCACGACGACAAGATTCTGCTCACGGTTTCGGGCGGTGTCGATTCGATGGTTATGCTCTCGCTATTCGTTCAGTCGGGCTACAACGTAGGCGTTGCACACTGCAACTTCTGTCTGCGTGGCGACGAGAGCGACGAGGATGAGGCAACCGTTGCACGCGAAGCGGAGATGCTCGGTGTGCCGATTTACAACCGCCGTTTCAACACAACCGAGGAGATGGAGCGCACGGGCGAGTCGATGGAGATGGCGGCACGACGCCTGCGATACGATTGGTTCGAGGAGTTGTGCCACGAGCACGGCTACACCGTCATTGCCATTGCGCACCACGTGGACGACTCGATAGAGACCTTCTTTATCAATCTGTTGCGCGGTACGGGTCTGCGTGGCTTGACCGGCATACATCGTCAGCGCGGCAAGATTATCCGACCGCTGATGTTCGCCTCGCGCAAAGAGATTTTGGAGTATGCCGTAGCGCATAAAATCCCGTTCCGCGAGGATTCGTCGAATCGCTCGACGAAGTATCTGCGCAACAAAATCCGATTGGGATTGGTGCCGATGATTCGAGAGATAAACCCATCGTTCACGGCTCTGATGCGTGGCAATCTGTATCGTCTGACCGATGCACAGCGATTCATCGATGCGGCGATTGGCAAAATCAAGGCGCAGTGCATCGAAACACGCGACGGCGAAGAGCGAATCTGCACGGAGCGAATCGACGGCGATTTTCCGCGCGATTTCGTGATTTACGAGATACTCAACTCGTCGTACGGCTTCAAGGGCGACGTTGTGGACAACCTCTGCAAGGCACTCTCGCAGGGCTCGACCGGTCAGCGATTCTATTCGCGCGAATATGTGGCGTACATCGACCGTGGCGACATCACCATCGAGCGCATTGGCGAGCAGGACGACTGCTCGATGGAGGTTACTATGCAAGACCTGCGCAGTTACTGCGGAAATTCGGTACTCTACTACACGCATACCGATATCGACAACATTTCGGAGTACAACGCACCACCCGAAGTGGCGTTCCTCGACGAGGCAAAACTACACTACCCGCTCACGTTGCGACGTTGGCGCGACGGCGATACGTTCATTCCGTTCGGAATGTGCGGTCGCAAGAAGGTTGGTGACTATCTGACCGACTGCAAAGTATCGCCCACGCAACGCAACCGACAATTCGTTTTGGAGTCGGACGGCGAAATCGTATGGGTCGTAGGCCGTCGCACGGACGACCGTTTCCGTGTAAACGACCGCACGGAGCGCATTTTGAAGATAACGAAAGAGACACTCTGACAATATGGCAAAGAGCACAGCGAGATTCAAGGATAGCGAGGCGGAGTTCCGCCGTTTGTGTGGCGAGATAGACGCTCGTCGCTTCTCGCCCGTATATCTGTTGATGGGCGAAGAGCCGTACTTCATCGATGTCTTGTGCGAAAAGTTGGCTGGCGGCATCCTCAACGAAGCAGAGCGAGCATTCAACCAAATCACACTCTACGGGCGCGACACGGATGGCGGCACGGTGGCAAGTTACTGCCGACAGATACCTATGATGGGCGGCTACGAGGTGATAATCGTAAAGGAGGCACAACATCTGCCAAAGCCCGAACTGCTCGCTACCTACACGGCCAACCCTCTACCAACCACCATATTGGTAATCTGTTACAAAGAGAAGAGTGCCGACCGCCGTCAGCAACTATACAAGAGTTGTGCGGCGAATGGCACGGTGTTCGAGTCGGTGCGTCCGCGCGACTACGAGATAAAGGATTGGCTCGGCGGTTTTGTGCGCAGCAAGGGGTTGGAGATTGACCCGTCGTGCGTCGAGTTGTTGGTCAATCATCTCGGATGCGACATTTCGCGCACGAGCAACGAACTATCGAAACTTCTCGTGTCGCTCCCCGAAGAGCGGCGTCGCATAACAGCATCGGATATCGAAACCTATATCGGCATCTCGAAGGAGTTTAACAACTTCGAGTTATGTCGCGCCGTAGCGGTTAAGGATGTAAAGCGCGCAATGACCATTGCCGACCACTTGTCACGCAACCCGAAGGAGTATCCGCTACTGCTGACAATTATGGCTCTGTTTGGCACCTTCCGCGAGATATTTATCGTAAACTATCTGCGTTGGCGCGAGCGATTCAAGCGCGTGCCATTCCCAACCGATGCCGAACTGCTCGGGCATCTGCGTTCGAGCAATATGTATGCGCTACGCGACCTGAAACAGTACTCGGCGGCGTGGAACAACCGCAAGGTGTTCGAGATTCTCGGACTGTTGCGCGAATACGACGGCAAGAGCAAAGGCATCGATACGGGTGGCAAGAGCGACGGCGAGTTGCTACGCGAATTATTGTTGAAGATATTTATGTAGCGAGGTCTGCGCCCGAGCAAACCCATTAACCCGCAAACCCAATACTCATCCCCCGAGACGCAATGGACGATACCATATATATAAACGGACGCGCATACGAGAGACACCGCCACTTCGGTCGGCCGTATCTCCGACAACTCGTGCGCACCGATGGTGCTCGTGCGCTATACGTGGCGGAGCATTTGGAGTTGTTGAACAACTATGCACGTCAATTTTTCGGCGAGCGAATAACCGTCACAGCCGAGCAAATCGTACGCGAGGTGGATGCGATGTTGCGGGCGGAGCGCTACTCACTGCTTAAAAGCCACATTATCGAGTTACGCATATATGGCGCGAATCAATTTTCGTTACACGTCGTAGAGACATCGCTCTACGACCGTTTCGGACTACGCGCAATTCGTCCCGTAGCACGCATCGTGGAGGAGTCGATTCCGCTGAACGGAGCACCGACGGGTGCGTTTGCCGAATTTGTAGCCATCCTGCGTCGGCGCGTAAACATCGCGGAGGACGGTGAGCCGACACGCAACACCGTACCCGTAACGGTCGAGCGCAACGGATGTATCAGCAGCATTGACGGCGCCACTCCGATTGCCATCAAGGGGCGTCAAATCATCTTTGCCCCGCACGTAGAGAGCGTGGAGGTGCAACGCATAAAAGAGGTTTGCGCACGTCTGCGCAGAAGTGAGGTTGTCGTACGCGAAATCTTATGCGAGGAGCTCGCTTCGCTCGACGAGTTGATGTATGTCGATACACGGGGCATAACCTCGATTATCGAGTGCGAAGGTGCGGTTTATGCCGACATTATTGCCAACGTACTCGACCGCGCAATGGAGTAATCGCATCTTTGGCATCATTACCGGCATCATTACCGCAAAAATTATGGGCGAGAAACGGAGTATTTCTCGCCCATAATTTATTCTCTAAAAAGCACCGCCTTTGGCAATGCCCTTTTATCTACTTATTTACTCGGCAGGTGTTGCCTCGGCTGCTGCGCCCTCGGCTGCCGGCTCTTCTACCTCCGGCTGTGGCTCTACGTATGGCTGAACCTCGAAGAGCTCAACCTCGAACTCCAACGCTGCGTTAGGGCCGATATCACGACCTGCACCACGCTGACCATAAGCCAACTCCGAAGGGATGTAGAGGATAATCTTGCCACCAGGGCCAACGAGCTTCATACCCTCGGTCCAACCCTTGATTACGCGGTTCAATGGGAACTCTACCGGATTCTCCTCTTTAATGTTACCGTTCTCATCGAACAAGCCCGGCTCCCACTCGCGCATTGCATCCTGCTGCTCCTTCGTGCGGTTCTCGAACTTCGACGAATCGAATACGGTGCCGTCCATCAAGCGACCCGTGTAGTGTACCTTAACAACGTCGCGGTCGTCGGTAGCAGCAAGCGACATATCGCCCGCCTTAACGACTTTGTAGAGCAGACCGCTCTCGGTCTTCTGAACACCCGACTTCTTCTCCATCTTTGCCAACCAAGCAACCGACTTCTCCAACTCCTGTGCAGGACGAACTACGGTGAAGTAGTGCTGCAAGTATGTCTGAATTGCAGCCGGATCCAACTCAACCTCCGGATTGCGACCATCCTGAATACCCTTTACAACCCAAAGAACCTGCAAAGGCAACTTGCTCGAACGAAGGTTGCAACCGATATCGTTACCGAAAGCGTACGAAACGCTGTCGCACTCCTCTTTCGATGCAAACAACGGAAGAAGCTCTGCCTCCGAAGTGGTGTCGGCCTCAATCTTTGCATTCTCCGAACGACGAGCGTTGAGACGGTTGGTGAAGTAGTCGCGGAGCAACTCGATTGCCTCCTGCTGGGTCTGCTTCGCACGGTCGAAAGCACCGTCAGCGATACCCTCTTCCATAATCGTATAGTTGAACTCAATGTCGTTCATCTGGGTCGATACACCCTGACCGATATTGGTACCGAGGTAGTACGACAGAGTATCCATCTGCGACTCGCTACCCTTGGTGATGTTGCTTGCGCCCTTGTTGTCGCAAGCGGTGAATGCCGCTGCACACGCAATCACGGCGATAAGAATTTTTTTCATCGTTTTAATTGATATTTTTGGTTATTTATACTTGTTTTTTCGTTTTTGCGGAGCAAAGGTATAAAAAATTCCTCTGAAAACCATATTTTTACAAAAATTCGTCACTTACCATCCGAAAAGCACCTTTTCGGATAGTATTTGCGACTATCTGCGATGGCGATATTTTATATCCAACACCTCGACGCGATAGTTAAGCAACTGATTCGGAGCAATGCCGAGTTCGGCATCACCCGCCGAGCCGTAAGCGGTCTTGGATGGCAACCACGCCTCGAAGCGACCGCCATTGCCCGCAATGCGGACAACGTCGCGCAGACCATCCAACAAATCGCGGTACGAACATCGCAACGTATCTGCCTCGCGGATAACCACGCCGGCGTGGTCACGCACCGAGTATGCGATGCGCACCGTATCACGCGACGAGAGCGACTGAACATCCTGATCGCCAAGTTTTTCGATTTTGTACGTCACACCGTCGCGCGTACGCACAAACGAGCGGTCGCGTTTGGTCAAATCGGCGAGGAACTGCTCCTCGTAGGCCATCGCTTTTTCGTACACAAAATAGACCTTCTGACCCAAATAGTAGTCGCGTGCATCGCTCATCGTCATCTTCGCGCGTTGCTCATAGACATCCTTTATTGCCATACATACGGCATCCACATTGAGCGTCGAATCCATACGCATCAGCGAGTGACCGACATTGAGTCCGATAACATACGCAAGCGAATCCGCCTCGCTTTCCAAGCGGTTGCTGCCGCTCTTACATCCAATCAGCGTAGCGACAGCCATCGCTGTCACAACACCCAATCCGAATATCTTTTTCAACATATATTTCACTTAATCGTTTTTCTTTTATCTATTTTGTGCGCTTTTGAGCGATGCGGCACACAGTTTTGCCAACATACGCGCACCGACAAGCGCATCCGCTCCCGATTGCAGTTTTGGCACAACCTCCGTAACGTCGAAGCCCACGATACGTCTGCCCGATGCTGCGATTTCGCCCAACAAGAATGCCACCTCGTCGAACGACAGGCCACCCGGAACAGGGCGCACCGTATTCGGACAACAATCCGGCGCAAGCACATCCACATCCATCGAGACATACACCGTCTGTGGCAGCGTTGCAATCACATCGGCACAACACTCTCGCCACGTACGCCCGCCGAAACGCGCTGCGGCAAGACTCTCGGCAAGGAACAACGATGCGCGGTCGCACTTCCTCAATTCGAGCACATCGCGCTCGACACAATCGCGCACACCGACCATCGTAACGTGCGACACGGCAGGAATCTCCTCCAATATATTACGCGCTATCGAGCGATGCGAATAGTCGAAAATACGACTGTCGCCACCCATATCGCAATGTGCATCCAAGAAGAGCACACCGACACCCTCGCAACACTCGGATATGGCACGAATTGCACCGAACGAAACCGAGTGGTCGCCACCCACTATGCCGACAATCTTGCCCTGCGAGGCGTAACGCGCAACGTCACGAGCCACGCTGGCGTGCATATGGCGAAATCCTGTATTGATACGCGCGAGTTTACGCCCGAAAAAGTCGCCCGACACCGAGCCACCATCCTCGATATGCGAGAGCACCTTGCCGGCATCGGCACCGAGTTGTTGCGAACTCTCCTGAATATCGTAATCTATCTCGGCGGTTGCCACTCGGCCCTCAATCGAGACCTCCGTCACGGCATCGTAGAGCCCGATAGTGGTCGAAGCGTCGATAATCGCATCCGGTGCATACGAAGCACCCTCACCGTCGGCCGACGTCACCGCCCAAGGTGCAGAGACTATCACAACAGCCCCGTCGTCGGTCGATACGGCATCACGAAAATAGTAGCCGCCGTTATCGTCGCCACCAACCATTCCGAGATGCTTGAAAATGTTTATATCCATCACTACGAGATTTTTCTGCCACAAAAATAGCAAAATTATCGGAAATCGACACTCGTAAACGAAAGGGATTCGCTATATTTGTATGTTTTTAGCAAATAATTTTCAAAAAGCGAACAGATGAAGATTGTAGCAGACCGTGCAATACCGTTTCTCGACGGCGTATTTGAGCCATACGCCGAGGTGGTATATCGCAATGGAGATAAGATTTCGGCCGATGATGTGCGCGATGCCGATGCACTCATCATCCGCACCCGAACACGATGCGATGCAAAGTTACTCGACGGCTCGGCGGTCAAACTGATTGCAACGGCCACAATCGGCTTCGACCACATCGACCTGCGATACTGCCGACGTGCCGGCATAATCGTCACCACAGCAGCAGGTTGCAATGCAGCAGGCGTACTTCAATGGGTGGCAGCGGCATTGGCTCTGCTCTCCAAGCGCGAGCAATTCGCTCCCACCGAGCGCACGCTCGGCATCGTCGGAGTGGGCAGTGTCGGACGACTGGTCAAGGAGTATGCCGAGGCGTGGGGATTTCGCACGATATGTTGTGACCCGCCACGAGAGGCACGCGAGCATCTCGGATTCGTCTCGCTCGAAGAGGTTTTGCGCAAGGCGGACATCGTAACGCTCCACGTACCGCTGGACAATAAAACGCGCGGAATGATTGATTCCGAGGCGATTGCTTTGATGCGCAAAGGCGCTGTACTGCTCAACGCATCGCGCGGCGAAGTGGCGAAAACGGAGTCACTGCTGACCGATAAAATAGCGTGTGCAATAGATGTTTGGGAGGGCGAGCCGAATATCGACCGCCGTCTGCTCGACAAGGCGTTCATCGCCACACCTCACATCGCCGGATACTCGTTGCAGGGCAAGGCAAACGCAACGGCAATGTCGGTCAGGGCGGTTGCATCGTTCTTCGGCATTCCGCTCATCGGCTGGTATCCGCCACAGGTCGAGCCGGCCACGCGAAAAGAGATTTCGTGGCAGCAAATGTGCAGTACGATATTCGACTACTGCGACCCTACGGCGGAGAGTCGCCCGCTCAAAGAGTCGCCCGAAGCGTTCGAACAGTTGCGTAACAAATACGCCTACCGAAGAGAGTATTTCTAACAGCGAGCGACGTTTTCGTATATTTTTACGGTATTTTTTTATAACTTTGCCGTGCAAAGCGAGTTATTATGGGAGGATTGATACGGTTTCTGACACCCGTTATTGGTGCCGAAAGAGCACATAACGCAACAATTTTTATGTTGCGCCTGTTGGGTAACATTCCGGGCGCAAGGTGGATTATGCGCAAACTCTACTCGGTGGAGCATCCGTCATTGGAGCGCGAAGTTTTCGGTCTGAAATTCCGCAATCCGATAGGCATCGCCGCCGGTTTCGACCGCAATGGCGACGTCTTCCGCGAGTTGGACGCTCTCGGCTTCGGTTTTGTCGAGATTGGCACGGTCACACCGTTGGCACAACCCGGTAACCCGAAACCGCGAATCTTCCGCATCGGCAACGATCAGGCAATTCTCAACCGCATAGGTCTTGCAAGCAAGGGGTTGGAGCGCGTCATCTCGAACCTGCGCCACAATCGCGAGAATATCATCATCGGCTGCAACATCGGCAAAAATACGGTTACTCCGCCCGAAAATGCGCCCGCCGACTATCTGCGCGTATTTCGCAACCTCTACCAATATGTCGATTACTTTACGGTAAACGTAAGTTACAATACCACATTCAAGCAGTACGTACCTCGCACACGCGAGAGCATTATGGAGATCATCGAGCCGTTGTTCGATTTCCGTCGCGGTCAGAATCAATATCGTCCGATACTGCTCAAAATTTCGCCCGACCTCTCGAACGAAGATGTCGATATGATGACCGACATTATGATTGACACGCCACTCGACGGCATCGTGGCGACAAACGCCACAACACGTGCGCAAGGGTTGAAGACCAGCGTCGAGCAGATGAAGCGTTACGGCGCGGGTGCCATCAGTGGCGCACCGCTCACAAAGCGCGCAATCGAGGTGGTAAAGCGCATCTACGACCGCTCGAACGGCACCTATCCGATTATCGGTGTCGGCGGATTGATGACTGCGGAGGATGTGCAGGCGATGCTCGCCGCAGGCGCAACACTTGTCCAAGTATATACGGGCTACGTCTATAACGGCGCACGATTCCCTGCCAAAATTTGCCGCTCGCTCATCGAGCAAGCCGAAAGCAAAGCACAATAGAGATGAAATCGACAATCATAACCATTGGCGACGAGATTTTGATTGGTCAGATTCTCGACACCAACTCGCGATACCTGTCGCAGCAACTCAACGCTGCGGGTATCGTAGTCTTCGAGCGCACCTCTATCGGCGATAGTGCCGAGAGCATTACCGAGACTCTCGACCGCGCTCTGTCTCAAAGCGATATAGTCATCCTCACGGGCGGACTCGGCCCAACGAAAGACGACATCACAAAGCATACGTTGGCACGCTATTTCCACTCCGATATGCGCTACGACGAGCGCGAGGCAGAGCATATCTGCGCGATGCTCGCCCGTCGCGGTATTGCCTTCAACGAACTGAACCGTTCGCAAGCAATGGTACCCGAACGATGCACCGTGTTGCACAATGCACACGGCACAGCACCGGGTATGTGGTTCGAGCAGGAGGGCAAGGTGGTCGTATCGCTGCCGGGCGTACCGTTCGAGATGGTGCACCTTATGGAGGACGAAGTTATGCCGCGACTCAAAAAGCGTTTCGAGTTGCGCCAAATCGTCCACCGCACCCTCATCACATCGGGCATCGCCGAGTCGATACTCGCCGAGCGAATTGCCGAGTGGGAGGATGCACTGCCCGAGGAGATGCACCTGGCGTATCTTCCTGCGCCGAACATCGTCCGACTGCGACTCTCGGCATACGAGGTGGATGGTGCGAGCGAAAGCCGTCGCATCGAACACGAATTTGCGAAGTTGTACAACATAATTCCCGACCACATCGTTGGTTACGAGGATGCCACAGTCGAGCAGTTGTTGCACGCGCTACTCATCGAGCGCGGTGAGCGTCTGTCGGTTGCCGAGAGTTGCACGGGCGGCCGCATCGCATCGCTCTTCACGGCACAGGCGGGTGCTTCGGCATACTTTATGTGTGGCGCAGTCACGTACAGCAACGACTCGAAGTGTCGCGTGTTGGGCGTGAGCGAAGACGATATCCGAGCATTCGGAGCCGTATCCGAGCAGGTCGCCTGCCAAATGGCAGAGGGTGTTCGTCGCATAAGCGGAGCCGACTACGGCATATCGACCACCGGCATCGCAGGGCCGAGCGGTGGCTCGCCCGAAAAGCCGGTCGGCACGGTATGGATCGGCATCTCCACACCGCAACGCACATTTGCCGTTCGGCGCGACTGCGGAACCGACCGCAGCCAGATTGTTTCGCGTGCCTCGGCATACGCTATCTCAATGCTTTACAACGAAATACGATAGAACGATTATGAAACTCAAACTCATCCTGATTGCGATTGCGGCAATGGCGTATGTCACCGCCGATGCCTGCTCGTCGGCCATCATCGCACCTCGCGCCTCAAAAGAGGGTGGCGCGATTCTGTGGAAGCACCGCGACCAAACCAAAAATCCGGCTTCGCGCCTCGAACACTTTACCGACGGAACCTACTCATACACGGCTCTTGTTGGTGCTGCGATTCGTTCGGAGAGCGTCTTTGCGGGGCTCAACTCCGCCGGATTGGGCGTTATAAACACCAATACGCACAATCTGCCAATCGACAAGTCGGACACGACGGGCTACAAATCCGCAGGACAAATTATGCGACACGCATTGCGCGAGTGCGCTACGGTCGAAGAGTTCGAGCAGATACTTCGCACCCGAAAGCGTTCGTCCGCCTTCCAGAGCAATATAGGTGTTGCCGATTCGACAGGTGCTGCGGCATACTTCGAGGTGTGGGGCAGCGGCTACAAGCGTTACGACGTCGAGCAGATGAAGCGCGGCTACGACATCCGCACCAATTTCAGTTTTGCCGGCTCGATTGAGAAGCGCGGCACGACCGAGAGACGCCACCGCTCATTGGAGGCGCAGATGGAGGGCAAGCGCACCTTCGAGTCGAAGGATTTCTTCGCATATTCGCGCTCGTATTTCAGTTCCGACCGAGGAGATGTTCTGCTCTCGGAGCGACCTTACACCTGCACGAACTACACCGTTCCGCGTTCGTCGAGCATCGCCTGCATCGTCATCGTTTGTGGCGCAAATCCGCGTATGGATGTAACGATAGGCCACCCCGTAGCCGGCATCCAGATTCCGGTATGGGTTGAGTCGGGCAACCGCTTACCGAAGTGCATCGCAACGCGCGAGATGTTCGACCTCGGTCACCACTTCACGCAGAAGGCGTACACCAAGAGCGGAAAATACTATCGCGTAGAGAAAGATGTCGTATTGCGTGCATTGGGCGTACGCACGCGCTTCAAGTACCCGAAGACGATGCCGGCCGACATCGATGCTTTCAACGCCAAAGCGGATGCCGCATTCGCAGAGCACCGCAAACGAATGATGAAAGTTTTGTGATTTGCAAAGAGTTTACTATATTTGCGAGTTCGTCGGCGCATTTAGACCGCGAACAGACCACACAAATTATAAGCGATTATGATCGAAACACTGAAATTTTATAAGAATTTCCCGAAGGAGGGTATCAACTTTATCGACATTATCCCGTTCCTGCAATCGCGTGCAGCGTTCGGCGAGGTTATCGAGGCACTCAATAAGGCAACCACCGCACCAAACGTGGCGGCTCCCGAGGCGCGCGCATTTCTCTTTGCTGCGCCACTGCTCTCGACTCCTAACAGCACGGTCGAGAACATTATTCCGATGCGTAAGAGCGGCAAGTTGCCGTTCAACGATGGCGATTTGATTGAGGTGCGCATCGAGAAGGAGTACGGTTTTGACAAACTCTACTACCGATTGAGCGACATCGCGGCGGGTGTTCCGACGGGCGACGTATTCGAGGTGACGATTCTCGACGACGTGTTGGCTACGGGTGGCACGGCCGAGGGCGTTGCGCGTTCGCTCGAACAGCTGACCGTCTATCGCAACGGCAAGCCGTATGGCGTGCGTATCAAGGAGTTTGTCTTCTTGGTCGGCATTCCGGAAATCGGTGGTCGCGAGCGACTCGAAAAGATTGCACCGGTCACAACTTTGATGGATATTTAGCCATAATTTGATGGATATTTAGCCATAATATCTCCCCGAAAACCGAGCATCTGCTCTCCCGAAAGGGTGGGCAGATGTTTTTTGTGTGTTGCGAAGAACACCTTTCGATATTTTTTCGTACATTTGTCACACAGAAATACCCAATCCTCTCCCGAAAAATTCGGGGTAGGGTCGTTGATAATCAATTATTTGCAATGAAACATACACAAAAACACTACCTCGCACCAACGCTACACAGCGTTGCGTTGCACGCCGAGCGCGGCTTCGGTGCTTCGCTCGAAATTCCGGTTGTCGATCCCGAGCAGGGTTGGACGGCTCGACCGGCAGACGAATTTATCGAAGAGTAAAACAAAAAAACAGATAAGATGAAACGCTTTTTCCTTTTTGCACTCGTAGCGACCGTCGTGTTCGCTGCTTGCACAACCGACACGACGCAAGACCTTGCGCCGGAAATTCCTACCGCACCCGACGAACTGCAAGTTTCGTTCGATGAGGAGGATACACGTATCCAGCTTGGTGAGGATGGCCGTCCCGTTTGGACCGAGGGCGACCTTATTTCGGTATTCTATCGCTCGAACGCTAACAGTAAGTATCAATTCGTCGGTGAGACCGGTGATGCGAATGGTTCAATCGAACTCGTAGAAGAGGGCGTTGCAACGCAGCAAACCACACAGATTGTTGCCGTATATCCTTACAGCGAAGATTATTGGTTTAATTGGAACACGGGCGACGTCGAGGCGTTTCTGCCTGCCGAGCAGACATATTTGAAGGATAGTTTCGGCATTGGCTCGTCGATTATGGTTTCAAAAAGCGAATACAAGCAGTTGTCGTTCAAGAATGTATGCGGTTGGATAAAGTTGCAGTTTACAGGTACGGGCTACGTGTCGAAAATTGTCTTGAAAGGCAACGATGGCGAGCAGGTTGCGGGCGAAATCTATATCAACACCCAAAATGCCACGTGTGCATTAGCATCCGATATGGGCGAATCGGGCGAGGACAGTATGGGTGGCAATATCATAACCGACAACACCATTCTGACCTCCGTTACTCTCAACTGCGGCGATGGTGTTGCGCTTAACTCCGAAACACCTACGGTATTCTATGTCGCTCTGCCTCCGCAAACCTTCGAGAATGGCTTTACCGCTACGATGTATGGCTGCGATGGCTCGACAAAAGAGATTTCGACCAACAAGACGATTACTATCGAGCGCAACCATATTCTGCCAATGGCATCCGCTACGCTTGAAATGCCGATTCCAAGCAACCAAATTTGGTACACATCTTCGGATGGCAATGTTGTCGAGCCATATAGTGGCAACCTTAATAGCAATGCTACTGCTATGCAACTCTTCGGTGCAAATATCACCTCTAACACCTACGAAAATGGAGTTGGCGTAATAACCTTTGATGGAGATGTGACTTCGATTGGAGAGGGGGCATTCTACAATCGCCGCGCGCTGACAAGTATTACAATTCCAGATAGCGTGACGACAATTGGATATCGTGCATTCTACAATTGCGACGCGCTGAAAAGTGTTACAATCGGAGATAGCGTGACGACGATTGAACAGGGTGCATTCGAAGATTGCTCCGCGCTGACAAGTATTACAATTCCCGATAGCGTAACGACGATTGGAGATGGTGCATTCTGCGGTTGTTCCGCGCTGACAAGTGTTACAATCCCAAATAGCGTGACGACGATTGGAGGTCGTGCATTCGACTCTTGCTCCGCGCTGACAAGTGTTGCAATCCCAAATAGCGTGACGACGATTGGAGGTTCTACATTCTATTCTTGCCGCGCGCTGACAAGTGTTACAATCCCAGATAGCGTGACGACGATTGGAAGTGCTGCATTCGAAGGTTGCGACGCGCTGACAAGTGTCACAATACCAGATAGTGTGACGACGATTGGAGATCATGCATTCAGCGGTTGCGACGCGCTGACAAATATTACAATCCCTGATAGCGTAACGACGATTGGATTTCGTGCATTCTACAATTGCGACGCGCTGAAAGAGGTATATTGCGAGCCAACTACTCCGCCAACAGCAAATAGAATCGGTTCGAATTGGAGTGCTTTTAACGGCAACGCCTCCGGCAGAAAGATATATGTACCGACAGCATCAGTGGATGCATATAAAGCAGCAGACGGTTGGAAAGAGTATGCAGATGCAATTGTTGCTATGCCGATTCCAAGCAACGAGATTTGGTACACATCTTCGGATGGCAATGTTGTCACGCCATATAGTGGCGACTATAATAGCAATGCTACTGCTATGCAAACATTCGGTGCAAATATCACCTCTAACACATACGAAAACGGAGTTGGCGTAATAACCTTTGATGGGGATGTGACGAAGATTGAATCTTGTGCATTCTACGATTGCAACGCGCTGACAAGTGTTACAATTCCAAATAGCGTGACGACGATTGGAGGTACTGCATTCATATATTGCGACGCGCTGACAAGTGTTATAATTGGAAATAGTGTGAAAACGATTGGAGAGGGGGCATTCTACAATTGCGACGCGCTGGCAAGTGTTACAATTCCCGATAGCGTGATGACGATTGGAGATTTTGCATTCTGGGGTTGTTACAAGCTGACAAGTGTTACAATCGGAAATAGCGTAACGACGATTGGAATTTCTGCATTCGCAGATTGCTCCAAGCTGAAAAGTGTTACAATCCCGGATAGCGTGACGACGATTGGAAGTAAAGCATTCGCATCTTGTTGCTACGCGCTGACAAGTGTTACAATTCCCAATAGTGTGACGACGATTGGAGAGGGGGCTTTCGGCGGTTGCGACGCGCTGAAAGCGTTCTATGGCAAATTTGCTTCGGCAGATAATCGTTGTTTGATTGTGGATGGTGTATTAAACTCTTTTGCACCTGCCGGATTAACCGAATATACAATCCCAAATAGCGTGACGACGATTGGAGATTCTGCATTCAGATACTGCTCCGCGCTGACAAGTGTTACAATCCCGAATAGCGTGACGATGATTGTAATTTCTGCATTCAGAGATTGCGACGCGCTGACAAGTGTTACAATCCCAGATAGCGTGACGACGATTGGAAGTTATGCATTCTACAATTGCGACGCGCTGAAAGAGGTATATTGCAAACCAACTACGCCGCCAAGTTTGGGCAATAGTTCTGTATTCGACAACAACTCTTCCGACCGCAAAATTTATGTACCGACAGCATCGGTTGATGCATATAAAGCAGCATCGCGCTGGAGCGAGTATGCCGATGCAATAGTTGCTATGCCGATTCCAAGCAACCAGATTTGGTACACATCTTCGGATGGCAATATTGTCGAGCCATATAGTGGCAAATATAATAGCATTGCTACTGCTATGCAAACATTCGGTGCAAATATCGTATCTAACACCTACAAAAATGGAGTTGGCGTAATAACCTTTGATGGCGATGTGACGACGATTGGATCTTATGCATTCTACAATCGCGACACGCCGACAAGTGTTACAATCCCGAATAGCGTGACTGTGATTGGAAAGGGTGCATTCCAGGATTGCGACGCGCTGACAAGTGTTACAATTCCCGATGGCGTGACTGTGATTGAAGAGGATGTATTTTACAGTTGCGATGCACTGAAAACAGTATATTGCAAGCCAACTACGCCGCCAAGTTTGAACGGTGTTTATGTATTCGACTTCAACGCCTCCGACCGCAAAATTTATGTACCGACAGCATCGGTTGATGCATATAAAGCAAAGCAAAATTGGGTCGAGTATGCCGATGCAATCGAGCCATACAACTTTGCGGAGTAAGCGGTAAAAAATCGCAAAAAAGAGAGCACGAGCATCTGTTCCGAGTGGGCAGATGCTTTTTTTGTGTCGGGCAGAGGGCTAATTCGCAAAAAAATACTAACTTTGCACGATTGTATGCTTATTTCATAAGCACCAACACCGAAAAAACAATAAAAACAACACTATATGAAGTTCAAAGAGTACAAAAATCTCGACCTCCCCGCTGTGGCGGAGGATGTGTTGCGCGAATGGGATGCGGAAGATACATTCCATCGCAGCATCTCGACTCGCGAAGGCCATCCGACATTCGTCTTCTACGAAGGCCCACCGTCGGCAAACGGTATGCCGGGTATTCACCACGTGATGGCGCGCACGATAAAGGACATCATCTGCCGATACAAAACACAGCAGGGCTATCTCGTACACCGCAAAGCGGGTTGGGATACGCACGGCCTGCCCGTAGAGTTGGGTGTCGAGAAGACGCTCGGCATCACAAAGGAGGATATCGGACGAAAAATTACGGTCGAGGAGTACAACCGTCGCTGCCGCGAGGATGTGATGAAGTTCACCGACGTTTGGAGCCGACTGACACGTCAGATGGGTTACTGGGTGAATCTCGACGACCCGTATATCACGTACGACAACAAGTATATCGAGACGCTGTGGTATCTGCTCAAAAAGATGTACGACAAGGGTCTGCTCTACAAGGGCTACACCATTCAGCCGTACTCGCCGGCAGCCGGAACAGGTCTCTCGACACACGAGCTCAACCAGCCGGGCTGCTACCGCGACGTGAAGGATACCACCTGCACGGCGCAGTTCCGCGTAGTACGCGACGAGCGCAGTGAGCGTTTCTTCGAGGGTGTGCAGGGCGAACTGTTCTTCCTCGCTTGGACAACAACGCCGTGGACACTGCCGTCGAACACCGCACTCTGCGTAGGTCCGTCCATCGAGTACGTGCGCGTAAAGTGCCTCAACCCATACACCGACGAGCCACAGACCGTAATTATGGCAAAGGAGCTCGTATCGTCGTACTTCGGCAAGAAGCAGGAGGGAACATTCACGGTCGAGGAGCAGACGTTCTGCGGCCGCGAGTTGGAGGGCATCCGCTACGAGCAACTTATCGAGTGGGTGCGTCCGATGGGCGATGCGTTCCGCGTAATTGTGGGCGACTATGTCACAACATCGGACGGTACGGGTATCGTACACATTGCGCCAACGTTCGGTGCCGATGACGACCGCGTGGCAAAAGCAGCCGGCATCGTGCCACTCTTCGTTGTCGATACGGCCGGCAAAAACTGCCCGATGGTCGATCGTTCGGGCCGCCTGTTCCGTTTGGAGGATTTGGATGCGGAGTTCACCGCAAAATATGTCAATACCGCACTCTACGCAGAGTGGGCAGGTCGCTACGTGAAGAATGCCTACGACGAGCAACTCGCCAACAGCGAGACGACGCTCGACATCGATATTGCCGTTACGCTCAAATCGCAAGGCAAGGCGTTCAAAATCGAGAAGCACACCCACTCGTACCCACACTGCTGGCGTACGGACAAGCCGGTGTTGTACTATCCGCTCGACTCGTGGTTTGTGAAGGCAACCGCGATGCGCGACCGTATGATTGAACTCAACAAGACCATCAAGTGGCAACCGGAATCGACCGGCTCGGGCCGATTCGGCAAATGGTTGGAGGGCTTGGCCGATTGGAACCTCTCGCGTTCGCGTTTCTGGGGCACACCGCTGCCGATTTGGGCTACGGAGGACTACTCGGAGTGCAAGTGCATCGGCTCGATTGAGGAGTTGATGGGCGAAATCGAGAAGTCTATTGCCGCAGGCGTTATGACCGAGAACCCGTACAAGTCGTTCGTCGTGGGCGATATGTCGAAAGAGAACTATTCGACCGAGCGTATCGACCTGCACAAACCGTACGTGGACAACATCGTCCTCGTATCGTCGAAGGGCGAGCCAATGCGCCGCGAGAGCGACCTTATCGACGTGTGGTTCGATTCGGGCGCAATGCCGTACGCACAGTTGCACTATCCGTTCGAGAATGCCGACAAATTCAACACGGTATTCCCTGCCGACTTTATCGCCGAGGGTGTCGATCAGACACGCGGCTGGTTCTACACGCTGCACGCTATCGCGACGATGCTCTTCGACAACGTGGCGTTCCGCAACATCATCTCCAACGGTTTGGTGTTGGACAAGAACGGTAACAAGATGTCGAAGCGTTTGGGCAACGCCGTCGATCCGTTCGAGGTGCTCGACAAGTATGGCGCAGACGCAACGCGCTGGTATATGATATCCAACTCGCAGCCGTGGGACAACCTCAAATTCGACGTCGAGGGCGTGGATGAGGTGCGTCGTAAGTTCTTCGGCACGCTCTACAACACCTACTCGTTCTTCGCACTCTACGCCAACATCGACGGCTTCACGGGCCGCGAGGAGCAGGTTCCGTTCGAGCGTCGTCCGGAGATTGACCGCTGGATTATCTCGCTGCTCAACTCGCTCGTGCGCGATGTTACGGCGTCGCTCGAAAACTACGACCCGACACCTGCCGCTCGCGCTATTCAGGAGTTCGTCGGCGAGAATCTCTCGAACTGGTACGTGCGCCTCAACCGTAAGCGTTTCTGGGGTGGCGAGATGAACGAGGACAAGTTGGCGGCATATCAGACGCTCTACACCTGTCTGGAAACCGTTGCAAAACTCGCAGCACCATTCGCTCCGTTTATCTCCGACCGCATCTTCCGCGACCTGAATGCCGTAAGCGGCAACTGTTCGGAGGGCTCGGTACACCTCTCGTCGTTCCCGGTTTGCAACGAGGAGTTGCTCAACCGCGACTTGGAGGAGATGATGGCCATCGCACAGCGCACATCGTCGATGGTGCTCGCCTTGCGTCGTAAAGTCAATATCAAGGTGCGTCAGCCACTGACAAAGATTCTCATTCCGGTACTCGACGCGCAGACCGAACGCCACATACAGGCCGTAAGTCAGTTGATTATGAACGAGGTGAACGTCAAGCAGGTAGAACTCATACACGACACGACCGGCATCATCACCAAGCGCATCAAGCCGAACTTCAAGACGCTCGGCCCACGCTACGGCAAGTATATGAAGCAGATTGCGGCACTCACAGCGACATTCTCGCAGGAGCGTATCGCCGAAATCGAACAGTCGGAGAGCATCATCCTCGATATGGGTGCCGAGCAGATTAGCGTTACGCCTGCCGACTTCGAGATTACCTCGGAGGATATGCCGGGCTGGTTGGTGACGAGCGAAGGCAAGCTTACCGTTGCACTCGACATTACGGTAACCGACGAGTTGCAGCGCGAAGGTGTGGCACGCGAGTTGATTAACCGTATCCAGAATATCCGTAAGGATTCGGGCTTGGAGGTGACCGACAAAATCGAGGTTGCAATCGAGGCGAAGGAGGCGGTAACGGCAGCCGTTGCCGAGTTTGCCGGCTACATCGGTCAGCAGACACTCGCCCTCGCGGTTAAGACGGCTGACGAGCCGACCGGCGAGTTCGTTGTCGAGACCGATATTAACGACGAGCCACTGAAAATCGCCATCACGCGAATCGGATAGCCGAAGTTTTTTCGCACCACGAAAAAGGGCTTCGGGCTATGCTCGAAGCCCTTTTTGTAAACATTTGGGCACATCGGCTCAAAAAAAATATATGCAACAAGTTGTATATATCGGATTTATTTGCTATCTTTACTAAAACATTAATACATAAAAGGTATGGCTGAGAAGATTAAGACCAGATACAACGACGCCGAATTGGCTGAATTCAAAGAGTTGATACTCTCGAAACTCGAAGTGGCTCGTCACGACTACGAACTGCTCCGCGCGTCAATCACGCATAGCGCCGACAACGATACGGAGGATACATCGCCGACGTTCAAGGTGCTGGAAGAGGGCGCCGCTACCCTCTCGAAGGAGGAGAGCGAGCGTCTGGCTGCGCACCAACTCAAATTTATCAAGAATCTCGAAATGGCTCTTGTCCGCATCGAGCATAAGACCTACGGCATCTGCAAGACAACCGGAAAACTCATTCCGCGCGAGCGTCTGTTGCGCGTACCTCACGCTACGGAGTGCATCGAGGCAAAGGAGGGTCGTCGATAACTCCTTATCTCTCTGCGCAAATCATAGGGTAAGCGAGTGTGCTTCGACCGATACCGCCTATAAGGGTGTGTCTAACAAGTTTTTTAGACACACCCTTATTGTTTGAAGTTATATGACAAGAGGGATTTCAAGGCCTGCGAAGTCCGAAAAACCGCAGTTTACTCGCAACCGTTACCCCACCCTATCAAACCACCCATCACCGCCAATAAACCACTCACAGGAAAAGCGCATAACTTAACATAATAAAATATTTTGCACCTCCGTTATCACTCACGAATAAAATTAGAGGAGACGAATATGGAGGTTAAAATATCAAAAGCATTGGAGGGCATAATCGCCCGCACGGCATTCGACACAGCCCGAAGCGGTATGGACCACTCACTGAAAGATTGCCTGATGCTCACGCTGTTGCGCGACGAGGATTCGATGGCTTATCGACTGCTTGCAAGCCACTTGCAGGATTGGCAGATGTACCAGATTGCGCTACGATTGGAGCACGAGATTCGACGCGCACCGTCGGAGGGGCTTCTGCCGGAGGAGTTTTTCGTCGATTATGCCGCAGGGCTACGACGTCGATTTTCGGACGTGCGACGCATCTCGACCGCCCACGCAGCCATAGATATCATAGGCGACGGAGCGAGCAGCGCAGCACGTATCTTTGCGCTCTATGGCATTACGGGCTCGCTGTTGGAGGATGAGTTGGAGCAATTCTCGTCCGACGCCGAACGCCAAACATCGACCGACAACCACGCGCAAGCAGTCCTCTCGACAGATATTGTCCGCACGCAGGAGTCGTCACTCATTCGCCGATTCGGAGTCGATCTCACACGCTCGGCACGCGAAGGGATGCTCGACCCACTCATCGGACGCGAACGCGAGATAGAGCGCGTGGTGCAGATTCTCGCTCGTCGCAAGAAGAACAATCCGATACTCGTCGGCGATGCTGGCGTGGGCAAGAGTGCCATTGTCGAGGGTTTGGCTCTGCGCATTGCGGCAGGCGATGTGCCTGCGGTGCTGGCCGACAAGTCGATTGTGGCGATGGATGTGGCATCGCTCGTTGCCGGTACGAAATTTCGTGGCGAGTTTGAAGAGCGTATGCAACAACTACTCGACGAGTTGCGGCGCGACCGGCACACCATTCTATTTATCGACGAGATACACACCATAGTCGGTGCCGGCTCGACACAAGGGTCGCTCGACACGGCAAACATTCTCAAACCGGCTTTGGCACGCGGAGAGATTCGCATCATCGGAGCCACGACACTCGACGAGCATCGCGAGTGCATCGAGCGCGATGCCGCGCTGGAACGCCGTTTCGGCAAGGTTCTAATCGAGCCGACGACAGCCGACGACACGCTGCGCATACTGCAAAACATCGCTCCGATATACGAGCAACACCACACCGTTCGCTACGAGCCCTCGGCACTCGCCGCGTGCGTAACGCTTGCCGAACGATACATCACCGATCGCAATTTTCCGGACAAGGCAATCGACGTGTTGGACGAGACGGGCGCATCGATGGCTTTGGCGGCGGGCAACAACTATCCAACCGTGACCGCCGAGGATGTTGCGCGTGCCGTAGGTGTGATGACCGGCATACCGACAGAGCGGCTGATGGGCGACGAGCAGAGCCAACTGCAAAATTTGGAGAGCGACCTCGCCAAGCGCATAATCGGACAGCACGATGCCGTACGACGTGTGGCACGCGCAATACGTCGCGCACGCACCGGACTGCGCGACGAGCGTCGTCCGTTGGGGGTGTTTATGTTTGTAGGCCCGACCGGCGTAGGCAAAACCCTGCTTGCGCAGGAGTTGTCCGCGCATTTGAACAACGGAGCGGGGTTGATTCGTATAGATATGTCGGAGTACAGCGAGCCGCACAACGTATCGCGCCTCATCGGCTCGCCTCCCGGATATGTCGGCTACGGCGAGGGTGGACAACTCACCGAAGCGGTACGTCGCCGACCATATTCGGTGGTGCTGTTTGACGAAATCGAGAAGGCACACCCGAATCTCTACGAGGCGATGTTGCAGTTGCTCGACGATGGGCATCTAACGGATGGCAGTGGTCGCAAGGTCGATTTCCGCAACACGGTAATCATTATGACATCCAATGCCGGCTCGCGCGATGTAGCACAAGCGACGCAGGTCGGCTACGCAACGGTATCAGCCCAAGCGAGTCGCGCTACGGCACCTGACGAGGCGTATCGCAAGGCGTTGGAGCGTACATTCTCGCCGGAGTTCATAGGCCGCATTGACGAGATTATCTTTTTTCGTGAGTTGTCGGGTGAGGATGTGCAGCACATTGTCGATTTGGAACTCAGCCATATACTCCGCCGTCTCGAACGTTTGGGATACACTCTTCGCGTAACACCAAAGGCACGACGACTGCTCGCATCGCTCGGACAGGAGCATCGACACGGAGCGCGCTCGCTGAAACGTATTCTCGCCGAGCGAATCGAGGAGCCGCTTGCAACGCTGATGATAGAGGGTGCGCTCGACGAAGGCGCAACGATTGTGGCAGACGCTACCGCCGGAGAGATTCGATTCAAGGCAGCGTAAAGCGGAGGGACTACCACACACACCACCCCAAAAAACGTCGTGGGCGGCTCGACCATATCTTCGGTCTGCCACCCACGACAACTCTTTTGCGCGCGCTCTTGCGTGCTACTTTACAACCTTATCCGGATTCTCGCGCAAGAACTTCTCCCACGAGGTACTGCCCCGCTTACGGGCACATCGCTCACCACCCAAGCCCTTCACTCGTTCGGCGCCGAGCGCACACTCTATCGGGTTGGTCGATGCGTAGTAATGGCACAACGCAACCGCCATTCCATCCGTAGCATCGGCCCTTCGCGGACGCTCCTCGATATGCAACGTACGACAAACCACACCCGCCACCTGCTCTTTCGAAGCCGAGCCGATGCCCGCAATCGCCTGTTTGATGCGCGACGGAGCGTACTCGGTCACCGTCTTATTGCGGCTCAATGCAGCAGCCATTGCAACGCCTTGTGCGCGACCCAATTTGAGCATACTCTGCACATTCTGCCCGAAGAATGGCGACTCCAAAGCAACTTCACGCGGCTCGTAGTCGGCAATCAAATGGCACACGCCATCGAATATGGCGCGCAACTTGGCATACGGATCGTCGATACGATGAAGGTCGATATCGCCGAGCGTCACAGCCCGAATCGTGCGACCCTCAACCTCCAACACGCCGTAGCCCATATAGTTTGTGCCGGGGTCAATGCCCAGAATACGATAGATTGCCATACTATATTATAAATATAGGTCGGGCACCAATGCGCACCCGACCTAATATATAAACGGTGACTATTTGAGCAACTCTGCAAGCTTCTTCTCAACCTCCTCACCGCGCAGATTCTTGGCGATAATCACACCATTGCTGCAATCGATAAGCAGGTTGGTAGGAATCGACTCAACAACATACTCCTCGGCGGCAGGGTTGTCGAAACGGTTGAGCGTGCTGACATTCACCCACTCCATCTTCATATTCTTGATAGCGTTCATCCACGCCTCCTTGTTGCGGTCGAACGACACACCGAAAATCTCGAAGCCCTTCTTGTGGTACTTCTTGTAAGCGGCCGTCAAGTGTGGCATCTCACCCATACAAGGACCACACCACGAAGCCCAGAAGTCGAGCAACACATACTTGTTTGCAGGGTTCTCAACAACCGATTTGAGCGAAACCTCGTTGCCGTTTACATCCGGCTGAACAACGTCGATATAGATAGGAACGATATCGCTACCCTCGACCTGTGGCTCGGTCTTCATCTTGCGCTCGGCCTTTGCCTTGGCATCAACAACCGTCTGCAAGAGCTGCATCTCCGGCGAGAGCTGCTCCAACTGCTGCAACATCTCGTATGCCGAGAGCTCGTAGCCCTTCGTCTGCAAGAGCATATCTACACCGAACGGGTTGTTGCTATTGTCGGCAATCGCCTTATCAACCAATACATCAAACTCGCCACGAATCGCCTCGCGCTCCTCGCTGCTCGCTGCCTGCGTGAAACGACGATTGAGAACGTAGAGATCGTTGTTGAATGCGTTGTAAGCATCGTTCGATACCGTACCTGCAACCTGCACGCCGTTATCCTTGCTGAAATCGCCCGACACCTTCACTACACCCTGCTCGGCATAGACCATTGCGATATGGTCGTGACCCGAAAGAATTGCATACTGACGTGTCTCACCCTCCGGCAACTCGAAGCAGAACTTGCCTGCTACGACCTTCGTCGAGTCGATAACCGCACCATTACGAACCGGCTCGGTAAGCATCAGCGTACCATCTGCCAAATTTGCAACATCACCCTCGATTGTGCAATACGGGCGAGCGCAACTTGCTGCCAAAGCAACCGTTGCAAGAATCATTAAAATCTTCTTCATTGTCTTCTCTGTTTTTATTAGTTAATCAAATTACTTTTTCCCATTATTTGCTCTTCTCTGCGTTGCGCTCCAACTCCTCAACGCGACGTTTCAGGTCGGGCAGTTGCTTGAATACGGCAAACGAGCGGTGATAGCCCATACCCGGCATAGCGGGATAACCAAAGCGAATCTCGTCGTCGCCTACATTCTTGTCGATACCCGACTTGCTGCCAATCTTCACACGGTCGCCAATCGTAACGTGGTCGGCAATTCCGACCTGACCGGCGAGGAAGCAGTTGCGACCCACCTTCGACGTGCCGGCGATACCTGTCTGCGCCGACGAAACTGTGTTCTCGCCCACCTGTACATTGTGGCCAATCTGAATCAGGTTATCCAACTTCACGCCGCGACGAATGATGGTCGAATCGGTCTTTGCACGGTCGATACAGGTGTTGGCACCAATCTCCACATCGTCCTCGATGATGACGTTGCCGAGTTGCGGAATCTTATCGAAACCACCCTGCGCATTCGGAGCAAAACCGAAGCCGTCGGCACCAATAACTGCCCCTGCGTGGATGATGCATCGCGCACCAATCGTACAACCCTCATAGACCTTCACACCGGCATAGAGCGTCGTATCGCTGCCGATGCGCACGCCATCGCCGACGTAGCACTGCGGATATATCTTCGCACCATCCGCAACGACTGCCCCCGCCTCGATAACGGCGAAGTCGCCAACGTAGCAATTCTCGCCAATGGTTGCCTTCTCGGAGATTGACGCGCGTGGCGAGATGCCCGTCTTCTTGGGCTTCATCGCGTTGTACATTTCGAGCAAGCGCAACACGCACGCTCCGACATTATCCACGCGGATAAGCGTCGCTCCAACCGGCTGTTTCGGCTCGAAATCGCGCTCGACAAGCACAACCGAACACTTTGTCGTGTAGAGGTACTCC
This sequence comes from Alistipes sp., assembly GCA_017410165.1. Lineage (GTDB taxonomy): Bacteria > Bacteroidota > Bacteroidia > Bacteroidales > Rikenellaceae > Alistipes. Next base: position 235,859 of record JAFQRH010000019.1, on the reverse strand, counting down.
TCATACTTCGGGTTGGACAAATATGCCAAACCTCCCTCTTTGCCACCCTCGATGGACGAAACCGTCGAGACTGCGGCACTCTTGTCGCCAATCGTTTCGCCACCGAGCAGACCGGCTATCATCTCTGCTGTAAACTGCATTTCGCAAATATCTGTTTTTTTATAAATATCTCTTAATATCAATACCCGCAGGTACAAAGTCGCTCACATCACGCCCGAACGAAAGCAACTCGCGCACAACGCTCGACGAGATGTGCGCATACTCGGCAGGCGTCGCGAGCAACACCGTAACAATCTCCGGAAAGAGGCGACGGTTGGTCGCTTCAATAGAACGCTCAAAATTGAAATCTGTTGTGTTGCGCACACCACGAATCATAGCCACCGCCCCACATTCACGTGCAAAATCGCCCGTCAGCGAGGTGTAGGAGTCCACCTTCACGCGGTCGTTCGCTGCGTAAAGGTCGGAAATCATACGACATCGCGCCTCAACCGAGAGCAATCCGCGCTTCGAGAGATTATCGCCAACAGCGATAACAACCTCGTCGAAGAGTTGCAATGCGCTCTCGACAAGTTGCTCGTGACCACGCGTAAACGGGTCGAACGAGCCAGGAAAAAGTGCAATTCGTTTCATATTAACCTCAAAGGTACAAATAAATTTCGGAACTTTATGTTCCGATGCCAAAAATCTTCACAGAAAGGTATGATATTACAATTTTCAGAGGGCTTTGATTGCAAGCATAATCAACTTTGGCAAGATTTTATATGATGTTTGGTGCAATATCTCTCTTTTTTTCGATTTTTCAGCACGGAAAGAGTTGTTTGTTCCGAAATTTTATTACCTTTGCACTCGCAAATGCCCAGATGGCGAAATGGTAGACGCGCTCGTTTCAGGTGCGAGTGTTGAGAGACGTGTAGGTTCGAGTCCTATTCTGGGCACAAGACGTTGAGATTCTTCTCAGCGTCTTTTTTTTGTACCCGGAATAGGACTCGTTCAACCGGTGGCGACTCGGCAGAGTTGTCGGCGCGGAGTTTTGTGGTAGGCGATTGCTGCGCAATTTACGGCATTGTGAATTGGCGCCTTTGAAAACGAGTTTTCGGTCGCCAGTTCCCAACACCGCCAATCTTCGATTGCGCCTACCCTTCTCCGCTTGCTCTGCTCTCGTCTGCGGCGGTCGGTCGAGTACGCAATATTTTGGATGCGGTGTATGGTGGGTGTATGGGTTATTGGAAAATTATTCATCAAAAAACAGCGGAGGATTTTCATTATACCGAAAAAAAATGTACCTTTGTTAGGATTGTGCGCTCGACTCTCGACTCTTGCAAGAGAGTTGGAGCGCATCGACTGACGAACAAAACCTAAAAACTATACAGAAATGGATATCAACAAAGTAAAAAGTGCATTTGCCGAGCATTTCGGCGGCGAGTGCGCAGTGTATGCCTCTCCGGGCAGAATCAACCTCATCGGTGAGCACACCGACTACAACGGCGGTTTCGTATTTCCGGGTGCTGTGGATTGCGGTATTGTGGCTGCTATTCGCGCCAATGGCGAGCGCGTAGTCAGAGCGTACGCCATCGACCTTGACGAGTCGGCAACCTTCGGTTTGGAGGAGAGCGATGCTCCGTCGCAGGGATGGGCAAAATATATCTTCGGCGTATGTCGCGAGATGGCGGCTTTGGGTGTCGAGGTGGGCGGTTTCGACTGCGCATTTTCGGGCGATGTGCCGCTTGGCGCAGGTATGTCGTCGTCGGCAGCATTGGAGAGCACGTTTGCTTTCGCGCTGAACGAGATGTTTGCCGAGGGTCGCATCGACAAGTTTGCGTTGGCAAAGGTGGGTCAGATGACCGAGCACCACTACGTTGGCGTGAATTGCGGCATTATGGACCAATTCGCATCCGTTTTCGGCAAGAAGGGCCACCTGATGCGCCTCGACTGCCGTTCGATGGAGTTCGAGTACTTCCCGTTCGACCCGAAGGGCTACCGTCTGTTGTTGGTAAACTCGTGCGTGAAGCACGAGTTGGTCGATTCGCCATACAACAAGCGTCGTGAGTCGTGCGAGCGCGTGGCACGCGTGTTGGGCATTGAGACGTTGCGCGATGCCGAGCAGGAGGATTTGGAGCGCGTGAAGGGCGAAATCTCCGAGGAGGACTACAAGCGTGCGAAGTATGTCATCGGCGAGAAGCAGCGCGTGCTGGATGTTTGCGAGGCGTTGGTTGCCGGCGACTACGAGACCGTAGGTGCGCGTATGTATGCGACGCATTGGGGAATGTCTCGCGACTACGAGGTGAGTTGTGAGGAGCTCGACTTCTTGGCCGAGTTGGCAGAGAAGTGCGGCGTGACCGGCGCACGCATTATGGGTGGCGGTTTTGGTGGCTGCACCATCAACCTCGTGAAAGAGGAGTTGTATGACGGTTTCGTGGAGGCGGCTCGCAAGGAGTTTGCCGCAAAGTATGGCCACGAGCCGAAGATTTACGACGTGGTTATCTCGGACGGTGCTCGTCGATTGGAGTAGGGTCTCGCTAACTAAAACAGAGAGGGGTTGTCCATTAACCGGACAACCCCTCTCTTATAAAAGCCATACTCGGAACTAATCCTGCGGAACTACTCCTCGCCCTCGGCCATCGTGTGATATACGTTTACAACGTCGTCGTCCTCTTCGAGTTTCTCGACGAGTTTCTCGACCGCCTCGCGACCCTCGGCATCCAACTCCTTCGTATCGGTCGGGATGCGAACACCCTCACCCGAAACAATCTCGTAACCGCGATCGTCCAACCACTTCTGGATTGCACCAAACGCCTCGTACGGAGCATATACGTTGATACCGTCCTCTTCGACATAGAACTCATCAACGCCCAAGTCGATCATATCCAACTCCAACTCCTCGGGATCAACGCCCTCCGCCTTGAACTTGAAGACGCACTTGTGCTCGAACATAAAGCCGACGCTACCAGAGTTACCGAGCGTACCGCCGCACTTGTTGAAGTACATACGCACGTTAGCAACCGTACGGTTAGTGTTGTCGGTAGCGGTCTCTACCAAGAAAGCGACACCGTTCGGGCCATAACCTTCGTAGATAACCTCCTTATAATCTGCTGCATCCTTCTCGGTTGCACGTTTAATTGCGCGCTCGACGTTCTCCTTCGGCATATTCTCCGCCTTGGCGTTCTGCATCAAGATACGCAGACGTGTATTCGACGACGGATCGGAGCCGCCCGCCTTAACGGCAATCTCAATCTCCTTACCAATCTTTGTAAACACGCGCGCCATATGGCCCCAACGCTTCATCTTTCGCGCTTTACGATATTCAAATGCTCTTCCCATAGTATATTGTTTTTAATTATTATTTCGTGTATCGACCGACAAAATTATAAAATTCTGTCGAGAAAAAGCAGAATTTCTCGTAAAATATTCGTCAATCAAGATTTTACACCCGATTTTTACTAACTTTGCCCACATAAAAACCACAGAAAGTTATGGAACGTGAGATAGAACTTGCATTGGAAGTGTTGCGTCGTGGCGGAATCATCCTCTACCCGACCGACACCGTATGGGGCATCGGTTGCGATGCGACGAATGCCGAAGCGGTTGCAAAGATTTACGCACTCAAACGCAGCGAGGATAAGAAATCGATGCTCGTCTTGTGTGCCCATCCGGATATGGTTGTGCGCTACGTCGATAAGGCGCCGGGCATCGCATTCGAGGTGATGGAGATGGCAACCAAACCGCTGACACTCATTCTGCCCGGAGCAACGGGCTTGGCTGCAAACCTGATACCCGACGAGGGTACGCTCGGCGTGCGTGTTCCCGACCACGAGTTCTGCCAGAAGTTGTTGCGCAAGTTCGGTCGTCCGATAGTCTCGACCTCGGCAAACATCTCCGGCGAGGCGACTCCACGCAATTTGGCGGAAGTCGTAAAGGAGATTGTCGATGGTGTGGACTTCGTCGTCAATCCGCGTTTTCAGGGTCGTCCGACCGGCAAGCCGAGTGCCATTATCGCCTTTGGCGAGGGTGGCGAAGTGAAGATTATTCGCGAGTAGGCGGTCGTGAGCGGCGCGATTCGACCAGACGATTGAACAGAGCTCCGCCACCTGCCACCAACACGATTCCCGTAAAAATCAGTATCGCGCCGACCACGTTGGCGCGATCTATTTTACTCTGTCCGCGAAGCAGCGACAGGGCGGTCGCCACAACGGGCTGAATATAGCGATAGAGAGCCGTATGGATGCTGGTCAGGTGCTCCGTACCAAAATAGAGCAACCACATCGGCAGTACGGTGCCGAGCACCAACACGTACATCAGCTCGAACAGTGCACCGAGTGGCAAACGCAGAGGATTTATGCCCGAAATCTCGCGCCAAAAGAATGGTGCAGCAATTGCGCAGCCGATTATGTAGTACCACCCCATCACCACCGCAGGCGAGTAGCGTTGCAGTTGCGGTCGAATCAGCACCGTATTGGCGGCAATCGCCACAACAGCACACAGCACCAACGCATTGCCGAAGCCCTCGCGGGTATTCCCAACCAGCGACTCGCCACCATCGAACAGAAACACGGCAGCACCCGTCAGCGCAATCACCGCACCCGCAATCCTCAACCACGATATGCTCTTCGGGGTCACCACGCGCGCAACGAAGAGCGTAAAGACGGGTCCGAGCGTCGAGATTGTCGAGGCGTCTATCGGACTTGTGCAGGATGCACCCCACACGAGCATATACATCCAACCGTAGATAACCAGCAGTGCGACGATGAAGATATTGCCGAAATCCTCAACCGTAATGCGATACGAGCGCGACGAGAAGATGGCGAATGGGATGAAGAAGGCGGCCGCCGTTGCCACCTGCATCATAAATATCTGTTGGAAAGTGAAGTAATAACGCGTAAGCGAGACGTAGAACGAGAAGTTGGCCCCAAACAACACGTTTGCCAACACCAATGCCACATTATATCGCACGCGTCCCATACATCGCCACGCGGGCAATTTTTGAGCCACACGACCCGCGCTACGCCATGCAATATGGCTTTTAAGGGTGCAAAGTTGTTTTTTATCGCCACCTTGCGCTCGGATGCCGTAAAAAAGTGTTAAATTTGCAAAAAATTGGATCGAAATATGGATAACAGCATAAATATCGAAGAGCGCGTCGAGCGCGCCAAAGAGTTATTCCGTAGCGGTTACAACTGTTCGCAGTCGGTCGTGCTTGCGTATGCCGATCTGATTGGCTTGGAGCCGACTCTCGCAGCCACCCTCTCGGCACCTTTCGGTGGAGGTATGGGTCGTCTGCGTGAGGTGTGCGGTGCGGTCAGCGGTATGACGATGATAGCCGGGCTGCTCGCTCCGTCGCCCGCGTGCGACAACCCGACAGCCAAACGCGAAAACTACGCTCTTGTTCAGCACTTTGCCAAGCAATTCCGCGCCACAAACGGTGCAATCGTATGCCGTACGTTGCTCGGCCTCGACCGCGAGAAGGACGAGCCGACACCCTCGCCACGCACCGACGACTATTATCGCAAACGTCCGTGCGCAGAGTTGGTGGGCGATGCGGCACGAATTGTGGGCGAATATCTTGCATCGCGCGGGGTTTAGTCGTAGAGCAGTCACATTGAGTGGCAGAGCAAACAAAGCAGAGCGAACGAGGCAGAGCGGAAAAGAACAGAGAAAACAATAAAAAATCGAAAAATATGATTCAGGTAGAACAGATTAAGGAGATTGTAAGGCGTCTGGATACGCTGGGGAGGTGTCTTTGACATCGAACAGCGAAGAATAGACCTGCAAAACGAGGAGGAGCGAACGCTCGCACCCGACTTCTGGGATAATCCGGAGGCGGCACAACGACAGTTGCAAAAGGTTGCCAGCATAAAGAGCTGGATTACCGACTACGATGCGGTCTCGGCAGCGGTCGAGGAGTGCGAGATGATGCCCGATTTCGTGCGCGAAGGACTCGCAACAGAGCAGGAGGTGGACGAACAGTACGCACGTACGCTCTCGCTCATCGAGGAGCTCGAACTGCGCAATATGTTGCGTGGCGAGGAGGACAAGATGGGTGCCATCATCGACATCAATGCCGGTGCAGGCGGAACAGAGGCACTCGATTGGGCTTCGATGCTGTTGCGTATGTACACCCGTTGGTGCGAGGCGCACGGTTATCGGACGAAGATGCTCGACTACCAGCCGGGCGACGAGGTGGGTGTCAAATCCTGTACGATGGAGGTCGAAGGCGAATATGCGTACGGTTACCTGAAAAGCGAAAACGGCGTGCATCGTATGGTGCGACTCTCGCCGTTCAATGCCAACAACAAACGACAAACGACCTTTGCATCCGTCTCGATTGCGCCTGCCGTAGATGACACAATCGAGGTTGTGGTCAATCCGGCAAATGTCGAGTGGGAGACATTCCGTTCGAGCGGTGCAGGCGGTCAGAACGTGAACAAGGTCGAGACGGCAGCCCGTCTGCGCTACCACTTCAAGGACGAAGATACGGGCGAGGAGATTTCGTACGTCATTGAGAATCAGGAGACGCGCTCGCAGTTGATGAACAAGGAGAATGCGATGCGTATTCTGCGTGCCAAGTTATATCAATACGCCCTCGACAAGCGCAACGCCACACGCCAACGACTCGAAGCCGACAAGAAGCGTATCGAGTGGGGATCGCAGATTCGTTCCTACGTCTTTGACGACCGTCGCGTGAAGGACCATCGCACGGGACACCAGACATCGGCAGTCGATGCGGTAATGGATGGCGAGTTGGACGATTTCATCAAAGCATATCTTATGGAGTATGGCGGGGCGTAGATTTTTTGCTATGTTGCTCGCCTTCGCGGCGTTGTGGCTCACAGAAGAGGCGGCTATAAGCGTTTCGGCACAATCGGCAGTGCAGACCGAAGAGGTCAGGGTCGGAGCCGAGCGAACGGAGCAGTACTTGCCGCTACTGCGCGGTCGTCGTGTGGCGGTACTTGCCAACCATACGGCGGTTGTGCGGGATGAGCATCTGGTCGATATGCTCGTGCGCGAAGGCGTAAATTTGGTCGGCATCGTATCGCCCGAGCACGGTTTCCGAGGCACGGCAGATGCAGGCGAGAAGGTCGCCTCGGGCGTGGACGAGCGCACCGGCGTACCGATTTGGTCGCTATATTCGTCAAAAGGGCGACACCTCACGGCCGAGCAGACGGCGGCATTCGACGTTATGGTGGTCGATATGCAGGATGTTGGTTTGCGATTCTACACCTACTATATAACGATGCTCGATGTTGTGGCCGATTGTGCAGCGGCGGATCGCGAGGTCATCATTCTCGACCGCCCGAATCCGAACGGAATGTACACGGACGGACCTACGCTCGACTTGCGCTACAAATCGGGAGTCGGAGCGTTACCGATTCCGGTCGTTCACGGTCTTACGATGGGCGAAATTGCGATGATGGCCATCGGCGAGGGGTGGTCGCCAAAGTGCAACGTGAAGGTTATACCTTGTGCAGGATACACCCACTCAACACGCTACACGCTACCCATTGCTCCATCGCCAAACTTGCGCACGCAACACGCCATATATCTCTACCCTTCCACCTGTCTGTTCGAGGGCACGGTGTGTTCGCTCGGTCGCGGTACAGAGCACCCGTTCGAGTGCTACGGCCATCCGGCAATGCGTGGCGGCACATTCACATTCACGCCTCGCTCGATGGCCGGTGCGAAGCGACCGCCGCTGATGGATACGCTCTGTCGGGGTGTGGATTTGCGCAGTGTGGCAGATGAGGAGATTATTGCCGGCGGATTCAACCTCGAATACATCATCGACGCCTATCGTCGCACGGGGCTATCGGCCGAGCAATTTTTCACGCCATTCTTCGAGAAACTCGTAGGCGTGGCGTACGTACGCGAGATGATTGTGGCGGGTTGTACCGCCGATGAGATTCGCGCACGTTGGCAACCCTCACTCGACGAGTATCGCACCACGCGACGCAAGTATCTGCTCTACGAGGAGTAGCCGACCCCGCAAAATACAACGAAGGGCTGTCCAACAAAAAGTTGAACAGCCCCCTCTATTTTAGAAGTTGTATAACAAGAGGGATTTCAAGGCTTAAACCTTCTTCGAAGGCTTTTGGTTGCTTCGGTTCGGCAAAACAAATTTTGTTTTGCTCTCCCCTTAATCGCAACCTTGCGAAGCCCGAAAAAGCGGAGTTTACTTGGCGTAAATGAGCATTTTAAGGGCGAGCGTAACGCAGAAATCACCTTGTTAGACAGCTTCTTGTCTATTCTTCGCACAGTGGTCACTACTTCGAGAGTCGCTTAAACTCGCGCTTCGCCGCCTGCATATCTTTGTTGAATCGCTTTGAAGAGTGCAACTTTGCGACCGCTGCTGCTGCACCCAAACGCGCTGCCGTAACATCGCTCTGCCAATGGTAGCCGACAATCATACGGCTGTCGCCCTGCATAAGGCCCATCTTCAAAAGGTCGATTGATGCATCAGGGTTAATCTCCATCAGCAACAGAGCCGCAGCCCAACCACGAGTCGTATGGCCCGACGGATAGGAGCCGTTGTCGCCCAAATTGCTCTCGTGATTCGGAATCGGCGTCTTCTCCTCGAAGTGGATAAACGGACGAGGACGCATATAGTGATTCTTCGGCGAGTGGGCAATCGTCGCACACGTTGCAACGGAATTGACCAGCAACTTGAAAATCTTCGGCGTACGCTCCTTTGAAATGGTCATACCGAACGGAGCGCTAAACTCCTCGCAGAAGTTACCCACCGAAGCGTCGGCCTGCTTAATAGCCAAAGCCAATCGGGCAGGGTCGTTTTCGCGCACGCTTTTGCCCCATTCGTATCGAGCAACATCCAACGCAAACTCCGGAGAGTCGGCCGCAGGAGGAGCCGGCAACCAGATGCACATATCAGGCAACTCTTCCGGCTGGAAATAGGGATTAGCACTCTTAAAAGCATTCTGTGCCATAATCTCGCTTGCCGCAGAGACCAACAAGAGAGAGGCAACGAGTAAAGAAATTTTACGTTTCATATTGTATAGCATTGTTTTGTATTATCCGATTATAAATATGGTTGGGCGCCTCTGAATATCCGGCAGACGCTCCTTGCGCCACTCGGCGATGGTCGCCGTACGTATATACTCGTCCGCCGCCGTTATGTTACACGCTATGCACAAGCGCGTATTAGGAGCACAGGTGCGCAGAATCTGCTCGGCAAGGCGAATGTTGCGATACGGTGCTTCGATTGCCACCTGCGATTGATGCTCGGTCGTGGCGCGCGACTCCAAACGCTTGATGGCACGCGAACGCTCCGGCTCTTTGACCGGCAGATAGCCATTAAAGGCGAACGACTGACCACTCAACCCCGAAGCCATCACCGCCATAAGAATCGATGACGGGCCCACAAGCGGCACAACCCGAATCCCGTAGCAATGGCACAACTCGACCACCTGCTGACCCGGGTCGGCAACGGCCGGAACACCCGCCTCCGAGATAACACCCGCACTGCGACCCTTGCGCAACGGCTCGACCATTCGCGCAATATCGGCTGGCGAGGTTGTATGTTCGTTGAGTTCGACAAACTCGGCATCATCAATGGCACGAGCATAACCCGCCTTCGAGAGGAAGCGACGCGCCGAACGCAGATTCTCGACAATGAAATAGTCGAGCGAATCGACGATACGCATATTGGCAGCCGGCGTTACGTCCAAGACCGCCGTATCGTCCGAAATCGGGCAAGGTATCAGGTAGAGTACTCCGCTCATCGCTTATTCGTTTATATATATTCGTTTGACGCGTTTCGAGATGGATGTCAGCACCTCGTAAGGTATCGTATCGAGTGCTTTTGCCATATCCTCAACCGTATTGCCTGCCGCAGGCGAGAAGATTACAACCTCGTCACCCTCCGCCACGTTCGGCACATCCGTAACGTCAATCATACAACTATCCATACATATACGGCCAACCGTCGGCACGGCCACTCCGCCAACGAGCATCGACCATCGTCCACCGCCCAAATGACGATCCAGACCATCGGCATACCCTATCGGAATCGTAGCGATACGGCTCGGGCGCGACAATACACCTGCCCTGCCATATCCGACGGTCTCGCCCGCAGCGAGCGAGTGAATCTGCACCACGCGCGTACGCAGGGTGGAGCACATCTCCAACGCCTCGTTATGCGAGTAGCCAAAGCCATAGAGTCCCAATCCCAAACGACACATATCGAAATGTGCCTCCGGAAAACGAAGAATCGCCGCCGAGGCCGCTGCGTGGCGCAAAACACGATACGGAAGAGCCCCCGCAACGGAGCGGCTCACACTATCGAACAGCGCAATCTGCCGGCGTGTAAAGTCGTCCTGCGACGGCTCGTCGGCCACGCACAAGTGCGTAAAAATAGAGGCCACACGCACTCGACCGGCATAGTCGTCCAGTCGGGCAAGCAATGCCGGAGTATCCTGCTCGGTGAAACCCAAGCGGTGCATACCGGTATCTAATTTAAGGTGTATCGGGTAGTTACGCTCGCCATAGGCATCCACCGCACGGACGAACGCTTCGAGCGAACGCAGACTATAAATTTCGGGTTCGAGCGAGTTGGCAATCATCGCCTCGAAGCTCGCATCGTCGGCGTTGAGCACCACAATCGGCATATCTATACCCTCACGGCGCAGAGCAACGCCCTCGTCGGCAAATGCAACCGCAAGATAGGCGACACCCTGACGCTGCAACATACGCGCAACCTCCGCATCGCCGGCACCATAGCCCGAGGCCTTAATCATTGCCACAAGAGCCGTAGATGGCGACATAAACGAACGGAAGTAGTTGATATTGCGCTCCATAGCACGCAGATTCACCTCCAAAACCGTCGTATGGCTTTTCAACTCCAAGCGGTGCGACACGCGCTCGGTTTGTGCCGCGCGATTACCCTTCACGAGCACCACCGCATCCGCAACATCCACCTCCGCAAGGTGTGCAAGCAGTTCGTCTGTCGAAGAGTAGAAGCGATGCGGCATCTCCAAGTATGGTTTCGCTTTGCGGATATTCTCGCCAACGCCCACAAACATATCTATTCGCGCATCATTCACGCACTCGGCAACCTCGCGATAGAGTTGCTCGTCCGTCTTGTCGCTGCCCAGAATATCTGCCAGCACAACAACACGGCGACGCTCTGCCGACACCGATACAAGGTAGTTGAGCGCGATGACCAACGCATTGACATCCGTATTATACGAGTCGTCGATTACCAGCGAACCATTCACGCCCTGCTTGACCTCCAAACGCATAGCGACCGGCTGTAACGCCGTCAAATCGGGCATCTGATAGCCCATCGCTTGGCAGAGAGCCACAACAAGTCGCGCATTGCGGCTCGACGCCGTATCGCTCATCGGGGTCTGTATGCCGGCGGCATCAATCAGTTCGCGGTCGGCAAATCGCTCGCGAAGGGCTGTGGCAAACCAGCCATAACGACCCTCCGAGCCGGTCGAGTCGTAGATGATACGCTGTGCGTGGTCGGCAAGCGTAAGTTTCTCGGCAATCTTCGCCTCGCACGACTCGAAATTATTTTGATGGGCATCACCCATCGAAGTAAATATAACCACGTCGGGGCGTATCATCGCCTCCAAACGTGCCATCTCCGAAGGTTGCGATATGCCCGCCTCGATGATAGCAACCTCGCACTCGTCCTCCATCATCATCAACGACAGAGCAACGCCCAACTGCGAATTGTAACTGCGTGGCGAGCGGAACAGGCGCACATTGCGAGAGATGCTCTGCGCAATCCACTCCTTGACGACCGTCTTTCCGTTCGAGCCGGTCACACCAACCACCACACCGCCGAAGCGCGCACGTCTTTCGGCCGCCAATCGCTGCAACGCACGCAGCGCATCCTCAACGAGGACTGCACCGCAACCCGCCGCAAGCGGCACTCGACGCTCGACCATAAAGCCACGCACTCCGCGCTGACACATATCCTCCACAAAGTCGTGGGCATCGTGATTCACGCCACGCATTGCGACAAACAGCGCATCGTCGCCAATAAGGCGATTGCGGCTGTCGGTCACAACCGAGCCAATCTGCACATCCTCACCGAGGAGCTCTCCTCCGCAGATGCGTGCTATGTCGGACAAAAGAAACTTCATAGTCTTTACCCCCCCCAGCGTATATTTTATATTCCGAATGTTACCACCGTAATACCCGAACCACCTCTGTCCGGATGGTCATCCACCGCACTCTCCACCTCCGGCAGTGCGCGAAGGTATTTGCGCAACTCCTCTTTGAGCGCACCCGTACCTTTGCCGTGCAGAATCGTAACCGAGCTGACACCTACCATCAGCGCATCATCCACAAGCGCACGCACCTTCTCCAACGCATCCGCCACACGCTCGCCACGAACATCAATCGACGAGCGGAAATTCAAGCGACGTTGCGAGATATCTGCCGAGATAACCGTACGTGGCGTAACAGGACGTGTCGCCTTCTTATACTCGGCCGACGAGATAACCTCCAATCGTGCCGCATCCACCGTCGTAAGCATCTGACCAAAGGCAACTTGCGCCTTCTTGCCACGCACCGACTGCACAACACCCACACCATCCTGACCAATGAGGCGCACCTTTGCCCCTGCTTCGAGCGGCAAGCTCTTTTTAACGGGTGCGGTAGTGGCCGTCTCTTGCGACTTTCCGCCGCCCTGCTTGCGCTCCTCACGACGCTGGCGACGACGCTCGATGCGAGCCATTTCGCGTTCCAGACGTTCGTTATCTGCGGTTGCATCCTCCTGCTCGACACTCTCCTTAAAGGTATTCAGCGAACGGCGCAACGTGCGCGTTGTCTCCTTCTCGGCCTGCGATTCGCGGATGCTCTTAATCGTCGATTCGATTTGGCGATTCGCCTCGGCAATCAACTCGCGTGCCTGCTGTTTGGCGGCGTGGATAATTGCGCGACGCTCCTCGCGGATGGACGAGAGCGAGTCGTGATAGGCACTCTCCAACTCCTCGACCTTGCGGTCGGTTTGGCGGATTCTCTCGCGTTTCTGCTCCCAATAGCGTTTGTCACGCGCAATTTCGCGCAACTGCTTCTCCATATCTATATGGTCGCTACCCACCTTCTCGCGTGCCGAGGCAATGATACTCTCCGGCAGGCCGATTTTGCGGGCTATCTCGATGGCAAACGAGCTGCCCGGCTTACCCGTCTCCAAGCGGAACAGCGGGCGGATGTTCTGCACATCGAATGTCATTGCGCCATTGAGCACCCCTTCGGTTGCCGACGCATAATATTTTATATTGGAGTAGTGGGTCGTTATCACACCGTAGCAACCACTATCGACCAAACGCTCCAAAATCGATTCGGCCAGCGCAGCACCTATTGTCGGCTCGGTACCCGAGCCAAACTCGTCGATGAGCACCATTGTCGAGCCATCCGCTCCGGCGAGCATCGCCTTCATATTGAGCAGATGCGACGAGTAGGTCGAAAGGTCGTTTTCGATGGATTGCTGGTCGCCGATATCTATATACAATTTGCGGAATACGGGCAGTTCGCTATTCTCGGAACAAGTCACCGGAAAGCCGCATTGGAACATATACTGAATCAGTCCGAAAGTTTTCAGGCAGACCGATTTTCCGCCAGCATTCGGACCCGAAATAACAAGAATACGATGCTCGGCATCCAGTCGCGCATCGAGTGGCACCAACTCGCGGCCACTGCGTTGCAGTGTCTGCGCCAACAGAGGATGACGCGCCGTACGCAACCACAACTCGCCATCCGAGAGTATCGGATTGACCGCTCCGTTCTCGATTGCCCATCGCGCCTTCGAGCGAATCATATCAACACACGCCACAAACTCGCCCGAGTGCTCTACTGCATCCGCCTCCGGACGCACCATATCGGTAAAAGCGGTGAGCACACGCACCACCTCGCGGCGTTCGGCGTACTCCAACTCCTTCAAACGGTTGTTGAGTTCGACAACCTCAACCGGCTCGACGTAGAAGGTCTTGCCCGTAGCCGACTCGTCGTGAATGAAGCCCTGCAACTTGCGTTTATTGACCGCTGCCACCGGAATCACGGCTCGACCCTCACGAATCGAAACGGTCGCCTCCGCCTCAACAATGCCGGCACTCTTGGCCGACTGCAAGACCTGTTGCAGACGCTTCGAGACCTGTCCCTGATGGCGACGTATCTCACTACGCACGGCAGCAAGTTCGGGTGACGCGCTATCGCGCACGTTGCCAAACTCGTCGATAATACGCCCTATCTCGCGCACGATGTGTGAGAGCGAAACCACGTCGCGACTCAATCGGTGCAGATTGGCAAACTCCTTCTGCTCGCGACTGCGAATCGACTCTACGATAGCCGCTGCCGACGAGAGCGTCGCCCCCAATCGCACGAGTTCCGCCGCATCGAGGAACGTACCCGCTACGCGAATCTTCTCGACAATCGAATCTATATCGAAAAAGTCGTCACGAAACGCATCGCCATCCGACATTAGCACGCGACGCATCTCGTCGGCAAGCCCCTGTCGGCGGGCAATCTCGCGCTCCGAAGTCGAAAAACGCTCCTCGTCCAACAGCGCAACCGAACGACGCATCGTGCAGAGCGCACGACACTGCGCACGCACCACATCGAAACCTATTCTCGACTCGAAATTCTCGGGATAGACCATCTCCTCTCCTATAACTCTTTTACAAAAAATCCCGACCGCAAGAGCATCGGCACGCAATCGTGCTTCGACAACCCCGCATCGGGACCTATGCTACTCGGCACGTTTTGCCGACTTTTTCTCCGCCTTTGCCGTCTTCTTTGCCGCCTTCGCCGCCTTCTTCTCCTCATCTACGCCGAAGAGCGAGAAGTGAACATATCGGCCCGGATTCTCTTTCAGGTCGGCAAGCAGCGTTGAAAGGTTGTTCGATGCCGTAGCCAAATTGTCGTAGAGTGCGCGGTCGCCAAGCAGACCACCGACCGTACCCTCCGACGTATTAACCTTCGCAAGCACATCGTTGAGCGTCGCAACCGCCTCCGAAAGCGACTTCGCCAACTCGCGCTGCTGCAACTCTGCAACAATGGCATTTACGCCCATCATAACGCTGTCGATGCGCTCGCCATTCTGGCTCAATGCGCCCGTAAACGAGTCGATATTGGCCACGATATTCGAGCGTTTCAGGTCGGCAAGCACTGCATTCAGGTTGGCAACCGCCGAAGTGATGTTTGCGTTATTGTTATCGACGATACTGTTCAGACCCGTGACCGTCGTGTTAAGGTTGTCGATAAGAGCCACAACCTTCGCCTTCAAGTCGCCCAACTCGCTCGTCGCCATTTCGAGCATATCCTGCTCGACCTCCGGCTGAATATCGGCACCGCTCTCGAGCAACTCCGACGATGAGCCGAGAATAATCTCGACCGCCTTGCCACCCATCAGACCTGCGCTGAAAATCTTTGCCTTCGAGTCGCTCGGCAATTTATAGTCACGCGATACGGACATCGTAACCTTCACCTGTGTAGGGTTTTCGGGCGCAACAACGACCTGCGTCACCTGTCCCACCTTCACACCACGAATCATAACCGCCGAGGCACTCTGCAAACCTGCCGCCTCGTCATAATAAGCATAGTATGTCGCATTACGACCCAAAACATCGGCTCCACTCAAAAATCGGATACCTGCCCACGCCGCCAAAATGATAACAACGGCATAGATTCCGATTTTCACCTCTTTTTTCATCTTAAACATATCTGTTACGTTTTTGTGTTTGTTGCTCTATTACTTTATAATCACTTGCCACCCTTATTTTGCTATCCGACCCCCGCTCACCGCAACGACAAACGCCTTCGGGAAGCACTTGCGCACCGTCGTCAGAGCCGCTTGTGCCGATGCACGGTCGGCATACTCGCCTACGCAATATTTATACGGGAAACTACCCTCGGAGAGCACCTCCGCAACACGACCGCGATACTCGCCAAACTCGGCGTGCGAGAGCGACAACCGCTTTGCGCTTGCCATAACCTGCACGGCATAATATTTTGCGGACTTTGGCTGCTCTGCCTTCGGAGCATCCGACGGCTTTGGTTGTTCGGTCACCTTTGGTTGCTCTGTCACTTTCGGCTGTTCTGCCACCTTTGGTTGCTCAACTTTTTTGGGTTGCTCGGTCGCTTTTGGTTGCTCTGCCTTCGGTGCGTCCGACTGTTTGGGTTGCTCCTGCACGGATGGTGCAACCGATGGTTGCTCCGACGGCTCGTCAATCAAAAGCGTCTTACGAACGTACGCCTCATAATCCTTAACGGCACCAAACAATGCGTTCGCTATCTCATTCTGCCCCTTTTCGGATGTAATATACGCCAACTCCTGCGGATTGGACATAAAACCAATCTCGGTCAGCACACTCGGCATATCGGTAGCATAGAGCACCTTCAACGGTTGTTTTCTCACGCCTCGATTCGTGCGACCTATCTTGACATAGTGTTTCTGCACCAAGCGAGCCATCATCTCGCTATACTCGCCATAGGTATATTGGAGGTTTTGGATGTAGGCACGAACGATTGCCGCCGTCTTTTGGTCGGACATATCGAGCAACTCGTCCTTATTGTTAAGATAGAGTGCCTGCTCGTTGATTCGCGTCTCCATCGAGGTCTCACCCATAATCAGCGTCTCGACACCCTTCACCGCGCTATTACGCGCCGCGTTGGAGTGAATCGAGATAAAGAGGTCGCCATCCGCACCATTCGCAATATCGGCTCGCGCCTGCAAGTCGTCGGTCAGCACGCTCGAAAACTGCTTCTCGACCTTGCGCGTATAGACCACCTTAACGTGCGGCATATTCTTCTCGATAAGCGCACCCAACTTCAAAGCCACTTGCAGATTGATAGTCTTCTCGCAGACGTTGCCGTAGCGCGCACCCGGGAAACGAGGGCCACCGTGACCCGCATCAATTACCACAGTTCGCACACCGCACGCAACATTTTCCTCTGCTCTTACGTTCAGAGAGAGTGCGCACAACAGAAGCGTCAGTATGACGAAAAGCATTCTACGCATAGCGGTTAGCGGTCGTAAAATTTGATATGTAGAGTTTTTTCACTATCTTTACGCGCCGAAAAAACGCGTACACAAGCGCACAAGGGCTTGATTTTGCGTTTTTTGCCGACGCGTCGGCAAAGGTACAAAAAATTTTGGATTTTTGAAACGAAACTGTCTAAAATATTTACTTTCGATGCTCGTTGCGCTCGTCGCAATCGGGTCGCTCTTCGGTACAACGCAACCAATCGCACTCTCTGCCGAGGCGATTTCTGCTGCGTTTAACGCACCGAGCGATTCGGTTATATCCGACGCCGTGCGCGACTCGTTGCGCCCGATGGCAAACGCTGTCAGCGATAGCGTGGTCGCACAACAGTCGCAACAGCCGACCGCCTCGCGCCGTGCACGTCGCTCGACCGAACGCACCTCACGCCGCCAGACGGGCACATCGCTCTCCGACTCGATAAAGCCGGCAGCAAAGCGCGATTCGCTCATACCACTCGCGCCGAAGCCCGACACAACCGCTGCTCGCGCAAAACGTCAGGGCGGTGGCGGATTGGACGAGGTAATCGAGGGTAAGAACACCGACTCGCTCTGTTACGATGTGCTCAACAAGAGGGTCTATATCTACAATCAGGGCGACATCAAGTATGCGGACAAGAGTTTACAGGCGGACTTTATGCGTATCAATATGGACAACAAGGAGATATACGCATACGGTAAGCCCGACACGGTCGATGGCGTAGCGACCAAGACCCACCCCGTATTCACCGATGGCGGCTCGTCGTACACGATGGACACCATCACCTACAATTTCGACTCCGAAAAGGCACTCATTCAGGGCGTAGCCACACAGGAGGGTGACGGTTGGTTGGTCGGTGGACGAATCAAGAAGTTGGCCGACAACTCGATTAACATCCAAAGCGGTAAGTACACCACTTGCGACCAGACCGAGAATCCGCACTTCTACCTTGCGATGACCAAGGCGAAGATTATCCCGAACAAGAAGATTATCACGGGTCCTGCCTACTTGGTGATGGAGGACGTGCCAATCTACTTCCTCGGTATTCCTGAGGGCTTCTTCCCAATCAATCTCGGTCCGAAGTCGGGTCTGCTGATGCCGACATACGGCGAGGATGGCGCACGCGGATTCTTCCTTCGTGGTTTGGGTTACTACTTCATCTTGGGCGAGCATATGGACCTCGCGCTGACGGGCGGTATCTATACGCTCGGCTCGTGGGAGGTGCAGGCATCGTCACGATACACGAAACGATACAAATTCTCGGGTAACCTCTCCTTTGACTATTCGAGTGTAAAGACGGGCGACAAGGGCGAGCCGGACTACATCAAGCAGAACAACTTCAAATTCACGTGGACCCACGCGCAGGACCCGAAGGCCAATCCGGGCTCGACATTCTCCGCATCGGTAAACCTGTCGAGTAGCGGTTACAACAAGTACTCGGCAACCACACTGAACGATATTCTCTCGACGCAGACCAACTCGTCTATCTCCTACTCGAAAAGTTGGGCGGGTACGCCGTTCTCGCTCTCGATGAATATGGCCATATCGCAGAACTCGCAGACGAGGGCCCTCTCGGTGACATTCCCGAACATCGTCTTCAACGTGGCGCGTGTCTATCCGTTCAAGCGTAAGGAGGCGGTCGGCAAGCAGCGTTGGTACGAGAAGATTTCGTTCACCTACACCGGTAAGCTGACCAACTCGGCAACCGCACAGGAGAATCAGATATTCTCGAAGGAGACGCTCCGAAATATGCGTCACGGTATCGAGCATACGCTGCCCGTATCGGCAAGTTTCACACTCTTTAAGTATATCAACATCACCCCGTCGTTCAACTACACGGAGCGTTGGTACTTCAAGCGTCAGATGCAGGAGTGGAATCCGGAGACCAACACCGTCGATAAACTCGATCCGGAGTACGGTTTCTGGCGAATCTACAACTACAATGCATCCGTATCGGCCAACACGACCATCTACGGTATGTGGCAGATGAAGTCGAAGACGGCAAAGGTGCAGGCCGTGCGCCACACCATCACGCCGAGCATCGGTGCCTCATATATGCCTAACTTCGGCAACCAAAAGTACGGCTTCTATAAGGTTGTGCAGTCCGACTCGCTCGGTGGCCACACCATCTACTCGCCATACTCGGACAACGCATTCGGTGTTCCGGGCAGAGGTGCTGCGGCATCCATCAACTTCTCGCTCAAACAGAGTTTGGAGATGAAGGTGCTCTCGAAGCGCGACACGTCGGGTGTCCGCAAGATTAAACTCATCGAGGATTTGTCGCTCAGCGGCTCGTACAACTTCCTCGCCGACTCGCTCGGTCTGTCGAACCTCTCGCTCGCGTTCCGTACGACGATTGTCGGCAACTTTGGTATCAACCTCTCGGCAACCATCGACCCGTATGAGGTTACACCGCAGGGTGTGCGTTACAACAAACTGATGTTGCGTCGAGGTCTGCTCGGTCGTGTCATCAGCACGGGTTGGAGTTTCGGTTACACCTTCAAGTCGCGCCAAAACAAGTCGCAATCGGCCATAAACGATATTAACACCATTCCGCCGGAGTACTTCAATCCATTCTCCGACCCTTACGGACTGATGGACCCCGTCCTACGACGACGGTATATGGCACAGACATACTACGACTTCTCGATACCGTGGAACCTCGGTTTCAACTACGTCATCAGTTATGGTATATCGTACACGAACAACGGCACGACGGGCTACAAACGAAACATCACGCAGACAATCGGTGTCAATGCGAGTGTGAACATCACACCAAAGACCGGTATATCAGTAACCAGCGGTTTCGATATACAGAACAGAAAACTGACCACCACCTCGATATCCATCACGCGTGACCTGCACTGTTGGCAGATGTCGTTCGTATGGATTCCGTTCGGTACGCACAAGAGTTGGAGTTTCAACATCGGTGTCAAGGCATCATCACTTGCCGACCTGAAATACGACAAGAGTCAGTCGATGTACGACAACCTCTTCTAAAAGGCAAGCGGTGGCATACACACCAATTCGGTACAGCATTTGTTCTACAATATAAGCAGTGATAATAAAAACAATACGATATGAAAAAGGAAAACACTTACAATCAAGAGGTTAATGGCGATGAGGGCTTCCACGCCGGCGAGGGCTACCCTTCGTGCGAGGGTACGCCTTGTGACAATGTGACAGATGAGCAGCCGACAGATGCTGACAGTGTGGCAGAGCCGACCGACGAGGAACCGCTCGTAGAGCCGGAGCCCAGCGAGGAGAAAGAGGAACAGATTGATTGGCGCGATAAGTACATTCGTCTGCAAGCCGAGTTTGACAACTTCCGCAAGCGCACCCTGCGCGAGAAGATGGACCTCGTACAGACGGGTGGCAGCGACGTATTGAAGGCGATACTTCCTGTGTTGGACGATATGCAGCGTGCAATTGAGGCATCCGAGAAGAGCGAGGATATCGCGGCTCTGCGCGAGGGCGAGCGTCTGGTGGTGCAGAAGTTCATCGACACGCTCCGCCAGAAGAGTGTAACGGAGATTGAGGCCAAAGGCGAGCCGTTTGACGAGAATCTGCACGAAGCCGTTGCGCGTTTCGCGGCAGGCGAAGAGAACAAGGGTAAGGTCATCGACGTCGTGCAGCGTGGCTACAAGTTGGGCGAGCGCGTGTTGCGCTTTGCCAAGGTTGTTGTGGGTGAATAGTTTTTAGAGTATGGCAGAGAAGAGAGATTACTACGAAGTGTTGGGCGTTGCCAAGAACGCCAACGACGACGAGATAAAGAAGGCATACCGCAAGGCAGCCATCAAATACCACCCGGACAAGAATCCGGGCGACAAAGAGGCCGAGGATAAGTTCAAGGAGGCGGCCGAGGCGTACGACGTACTGTCGAATCCCGACAAACGTGCCCGTTACGACCAATTCGGACACGCCGGAATGAGCGGTGCGGCAGGAGCCGGCGGTTTCGGCGGCTTTGGCGGAGGAGGTTTCTCGATGGAGGATATCTTCTCGCAGTTCGGCGACATCTTCGGAGGCCACTTTGGCGGTGGTTTCGGCGGTTTCGGCGGAGGCAGCCGAGGCGGTCAGAGAGTCAATCGCGGCTCGGATATTCGCGTTCGCGTGAAACTCACACTCGCCGAGATTGCAAACGGCACGACCAAGAAGTTGAAGGTCAATAAATATATCGCCTGCGAGAAGTGTGGCGGTAGCGGAGCAAAGGATTCGTCGGCATTCACAACCTGTCCGAACTGTAACGGTACGGGCGTGGTAACACGTGTCGAAAATACATTCTTCGGTCGTATGCAGACCCAAGGCGTATGTCCGAACTGCGGTGGCGAGGGTCGCATCATCAAAGACAAGTGCGATGCGTGCGGTGGCGAAGGCATCACCAAGGGGTCGGAGATTATCGAAATCAACATTCCGGCCGGCGTTGGCGAGGGTATGGCTCTGACAGTTGCCGGCAAAGGTAACGCAGCGCGTCACGGTGGCGTGAATGGCGACCTGATTGTTGTCATCGAAGAGGAGCACAATGCTCAACTTATGCGCGACGGCAACGACCTGATTCACAACCTCAACATCACAATCACCACCGCACTGCTTGGTGGCGAGGTCGAGGTGCCGACCGTCGAGGGCAAGGCGAAAATCAGCATCGCCGCAGGTACCCATTCGGGTAAAATCTTGCGCTTGCGAGGCAAGGGACTGCCGTCGGTAAACGGCTATGGCAGAGGCGATTTGCTCGTCGTGGTTGATATCACCATCCCGACATCGCTCAACTCGGAGGAGCGCGCACTCGTCGAAAAACTCTCGACGATGACCCACTTCAAGCGTCCGGAGAAGGTCGAGAATCAGAATATCTTCGAGCGAATGAAGAGCTTTTTTAAGTAAACAATATGGGACTCTTTACACCACATAAGAAGCACGCCAACGCATTCAACTACATTCCGCGTTACTACGACCCCGAGAAGGAGCGTCGTGAGCAACGTCGCAGGGAGTTGCGTGGCGAGAGCAGTGCCGACGAGGGTATGGAATACACACCCGGGCAGTATATCCGCACGCAGCGCGAAGCACGCAAAGCGCGACGCGAGGCAGAGCGGGCTGCAAACGGCGGCATTACACGCAAGATTGCGCCGGTGGCGGGCATTCTGCTGATGCTCGTCATCATCTACCTGATTTTTCCGCGTGTGGTGGCGATGTTTAACCGAATGCGTGTGCCACAAAAGACACAAGAGCAGATCGACATCGAGGAGTTTAATCCATACACGCCGATTACTATCGTACCAAACGACTACAAAGAGGAGGAGTAAACCGATATGGCAGACCGAATAAAACTGCTACCCGAAATTGTCGCCAATCAAATCAAGGCGGGCGAAGTTGTCGAATCGCCATCATCAGCCGTCAAGGAGATGATGGAGAACGCTATTGATGCAGGGGCATCGAGCGTGACGGTAAACTTCACCAACGGCGGCCGCGATATGATACAGATTGTCGATAACGGATGCGGTATGTCGCCAACCGATGCACGAATGGCCTTCGAGTGCCACGCAACGAGCAAAATTGCAACGCTGGACGATATCTACGCGCTGCACACGTTCGGTTTTCGCGGTGAGGCACTCGCTTCGATAGCCGCTGTCGCACAGGTCGAGCTCACGACCCGACAAGCGGATGCCGAGTTTGGCACCAAGACCATAATCAATGGTGGCGAGTTCATATCGCAACAACCGGTGGCTGCACCCGTCGGCTCGCAATTTGTCGTGCGCAACCTCTTCTACAACACGCCGGCACGTCGCAAGTTTATCGACAACAAGGAGAGCAAACTCGCCGCCGGCATCAAGACCGAGTTCCGTCGCGTGGCATTGTGCCATCCGGAGGTGGCGTTGGAGTTGCTATCGGCAGGCGCACCACTCTATTCGTTGCCACAGTCGAATCTCGCCGAGCGAATCGTAGGCGTGATGGGCAAGCAGATGAAGAACAATCTGTTGGAGGTTGGTGTCGAGACGTCGATTGTGCGTGTCGAGGGTTATGTCGGACGACCGGCTGCGGCTCGTGCCCACTCGTCCGAGCAGTATATGTTCGTCAATGGACGATATTTCCGCTCGCCATACCTCAACAAGGCGGTATGCAGGGCGTACGAGAAGTTGATACCGGAGGGTGCTGCGCCATCGTTCTTCATATACCTTACGGTCGAGGCGGAGCGTGTCGATGTGAATGTACACGCAAAGAAGACCGAGGTGAAGTTTGCCGACTCGGAGGCGATATGGCAGATTATAAACGCTGCCGTGCGCGAGACGCTTGCCAAGACGGGAGCCGTGCCGTTGCTCGATTTCGACACCGAGCAGGGGGTTGAGATTCCGGTTGCACGCCCCGGAGTGTTCTACAACGAGCCACGTGCCACGACGCGCAACAACTACAATCCGTTCGAGATTGAGACGGCAGCCGACGAACACGCGCCCGCAGGCGTAGGCGTAGGCAGAATGGCGTTTGACGTAAATACGGGTTTCGACCACTCGAATGCATACGACGACTTTGAGAGTCCGGCGACGGGCTTTGGGGGCGGCACAATCGGCTCTTCGAGCGAGTTTGAGTATATCGAGTCGCAAGAGGAGGGGGGCGAGCAGTACCTCGAACTCGAATCGCCAAGCGAGACCGCGTGGGGGCAGGTTTGCCACATCGGCGGTCGTTACGCATCGTTTACGGCAGGTGGCAGAATCGTGGTTGCCGATTTGATGCGCGCACGCGAGCGCGTGCTCTTCGACGGATATATGGCGATGCTCGGCGGAGGTCACAGCGTATCGCAACAGTTGCTCTTTGCCGAGCGATTGGAGCTCTCGGACGAGGAGTACTCGTTGCTCGAAGAGTATGCGACGGATTTTGCTGCACTCGGTTTCGATATTGAGTTGTGTGGCTCGCGCACAATCGAGGTACGCGGAGTGCCTGCCGACTGCGCAATCGAGCATATAGACACTGCGCTCTACGAATTGTTGCAGACCGTCGCGCTCGACCAACCGATAGCCGACATCCGCAAGGAGCGTATGGCGATGACGCTCGCGCACAACGAAGCGACTCACAAAGTGGGCTATACGCACAGCGATGCCGAGAACCTTGTCGCTGCGCTACGCACGGCATCGGACGTAAATTACTCGCCTTCGGGCAAGCAGATTCTGACCGAGTTTACGCTCGAAGAGATACAGAAACGTTTAGGATAAAACCATTTACAGACAAAGACGATGAATCCATATTTTCGCACACCACCCGTGGTGAAGAATCTCATAATAGCCAACGCGTTGCTATTCCTTGCAACGTGGCTCATTCCGGCGTTCAATACGTTGATGGGTACGTACGGACAACTGTTTTGGATTGGCTCGCCCAACTTCCACTCCTACCAATTCATCTCGTATATGTTCCTGCACGGCAGTTTCAGCCACCTGTTCTTCAATATGTTCGCGTTGTGGATGTTTGGCCGCACGCTCGAATACGAACTTGGCTCGCGCCGCTTCCTTATATATTATATGGTATGCGGTATCGGTGCGGCTCTGTTGCAGATGCTTGTGGCGTGGATAGGCGGTGAGTACTACTTCACGATGCTCGGTGCTTCGGGCGCCGTGATGGGTCTGCTGATGGCCTTCGGTGTTATGCACCCGAACGAGCAGATATTCATCTTCCCGCTGCCGTTCCCAATCAAGGCAAAGTGGTTCGTCGTGGGATATATCGCACTCGAACTCTTCCAGGGTTGGGGTGGCTTTGATGCCGGTGTGGCACACTTCGCCCACGTCGGCGGAATGTTGTGGGGCTATCTGCTGTTGCATTATTGGAAAAAGCGCGGCAACATATATTTTTAGACCGCACCACACAAAAGCAGATATCGACACAAAGTATTTACACACATAGAGCCGATTACCGTTATGGCAGATATATACCAAAGCAGCATTTCAAGCAAGCAAACCCGTCGCAAGAAGAGCAGTCGGGGGCGTGAGCCGTGGCTGACGATAGCCGATGCTATTGTGGGCATCGTAATGCTGATTTTGGCATTTGCCACTGCCGTCTGCCTTATCAATCCGCACATTGCGCCCGAGCGAATGGGTATATTGTCGGTCGTGGCACTTGCCGCACCGGTTATCTATCTGCTCGACATTGCCGTTATGCTCTATTGGGTGGTGCGTGGGCGTTGGCGTATGCTCTTCGGCTCTGCCATTGTGGCGATTGCCGCCACAACAGCGTTAGGCAAGTATTGCAGAGTCGATCTTACGCGCGACTACCCAACCACATACAACGAGCGCAAGTGTATCAAAGTGATGACCTACAACGTCGCAAACGGCACGGCCCCGGGCATTGTGGAGTACGTCAAAGAGCACAATCCGTCGATTTTGTGTTTGCAGGAGTTTCTGTTCGACTACAACGATAATTGGGATGTGCTCGGCGACAAATACTCAACAACGGCCGACGGTTTTCACGACTTCTCGTGCGAAATTATGTCGCGCTACCCTATCATCCGACACGGCGAGGTCGATTCCATCAGACGCTTCAACGGTGTTTGGGCCGATGTGCGTATCGACGAGGATACGGTGCGCATCATCAACCTGCACCTGCAATCGACCTACATCCGAGCGCAGGACACACAGTTCATCGAGGAGTACGGCTATCTGCGTGACAGTAATCGCACAGGCCGTCTGCGTAGTATCTTAGAGCGATTGGCCGACAATAACACAAAGCGCGCTCGTCAGGCACGCCACGTAAGGGAGTTTATCGAGCGTACGCCATACCGCAACATTATCGTTTGTGGCGACTTCAACGACGTTCCGCTCTCGTATAACTATCGACACATAGCCCACTCGCTCAACAACGCATTCGCCGAAGCGGGTAGCGGATATTCATACACGTTCAACGGTTTCTATCGACTGCTGACAATCGATTACGTCCTCGTCAGCGAGCCATTTGAGGTGCTCTCCTACGATGTGGACCACACGGCCGAATACTCCGACCACTACCCCATTACGACACGACTGAAAATTAAGCACGATAACGACAAAAAATAGATATAGTTATGATTATTGATTCGATACAGAATGCCGAGTTATACTACTCGCTCAATCCGCGCATCAAGGCGGCTTTCGACTTTCTCGCCCAATGCAACTGCAAGACAATCTCCGAAGGCAAACACCAAATTATTGGCGACGAGGTGTTCGTAAATGTCTCGGAGTTGGACCTCAAACCTCGCTACGAAGCGGCTCTCGAAGTACACAACAAGTACATCGATATACAGGTCGTTATCGGCGGCGCAGGCAAAGAGGAGTTCGGATGGTCGGAGCGCAAGGATTGTAAACGTCCGAAGGGCGAGTTTGACGAGGAGCGCGACGTGCAGTTCTTCACCGACGAGCCACAGATTTTCTACACGCTGCGCGAGGGTCAATTCACAATACTGATGCCGGAGGATGCACACGCACCGATGCTCGGTTGCGGCCACGTGAAGAAGATGATTTTCAAGATTCTCCGCTAAACGTAGCAGCAAAAGGGGGCATAGTGCCACAAATAAACCGTTGGTTGGGTCGCCGACCGACGGTTTTTTATCTTCATTGAGCCACAATTATAGCCAAAGCGATACACCTTCACCAAAAAATCACTAACTTTGCACACTGAATACGCCTCATAGGCGTAGCGCAAATTACATATTAACAAACACGCTGATAATATGAAACGAAATCAATTAAAGCCAATCTACACCGCACCAACGATGGTCGTAGCCAATGCACGCATCGAGGAGGGCTTCTCGGCATCGCTCCCCGCAATCACGGCACCCGAGTTCGCAGAGGGCGAAAACGACGAATGGTTGAAGTAGATTACCGCACCTAACAACAAAACGCAAAACATTATGAAGAAGATATTTTCAATCGCAATATTGGCTGTTTCGGCATTGACTCTTTGGCAATGTACGAACGAGCCGATAGAGGAGGAGATAAACCCATCCGTAAAGAGTGGCTTCGAGTTTGAGGTATCGGCCGACGGCACGCGCCTCACGTTGGACGGACGCAAGAGCGTCTGGGAGAGTGGCGACCAAGTGCTGCTCGCAGCCCTCGAAAACGGCTCGACCGAGACCCAAATCACGGGTCTGCCATACACCTTCGTTTCGGGCAACAAGTTCCGCAACGAGGAGGCGTCAATCGACACGGGCAAGCAGTACCGTTTCTATGCGATGTATCCGTACGACAGCACCAAAGATGACGTATTCACCGACACGGGAAAGAGTCGCGGATATATGCAGGTGGGTGGCGACCTCACGCAGAAGGGCGAGAGTGCCGACCACATCTACTCGGCAGCACCGATGGTGTGGGCGAGCGACGATTTCGTTGCGCCTGACGGTCTGAACGCAAACCTGCAACACACGGTTGCGCTGATGGATTTCAAGGTCGTAAACAAGTCGGGCGCACCGTTGACGGTCGCATCGCTGACCTTCTCTGCACCGGAGGGAACATACATCGGCGGAACGTACAACATTATGTTCGAGACGGCGGAGTGTATCTCGTCGGGCAACTCCAAGTACTACACCTCGACGGCAACCGTAACGGTCGAAGATGCACCGGCGGTAGCCAACGGTGGCACGTTCCACGTCTATCTGCCGATTGCACCCGTAACATTTGCAGCAGGCAGCACCGTTTCGATTTCGGTCGCCGACAGCAACGGCAAGGTTTGCACATTGGAGAAGCCGCTCTCGGCCGAGGTTGAGTTCGAGCGCGGTAAGGTCTATGCGCAGAGCATCTCGTTCGAGAATCCGCAAGCACCGGCAGTGCCGACGGGCAACACCTATACGCTCGTTTCTACACTCGCCGAGGTTACGGCAGGCGACTATATCATCGTGACCGACTACCAAAACGAGGGCGACCTATGCTACGTAGCCAACACATCGGCCGCAGCAGGCAATGTGGCACTCAACACGCTCGTTGCCGACGGTACGACCCTTTCGGGCTCGACCATCACAACTACCAAGAGCGACATCTCGTGGATGTTTACGCCGTGTGGCAACAACACCTACTACATCAACTCGACATCGAATACCGACTTGGGTATCTATTTGAGCAACGCCTCCGATGGAGTCTCCGTATCGCAACTCGGCAAGAGTTTGGTATGGACCATCGGCGAAAGCAAGACGACTAATTGGACTTTCAGCGCGCTCGACAATAAGGGCAGCAACCGTTATCTGGCCATCTACAAGGCGGACAACATCCGTTGCTACACAAGCAGCGCAACCAACCAAAACGGTAGTTTCCGACTCTACAAGAAGAGTAGCGGTACGGCAACAGCCGTAATCGAGTGTGCCGACATAGACGAGGTGCCGAGCAGCGGTGTGACAAACGCGAAGGCGACCATCACGCTGAAAAACGTGACCGAGAGCGTCAAGGCAACAGTCGATGGCACGGTTGTAACGGCAGCGTCGGTAAGCGGTACGACGCTCACCTACTCCGTATCGGCAAACACGGGTAGCGAGCGCAGCGGAAAGATTACGCTCACGGCAAACGGTGCAACGTGCGAGATTACCGTTTCGCAGTTCTCTGCATATCAGAAGTATTTCCACAAGGTTACATCGTTCGATGGTCCGGGTACATACCTCATCGTTGCCGACATCAACAGCACAACGCACAAGGCGGCCGCGCCGATTGATGGCGATGTTTCGTACGCAAACGGAGCATCGGTGACGGTAATCGACGGCAACAAGATTGCAGCGACAACCTTCACCAACCAATTCACGTGGTCGATTAAGTCGGCAGGTGGAAGTGAGTACGTCTTGCAGGACAACGAGTTGCGCTACTACTACTCGACAGAGACCGACGCACGCTTTATGTGCACCTACTCGCTCGGCACCGCCGACGAGGGTTACACGTGGTGGATTGGCGCAAATGGCGACGGCACGTTTACCATCTGCAACACCGTGACGGGTCGCTGGATGCAGTACGGCGCGAACGGATACGACTCGTTCAGTTGCTATGTCGAGGATAAATCGACCTGCTACCCATCGCTCTACAAACTCGATGAAGAGGTGACCGACGACCCAAGCGCAGAGCCGACAACCATAACCTGGACCTCGTTCAGCAATATCGCCGACAAGATGGACGATGTTATCTCCTACTCGTGCGCCAAAGGCAATGGTACCTCTGCTCCGATTGCAAAAGATGGAGAGATTCGTCTCTATCAGATGTCTTCGGCATCGACAGCCGGCGGTGGTAATATTACGATTATGGCTTCGGCCGGCCACACCATCGAGAGCATCACAATCGGTTCGAGCTTGGCGACAAGTTACGCATACACAGTTGGCGACTCGACCGTCAAATCGGCTACGCAGTCGCTCAAAGCCGACGCGACGACAACAATCGAGGTTGGAGCTCGCTCGGTGACGGTTTATTGTATGACAACGGACTCAAAGAATCGCTTCTATGTGAACCATTTGAGCGTAACCTACAAATAGGTCGCTCGCCGGCTTGCCTGAAACAAAATACCCTCGACCGATGCACGGTCGAGGGTATTTTATGTGGGATGCTTACAAAACACCTCTTTACAGAGCATCAAACGCAAATACGTGTGCCTTCTCGGCGCCCCAAGTCTCGGTTACGACCAGACGCAACTGCTTCGCCTCAACCGGCTCGAACGACACTTTACGCAGACGCAAATAGTTGTCGTCATCCTCGTAGAGCGTCTTCCACTCCTTGCCTACGAGTGCCTCAACACGGAAGCCCTTCGCAAGCATTGCCGGCATCTTCACACGCTCGGTCGTCGCCTCCAACTTACGCATACGCTTGCCGCGCACCTTCAAATCCGAGTCGAAAATCATACGCACACCGCTAATCGTCACCGGCTTCTTCCACGTATAGAGGATGGTCTGCTCTTGCGGAGCAACCCATACGCCATTATCCTTGCCTTCCCAATTACGGTCGATACCGTTGCGAAGAATCTCTACCGGCTCTTCAACCTTTGCCGACGCCGTAAGGTCGGAAACTTTACGCCAACGATATGGCAACATCACGTCGTCGTCCTCCAAGATGGCCTGCACCTCGGCGATGTGGTTCTTGTGAACCTCGGCAGGATCGACACCCTTCGCAATAGCGACAGCCGCACCCGTACCTGCTGCCTGACCAAGCAGTGCGCAAGTAGCCATAACGCGCGTAGCCGACAAACCCATATGCGTAGCCGAAATATCGCGACCGGCAAACATCAGATTCGGAACATTGACCGAATAGAGCACGCCAAACGGAATACCGAAGCCCTGCGGCACAGAGTACTCAACCGAAATACGGCCCTTCTTGTGGAATGCATCCGGATGGTGGTCGTCGAGCGTCCAACCGCCATAAGCAACAACGTCAGGGAAGTGACCACCGCTCAACACATCGTGCTGCGTGAGGATATGCGGACCTACGAAGCGGGTGTTCTCACGCTTGCCCGGAAGCGAGCCAATCCAATCCAACTCGTAGCCCTTACCACGACCGTCCGGATGGTTTTTCATATACTCCCAAATACCGTAAACGATACGTTTCAACTCGAACTGGATGTCGTTTGCATCGGCGATAGTATCGAAGTTGCCACCAAACTCACACCACCAGAAGTTGTTGTCGTGCGGATGATAGATACGCTTGTAGTTGAACTTCACGCCCGGAATAGTCGATTTCGGAGTGTCGTAGTTGAAGTCGTCATCCGTAAAGTGGTATGCCCACTCCGGCGCTTTGAACGGCACATCGACATCGGTCTTGCGCAGTTGGATGAGAATCGAGTTACCCATCGTCTTGCTGTCGCCACCCTCCTGCAAATAGGTCTCGTTGAACTCCTCCGGCAACTCGCGACCCTTGCGGAACTTTGCACCCGACAAACGAAGGATACCGTCGCCCGTACAGTCGGCGAAAATCGTACCGTGGATGGTGTATTCGGTATATGCATTCGTGTTCCACGCCTTTACGGCTGCGATACGCACACCATTCATTACCACGTCGTTCACCGACGTATTGAGCAGCAGTTTGATGTTCGGCTCGGAAACAACGGTCGAGTAGATAGCATCGTCCCACATCGTGTAACGCTGCAACGGATTGTAGTAGAAGTTGCGCAACTGCATCTCCTCCAAGATACCGGTCTCCTGCGTCTCGTCGGTCTTTGCACCAACGATACCCATACGCATCTCACTCGATGCATTGCCACCCAGCACCGGACGGTCCTGCACCAGAACAACCTTTGCGCCATTACGCGCTGCCGATACCGCAGCACAAACACCCGCCAAACCACCACCGCAGACAACAACGTCTGCCGTCAGTTCGACGTGCTTCTTAACGGTCGAGTTCTGCTCGGTCTTCATCTGCGCCGAAGCAGTCAGCGGCAAAAGCCCTACGAGCAGAGCCGCCACGATCTTAAAAATTGCTTTCATAATATGATGTTTTTTAGTTAAATCTGCAAAAACATATTTTCTCCCATACAAAGATAATAAAAATTGGCATAAAGCCAAACCGAACCGGGTAAAATTTTATTTTGGGTGGAGGGGGGGGGTAGGGAATTTAGGGAGTTTAGGGAGTTATATCCCTAACGCCCTTAACAACTTCAATACTTACCATCCCCTCCTCTTAAATTGATTTTAGGCGAGGGTTTACAACGCTCGCCCTGATTGGAGGCGAAGGGTTGTACTGCGCGTACTACCCTTTGCCGACAAGCGGGGTAGCGGCAGTAAACACCGCATAAAATCAATTTAACCGTATAAAAGCAACTTTTATTTGCAACAAGCCAACAATTTTACTACTTTTGTCAAAATCATAAACAGCAAAAAGATGGGAAACAAAATTAATGACCCTATTGCACGATTGATGGGCTTGCGTTACAAGTCGCACCCGTGGCACGGTATCGAGGTGGGCGAAGGTGCTCCCGATGTGATTACCGCATTTATCGAGATGGTGCCGACCGACACGGTAAAGTACGAGTTGGATAAGGTGAGCGGATATCTGAAAATCGACCGCCCGCAGAAGTACTCGAATGTGGTGCCGGCTCTCTACGGTTTTGTACCGCAGAGTTTTTGTGGAGACAGCGTGGCTGCGTACTGTATGCAGCAGTGCGGCAGGACGGATATTGTCGGCGACGGTGACCCTCTGGATATATGCGTGCTGACCGAGCGCGACATCGTACACGGCGACATCATCGTCGAGGTGCGACCTATCGGCGGTTTTCGTATGTTGGACGGCAACGAGGCGGATGACAAGATTATCGCCGTGTTGCGTCACGATGTGACATACAGTTCGTACAACGATATTTCGGAGTTGCCGAAGGGTGTGGTGAATCGTTTGAAGCACTACTTCCTCACGTACAAGGATATGCCGGACAGCGATTCGTCGAAGAAGAAGGTCGAGATTGTCGATATTTACGGTCGCGAGGAGGCGCAGGAGATTATCAACCGTTCGTTGGAGGACTACAAGTGTCACTTCGACGGTTTGGACGAGATTTTGCGTCACGTATAGCACGCTCCGAGTGCAAGCAAAACAAAAGCAGGTGTTTGAACGAATCAAACACCTGCTTTTATTATGTGGTGGGCTCTACAAAAATCCCTCGCGCACAAGCAACTCGCGCACGCGTTCCCAATCGACATAGGGGCGCGACACGTCGGGCGTCATTTTGAGAGGGATGCCGAGCGCGCTATCGTCGATATAGATATCGGCATAGACCTTCGGCGAGTCGGTCCAACCCTTTTGGTCGGGATTGCGATTTACGCCATAGAGCGGAATACCGTTCTCCTTAAACCACTCGGCGGCACTCTTTTCGAGGCGGCCACTGCGCATCGTATAGAGGATGATGCGGTTGCCGGCATCGACGAGTTCCCGAAGAACGGGAACTGCGCCGATATCGCGACCCATATACGGATATTCGTGCGTGACGCACGTTCCGTCAA
Source organism: Alistipes sp. (assembly GCA_017410165.1). GTDB lineage: Bacteria > Bacteroidota > Bacteroidia > Bacteroidales > Rikenellaceae > Alistipes. The sequence goes on along the minus strand of JAFQRH010000019.1, from coordinate 203,000 downwards.
AATCTACTGCAATGATTGGTTGCGACGACATATCCGCTATCTCATCTTGGAGAGTTTGCGGCGCTTAATCGCCTTGCCGAAACCAATTTTGCTCAGGAGTTTCTCCCACGGAGTGAGTACCAAGTCGTCATCCTCGTTGCCGTACGTATAGCCATAGCGGTAGCCGTAGCGGTGGCTGCGCTCACTTGCAGCATTGAGAATGATACACATATTACGCAACTTGTTAGCGCGATAGAGGTTGTCGATATCCGGCAACTGGCGACGGTCGAGCAGACCCTCACGAACTACGTACAAGCTCAAATCGGCGATACGGCTCGTGATGATGGCATCGGCGATGACCAGAGCCGGCACGCTATCGATGATAACGTAGTCGTACATTGCGCGACACTCCTCGATGAGCGAATCCAAACGCGACGAGAGCAACTGCTCGGCAGGGTTTGGCGGTTGCAGACCGGCGTAGATACAGTCGAAGTTCTCGTGCATCTCGCTCTTGGAGATGATATCCTTAACCGAGACATTCTTATCGCTCATATATTTCGAGATACCAATCGGGTTGTTGCGCTGACCCATATGCTTACTGAGCGTACGGCGACGAAGGTCGAGGTCGATGAGCAACACTTTATTGCCCGAGAAGGCGAGTGTCATCGCAAGGTTGGTCGAGACGAAGGTCTTACCTGCGTGCTCGTTCGACGATGTGACGAGAATCACCTGCTGGCTGCCATCCGTCGTATTCATAAAGCTCATATTCGTACGGATGATACGGAATGCCTCCGAAATATTGTCACGACCATTCTCGCGCACGGCAACACCACGCTTCGAGCCGATATTCTGACACAACGGAATATCGCCCAGATACGGAACCTTCGTGAATCGCTCGATATCGTAGCGGCTACGCACCGTCGTATCGAGAATCTCGCGCAAGTAGAGAATCACGAACGGAACAGCACAACCGAGCAGCACCATAACCAACAGAATGAACGGCTTGCGCGGAGCAATTGGATATGCGTGACCGAATGCCGAATCGACGATACGTGCCGTATTCTCGGTGATGGCGAGCGAAATGGCGTTCTCCTCACGCTTGTTGAGCAGGTAGAGGTACAACTCCTCCTTGATACGCTGCTGACGAGCGATGGTCAGATACTCCTGCTCTTGGAGCGGAACGCTATTGATACGCGCCTCGGTCTTGTTCTGCTCGCGGCGCACGTTCTTCAACTTGATGTCGAGCGTTGCAATGGTCGAATCGAGCGATGCAAGGATTGCGTTCTTCATCGCTACACGGTTGCCATCCAACTGCTGGATAACAGGGTTGTTCGTAGCACCATTCTGCAACAACTTCTCGCGACGGAGCAACAACTCGTTGTACTCGTTAATCTGCGAGGTGAGCGACGAGGTGGTCTGACCGTCACCGATACCCGTCACCGGAATCAAACTGTAATCCTTGTCCGGGTCGTTCAGGTACTCCTTGATGAAGCGGGCCATCTCGATTTGGTTGTCGATATTCAGCACCTCGGAGCGCAACTTCGACGACTCGGTGATATTCTTCGTCGTCTCGGTCTCGATATCGACCATCTTGTTACGGCTCTTGAAGGCCTTGATATCGCTATCTACCGAGCCGAGCTCCTTACTGATGATTGCCAGACGAACGTCGATAAAGTCTGCCGTTGCCTCGGAGATCTGCTGCTTGTCGTTCACTGCGTCGTTGTTATAGACCTCGATGAGCGTATTGATAACATCCTCTGCACGCTTTGCTACGATATCGTTGAGCGTGATGTTGATGATGGACGACATCTTGTTTGCCACGGAGGACTTCGTTGCGTTACGATAGCGTGTAGCAACCGCCTCGGTCGTACGCTTTGCGACGTTAATCGAGCGGCCGATATAGTCCGGCTCCATATAGAGCGTCTTCTTGACAATAACCTCACCATAAGGCGTTACGACCGGCTCGCCGTAAGCGGCTTTGGCCATAAACTCGGCATCCTTGCTCGTATCGACACCCGGCTGCTTGCTACGCGAGAATTCCGACAACTCGAACGAATTTTCGAGCAGTTTGATACGGAACGAGCAACTGCCCATATCGTTATCGTTCACAAACTCGACCTCGATTGGCGAGCGACGGTACAAATCGACCGTACGCAGACCCACACGAGTCGTATAATTTACCGTAAGACCGAGTTTCTGCACAACCTCCATCATCAGGCGGCGTGCCTGCAAGACGAACAACTCGTTGTCCACGTTACGACGGGTATTGAAGCCCGCCAAGTCGCCGAAGGCAGCCATCTCGGTTGCACCACTACCCTTACGGCTATCCTTTACGAGGATGGTTGCCGTACGCTGATAGACCGGCGAGGTCTTCATAATGTAGAGAACGCCGACGCCGACGAACAGTATGATGGAGATGACGAACCAGTACCACTTTTTGAGTACCATTTCAACCATATCCTGCAAACCGAACGACTGTAAATCGTTTACGTTGCTCTCCGCTGCCGATACATTCATCGGCTCATTCTGATATTCTGCCATATTTGTAGTTTGTTTTTATTGCTATTTTGTGTATGCCAAAATCGTCACAACAAGCGAAGCGACCGAGAGGAATGTCGTTGCAATCGAGAGCCAGAAGTTACGGTTCTGGTTAATCTCTGCCGTTGCCGCCTTATACTTATTCGGCTGAACATATACCACGTCGTTCTGCTGCAAGTAGTATGCTGGCGACTCAAACATCTTCGTATCGAGCATATTCAACACATAGCTCTTGGTCTTGCCCTCCTCCTTACGAACAACCGTCACCGTCTGACGATTACCGTGGATGGTCATATCGCCAGCCATAGCCAACGCTTCGAGAATGGTCACGTGGTCGCGTGTGATATCGTACTGACCCGGACGCTCAACCTCGCCCAGCACAAAAATCTTCATATCGACAAACTGGATATTCACCACAGCATCGCTGATGTAGCCGCCGTTCTTAATCTTCTGTGCAATCTCGGCAGAGAGCTCCGAACGAGTTTTGCCTGCACAATAGACGTTGCCGATAATCGGAATGTAGAGCACACCGTTCTCATCGACCGTACGCGTCTGCAACGAACTTGCACCATTGGCGGTCGAACTACCCATCGGGTTGCTCGACAACGAGTTGTACGACGAGGTGGCGTTGAACGGAGCAGCCAACTCCGGATCCTTACTCGACACGACAATCGTCAAACGGTCGAGAGGTTTAATGCGAATCTGCTCCTCCGCAACGGCCTTAATTGCCGAATTGTTCTCCGCGTCCTGCAAATAGACGGTACGCGTAACTGCCGAGCAACCGCAGATAACGACCGCAACGGCAACAAGTAAAAGAGTTTTTAAGATTTTCATTGTGTTTTTATTTTATTGTTTTTTATTTGCTTTTGTTTTTCAGCACGCTATCTCACTATACATCAGCGACATACCCGCACACTTACGCGCAGCGCACGCGACGCAACAGCGCAAAGTAGTTACAAAGATACACTTTTGTCGCGGAATATCGCAAATATATCGACAGTTTTTCACTAAAATTTTACATATCGGCTCTTTTTGCGTAACTTTGTGACGATTTTTGAGTTTTACACCAAACAAGCCAAAAGACCGAAATTATGAGACATCCGGAATGGAGTTACGACGCCGTAATCTACGAAATGAACATCCGACAACTCACCGCCGAAGGTACTCTGCGGGCTGCGATGAAGCACCTCGCACTGCTACGCGAGACGGGTGTGGATGCCGTATGGCTGATGCCGATATATCCGATTGGCGCAGAGGAGCGTAAGGGCTCGCTCGGCTCGTACTACTCGGTGCGCGACTACTGCGCCGTAAATGACGAATTTGGCACAATGGAGGACTTCGACGCCTTCGTTTCGGAGGCACACCGACTCGGAATGCGCGTACTGCTCGATTGGGTGGCAAACCACACTTCGCGCGATGCCCGATGGCTCACCGAGCGGCCACAGGATTGGTACGAACGCGACGCCGACGGACGCGCTGCCGTGCCGTGCGATTGGAGCGATACCGCCAAACTCAACTATGCCAACCACGAGGTTTGGCGCGGGCAGGCAGAGGCGATGGAGTTCTGGCTCACGCAGCACGCTGTCGATGGTTTTCGATGCGATATGGCGATGCTCGTTCCTATCGAGTTTTGGCAGGAGGTACGCGCTCGGTTACAGCGCGTTAAGAGCGATGTTTTTCTGCTCGCCGAGGCCGAGGAGGATAACATCTTCGACAGGGCTTTCGACTGCTGCTATGCGTGGCGGATACACCACACGATGTGCGACGTTGCGCAGGGCAAAAGTCGCGTTTGGGCGTTGCGCGATGCCATCTATTCGGATGCCCGCCGATACCCCGATTGGGCGATGCGAATGACCTTCACCTCGAACCACGACGAGAACTCGTGGAGCGGCAGCGAATTTGCCCGTTTCGGGGCGGCTCGCGAGCCAATGTCGGCACTCACTTTTTTGCTCCCGCACAGCACCCCGCTTATCTACACCGGACAGGAGTTCGGATACGACCATTCGTTTCTGTTTTTCGATAAAGATGCAATGCCCGAATTTGCGCCGAACAGCCACACCGAATTTTATCGCACAATGTGCCGTATGAAGCACTCATACAGCGTATTACGTTCGGCGGACAGAGGTGGTGAATTTATCGAAATCGGCAACAACGCACCCGACTGTCTGCTTACATTCGTTCGCGAGTCGGAGGAGGAGTGCGTGGTGGCGATTATGAACCTCTCGCCGTACCGTGTTTTCCGCGATTTTCACACGGGAATTTACGCCGGCGAATACACCGATATTTTGAGCGGTCAAACCGCCACACTCTACGAGCACGAATGGGGCGACGTGGAGCCGTGGAGTTACCGTATTCTCGCCCGCCGAAAATAGCGCGACGGGAGGACTAATGGGGGGGCTCGAAAAAACTCGAAATAACTCGGAACAAACTCGAAAAAACCTCAAAAAAAACCTCGGAACAATCTGAAAACAGTAAAGAATTTGGCGAAACAACTCTTTTTCGGGAGTTGTTTCTGCTTTTTATAGTTTCGGGGCGTATAATTTGAAAAATTATAACTACTTTTGCAGCACTAAAACAAAGATTCAAAAAAGAGATGAAATTTGCTCTTGCTCAATTAAACTACACCATCGGAGATATCGATGGTAACACCTCAAAAATCATCGCCGCTGTCGAGCGCGCCAAAACGGAGGGTGCCGACGTTGTCATCTTTGCCGAGCAGGCAGTCAGTGGTACACCGGCCTTTGACCTGTTGCGCAAAACAACATTTTTGGAGTTGTGCGAGGATGCGTTGGAGCGCATCGCATCGCATTGCGACACCATCTCGGCAGTCGTCGGCTCGCCAATCCTCACAACGGAGGGCATACAGAGTGCCGCTGTCGTGTTAGAGCGTGGCAAGATACGATACAGCGTATCGAAACAGCACATCACGGCTCGCCGCGAGATGGGCTTCCTCAACGGTGGCGACGGCGTGGCAACAATCACGCTCGCCGGCGAAAAGGTTGCTATCGTCGTAGGTGACGACTTCCGCACACTGAAACATATCGACCACAACGTCAGCACGCTCATCAACATCAACGCCCGCCGATACGGCAAGGGTGTGATGTCGCGCAGATACGATGTGATTCACAATCTGGCATACGTCGAGGCGAAGAACATCATCTTCGTCAATCAGGTTGGCGGTTCGGGCGAAATCGTCTATGACGGCTCGTCGGGCGTTATGGGTGCGGATGGCAATATGATTCTGCTGATGAAGAGTTTCGAGGAGGACTTCGGCACGTACGACACCTGCGCCGACAACTCGCCTATCCATCTTCCGGAGGAGTTGTTCCGCCACGACCGCACCGAGCAGTTGTATCGCGCTGCGGTGCTTGGTCTGCGCGACTACTTCCACAAGAACGGCTATACGAAGGCGTGTGTAGGTCTGTCTGGCGGTATCGACTCGTCGATTGTCGCCTGCATTGCTGCCGATGCACTCGGCAAGGAGAATGTTCGCGGATTGATGATGCCGTCGCAGTTCTCGTCCGACCACTCGGTGGCCGACGCAACGCTGCTCGCCGAGAGTTTGGGCATAAAGTACAACGTGTTGCCAATCACCGAGGCGTATGCTTCGATGGTCAATACACTCAAACCGGTTATCGGCGGTCGCGAATTCGATTCAACCGAAGAGAATATTCAGGCGCGTATCCGTACCATTATGCTTATGGCATTGCAGAACAAGACGGGATACGTCCTGCTCAACTCGTCGAACAAGAGCGAAAATGCGCTCGGTTTCTGTACGCTCTACGGCGATACGGCCGGCGCGTTCAGCGTGACGGGCGACCTCTACAAGACCGAGATGTACGACTTGGCTCGATATATCAATCGCCGATTCAACAACCTCATTCCGGAGAATATTCTCGCAAAAGAGCCATCGTCGGAGTTGCACCCCGGCCAGAAGGATAGCGACATTCTGCCACCATACGAGGTGGTCGATGCAATCCTGATGCGAATGATCGAGCAGGGTCAGCACCGCGAGGAGATTATCAATGCCGGTTTCGATTCGGAGGTGGTCGAGAAGATTCACGCAATGATTATGCACAACGAAAAGAAGCGTTACCAATTCCCACCGGTGTTGCGTCTCTCGTCGTGCGCATTCGGCCACGAGCGTCTGATGCCGCTTATCAACCGCTACGGCGACTAATACAGAAAACAGAGGCGGAGAGAGAGGAATGCAGGCGGCGCAAGAGATAAAACATTCGGGAAGGGTCGTATCCGTGGAGGAGAATCGTGTAACGGTTGCCGTCACGGTTGATGAGGCGTGTGCATCGTGCGCATCGCGTAAGGCGTGCTCGCTCGGCACGGCAAGCGACGAGCGTCGCATCGTCGTCACTACACCGAATGCTGCCCGCTACTCGGTGGGCGAGCGTGTCGAGGTAGCCACACGAAAGAGCGTCGGAATGGTTGCCGTCGCACTCTGCTATGCCCTGCCACTCATCATCCTTGTCGCCACACTCGCCGCGTGCGTTGCACTCGGCGCAGAGCAAATCGTAGCCGCCGTCGCATCATTAGCGGCGGTTGCCGTTTATTATGCAGGATTGTGGGCTCTCCGCAATCGTATTTCGGGAAAAATAAGTTTTACAATATCAAAGATAGATTAAAGAAGAGATGAGTACTTTGATTTACACAATCATTACGTTATGCGTCATCGGTATCGTATCGGCACTCGTGCTGTATTTCGTGGCGCAGAAGTTCAAAGTCGAAGAAGATCCGCGCATCGACGACGTCGAGAAGATGTTGCCGGGTGCCAACTGTGGCGGTTGCGGCTTCCCAGGTTGTCGTGGCTTGGCTACGGCATTGGTCGAGAGTGACGACATCTCGTCGTTGTACTGCTCGGTCGGAGGCGACAGCTGTATGGGCAGCATCGCAGAGTATCTCGGCAAGGTAGCACCGAAAAAGGAGCCGACCGTTGCAACGGTACGCTGTGGTGGTACGTGCGAAAAGCGTCCGCACACGAACACCTACATCGGTGCAACGTCGTGTGCCATCGCCTCGTCGCTCTACGTTGGCGAAACGGGCTGTGCGTACGGTTGTTTGGGCTACGGCGACTGTGTGGAGGCGTGTGCATTTGACGCCATTCATATCAACCCTGAAACGGGCTTGGCAGAGGTCGATGCCGACAAGTGTACAGCGTGCGGTGCCTGCGTCAAGGCGTGTCCGAAGGGCATCATCGAGTTGCGCAAGAAGTGGCCGAAGAACCGTGCCATCTACGTTTCGTGTGTCAGCCGCGACAAGGGCGCAGTGACGATGAAGGCGTGCAAGGCGGGTTGCATCGGTTGCAGCAAGTGTCTCAAAGTGTGCGAGTTTGGCGCAATCACCATCGAGAACAACCTCGCGTACATCGACCCAACGAAGTGTCGTTTGTGTCGCAAGTGCGTGGGCGAGTGTCCGACAGGCGCAATCAAGATGATTGGCTTGGCTCCGCTCGTAAAGAAAGAGCCGGCACCGAAGGCCGAGGGTGGCGCAACAACGACTGCCCCCGCAGCAACACCAAAGCCACAGAGCACCGAATCGGCACCGGCCGCAGCAACAAAACAAGTTGAAAATAAAGAAGCATAACAGATATGAAGACATTTCCTATTGGCGGAGTTCATCCGTCGGATAATAAGAAGTGGAGCAAAGCGAGCGCAATTGAAGTGATGGAGTTGCCCGACGTGGTAAACATCCCTCTCTCGCAACATATCGGCGCTCCTGCCACCGCCAAAGTCGCCAAAGGCGATAAGGTTGTCGTAGGCCAACTCCTTGCCGAGCCGACCGGCTTTATGTCGGCTGCCATCCACTCGCCCGTATCGGGTACGGTGACGGCTGTCGATATGCAGCCAAACGGCCAGGGCCTGCGCCAGATGATGATTACCATCAAGCGCGAGGGCGACGAGTGGGACCCATCGATTGACCGCTCGACAAAGCTCGTTGCAGAGTGCACGCTCTCGCAGAAAGAGATTGTAGAGCGCATCAAGGCGGCAGGTATTGTCGGTATGGGTGGCGCGACGTTCCCGACACACGTAAAGTTGTCGATTCCCGAAGGCAAGAAGGCCGAGTTGCTGATTATCAACGGCGTGGAGTGTGAGCCATATCTTACATCCGACTACCGTACGATGCTCGAACGTGGCGAGTTGCTCGTCGTCGGCACACGTATCCTGATGCGTGCCATCGGAGTTGAGCAGGCGGTTATCGGCGTCGAGGCAAACAAGCCGGATGCAGTAAAACACCTTCGCCAAATCATTGGCACGGCGGGCGACATCAAGGTTATGATGCTCAAAACACAATATCCGCAGGGTGGCGAGAAGCAACTCATCGCAGCCGTTATGGGTCGCGAAGTTCCTGCTCCACCGGCATTGCCTATTGATGTAGGTGCGGTGGTCTGCAACGCTTCGACTGCGGTTGCCGTATATGAGGCAGTGCAGAAGAACAAGCCGCTTATCGAGCGTGTCGTGACCGTTACGGGCGCAGAGGTGAAGGAGCCGAAAAACCTCCTCACACGTTTCGGTACGCCGGTGTCGGCACTCATCGAGAAGTGTGGCGGTCTGCCGGAGGGCGACGTACGCGTACTCAACGGTGGCCCGATGATGGGTCGTGCGCTCTGCAACCTGGCGATGCCGATTATGAAGGGCTGTTCGGGTGTCACAATCATCAGCGGCGAGGCGGCACATCGTGGCGTGGAGAGCGCGTGCATCAAGTGTGCGAAGTGCGTCGAGGCGTGTCCGATGGGCTTGGAGCCGTATCTGCTCTCGAAGCAGGCACGCAAGAAGGCGTGGGATGCAATGGAGGCGAACGACATCACCTCGTGTATCGAGTGCGGATGTTGCCAATACACCTGTCCGGCAAACATTCCGCTGTTGGACTACGTGCGTCTGGGCAAGCAGACCGTTATGGGTATCATCCGTGCGCGTAATGCGAAGAAGTAATCAGAGGTAAGAAAAACAAAAAAACAGAAAGAATATGGCTAACAAATTTTTAGTAGCACCCGCACCGCACGTGCACGGCTCGCTATCGACTTCGCGTCTGATGGCCGACGTCGTGATTGCGCTGCTGCCGGCATTGGCAGTCTCGGTTCGGGTATTCGGCTGGAACGTGCTTGCAGTGACCGCCGTGTCGATTGCAAGTTGCGTACTGCTCGAATTCTTGGTGCAGAAGTTCCTCTTCAAGGGTCCGCTCACCATCAATAATCTCTCGGCAGTCGTTACGGGTCTGTTGTTGGCAATGAACTTGCCGGCAAACATTCCGCTGTGGATTGTCGTAATCGGTGCCATTGTGGCAATCGGCATTGCAAAGATGCCGTTCGGTGGTCTGGGCAAAAACCCGTTCAATCCGGCACTCGCAGCCCGCGTATTCCTGCTTATCGCCTATCCGGCACAGATGACCTCGTTCCCTGCTCCGCAAATCGAGGGTGCAGCCGACGCCTTCTCGGGTGCTACGCCACTCGCAGCAGCAAAGGCACAGATGGTTACATTCGCCGGCGACAACCTGCTCGAAATGTTCACCGGCACAATCGGTGGCTCGTTCGGTGAGGTTTCGGCGTTGGCTCTGTTGCTCGGCTTCGTCTATCTGCTCGTGCGTCGCGTGATTACGTGGCATATTCCGGTAGCAACGCTCGGCACGATGGCTCTGTTCGGTGCAATCTACGCACTCTGCGCGCTCGGAGGCGGAATGACAACGCTCTACTTCCCTGCGTTCCATCTGCTCGCCGGTGGTGCTCTGCTCGGCTCGATATTTATGGCTACCGACTACGTAACCTCGCCTATGACCACGAAGGGTATGGTTATCTACGGCGTAGGTATCGGTGCAATCACGATGTGCATCCGTCTGTGGGGCGCATATCCGGAGGGTATGTCGTTCGCCATCCTGATTATGAACGCGATGGTGCCACTCATCAACAAGTATGTCAAACCAAAGCGTTTCGGCGCACGATAGGAAGGAGGCACTGACGATGAAAAGTTCATTGAAAAATATGGTTGTGGTGCTTGGACTCATCACACTCATCTCGGCTGCGTGTGTCGGCGTTGTGAATATGATTACCGAGGAGAAGATTGCCGAGGCAAAGGCACGCGCTACGAGTGAGGCACTCGAAGCGGTCCTTCCGGCTTTCGACCGCACGGAGTCGTGGACAACGGAGGCCGATGGTCTGCAACTGACAATCAACAAGGCAATCGCCGGCGAGCAGACGGTCGGCTTTGCGGTGGAGAGCATCTCGAAGAACGGCTTTGGCGGCGTGGTACGCCTGATGGTCGGCTTCGATGCGGAGGGACGAATCCTCAACATCAACGTACTCGAACAGACCGAAACACCGGGACTCGGTACGAAGATGTGCGACGAGGGCAACCCGCTGCTCGCAAGTTTCAAGGATAAGATGGCTGCCGACGTGAAGATGAGCGTTCGCAAGGATGGCGGCGATGTGGATGCGCTGACCGCAGCGACCATCTCTTCGCGTGCCTATGCCGAGGCGGTTGCTCGTGCATACGAGGCATTCAAGGTGGCAAGTGGTGCACAGTCGGAGGCACAGGCCGTGACGGGCGCATCGCAACAAACAACGAAAGGAGGAGAGGATGGAAAATAGTGTAAATGTTCAGCAGGCGGAGCCAAAGCGTTCGGTGCTCCGCGAGAAGTTGTTGCTCGCGTGGAAGGGTGTCATCAAAGAGAACCCTACGTTTGTGCTGGTGCTCGGTATGTGTCCGACGCTCGGTACTACGACCAACGCGACAAACGGTTTGGGTATGGGTGTTGCGACGATGGCGGTGCTCATTATGTCGAACATCGTGATTTCGCTCATCAAGAACGTGATTCCCGACAAGGTGCGCATTCCGGCATTCATCGTCGTTATCGCATCGTTCGTGACCGTTATCCAGATGCTTATGCAGGCATACGTTCCGTCGCTCTACGCGGCTCTCGGCGTATTCATTCCGCTGATTGTGGTAAACTGTATCATCCTCGGTCGCGCCGAGGCATTCGCCTCGAAGAACGGCGTGTTTGATTCGGCTCTCGACGGCGTGGGTATCGGCTTGGGCTTTACGCTCTCGCTCACCGTAATTGGTGCTGTGCGTGAGGTATTGGGCAGTGGTGCAATCTTCGGCTACTCGCTCGGCATTGGCGACTATATGCCACTGGTGTTCGTTTTGGCTCCGGGCGGTTTCCTTGTGCTGGGTTTCCTGATGGTATTGTTCAACAAATTCTTGAAGAAGTAAACGTATGGAGTATTTTGCAATTATCATAGGTGCGATATTCGTCAATAACGTCGTACTCGCACAATTCCTCGGCATCTGCCCATTCCTCGGCGTATCGTCGAAGGTCGAGACCTCGATGGGTATGGGTGCTGCCGTGACGTTCGTGATGGCTCTCTCGTCGATTGTCGTATGGCTCATTCAGGAGTATATCCTCGCGCCACTCGGCATCGAATATATGCAGACCATCGTGTTTATTCTGGTCATCGCTGCGCTGGTGCAGATGGTCGAGATTGTTCTGAAAAAGGTCTCGCCGTCGCTCTATCAGGCACTCGGTATCTTCTTGCCGCTCATTACGACCAACTGCGCTGTGTTGGGAGTTGCAATTCTGATGATTCAGAAAGAGTATTCGCTCTTGGAGGGTCTGTTGTACAGCGTTTCGACTGCACTCGGCTTTGCGCTGGCGTTGGTAATCTTCGCCGGTCTGCGCGAGCGTTTGGAGTTCGAGGAGGTACCAAAGGCATTCGAGGGTGTACCTATCGCTCTTATCACCGCGTCGCTGCTCGCAATGGCATTTATGGGTTTCAGCGGCTTGGTATAACGCAATGAGGGGGGGGGTGGCAGGTGGCAGCCACGGCAACCCGCGAAAAAAGATACACTGTTTGGCATCACATCCAAACAGTGTATTTTCTTTATGTGGGGGGTATTGAAATTTCTGTGCGCCTACACGCTTATCGCACTACCCTACTCGCCCTTTTTCAGCAACTCGTCGGCCTTCTTGCGTGCCTCCTCAACGAGTTTTGCCGACTGCTTCTCTGCCGCCTCGACAAGTTTCTTGCCCGCCGCCTGTGCAGCAATCTTCGCTATCGGATTCGCCGCCTTCTCGACGAGTTTATCGCACTCCGTCTGCGCTGCATCGACAAGTTTCTTGCCCGCCTTCTCGGCCTCCGCAATCAACGCATCGGCCCTCTTTTGCAAATCCTCACCCACGCTCTGCTTCGTCACGCCGACACTGCTCAATGCCGATTCGATGGTCTTTGCAGCGTCGAGTGTCACCTTCGGCGAGGAGAATGTGCCGCCAATCTTGCCGGCAAGTTCCACACCACTCTTCAACTTCACACCAACCGAGTAGTCGATACTCTGGTCTAAACCCGTAAGGCCCGACAAGGTGAGTGTCGTGCCGGCAATCTTCACATCAAACGGCTTGGTTACGACATTACCGTCGCGGATGGTAAAACTGATTATCGTCGGCTCGGTGGTCTGGAACGAGTTGAGCGTTGCGTTGTTGAGCGTCTTTGCCAAGACATCCAGCACCTTCACATTCGAGAGGCGAAAGTTGCCCGAACGAATCTGACCCTTACCATTGACACTCTTCAAGACGGGCGACATCTGCTCGTCGAGCGTCATCGCTGCGGTGAGCGACATCGTGTACGTACCCTCAATCTTCTCGAAAATCGGTGCGATGCTCTGCATCATCTCCAATTGGTCGAAGGTCGTTTTGAACGATGCTTCGGAAAATCGAGCATCGAGCGACACCTCCGGAGCCGACACGTTTGCCGTCGAGTATCGCGCCGAGGCTGTTGCCTTACCTCGGAAGATATTCATCCCGAGATTGTCGAGCGACAGCACACCGTCGCGCATCGATGCAGCACCCTTCACCGACTCGATGACCATCTTCTCGTAGAGCACCTTATCCAGCGAACAGTCGAACGTAAGCGCGAGATTTTTCGGCACCTCAACCACCGCCGAGCCACTCTGTTCGGATGCGTCGGTTGGCACAGATTGCTCCTCATTCGACTCCTGGTTCGACACCTGCTTTGGCTCCTCATCCGATGCAAGTCCCGCGAGCAGTTCGTTTGCGTCGAGCAGCGTCGAGCGCACCGAGAGGCGACCCGTCAGAGTCGTATCGTGCAACAGATAGCCCCAATAGTTGGTTAGCGAGCCGGTTGCTGCCAGATCGCTTGCGCCCACCTTCACGTCGAAAGCCGAGAGCGTTGCCTTCGATGGTGATACGGTTGCCACGGCACGCTCCAAGCGGATTGTCGGCAGCGACTTATACGAGAGATTGCAGCCCTCGATTGAGAGGCGACCCGACGTTTGCATCTCATCGAAGCGTTGCGCCTCTATTTGCGACATTTTGCCCGATGCAGCGACGTCCGCCGTAATCAGACCCGAGAGCGAGAGCTCGTCGCCCAACGGGTATATATCTTTGATTGCGCCCAAATCAATCTTACCGACAGCCGTTGCCGAGAATGCAAGGTCGCTAATCGGCGTAGCCGCCGAGAGTGTTGCCGAGAATGATTGGCCGGCAAACGATGCGCCGAAACGCGACACTTTGAGTGTCGTAGCATCGAGCGAGCCACCCGCATTACGCACAGCCATATCAAGCACGATGCCTGTCACGCCCTTCGGCAGGTCGGCATATTGGAACGCACCATCGGCCACCGTGAGCACCACGTCGAATGCCGGATAAGTATCGGCCGTCAGGCGACCCTTCACGGCTGCCGTCAGCGAGACGTTACCCGAAGCGGTCAAACGCTTGAAATCCTTGGTATAGAATGCCGGCACAAGCGAGAGTATGTTACGAAAATCGTTATTCGAGCAGTCGAGCGTGATGTCGGTCAGCAGGTCGTCGCCCTCCATCTGCACCCAACCGTTCACGAGTGCGCCGACGCTGTTCACCGTCAGGCGACTATCGGTAAGCGTATAGCGATTATGTTTCAGGTCGGCTGCGATGTCCGCTTGCAGAGCCGCCTCCAAGCCCGAAGCAAAGGAGGAGTCGCCACTTACGAATGTGATACCGCCCGCCGAAAGGTCGGTGCGCAGCAGGGTCTGCTCGGCCGAAAGGTCGCCCGAAAGGGCTATCGAGAGAGGCGCGACACGGAACTCGACACGCTCTTTAAGGTCGCGATACGACAGCGCACCCTCGATGATGCGCACGCTGCGAATCGAGAGGTGCATCGACGATGATTCCTCCTCTGCAACCGCTGTTGGCTCCTCTGCGGGGCTCTCCTCTGCCGATTGCGGCTCGTCGGACGGCTTTACAATGTCCCAATTCACCGCACCATCCTCCGTTACGATGGCATTTATCTGCGGACGCTCGAGCCACACCTTGCTGATTGTAAAACTATCGCCGAAGAGCGACAGCAGATTGACCGCCACGTCGATTCGCTCGGCAGCGACCAACTTTTCGCCCTCGAAACGCTCGACACCCACGACCGAGAGGTCGTTGAGCGACACCGATACGCTCGGGAAGCGACGGAAGAGCGAGACGTCGAGCGACGAAAACTCGACCTTCGCATTGAGCATCGCGTTGGCTTCGCGCTTGACGATTTCTCCGATTTTGCCACTCAACACCATCGGAACTACAACCATTACGGCCACTATCACAGCGAGTATAATGCCCGAAATTTTCAGAAATTTTTTCATATCAATATCTCTTTTTTTTGCACTTTCAACATCTCAAAGGTACAAATATTTTTTCGGAAATAATTTCCCAAAAATGCAATATCACCCACTTTTTTCGCTATATTTGCATAACGCAAAGCAAAATAACCAATAAAAAAACTTAATATGAAGAAGATTCTGATTATGATTGTAGCCGTTGTGGCAATCTCGGCACAAGCAGAGGCACAAGATTGGCTCAGCACCTTGAAGAAGGTGGCAACCGAAGCAGTTGATAAGGCAACCGGTGGCAAACTGACCGCCGTAGCAATTAATGGCACGTGGTCGTACACCGCCCCTGCCGTACGTCTCGGAGGCGACAATACGCTTGCCGACCTGAGTGGCTCGGCTCTCGGCGCAACACTCGGCAAAAAGATGCAGAGCACGTTCGAGAAGATTGGCGTAAAGCAGGGTTTCTGCTCGATTACATTCAACAGCGACGGCACATTCTCGATGCCGGTCAAGGGCAAGAGCATCAGTGGCACCTACACGTTCGACCCTTCGACCCACGTCGTAAAGCTCACGATTGGCAAAATCGGCACCATCAACGGCTACGCCTACATCAGTGGTCAGCAGTTGCAACTCGTATTCTCGATCGAGAAGTTCACGAAGTTTGTCGTAAATCTCGGCTCGAAGGTTTCGGCCCTGAACAGCGTCACTTCGCTACTCAAACAGTACGAGAATGCTTATCTCGGTTTCGAGTTTGGCAAATAGCGATACAATGATTTTAGACCTGAATTATCCGGCTATAATATAATTTATGAAAAAATATTTTTGGAGAGTATTTTACTATTTAGTTTGCATTTTAAGCATAATTGTTTGTATTCTTCGATTTGCAAATATTATAGAGAAGGATCAAGAAATAACCTACGTAATAATTTTATGTTTTTTTGCATTAATAGCATCAATAATAAATAACCTAAAACGTAAATAACAAAAAAACGGCATCTCCTTTTGGGGATGCCGTTTTTTATTAACTGCAAGCGCGCACGCTACCTGACCTTACTTGACCCTACTTGACCTTAATCGACCCTATCTTTTTAGGCGAGGGTTTACAACGCTCGCCCTGATTGGAGGCGAAGGGTTGTACTGCGCGTACTACCCTTTGCCGACAAGCGGGGTAGCGGCCGTAAACACCACATAAAATCAATTTTACAGCCAATCCGACGCCGTAAACGTCCCCTTCGGCGCATTCGGCACATTCGGGAAATACTTAACACCGGTCAGTGCTTCGAGGTCGCTGATGGACATCATATCGCCGGCTGCCGGCTTGTGACCCTTTGTCATCTTGTGGCAGATGGTAAATGCCACGCACTGCAACTCGTCTGCCGAACAATCCTGAACACGTTTGCCCGTGTTACCCTTCTTGGTGCGGAGCAGAGCGTAGTAGAACATCGTAGGGCACGACACGTTGCTACGACCACCGAACGATATCTTCGATGGCGAAGCCGATGCACCATTCTTCGAGAACGAGTCGAAGTAGCAACCAATGACCGTATAGAGCGTATCGGAGCAGACCAGACCGTCCACGTAGTCTTCGAGGTTGTTCCACGCACCACCGCCCGTATTAAACGTATCGGAGTACTGCGGAGCGATGTTCGAGTAGTAGAATACCTGCTTGTTGGTAGCCACCGACGACGTACGCTCGGCCGAGCCGACCATATGGCCCTTATTGCAACCGCCACCCGTATCCTTGCTGCTATACTGCACGCCGCTCGGAATCTTCGGATCGACCTTATACGAGTCGTTACGACCCGAGCCACCGACATACATCGAGTGGCGTGGTGCTGCAACCCACAGCGGACAGATATATTTGCTGCTATAACATACCGTAAAGTTACGCGCCGTACCCGTACGCTGGGCATTCTTCTCGCCACCGGCGCAGAGATGCGAGGCGTAGTAGAGCGTATTATCCTTATCGCATACGCCGTTATCGTCCGTATCGTACATCACCGGCAACTCCGCCCACGCGAATTTGCTCTGCGGCACAACCGACGAGTCGGCAATCGTGAACGACGTCTCGCCACTCTTATAGGTCACACCGTCAACGATAGCGTACGCATAGTAGGTGTACGAGCCAACGGCAAGCGAAGTGAGCGATGCAGATGGCGAGAGCGACGTACCGCACGATATGCTCGTAAACGATGCGCCGGTCGAGAGTCGGTAGCCGAAGCCCGTCTCGGATACGGTTGCCGTACCCGTATAGGTAATCGAAGCCGAGAGCGTTGCCTTACCGTCCGCCTTGGCTGCCGAAGTAGCCGGCGTCACTGCGGCTCGGAGCGACGAGAACGATGGCTCGGAGGTAGTATCTACGTCCGGCGTCGTTACGCTACCGCCGCAAGTGATAGTGATGGCGGTGATGCGTGCGCAGTTCTCCGAACGCAGGTAGAGTTGCTTATAGTCGGCATCCGTAATTTCGCACGTTGCCGTATCGCCTCCACCGTTGAAGGTCTTGACCACACCCGTAGCGGTCTTCGCGCCCTTTTCGGTGCAGAGGTACAATTTGCCCGTATATGACTCCGAGAAGTCGAGTTTCACCTTACGAATTGGCGAGGCGAAGACCGGAGTACCGATATATGCCACCTTGCCACCATTGAGTTGGAAGTTGGTCTTATGACAACAAATCGTCCACGCGCCATAAGCATTGGTGTAGGTTTGTGGCGAGTCGTAACCCGAAACATAGCTCTGCGCCTCCTCGAATGTCAGCGTTGCTACGAACTCGTCTGCCGGTGCGGAGTATGCCTCAATGACGAAGGTCGAAGCATCGCTCTGGTAGGTTGTCGAGCCGATAACCGCATACGCGTAGTAGTTGTACGAGCCGGCTGCAAGTGCCGTCAGCGTAGTGGATGGCGAGAGCGTCGTGCCACACGATACGAACGTATAATCGGAGGTGGTAGTCGTCTTATATGCGATACCCGTTTCGGTGATGGTCTGCTTGCCCGTATATGTTATCTCGGCAGAGAGTTGCGCACGGCCATCCTTCGCACCCGACGCCGTTACGCCGGTCGTAGTCGGAGTACCCAAAATAAATGTCGGTGCAACCTCCGGCTCGGGCTCCGGCTCGGTACCACCACCCGACGAAGGCAGACCGCCGTAGGTTACCGTAACGGATGTAATATAGCATACGCCCTCCGAGCGGATAAAGAGTTGCTTGTAGGCGGTCGGGTTGTCGAGCGTGATGCTCATCGAGGTTTTGCCCGGACCCGCTTCGGTCTGCACAATACCCTTCTCGGTTGTCGAGCCGGACTCGGTACAGAGGTAGATAGAGCCACTGAACGAAGTCTTGAAGGTAAGGTCGATAGCCGAGATTGCACCCGAGAACTCCGGCGTGCCGATATATGCCACCTTGCCGTCGTTAATCTGGAATGCGCTGTTATCGTAGCAGCAAATCGTCCACTCGCCGTAGGTGTTGGTGTATGTCGTCGGTTTGTTATAGCCCGAAACAGAGGCGTGCGCCTCCTCGTAGGTCAGCATTGCCGTCTGCGTAGTCGAGAACTCGGTACGGTCGCCACACGACGAGAGGTTGGCGTTTACGTTGTAGTACTTATTTCGCTCAACCGTGCGCGAGTAGTCGTAGCGATACTCCGCCTTGTCGGTCGTCACAACTATTTCGCCCACATAGTCGCCCGGAGCCACCACCATATATATCGGCTCGGCGGCACTCTTCACGCTGCCAAGCGTATATGGCTCATCCAGCGTAACGGTAACGCACTTCTCATCGTAGCCCGTAATCGTCAGCAGACCGGCAGTTAAATCGGCCGTAAAATCGCCGGCAAGTGGTGTTGTGGTCGAATAGGATACCGACACCACGTTCTCGCCCGCGTAGTTGCCCGAAGCGTAGAGATTGAAGCAGAGCAGGCCTCCGAGCGGACGTACGCGCACAGGAGCGGCCTGTTCGCCCTCCGAGAGCAGGTATGGATTGCCGACCATCGGCATCGCATCGCCACACAGCTCACCCGCCGCCTCGACGCTCTGCTCGGATGGGATACACATCCGAGCAGCCGTAGCATCTGCCGTGTTATTCGCCTGCGAATAAGGCATATAGAGATACATAACATCCGCCGCCGCAAACTCATTGACGGTGGTCGAGCAATACGCCACGCCCGATTCATCGAGTGTCACCGAGGTCTTGGCGTTGCGCGTCGGTGTCGCCGATGCAACATATACGCCCAGCGTCTCGTCGCCAACCCAATGATAGCAATTATCCTCAATCGAGACACGGTCATTCGGGCAGGCATTCATCTCTGCGCGGAAGGTCAATGGCACGTTTGGCAATCGCTCGTTGTCGGTCGTCGTATCACTATCGCAAGCCGCCATAACAACGGCAGCAAGCAGCACTACATATTGATAGAATTTTCGCATTGCGGTATCCTCCGAAAATTATGTTTTACACTTTTACGTCACACCCCTCTCCGTCGGGTCGGGTGGAAATTATACAAAGGTACAAATTTATTATGAAGAATCGGTCTTTCCACCAAAAAAAACGCTATTCGGTGCGCTCTGTACGCGGAAAATTGAACAAAATGGCGAAAACGACCATCACGCCGAGAGCCATCGGATAGTACAGATGCGGAATAATCGCCACGGGCGAGACCGACGCCAGGCCCGACGCCATCAGTAGTTGCGCACCGTAAGGGATAATGCCCTGCACCACGCACGAGGCGGTATCCATCAGCGAAGCACTCTTGCGAGCCGCCACGCCATATCGCTGCGAGAGGTCGCGTGCAATAGAGCCCATTGTCAGGATGGCAATCGTATTATTTGCCGTACAGAGGTTGGTCAGTGCAGTGAGCAACGCGATGACCGCCTCGGCACCGCGACGGCCCTTAATACGGCGCGTCAGAGCACGTGTCAGGAATTCGAAACCACCTGCCGCACGTACGAGATTCATCAATCCGCCGGCAAATAGCGTAACCAAAATCAGTTCGCACATCGACGAAAGCCCCTCGCCTGCCGACTCAAACACAGACAACATCGTAAAGCCATCGCCCGCCATAAGCCCGATTGCATCGGTCACAACAATACCGACCAACAGCACCACCAACACATTTACGCCCACCAATGCCAAGATGATAACGAGCAGATATGGCACAGCCCTAAACCACTCCGCCGACTGCGTCATCGCCACTGCGCCCTCCATCCCTTCGCCGAAGAGGTAGAGTGCGAGCGTTGCGAGTGCCGCCGGCAGGGCCAGCACGAAGTTAGTACGGAACTTATCCTTCATTCGGCAACCCTGACTCTGCGTCGCCGCGATTGTCGTATCGGAGATGAACGACAGATTGTCGCCGAAGAACGCACCACCAACAACTATCGCAACCAACCACGCCACATCGCAACCCAACGCCGTAGCCATAGCCGTCACAACGGGCGTAAGTGCGACAATCGTACCGACCGACGTGCCGATTGCCATCGAGACGAAGCACGCAGCGACGAAGATTCCGGCAGGCAGGTATGCGCTTGGCACAAATCGCAGCGTGAGGGCTACCGTAGCATCCACCGCCCCCATCGCCTTTGCCGACGAGGCGAAGATGCCCGCCAAGCAGAATATCCAGACCATATACATTATATCCGGATTGGCAGCACCCTGCGAGAAGAGTCCGATGCGCTCCTGGAAATTATAGCCACGAAGCAATGAAATGGCATATATGACCGCCACAACGAAACTTACGCTTATCGGTATGCGGTAGAAGTCGCCTGCAAGCAACGCTCCCGCCAAATAGACCGCAAGCAGTACCACGATAGGCGTCAAGGCCAATGCTCCGCGCAACGAGTTATTCTTCATTATCAAAGATATTTAGTTCGAGGTTCAAAGATACAAAAAAACTCGTGCATAATCACCCCTCAATGCGCAAAAAAAGAGCGACCCTCCTTGCGGAGAGTCGCCCTTTTCGGGATATTATATCTTCCCTACCTGCTACTATGGCTGGTAGTTGAAGTATGCCGGCTCCTTCGTGTGGATAAGTTTGCTACTTACACCACCATCATCTACGAGTCGGTTATTGCCGTAGATGTAATCTGCGAAGTTCTCTGTGTTGATGGTTACGCCATTAACCGAACCACCGACAGCAGGAGTCTCGATTACAACTGCGTGCTCCAAAGTACAAGCAGTACCAATCGACGAGAAGTGCTGCGTACCGAGGATTGCACCGATAGACGACTGAGGGTGAGTCGACTGGCTGATAACTGCACCACCGTTGATATCCGACTTCAACTCACCGTAGATGAGCGAACCGCAGACACCACCGACGTGTGCAATAACAGTCTCCGGATTGTCAGTGATGAACTCAACCTTACCTACATTCGAGCTACCGTTTACGTAGAATACGTAGTCAGCTGTGTAACGGTTCGACGCCATCTTACCCATCACACCACCGAGGAATGCCTCAGCCGATGCCTTGTTCGACTTCAAGGTTACGTTACCCGAGTTCGAGCAAGAGTTGTAGTGAGGGTTGTATGCGTTAGCACCTGCACTTGCTACCGAACCACCGACGCAGATACCGCAGTTGTCGGCATAGCGCATCGAGCCCTCGTCGAGCTGGGTTGCAGTAGTGTCGCACTCTACATAGATGTTACCGTTGTTGATGAGGAACGTGTTCTCGCAACCTACGGCGATGTTACACTGAGTGAAGCACAACAAACCACCTACGCAGAAGTAGTCGATAGCATTGGTTGTACCCGCGATCTCAGTCGCCCAATTCTTATTGGTGTACTCACCCGTATAGAATGGGTCGTAGTGGATAGCGTAAACCGTGATGTCAGCGTTGTTGGTAAGCTTCGTGAGGTTAGCCCACTGCGTACGACCTACACCACCCGAGAGTGCGAAGGTGTGAACAGTACAAGGTTTGCCCGGCTCACCGACCTTAATCTCACCATAGTTCTGACAGTTGTTGATGTTACCGAACATATTGGTAATGTTGGTATCCACACGGTTGGTTGCATAACCTGCGATTGCACCGATGTAGAACGTACCGATGTGACGGTCAACATTCTCCATTACGATCTCACCATAGTTCTGGCAGTTGGTTACCTCGTAAGCTGCTGCACGACCTACGAAACCACCGACAGTGGTGTAACGATAGTATGCGTGCGACATAACAGCGCCGTTCGCGCCCTCAGGACTGTTGCCCTGGGTAATATCGTGTAAATAGATCTTACCGTAGTTCTTACAGTTCGAGATGTGCGATGTCTCGTCGAGATCCGAGTTAGCACCCGATGCCTGACCTACGAATGCACCTACATAGATGTTATCGTTACAGTGGTCACCAAAGATGTTAACCGTACCGTAGCTTGTACAGTTCTCCACGTTACCGGTTGCAATGTGCTTTGCTGCGTCCTCGGTGATAACACCACCACCTACGAGGAATGCCCAAGTCTGTGCATCGCCTACCGGAATCGAGAGGTCAACGTTGAGCGTACAGCTCTCGTCGATTACCACGTTCGATACGGTATTGCCGTAGAGGACGTTCTTGAAGAGCGACTTATAAACCTTGTTGATAGTGAGGTTCTTGATAGGTACACCACCACCATTGAAGTTCTCATTGAGGATGAGGTCTGGCCAGTTGTCCATATTGATATTAGCCATATCGATATAGCCGCCGTTTGCCTCGGTTGCTACGAAACCGTAGTCACCGTCGAGGTTACGATACTTCAACATATCGTCACCCGTCTTACCTGCTGCGAGGTCAGTTGCAAACTGCAAGAACTTCTCACCAGAGTCGATACCCGTAATCTCTACATCAGGAGCGAGGAACTTCTCGTATTCGTCAAGGCAAATCTCATACAGAGTAACCTTACCCTTCTCGAATACTGCCTCCGGAAGTGGAACTACATAGTAGTAAGCACCTGCATAAATCTCGGCTGTTATCGTGTGAGTACCTTCCCAAACACCCATATAGGTAGTTGCAGGGTTGTACTTATCGGTCGTAATCGTAATCGCCTTGTCAGCGGTTGCAGTAATCATACCGGTTGGGTTGAGCGGACCTACGTCATCCTTCGAGTAGATGTTGTAAGTGTGCGAACCTGCGATATTGGTACCGCGAAGAACAATCTTCGACAACTTATCGTTAACCTGCTTCTTCGAGTAAACATTGAACTGTGCCAAAGCCGAAACCATCTTCATATCGCAACGGATAGCACGAGTGGTACGGAAGGTCTGAGTGTTTACCTGAATGAACGGTGCGCTATCGGCAACGAGAGCACCCGAGGTCAGACGCTGCTCGGTAGGAACCGAAACAACGATATCACCCGTCTTGCTGTCGTTCGACGCATCGTATGGGCTATATACGTAGATTGGCTTGTTCTCCTGTGGCTCTGGGCAAACACCTACGAACTGGTTGTTACCCGTTGTAGTTGCTTGGAGGTTGTTGGTCGAACCTGCATAAACACCCATAAGGGCCTTGCTCGAGAATACTACATCACCACCATTGTAGTTCTGGTTTGCACCGAGATCCTGGATGATTGCGAGCATTCTGTAACCACCATCAGACTCTACCTGCTGGCCGCAACCTGCAAACGAGAAGCGTGCAGTCTGGCGGAGGTAGTTGGTACCGTTGTGGTCAACCTTGTTGATACGCTGGAAAGTAGTCGAGTTACAAGGACCGCAAGTGAGGTTCGAAACCGCACGCAGACGCATAAAGTAGTAACCATCCTCCATTGCATCAGGGAAGGTGATGATGAGCTTATCCGGGTCGGTCGTAACCTGCTTCGAGCTCTTACCGCCCTTGAAGCCATCCGAGTAAGTAATCTGACCCTTCCAGTAACCTGCCGGCGACGAAGCCGAACCAACAGGAATACCCGACGAGTTCTTTGGAAGGTCCTCATCATTAGGAACATCGATAGTGATAGGATTCCACTGCGTCCAGTCGAGCGAATCGTAGAAAGCATCCTTCTCATCGTTCGAACGCATTGTGATAGGAGCACCTACAAGAGTGTACTCGTCAGCAGTACACTGTGCCCACTCGAACATATGATACTTCGCACCTGCGTCAGTACCCATAAAGGTAAACTCGCAAGCGAGGTTGGTCATAGCCGAAGCGTTGTGTACAGGGATAGTCCAAATCCAGTAGTCACCCTCATACTGACCGGTAACCTTTGGCGACGAACCCGTTACGAGGAAACCGTCTCCAGCAGCACGCTTCAAAACAAGCGATGCCTCGGTACCGCTGATGAACTGAACGTTAGCAGCCGACAATACAGCAGTTGCAAAGTCAATTGGCTCCTCCTTATCGTAAGCACCCGACTCATCCGAAAGAACGATACCGAATGCCTCCCAGTTGTCACCCTTAACCTCACCCTGCTTCAAATCGTTGTAAGCGAAGTTTACAGGCAAACCGATGATATCCGAACCCTGCTCGATGAGAGGGAAGATGTTGTCCGAAGGATCGTACTCCGAGAAGAAGATATCGTCGATACGATATACGTCATCCGAAACGTTCTCGAAACGGAAGTAGAGAATCTTCGACACGTTAGGAGCAATCGAGAAATCGAACGTATTGAGCGTCCAGTCGTTGGTCTTGCTCTCTGCGTGGATGTAATCCATCTCTGCCCAGTTCTTGTTGTCGTGCGAGATGTAGAGTTTCAAATCCTGCTTGCGGAAACGACCGTCGCTATTCTTCGCACCAAACGAGAGATAGAAGTCGGTCTTGTCCTGGTTGTTGAAGTTACGAATGTCGAAGTGGCTCGCACCATCCAACATAATGTTTGCACCACCCGATGCCTCGCGATCGAACTGAACGTCGAAGTAGTTCTGCGACGGCTCATCCTTCGATGCATAGACATTGTTCGAGCTGGCATACGCATAAGCGTAGAGGTCACCGGCAGTTGCGATACCGTTGTACGACTTACCGCCATCGTCACCTGCAAAGGTGTAGAACTTGATAACGGTATTCTCGCTCAAGCTCTTGCCACCGAAGTTATCCGATACGAATACCAGACGGCTCTCGTTAGCGTTCGAAAGCGGACCACGCTGCTGAACCTCAACAGTGTAGGACTTGCCCAACTGTGTGAAGGTAATAATACCCGTACGGTCCTCGCCCTCGTTAGGAGTCAAGGTCAAATAGACGTTGGTAACAGTGAGTGCCGGCTCCGGACCACCAAGCGGCGATACGGTCAACCACTCCTTCGATGCCTCATCAACCGACACCGTCCAATAGGTGCTCGACGAAACTTCGAGGTAAGGCACGGTACCGGTAGTACCGACACCGAGTTTGTTAAGTACCAGCGGCTGTGGGTCTGTCTCACTCCAAACTGCCTCACCGGTACTGTAAGTGATGCTGAACGGAACTACGTTCGCGCCATCATCAGTTCCCTGAGGATCTCTATTACACGATGCGAAACCAATCACAAGTGTAAAGCAAATCGCTACTACGCTGAAAAGTTGTTTTAAAGTTTTCATATTATTTGTTGGTTTTGATTATTCAAGTGTCCAAGAATCCGAAATGTTACCGGTATAGAACTTCTTCGGGCGGGTCATCGTCTCTTGATAAACCTTACCAAAGCGGTCCTTAACCGTAATTTTCAGTGTCGAATTGGCTGACGACGCCACAACGCGGAACATATGCTTGTGGCTAACCGAACTACCGCTGCTGGCGGAGAAACGACCATTGCTCTCGTTATACTTCGGAATCTCGTAAGTAAGTGCCGAAAGCAAATCGCGATAACCGCCTTGCAGTTGCTCGACTTCCAGTTCCTTGCCATTCTCCGTAACCGATACCTCCCAATTACGATAGTTGACAAACGGACCTGTCTCGTAAGCCCATACGTTAATCCATACAGTGTTTGGCTGCTCCTCACAACCATACTCTTTCGGTCGAATAGTGGTCGTATGCTCGCCTCCACCTTGTGTATTAACGTAACTGCCAGCATTGATGAACTTGCTTGCCAAGCCGTACGAAGTAAAGAACTTCTTAACCTCGTTCATATCGTAGCTCTTGAACTGTTTGTTCTCCGGCTCACCGATACTCTTCCAGAACCACGAACGCTCGGTACCCTGTACGTCGAAGACCATATAACCCGAAGGGGTTCCGTCTGCGCAAAGGGTCAAAGCTCCCGGAGTGTTGGTCGTACCACCACTATACTGGCTGGTGTTCCACCACACACCACAAACTGCACCGATATTATGCTCGTACATATTTGTGCCATAACCAGGAACAGGACGCATACGACTCTGGTGAGTGTGACCGGTAATAAAGTTCACCTCTTTGAAATCTTTGAAAAGATCCACAAACTGCTGTACAGATCCGGAACGGAACTCGCCATTGTATCCCGAACCATCCCAGTTTACCAACGGAATGTGCATACCAACTACCACCGGGGTACTCTTGTCGAGATACGAAAGGTCGGTCTTAACCCACTCAATCATATCAGAACGGAAGCCCGCATAGTAGTCGCGCTGACCCATCAATGGGTCCGCCGTCTCGCTCGGGAACGAATTCACGTAACGGATATCGTCAATCAGAATATAGTGTACCTTACCGATGTTCATTGCAACGTGAGTTGGACCTAATACGCGACGATAAGGACCCGAGGCACGGAAATCAACATCCTCGCCAGCAGGTGTACGACCGTCGTTATCGTGGTTACCCATCGTGGACCAATAAGGGAACGGAAGCGTTGCAACGGCCGACGCAGCGTCTTCGATGTCATAGTTATAGTTATACCAATAAGCATCGAATGCAAAATCACCGAGGTTGAGACAGTACACATTCTTTTGACCCGAGTATTCGGCTACTGCTTCATTGATGAAGCCCTCGCGGAACTGCGTCGTGTCAAGCGGGGTGAGTTTACGATTAGCAAGGTGAATGTCGGTTACGACCAACACTCGGTTGTTATCGTTGTTCACCTTCACAAGTTCGAAGTTGTGCTGCTCCTGACTGTCATAAGTAAGCTCGGTCGATGTGGTCTTCCAATACTGCGGCAGAGCCGACTGTGTAAGAACTTCGTAGCCGCTCGGCTGAACGACATAAACCAACTCGTAACGCTTATCCGATTTGAGCCAATAGTTACCATCAGCATCCGTCTCGGTAAAGATAACTCCATCGGTAACAAGAACGCCCTTGACGCCCTCCGAGCCGCAATATACCTTACCTTTCAGCGTATAACCCTCCGATGCCGGCTTATTAGGCACGATCATCGACATATTCTGAATGGTAACCTTTGCGGTAAAGAGAGTTTGAGTACGCTCGCCGCGCTCGATGATGAACTTGTACGAACCATCCACCATCTTGGTAGGCACCTTAAATTTGAAGTAAGTGTTGCTTACCTTCGTAATCTCGCAACGGTGAGTTGCCGGGCCTTCCAGAATAAGCACGTCGGTCATCTCGGCACCTTTGGCACGGATATTCTGCTCGCCACCAAGCGTAAGCATCATATTCGTTTCGGCCGTAATGTCTGTTACGATGTCGCCACTCTGACCTGTACCGGTTCCTTCGCCATTGTCCGGCTCGGGGCCGCACGCGACGGCTCCGAACAGAACAACGATCGAGAGAATCAGTTTCAATATTATCTTTTCAACACTGTTCATTTCTCACAATTTGAATATACTGTGATATCCTTGTCTTTAATTTATTTCAGCTTACTCGGCATCAGCTGCGCCAACACCTGCCTGCTTGATTGTAACAATGATATTGTTGTTACCATTGGTGTTCTGATATACGGTAATCGAACCCTCACGGTCTGCACCGCTGTTAGGAAGAACCGATACATCAAACTTACCCTTCGTAACGCCCGAAACAACAATCCAATCAACAGGATCGCCATTCTCATCATCGTTCACACGTGCCGACCAAGCAACGTTAGCGTCAAGCGGAATAGTCTTGATCACTTCGTCGTCCGCCTTGAAGTTCAAAGTCTGCAAGAACGGCTGGATGTAGAGCTGAGTGGTCTGTGCCTTCTCCTGCTCTACACGGATGGTCTTGATAATCTGACCACCGGACACGATGTTCACATTTGCGCAACGAGTATCGCCCTGACGCTGATTCGCCTGGAACTTCAAGGTGAATCGACCATCGTGCGAGCCGTGCGTAGGCGATGCAGTAACCCAATCATACTCTGAATCATAGCACTCCGAATAGTCAGGAACAATCTCCCAATCAGGTGCGTTGGTGTACATATCGTACGATACAGAGATAGCGTAGTTATCTCCGATGTAGCCCTGAGTCGAAACAATGAGTCTCTCCTCGGTCGAGCCAGTGCCACCGAATTCGCAATATATAGGACCGTCAATGCCGTTAGTTACATACGGCTGCTCCTCCTTACAACCGGTAGTGAGAACTACTGCGGCAGAAGCGACGAGAACGGTCAGCATCTTAACATATTTGAATGTTCTTTTCATAATTCTTTAATTTTTTTCCGATTAACGAATTTCCTTGGCAAGACCCGCCTCGCTCCACCATACCGGAGTGATCATATTATCACCACCGTCATAGTAGGTTGCACGCAAAGTGGCTACGCACTTCTCGTACTCCTCAGGGTTGGTAGTCTTGGTTTTAGTAGGATAGATCAAACGTGTCGGGAGAATACCGTTGTTAAGAACACCGGTACCAATGGTGAGCTGCGGATAACCCGTACGGCGATAGTCGTTCCACGCCTCCGTCATAATACGGAAGTTAGCAAGGAACTTCTGCTCGATGATGCAACGCAAACCATCCTTCACGTCGAAAGGAACCGAATTAGTGATGTAGTTATCGATTGCCGCGTCGTCAATTACCGGGGTCATATCGATATTGTTGTAGTTGTCGTGGATTACCTCAACAGCTGCAAAGTTACGATAATTGGTTGCCTCGTTACGACCGGTCAAACCGAAGTAGTCAACGTAGATGTAACGCCAGTACTCGCAAGACGAACGGATACCCTTGTTGTACCACTCTGCCATACGTGCCTGACCCGAGATTGCTGCCCAGTGGTCATCATCGTTACGCCAGTATGCCTCGGCGAGGATGAAACATACCTCATCGTGACGCATAAACGATACAGGAAGATTGTAGTTCATAAATACCTGTGGGTTGTACCAAGGATAACCTGCGGTAACGGTATCGTCACCCGGCATACCCGACTGAACACCCATCCAGCCAATCGACTGCGACCAAGGAATAAGCCAAATCCACTTACGAGGGTCGTTCTTACCGTTGAGGTACGCAACGAACTGCTCCGCTGCACGGTGACCCGACATCGTCGACTGGCTGTAACCACCCCAGTTGTTCTGGAACGGCGACTCACCCGAGAAGTAAACGGTTGCGTTGTCGGCATACGACTCCATAATAGGGAACTTCGACGGATTGTCGATAATCTTCTTAATCTTCTGTGCAACAGACTCGCCGAGCAAAATCTCCATATCGTTCGAACGGTTCGAGAGACGCATCAAGATACGCAACATCAACGAGTTGGTAAACTTCTGCCACTTCTTCGTGTCACCATTATAGAGCTTATCCTTGTTAGGGATTTCGAGCGTACGCGATGTCTCATACAAGCTGTTTGCAGTTTCGAGGTCCTCGATGAGCTGCTGGTAGATGTACTTCGGCTCGTCGAACTTCGGCTTGTTGATGTTCTTATCGCGGAGCGAGAATGCCTGCTCGAACGGAACCATACCGAAGATAGAGGTAAGCTGGTCCATCCACAAAGCACGCAACGTCAAAGCGATTGCCTGATAGTTAGGGTTATTTTTCTTGACAGCCAAATCGTACATATGGTCTGCATTCACAGCCCACTTCGAGCAGTTTGCCCAAGAGTTCTCAATGTACGAAGCACCGAAATAGTAACGGTGAATGTACTCGTTAGATGCACCACCGATACAGGTGTATTGCATCAACTCTGCATACGTATCATAGAAACGCTGCTGATAGTTGAGAGCACCATTACAGATGATCTCGTCCATCATATCTGCCGGGTGTGCCAATCCGAGCTCCACCTGGTTCGGCGATACGTTGTACTCCTCCAATGTTCTACACTGCGAGAACGTAAGGAGAACAAGAACAATCGAAATATATTTCAAAGTTTTCATATCTATACCTATATTTATTTATTAGAAGCCCAATTTGAGAGTTACACCATAGGTACGAGTCATAGGGTAAGCACCGGTCTCAATACCACGGCTAATCGAAGCCGAGTTGAACGTTGCTGCCTCTGGGTCATACTGAGGGAAGTCGGTAACACAGAATACGTTGGTTACAAATACACCAATTGAGAGCTGACGCAACCAGCCAATCTTTTGGAGCGCCTTCTTACCCAACGAGTAATCGAGGTTGATCTGCTTGAGTTTGAAGAACGAAGTGTCATAAGTATTGGTCTCGGCGTTAGCACGCTTGTAGTAGTAGTCCGAATAGTAGATAGCAGCCGACTCGGTGATAGTCGTATTCTTCGAGTAGATACCATCTGCGCTTACGTTCACACCCTCCTGTACGAGACCGTCGTAACGACCGTAGAGAGTATCCTTGGTCTTACCCGACGATGCGAGGATAGCGTGAGTCAACGAGTAACACTTACCACCATACTGGTAGGTGAAGTTCATACCGAGACGGAGGTTCTTGTAGCGGAGCGTAGTGCTCAAACCACCCTTCCAATCAGGATAGATCGAACCAAGGTCGATGAGGTTCTGAGTATCAACCTCCGGATAACCCTGAGCATTTACGATAATCTGATTCGAGCAGTCAACAACCTCGCCGGTAGTTGCGTCGGTGTAGTATGCGCCTTCCGGAGCACGCTTGAAACCGTAACCGTAGATACGACCGAGCTCCTTACCAGGGTAAGCGTAGATAAATACGTTGTTACCCGAAGTAAAGCCGGTGTTCAACTGATAGAGCTCGATACCAGGAGCCAACTCAACGAGTTTGTTCCAGTTCTTCGACCAGTTGAAGTTGATATCCCACGAGAAGTTGCGGTGCTGAACGAGTTTTGCACCCAAAGTAACCTCGACACCGTGGTTGTTCACCTTACCTGCGTTGATGAGTTTGTAGTTAGCACCGGTAATCTGATCGGTAGGAACCGACAGAATCTGGTTAGTAGTGTTTGCATCATAGTAAGCAGCATCGATCGACAAGCGGTTCTTGAAGAAGTGTGCCTCCAAACCTACCTCCCACGACTCGGTATTCTCCGGCTTGAGCAACGGGTTGTTCAAAGTACCAGGGAGAACGTACGACGACGAGTACGACGAGTTGGTATAGTAGTCAGTGATGCGGTATGCGCTGGTATCGTTACCTACGTTTGCCCACGAACCACGAATCTTCAACATATCGAGCCAGTTCGTATCGCGCAAACCAGGGATTGCCTGATCGAGCAAGATAGCAGCCGAAACCGAAGGGTAGAAGTAAGAGTTGTTACCCTTTGCGAGTGCCGACGACCAGTCGTTACGAGCGGTGAAGTCGATGAAGTAAGTGTCGTTGTAGTTGAAGGTAATCATACCATACAACGAGTTGATCATCTTCTCGGTCTGTGTGTACGATACCTTCGGACGGTCAACCGAGTTTGCGATCTGGAATACGTTAGGAGTCGAGAGTTTCTCTGCGGTCAGCGTCGTGTTACGGTGGTTGTAAACCATATTGTTACCACCGAAGTTTACTGCCAAGTGGAAACGACCGAACTGCTTCTTGTACGAGAGCAAGAAGTCGGTATTAACCTCATAACGGAAGATGTTCTGCGTACGATAGAAGCCCTGGAAGTAGTTGTTAGCATACTGTGGCTTGCGCTGGGTACGGTAGTCGTTGAACAAGTCGAGACCCGAACGAACGAACAACTCCAAATCCTTCGTAATCGAGAAGGTTACCTGCATATTACCATAGATACGGTCACGAACCTGCGAGTTGAGGTAGTCGTATGCCAACCAGTAAGGGTTGTTTACGTTGGTACCTGCACCGTTACAGTTAATAATCGAGTTCATATTAGCCGAGTCACCACCAACTTCCTTAATCTCGAAGGCCTGCTGGATACGACCGCTCCAATACTCCTCCTCGAACGACGAGATATCAACCGATGGGTAGTTCCACATGAGCTGATAAACCGGCGACGAGATGTTATAACCGGTAGTAGGGAGGTTGTCAGACTTCTTACGATAGTAGTTAACCTTTGCGTTGAACTTTACTACCTTATTTAATTTACTGGAAACCGAGAACGAAACAGTCTCCTGGTTGTAACCCATGTTAGGAACAATCCAGTTGTTGCGAGTATCCTGGAACGAAGCACGAACCGAAGTACCCTTACCGTTGTTACCACTTACCGATATATTATTCTTAAAGGTAAGACCGGTCTCGTAGAAACCCTTATAGTAGTCCTGTGGCTCGAATGGAACGAGCGAGTAGAACTTGGTCGATGCACCCTCGTAGATGGTAGCACCCGAAGCGTCCTTATAAGTGTTGATATCGATCGAACCCGGCTTATCGGTACGCTCGCTGGTGAGTTTATCGAAATCGAGCGAGTGGTACATATAGGTCAAGTCCGTACGACCGTAGTTAGGAGAGTTAGGATCCGACTCACGATAGCCGAAGTCGCTACCATATTTAGGACCCCACATGTTACGCGACCAGAGACGGTCTGCAACCTTGGTCGAACCCTCATACACGTTCCAGAACGAGAAGTACTCCTGTGGCGAGTACTGACGACCGTTCACGGTTGCGTAGGTTGTGAGCGAAGACGAACCTGCTGCGTACTCCTGCTGGAAGTCAGGCCAGTAAGATGCCTGCTCTGCAACAAACGAGAACGAGTAGCTTACGCCGATACCCTTATCCTTGCGACCACTCTTGGTGGTGATGATAACGGCACCGTTCTGCGCACGCGAACCGTAAAGTGCAGTTGCCGCCGGACCTTTGAGGACCGATACGGACTCAATATCATCCGGGTTGAGGTCACCGATACCGTTACCGTAGTCGATAGGCGCGTCATCCGAGTCATTGGCACCACCGGTTGCAGTCATCTCACTACCGATAGGTACACCATCGACTACGAAAAGGGCTTCGTTGTTGTCGTGCGACAGGGAAGACTCACCACGGAGAGTAACACGTACCGAACCGGCAGGACCGGTTGCAGCAGACTCGAACGACATACCGGCAACCTTACCGTTCATACCGTCGAGCCAGTTACCCGAGACGGTCTGAGCGATATCGTCACCCGACACCTTCTGAACGGCATAACCGAGCGATTTCTCCGCACGGGTAATACCGAGTGCCGTTACGACGACCTCGTCGATCTTCTGGGTAGACTCTTTCATCACCACGTCAATCACGCTGCGAGCTCCTACTGGAATCTCCTGTGCCTCGTAACCAACGTACGTGTACTCGAGTACCGGACTGGCAATACCTGCGACGTCAATCGAGTAATTACCGTCCAAATCCGTTAGGGCAGCACGTGTCGATCCCTTGACCGAGATGGTCACACCGATCATCGGACCTCGCGCGTCAGTAACCTTACCGGTCACCTTTCCCTTACCCTGAGCATACACCGATGCAGGGCTAAACAGCGTACAACAAACTAACAAAGACAGTGTTACAACTGCCGTCATAAGTTTGCGAACACCGTTTGAAACAAGAAGTAAATCTCTTTTCATAGGTTAATTATTAAGTTTTATTAAAAATTGGTTGCTTAAATTCATACAAAAATAAAAATTTATTTTTAGAAACACAACACATTCGCAGAATATTTTTACAAAAAGTGCAAATATTTTTTTCGAGTGCGAATCGCCGCCCGACACAAATCGACAAAAAGCGAAATCGAATGGGGCATTTTTGGATATTTTTAGGGGATGAATCGGCCGTTTCTCGGCATAAACGGTCACATTTTAACGATGAACGAAAACGATTTTTTACTAATTTTGCCACCGAAAAGAGGGATAAAAAACAGGTTAATGGATTTTTCAAAAAATCTAAAATTATGGGTAGCGCAACGAAAAAAACTGAAAAAAAGGGGAAAATATACATTCCGACCATCGGCGAGGAGGTTGCCAACGCCATTTCGCACGGCGTGATGGCACTTGTAACGCTTCTCCTGTTGCCGTTTGCGGCGATATGGAGCTACACCCACGCAGCGGGCAACGAGGCGGTTGCCGCCTTTGGCGTTTCGGTGTTCGTCATCTCGATTTTTTTGATGTTTCTCATCTCGACACTCTACCACTCGATGCACCCCGCATCGCGTCACAAGGAGGTGTTCCACATTCTCGACCACATCTTCATATATTTCGCAATAGCAGGCAGTTACACACCGATTGCACTGTCGGTCATCGGTGGCTGGCAAGGCACGGCGATTGCCATAATTCAGTGGGCAATGGTGCTGTTCGGAATATTCTACAAGTCGCTGGCACGCCACTCGATTCCGGCCGTCAGTTTGACCATCTATTTGATTATGGGTTGGACCATCGTATTCTTCTTCCCGCTCTTTGTTCGTCAGGCGTCCACTCCGCTGCTCGTGCTGATTGCAGCCGGTGGCATATTCTACACTTTGGGAGCGTGGTTTTATGCCAAGAAGGGATTTCGATACCACCACCTCGTATGGCATCTGCTGATAAACATCGCCGTCGTGTGTCACTTTATCGCAATCGTCTTCTATCTGTAAGGTTTTTCGATTTTTTTTTCGGGGGGGGTAAGGCGGATTTCGGAGCCGACGCACACCCTCAACAGGAGAGGTCAAAAAAGGTCGAATATAGGCGTTCGGTGCGCAACAAAAACAAGGGTGTTTCGGACTTGGTTACCGAAACACCCTTTTCTATACGCAAGCGTCAAATAGAACATTCACAAGCAGGTGGCAATGCACCCCTCGCATCACTTGCCGACCGAGTTACCCTGCACAGTCAGTAGCGATACGCCGCGATTGGTCTGGACCTTTATGACGCGATGAAACACACCGTCATCCATCTTCGCCGCTTCGAGCGTAATAACGATACTACCCTGCTCGCCACTCTTGACCGGACGACGCGAAAAATCGGCTCTCAGACACGAGCAGGAGGTCTGAACGCCCAACACCACAATCGGCTCGTCGCCCGTATTGGTGAAGGTAAATTCACAGTGATAGTTGCGAATTTCGCGCGGCACCGTACCAAAATCACGCACCTTTGCATCAAATTCGATATCCGACGGTTGCACCACATTGAGTGGCGACGCCACGAGCGACAACACACCGCATAAAAGCGACATTACGAACAGTGACAATTTTCTCATTATTGCTCTATTTGAGTTTGAAAACATAGGTTATTGTACCGCCCTGAATATATGCGCGGCTCTCCGTAAAACGGGCTTTGCGGGCAGCCGAAACAGCCGCCTCGACAAGCGCACTTGCAGAGGTTGTCGAGCCCTTTGGCTCGTAGGTTGCAGCCGTCACCGCACCACTCTTATCGACCGTGACACGAACGACCACCTTACCCCCCTGATTACCCGGCGGAAAGACCGGTTCGGGTAGCGACCCGACCAAGCCCCTGCCCTGCAAACCGGCATCGAGCGCATCCGTTCCGACCGGATTCAGGCCACCGCCCGTACCCTTTGCCTCATCCTGCTCCGCCTCTTTGGCGTAAGGATTTCCGGCATTCTCCGGCTCGTCCGCACCACTCTTGTCCATCTTGAAGAGCGCACGCGAATTGACCGTACGCGTCTGCTCCTGCTCGCCGCTAATCTGCTGGGAATTATCCACTTGCGCGAGATGCTCGTGACGCGGTGCCTCCGAGCGTTTTACGGCCGGAGGTGGTGGTGCGGGTTTAGGTGTCGGCTCGACGAATTCGACAAACAACGTATGCTGCTTCGGCTCGGGCAACGCCACCTCGAACGAGAGGTAGTACATCGCCGCTGCAACCGCCACAGCGTAACAGAGTACAAATATGTAACCTAAATGGCTTGACTTCATTTGGTTATAGTTTTTTCTATTCAATATTCGGGTCATCAATTTGCAGTCGCGCAAACCACAATATATCACTCACAACGCACCGCACGCCCGCAATGCACCCCCAAAAAACTGCTTTTGAGGCGGGGTTTACAACGCTCGCCTTGATTGGAGGCGAAGGGTTGTACTGCTTGTACTGCGCACCTCGACCGCCTATACGACTCGACGCCTTTTCGCCCCCCTCCCCAAAAAACTGCTTTTGAGGCGGGGTTTACAACGCTCGGCGGAATTGACGGCGATGGGTTGTACTGCTTGTACTACCCATTGACGGCATATTACGCTAGCGGCAGTAAACACCCCTCAAAACGGTTTTTTAAGGTTGAGTGGCAAGTATCAACCGATACCCCCGCTCCTTCGCCACATTCATTACCTTGACAACCTCATCGACTGCAACGGTTTTGTCGCAATGCAGGGAGACGGTTGGCTCGGTCTGACCCTCTAAACGGGCTTGCAGAGCACGCTCAACGCCGGCGATACCCTCAACCTTGTCGAGCTCGACATAGTAGGTATATGCGCCGCCCTTGTGCTGAATTGAGACGGTGGTTATCGCCTTGTCTTTGAGTTGATTGCTACTCTTTGGCAGCATCAGTTTCAAAGCGTTCGGGTTAATCAACGTCGTCGCTATGAGCATAAAAATCAGCAAGAGGAACATCAAGTCGGTCATCGCAGACGACGAAAACGATTTATCGACTTTCGACCCACGTTTTATAGCCATAAACTACTGTTTTTGAACCGGTTGATTAAGAATATCCATAAACGCAATCGAGTTGGCCTCCATACGGAAAACGAGCTTCTCGATGCTTGCCACAAGGTAGTTGTAGCCGAAATACGCAGGAATACCCACGATAAGACCGCCGACGGTGGTCACCATCGCTACATACATACCACCCGAGAGCAATGCCATATCGACCGTACCGCCCGCTGCCGACATATCCATAAAGGTCTGAACCATACCGAGTACCGTACCGAGGAAACCGATCATCGGAGCACCACCGGCGATGGTTGCAAGGAATGGCAAACCGTTTTCGAGGCGCGAAACTTCGAGGTTGGCAACATTCTCGATGGCGTTCTGCACGTCGCTCATCGGACGACCCAGACGCTCGATACCCTTCTCGACCATACGCGCAATCGGCGTATTGGTGTGGCGGCAAAGCATCACCGCAGCACGGATATCGCCCTCCGAAATATGGTCACGGATGCGATTCATAAAGCTCATATCGAAAGCCGATGCGCGACGAATCGCAACAAATCTCTCGACAAAGATAAAGATGGTAACACCGCCCAAAAGGAGCAGCACCCACATCAACCATCCGCCCTTGTTGAACAACTCCCAAAGGGACATCTCCGCAGACGAAGCAGCAACCTCTTCAACCACTTCGGCCGCCTGTAAAAGTGTGAAAATCATAACTCTTATTGTTTTTACGTTTATTTAAGTTTTTTCGTTTTTCTCGTTCTCTCCACCTCTGCCGACTTCTGCTGCACGGCTGTCGTATCCGATTGCACGGCTGTTGTATCCGATTGCACGGCAGGTGGCACCTCATCGCCCAGACCGAGATAGTCGTTTTCGGCCTGCTTCTGGCTCTCGGCGCGGCGTTTACGGCTGAAACGGTTTATCACGCGCCGCTTCAAATCCTTCGCATTATCGAAGTCCTCTTTATAATATATACCGATACCGGTCTCTTGCAAACCTTGGTTTTCGTCAAAGCGGTCGATGGTGTGGGTAAAGCCCTTCAAGCGCAACGAGCCCGCCTTGTCGATGAGCCACGTGACGTACGCCTCGCCCGTAAATGAAGAGTTGGCATTTACGACCTGCGACCTATCGACCAGATAGTTACCCTCAACCTCGATAAGCAGACGATTGTCGAGCAGACCCTGCGAGAAGCCAAAATCGACCTCGTCACTCATCATCTGCTCGGTCTTTGGTCGGTAGCGGAAGACGATATTCGAATTTCCGCCCGCCGAGAGCCAGTTACTCAACTGGTTGGAGAGCAACTCGAAGCCCGTAACGGCCGCCGACGAGGCACTGAACAGCGATGCCTCGGTCGAAGAGTCGGACATAAAACTGTTTGCCACAAGCAGATAGAGGAACTGCTGCGAGCGTCGCTCCGGCGTATTGAGCACGTTGGCGATAATCGATTGTATGTTCGGATCGGCACTCGGCACCGCAACGTCGAACGTAACGGTCGGACGCGTCAGTCGGTCGGCAAGATGGATGATACAATCGACCGGAACGGCACGCGACGAGATTGAGTGGCTATCCTGCGAGATATAACCTTCGAGCAGCGGCTGCAACGACGCTTTTACCTTATATATGGCGTTGATATCGAGCAGCGCATCGAGCGGTTCGCCCGCCCATTGTATCGTCGAGCCACTCTCGATAACGAACTTTTTATTGATGATATTTTGCAGCGTAAACAGATAACTACCCTCCTCGATTGTGTAGTCGCCATACATCTCGAAGATGTCCGCCTTCGGGTTGATTCGCAGATTGAGCAGACCCGAACCGCGACCCTTGATGATGTCGCCCACCGTCGGGTCGATCATCAGTTGCACCTCCGTATTCGGACGCACGTCAATCGACATTGCAATATCGAGCGCACCGCCCGACGAGGAGCGTTGTCGCTGGCGACGTTCGAAGAGCATCTTCTTGCGCACCAGATAGTTGGTCGTATCGACCTTTGCCGCCGACTCGAATGTCACGAAGTCCGCCGACGAGATGCTCGTCTTGTCGGTGAGTGGCATATAGAAGTGTGAATTGTCGGAGGTCGAGGCGGCAATATCCATCGCCACACCCGCCTTGTCGCCTCGCACATTGATTGTACCGGAGCCGAACACCGAGCCATAGAACATATCGTTATCGCGCTTGGTGGTCGCCATCACCTCCATATTACGGAAGCCGACGTCGATGTCGTACTCGATATTGGAGAGGTGGTTCAGGTTCAAATCGAAATCGAACGTACCTCGATTACGATAGCGGTCGAAAATCGGCACATCACGCGCCGTAAAGCGGTTATTTTCAACTTGTACGATGGCCGACGGTGCGGAATATGTACAGCCGATATAGTCGATGGTGGTTTGCAGGTCACTCACAGCAACCGTACCTCGCAACTCCGCCGCACGACGTTGGCCGGAGAGTGTCAAATCGACCTTTGCCGCACCCGACGTATTGGAGATAATACCCGGCAAGAGAGGGTCAAGCAGCGACATACTGAGCCGATCCATCTGCACCGTTGCGTAATAGCGCACCTGCGATGACGAGTAGAAACCCTTGATAATCTCCTTGGTGCCATTATCCATCGACACCGACAACTTGGCACGCGAACGACCGAAATCCCACGCCGAGGTGAGCAACATATCCGGAATCGGGATGCCGTTCACGTCGAGCGAGTCGAGCAACACCCGCGCCTCAATCTCCGAATCGCGCAGCACCGATTTGATATTCACATATCCGTTGGTACGGCCATCTATCTCGTAGCCGATGCGGCGCGTAAACTGCGTGAATGGCGAGACGGAGAAGTTTTCCAATTTCAACATTATCGAGTCGCGGTCGCTACGCGAAGCCACGCCGTTGACGCTCAAATATTGTCGCTCCTTGTCGTTCGAGATGCGGAAGTTGCGCACGGCAACTCGCGACGAGTCGATATCCACACCATCCGACGTTGCCCTCCATATCTTATTGCCTCGCACGAAGCGCGACGGGAGCAGGCGCATTGCGATATGGCGTGCTCCATTTTTGCGCGACACCTCTGCATCGGCCGATATCTCGCCACGAAAATCACGCAACGTATCGGCAAACGTGCCATAGAGTTCGGCTTTATTGTCATTCACACCTCCGCGCAAATCCAACTCCGAGACGTGCAACACACCGACATAGAAGTCGTCCGCCACGAGCGACATCGTGAGCGAATCGCTACGATTGCCGGCATTGAGGCGCAGACCCGTAGCGAGGTATCGGTTA
This sequence comes from Alistipes sp., assembly GCA_017410165.1. Lineage (GTDB taxonomy): Bacteria > Bacteroidota > Bacteroidia > Bacteroidales > Rikenellaceae > Alistipes. Next base: position 163,049 of record JAFQRH010000019.1, on the reverse strand, counting down.
CGCGACACAAAGTCGGACGAGCCACGCAACAAGAAACGATTCTCGACCGGATTCATCAACATCTCGATTGTCGTACCCTCTGCCACCTCGATTCCCTCGACGATACACCCCAGCAGCGGGTCCAATCGTTTGGTAGTCACCGACAACAGAGCGACATTTCCACGCAACGACCGCTCGTCTCGCTTCATATCGGCAAGCGTCTGCGCATCGAAGAATTGCGGAGCGTAGCGCGACAAGAGCGTACGCATATAGAGTATGACATCCTTATACGAACTGCGGCTCTCGAACGAGAGGTCGGCAAAATCCGAGACGAGCGACACCGAGCGCGTATCTTCGTTACCGGCAACTCGCACCGTAGCGAGCTCCGAAACCACCTCGCGGTTGTTCTGCACATAGAGGGCATTTGCGATGGTCGCCTCGCCATTTAGTTCATCAAGCGTACGGCCGACAACCGTCACGCCGACCGATGCTTTGAGGTGCGAAACACTATCGCGACGATTTATATTCATTGCGCACAAATCGGCACGCTCAATCTCCACATCTGCCACACAAGCCGGATGCTCCTCATCCGAGAGGTCGGCAACCGCCTTAACCATAGCACGCAACGCCTCATCCTGCGAATCGACGGCAAGTTGCATCCGCTCGTCAGCATAGCCACCCTCAAACGACACATTCTGATAGGCGTGCGCCAAATACGAGAGTCGGTCTATACGGCCCGACACCTCGGCCGATGACAACTTCTCGCCAATCACGGCATCGGCATCAACCTTAAACGACGCATCGCCCAACTTCGACGAGCCGAGCAGACGCGCGAGCGACAGCGATTGCGCCGTGAGCGTTGCCGATACGTCTCGCACGCCACTCTTATCGGCATAGTCGCACCCAGCGACAAGCACTCCGCCGCTACCCAGACCGACCGTTGCCGCCGCCGTAAAGTCGGCAATGCGACCCGCAAATCGGCCCTCGACCCGTACCCGCTCCGTGCGGTCGAGGTATGGCAAAATCTTCTCCGAGATATTCAATCGGGCGATATTGCGCACCAGACGCACCACCTCCGGAGTGGTGGCATCGAGTTCGGTGAGCGTAACATCGAACGTCGTTCGCGGAATATCGATAAGCCCCTTCACGGATGCCTTTGCACGCAACGAGCCGCCATCCTCCAAGCGCACGTGCTTCACTTCGCCCGTAAAATCGGCAACCGTGCCGTGCATCGAGGCAGTTGCTTCGCTCAATGCGGTATCCCACGAGCGCATATTAGGCGCAAAGTAGCCGACCGCGCGACTCGACGTGCGCGAATCAACCACCTCGCAATCGATACGAACCTTATTGATAAAGTCGCGATACGGTTCCCAACCATCGGCCGTAAGCGAGAACGACGGAATCGTAAGTGCCGTATCTTCGGCCTCAACAGTCACATTTTTAAGCGAGATAAGACCCCTATCCACGTGGAACGCAGCCGAAAGATTGTCGAGCACAAAGCCGCTACGCTCCGTGAAGTCGAGCGACGTGACCGTACCGCCAACCGCTCCGGCATCGACATAGAAGTTGTCGATATGGGCATTGATATTCTCGATGCGCATATCACCGTAATCGACGCCACGCTCTACGGGTCGTTTTTCGAGTCGGTCCAGCCGGAACGAGATATTGTGCGCATCGGCCGAGCGGAGCAACAGTTTGAATTTGCTACCTTTGCGACGGCTGATACGATCGACAACCTCTTTGACGTTCATCGTTCCGCGCGAGGTCTCTCGAAGTATGAATTTTGCATCTTCAACCCTACCGGCGTTAATCACAAGCCCCTCCGAGAGGTTGGACAAGCCGCCCAAGTATGCCGTAACAGAGCCGACATAGAGCATCGTATCGCGGTCGAAATCCTCGACATAAAAGCCGCGCACCTTCACGCGATTGAGCATTCCGACGGTGATACGGTCAAAGGAAACGCGTGCACCAAGTCGTTCGGTTGCAAAGTCGGCCGCATACCGCACCACGCGGTTCTGTATGCTCGGAAAAGAGAGCAACAGCGACAGCAGCACAGGCAATGTTATCAGCAATAAGAGGGTCGCCGATAACAACTTAAACAATATTTTAGTAACTTTGCGCACGAATTACTCGAACATTATACGGGATAAGTTATATAATAACTTACAAAAATAGCACTTTTTCGCGTAATTCCGAAACAAAAACGCAAAAAAACATCGACAAATATGGATAATATCACTATTCTCGGCATCGAATCTTCGTGCGACGACACATCGGCTGCGGTTTTGCGCAACACGACTCTGCTTTCGAGCGTCATCGCTTCGCAATCCGTACACGAACGCTACGGAGGCGTTATCCCCGAACTCGCGTCGCGTGCCCACCAGCAAAATATCGTTCCGGTGGTCGATACCGCCCTCAAAGAGGCAGGCATAACCATAGACAAGGTTGATGCCATCGCCTACACGCGCGGTCCGGGTCTGCTCGGCTCGCTGATGGTCGGAACGTCGTTTGCCAAGGGTCTGTCCATATCGAACAATATCCCGATGGTCGAGGTAAATCATCTGCACGGGCATATTCTCTCTCACTTTGTCGATCTGCCCGACCGCGAGATGCCACACCCGGATTACCCGTTCCTCTGTCTGCTTGTCAGCGGAGGTCACACGCAAATCGTGCGCGTCGAGTCGCCCGAGAAGATGGAGATTGTCGGCACAACCATCGACGATGCTGCGGGCGAAGCACTCGACAAGTGCGCCAAGGTGATGGGACTGCCGTATCCGGGCGGTCCGGTTGTCGATCGTCTTGCAAAGGAGGGCGACCCGAAGGCGTTCAAGTTTGCAAAACCGCACGTCGAGGGTTTTAACTATTCGTTTTCGGGATTAAAGACCTCGTTCCTCTATACGTTGCGCGACCGTGTGGCCGAAAATCCGAATTTCATCGAGGAGAACAAGTGCGACCTCTGCGCCTCGATTCTCTACACGGTGGTCGATATTCTCGCCGACAAACTCGTGCGTGCCGCAAAAGAGTACTCAATCAAGGACATTGCACTCGGCGGAGGTGTCTCGGCAAACTCCGTTCTCCGCGCCCGCATCGAGGCGGAGGGCAAAAAGCGCGGATGGCGCACATTCCTGCCGGAGTTGAAGTTCACCACCGACAACGCAGCAATGATTGCCGTCGCCGGTTACTATCGCTACCTGCGTGGCGAGCTCTCATCGCTCGATGCCGCACCGGTTGCGCGATACGAAAACCTTATCGAGTAGGGGCATCCATCGGGAAGGGTGTCGCATCCTGCACAACCCTTTCCGATTTGACACTCGATAGTCGCAGCAGCAACCACATCTACAAGAAGGCAACCTTTCGCACACCGCCAAACATCTCTTTTTCGACAATGCCGGTCAGCACGTCCGGCGCATCGTGCCAGCGATTCGACGAAAACTTACGGCGATAGGTCGTCAGATGTGAGTAGAGTTCGCTCCACCGCTCGCGCCACCCACGCGGAAATCGCAACAGATGGACGACCGACGAGGAGTTGGAGAGAATACGCGCCTCTTTATTGCCCGACTGATGAAACCACTCGACACGTACAGCGGGACACTGCTGTCGTAAAACACGCGCAAAGCCACGACCGCCATTATTGCTCTCGACCAACGCAAAACGCGTAGAAGTTCGCCGCAACATATCCGACACCAGACGTTCGGTCACCTCCATTGGCTCGCGCGAATAGACCACATCACGCAGATAGACCACACCATCTGAATCGACCGCATAACAGACCGAGCAGAGATAGTCGTCGCCCGTATCGGCCGTATCGGTATAGTTACCCCACCGCACGATATCTTGCGGTAAATCATCATATTCCACAAAATTGTCGCCATAGAGCAGACCCTCTTTCGAGGATGGGTGTCCCTGATACATACACTCGAATCGCAACGGGTCGAGACGGCGTTTCGAGAGCAACAATTCGCGCCCGTGTCGCTCCGCCCACAGTGGTTCGCCCTGCGCTCGCGGGTCAATCTCCGTTGGAGGCGACTGCTTCAATGCCTCGAAATTCAGGCGCACCCACGCATCCTGTGGCAAATGTTCTAAATCTCGCCACGAGCACAAATCCACAATCGGCTCCAACCGCCCGATTGTGCCTATCAAATCCTCCTCGTGCCAACGTGTAAAGACGATGATTTCGCGCGAATCGTTGTGCATTCGGGTACGCACGACGGAGGTGTACCACTCCCAACAATTCTCGCGTATGAGTGGAGAGTTGGCCTCCATCGCATCCTTGTAGAGGTCGTCCAAAATAAAGCAATCGACACGGTTACCCGTGAGCGACCCCTCGCGCCCGACCGACAGCAGTGCACCATCGCGCCCCACAATCTCCACCTCGTCCGCCGTACGCACATACTCGGCAGGTCGCGAACCGTGTTTGATGGTGGTCGCCGGAAAGAGCGACGCATACTCGCCGGAGTCGATAATGCGCTGCACGCGGCGGTTAAACTTCGAGGCAAGCGAAGCCGAATAGGAGGCAATCGCAATCCTCATATCGGGGTTAAGTCCCAGCATATATGCTGGTAGCAGTGTAGTCGCACCCACGCTCTTGCCGTGCTGTGGCGGCATCGTAATCATCAATCGGCGCACACGCCCCTCGGCGAAGTACTGCAAGAGCCGATAATAGACCTCGTGAAACGATTGAAGCGAGAGAAACGGATAGACCTCAACCGCAAAATCCTTGAATGAAACCATAATTTTTGAAGACATATTTATATATAGTGTGTAAAAATTTATCGAAAAAAAAGCGGTCTGCTTCCGATACGAAGTGAAGGGATGTGTTCAGACCGCACGGTGCGGGAAGGTATCGCTTCATAGGAGAGAGGGTCCGCACCATTGACGCACAAGCGCGCACTATCGACCGATGAGCGCGTCGCGAAGCAGAGCGAAATCGAAGTCGTTGCACACCTCGCCCTCGGGGGTCAGAGTATGGCACTCCCACCACACCGGAACCGCATCGACAATGTCATCAAACTCGTCCGACATCGCCGACACGCGACGACGATAGATGATGATGGTTGCCGTGAGCGAGCACTCTACATCGCCATTGTCCACCACAACCCTACCGTTGAAGTAGTGGATGTCGCGGAGCGACGAACAGATTTCGCACGCCAAATCGTCATAGAGATTGAAAGGAATTTCGTACATAGCGTAAAAATTTAGGTATTTTTCATCTTTTTGTTGATTTATTGCAAGATAAATTATTGAATTATTTGTTTGTTTCGATTAAATAGTTTAACTTTGCAGTGCAAAGATATATTCAAATATTGAATTTGACATCATTCTTTGTTCAATTTTTGTATAAGAATTTTTAATAGACAATTATGGAAAGCAGGGTAAAATTGATACGCAAAGCGCTTGGTTTGACACAAGAGCAACTCGCTCAACGACTTGGCATTGGAAAGACTGCACTCTCGATGATCGAAACCGGACGCGCGGGGCTCTCGACTCGCAACAAAAACATTCTTATTCAAGAATTGAACGTCAATCCGGAGTGGATTGAATCCGGACGGGGCGAAATGTTCAATGCCGAGCCGAGTCTGACGAACGCCTTCCGCCTGCGCACCGACTCGTCGCTACCGTTGCAAAGCGTGCCACTCTACTCGATTGAGGGAACTGCGGGGCTTGTGCCGCTCTTCACACAGAGCGAGGAGGTTACGCCCGTAAACTATATCCATATCCCGAATCTGCCGAAGTGCGACGGTGCGATTTACGTCGTGGGCGACTCGATGTACCCACTGCTCAAAAGTGGCGACATCGTCCTCTACAAGCAGTTGCACGACGTGAACGACATCTTTTGGGGCGATATGTATCTGCTCTCGATAGAGATTGACGGCGAAGAGTACGTAACGGTCAAGTACATCCAGAAGTCCGAGCAGAAGGGCTGCATCAAACTCGTCAGCCAGAATCCGCACCACGCCGACAAGGATGTGGCTCTCGACCGCGTACGAGCCATAGCACTCGTCAAGGCGAGTATCCGTATGAATTCGATACGTTAATTGAGAGGAGGGCGTGCATTTTTTTGCTCGCTTTGCACTCATTTTTCCATCTTTTTTCTATCTTTGTAAGAGTAAAAATCTTAAAACCACAAGATGGAACAGAATACTACGCTATTGCAGGATGTCGTGATTCGCTTCTCGGGCGACTCTGGCGACGGAATGCAACTCACGGGAACGCTCTTCTCCGAGACCTCGGCTCTCGGAGGTAATGCAATTTCGACCTTCCCCGACTATCCGGCCGAAATACGCGCTCCGCAAGGCACCGTAGCTGGTGTCTCTGGCTTTCAGGTGCACTTCGGCTCGCACGACGTACACAATCCGGGCGACAAGTGCGACGTGTTGGTGGCTATGAATCCCGCCGCAATGCGCGCCAACCGCCCATTTTTGAAACCGAACGCAACCGTTATAATCGATGCCGACACACTCTCGCCGGAGCATATCGCAAAGGCGGGATTTGCGACCGACGACCCTATTAAGGAGCTCGGCTTGCAGGAGTACAATATTATTTTGGCACGCATTACCACGATGACGCGCGAGGCACTTGCCGAATCGTCGCTCGACGCAAAGGCACGCCTCAAATGCAAAAATATGTTTGCGCTCGGCATCACGCTCTACATTACCGGTAAATCGACCGCCCACGCTCACGAGTATATCGACGCGAAGTTCGGACGAAAAAGCCCCGACGTAGCCGAAGCCAACAAACAGGTGGTCGAGGCGGGTTACAACTACGCAGCAAACAACCACCTCACACACGCCGCATACACCGTCGAGCCATCGGGCTTGGAGCGTGGCGTATATCGCACGATAAACGGCAACGTAGCAACCGCTTGGGGCTTTATGGCAGCATCCGAAAAGAGTGGGCGACCGCTCTTCTGCGGCTCGTATCCGATAACACCGGCCACGGTCATTCTCGAAGAGTTGGCAAAGCATAAAGAGTTGGGAGTCAAAACCGTACAGGCAGAGGACGAGATAGCGGGCATCTGCACCGCAATCGGTGCTTCGTATGCCGGTTCGCTCGCCGTCACCACCACTTCGGGCCCGGGTCTGTCACTCAAAAGCGAGGCACTCGGTCTGGCCGTGATGGCAGAGCTTCCGCTGGTGGTCGTCGATGTGCAACGCGGAGGCCCTTCAACGGGATTGCCAACCAAAACCGAGCAGAGCGACCTGATGCAGGCACTCTACGGTCGCAATGGCGAGTGTCCCGTACCGGTCATTGCCGCCTCATCGCCAAGCGACTGTTTTCACTATGCATTTGAGGCGGCGCGTATCGCAATGGAGCATATGACGCCTGTCATACTGCTCACCGACGGCTTCATCGCAAATTCGTCGGAGGCGTGGCGCATTCCGAAGATGGCTTCGTTGCCGGAGATACACCCACCGCTTGCCGTGCGTGGCGATGGCGATTTTATGCCTTACGAGCGCGATGCAAAGACGCTTGCACGCCGTTGGGCAGTGCCGGGCAACGCAGGGCTTGAACACCGCATCGGCGGTTTGGAGAAGAATCACCTTACAGGCAACATATCCTACGAGCCGGCAAACCACGAAGAGATGGTGCGCACGCGCGCTGCGAAGGTTGCTGCCGTGCAGGAGGATATCCCGACGCAGAGCGTTATGGGTGACGAGTCGGGCGACCTGCTTGTTGTCGGTTGGGGCGGAACGTTCGGCCATCTGCGCAGTGCCGTCGAGCAGTTGCGCGAAGAGGGCAAGAGTGTGTCACTCTGCCACTTAAACTACATCAACCCACTACCAAAGGGGCTGTCGGAGATATTCAAACGCTTCTCGCGCATCGTCGTATGTGAGCTCAACAAGGGACAGGCCGCCGCCTATCTGCGTGGCGTATTCCCGCAGATGGATTTCTTGCAATACAACAAGTGCCAGGGTCAGCCGTTCTCGGTCGAGGAGTTGAAGCGAGTGTTTAATCAAATAATGAGCGAATAAGATATGGCGGAGTACAAATATACAGCAGCGGACTTCAAGTCCGACCAACAGGTAAAGTGGTGCCCGGGATGTGGCGACCACGCATTGTTGAACGCCGTACAGCGTGCAATGCCCGAGGTGGCCGATGCACTCGATGTGCCACACGAGCGATTTGTCTTCGTGTCGGGTATCGGTTGCTCGTCGCGCTTCATCTACTATATGCGCACGTTTGGTTTCCATACGATTCACGGTCGCGCCGCGGCTATTGCTACGGGTATCAAGGTTGCCAATCCCGACCTCTCGGTGTGGGTTTGCACAGGCGACGGCGATTCGCTCGCCATCGGCGGTAACCACTTTATACACGCCGTGCGTCGTAACGTCGATTTGAATATCATACTCTTCAACAACGAGATTTACGGACTTACGAAGGGTCAATATTCGCCGACAACCAAACTCGGCACCATCACCAAAACATCGCCTTACGGCACCGTCGAGCACCCGTTCAACCCGGGCGAGTTGGCAATCGGAGCCAAAGCGACATTCTTTGCCCGCACGGTCGATGCCGAGGTGGGGCTGACAAAGGAGCTACTTGTGGCGGCAGCCAAACATCGAGGCACGTCGATTGTCGAGACGTTGGTAAACTGTATGATTTTCAACAACAAAACTCACGCGGGCTTTGCCGCCGACAAGGCGACACGCGCCGAGCATACAATCACACTTCGCCACGGCGAGAAGATGCTCTTCGGAGCCGATTTGCGACGTGGTTTGGTCTTGGAGGGTCTGCAACTGAAAGTCGTCACCATAGGCGAGGATGGCTACACGGAGGAGGATGTGCTGACACACGATGCGCATTGCGAGGATACGACACTGCACCGTATGTTGGCAGCGATGAAGTATCCCGATTTTCCGGTTGCGCTGGGTGTGATTCGTGACGTGAGCGAGCCGTGCATCTACGACCGCGCCGTTGCCGAACAGGTGGAACAGGTGCGCTCGCAGAGCAAGATACGGTCGATGGACGACCTGCTTATGTCGGGCGAGACGTGGAGCATCGAATAGCACGCGACAAACTCGCAGAAAAGGTTGCCTCAACGCTACATTGAGACAACCTTTTTTATTATGATTTTCAGCATAATAAACAGGCACTACGGCGCAAGAAAGGTGTAGAAACGTGTATAAAAAGAGGGATTTTTAGAAAAACGAAGTGTGGAAAGCGCGAAGTTTACTTGAACGTAAATGAGCGTTTTCCACACGAGTTTGACACCAAAATCACCTTTTTAGGCACGTTTACTGCGGAATGAATATATAAGTTATCGTTCCCGTTTGGCGTACCGGAGCCGACTCGTTGTAATCGAAACGCGAATTGCGTGCCGCCTTGATTGCAGTCTGACGCATACACTCGTCACCACCCGATGCCACCTGCGCCGAAATCACATCACCGCGCTGATTGACAGCGATATTTACGACAACCTCGCCACCACCCTCGCAACGATATGCCGGCTTGATAAGATGGCGCGAGTAGCGTGTCGGATTGGTCAGCGAGAATGATACCGTCACGCGCCCCTTGACCTTGCGGTCGCTCTCGCCCTCGGATGTGTTATTGTCGTTCTCCGTACGCTCGCCTATGGCGTTCGCAGCCGCCACTCCGCGCTCGTAAGCGTCACGATTTGCACGCAGACGCTGCTCGACGGCCTCCGCCTCCGAGTTGAGTGCCGAAGTGTTGGTACCTCGGTCGTCCTGCAAATTCTCGTTCAGTGCATTCTCGTTCGAGGAGGTGTTGCGAATTGCACTCCAATCAATCTGTTCGTTGGCACGGCGCACCTCTTCCGCCAAGCGGTCGCGTTCGCGCTCCAACTCCTCAACCGTCTGCAAATCAATATACATACCCTGCATCGACGCTCGGCCGCCCATCACAATCTTCGACGAGACGAAACCGATGGCTACGAGAAGATATATTATCAGCGTCACGCACAACCCGACGCGATGGTCGTACGCCCAACTACCTGCATCCTGACTGCGCCCATCGAACGGAAGTCGCAACGGACGACGACGAGGTCGCACCGCGCGAGCATCACCTGCTTCGGTGGGCGTTGCTGTCGGTTTTTCGGTCGTTTTTTCGCTATTACTCATCACTAAACGGGTTTAACACTTGCAAAATTAGCGTTTATTCTGAAATTTTAGTATATTTGTGCCCAATAATTTATTAACAGACAAAAGATGACAACAACTTCATCAACAAAACAGCAGACGCTCTGCTCGTCAATGACATTCTCGGGCAAGGGTTTGCATACGGGCGTAAAGGTCACGATGACCGTGAATCCTGCGCCTGCCGACCACGGCATTGTTTTCCGTCGCACGGATATCGAAGGACAACCCACCATACCTGCATTGTGTGAATACGTTACCGACACGTCGCGTGGCACGACCATCGAGCGTGACGGTGTGCGCGTGAGCACCATCGAGCATATTATGTCGGCGCTCTGGACTCTCGGCGTAGATAATGCGTTGGTGGATATCGACGGCCCCGAGACCCCGATTATGGATGGTTCGGCAAAGGCGTATGCCGAGCAGATTCAGGCGGTCGGCATCGAGCAGCAGTCGGCCGAGCGTCGCTACTACGAGGTGCGCGAGAAGCAGGTATATACCATTCCGGAGAAGGGTGTGGCAATTGTGATGTACCCCGACGAAGAGTTCTCGGTTTCGGTACACGTCGATTACAACTCGAAGGTCATCGGCAACCAATACGCAACGCTCATTCCGGGCGATAACTACACCGAGGCAATCGCGCCGTGCCGCACCTTCGTATTCCTGCACGAGTTGGAGCCGCTCTTCAAGATGAACCTCATCAAGGGTGGCGACCTCGACAACGCAATCGTAGTGGTCGAAAATCCGGTGTCGGACGAGCAGTTGGACCACCTCAAACAGATATTCGGCAAGCAGGACATCCGCGTTACGGGCGGCTACCTGAACAATTTGCAGTTGCGCGCCAACAACGAGTTGGCTCGTCACAAGTTGCTCGACCTGCTCGGCGACTTTGCGCTGCTCGGCATCCGCATCAAGGGTCGTGTCTGGGCAACGCGTCCGGGCCACTTCGCCAATACGGAGTTTATGAAGCAGATTCAGCAGACGATTCGTCGCGAAGGCGTTAAGCCACGTTTCAAGTACGACGCTCGTCGCGCACCGCTCTACGACATCAACGAGATTCGCGCAATGCTTCCGCACCGCTATCCGTTTATGCTCATCGACCGCATATTCCACATCGACGGCACCTCGATTGCCGGCATCAAGAATGTGTCAATCAACGAGCCATTCTTCCAGGGCCACTTCCCACAGGAGCCGGTAATGCCGGGCGTGCTTATCGTCGAGGCAATGGCACAGTGCGGCGGTCTGCTCGTATTGAGCAGCGTCGAAGACCCGCACCTCTACTCGACCTACTTCCTGCGCATCGACAACGTGCGTTTCAAGCACAAAGTAACGCCGGGCGACGTGTTGCAAATCGAGGCAGAGCTTATCTCGCCTGTCCGTCGTGGCATTGCGTCGATGATGTGCAAGGCGTTTGTCGGCGATACGCTCGTATGCGAGGCGGAGTTGATGGCTCAAATCGCAAAAAGCAAATAAACAACAAAAACTATTTACACAACCCAAATAATTGAAAACTATTATGATAAGTCCTCTTGCTTATGTACACCCCGATGCACAAATAGGCAACAACGTAACCGTTGAGCCGTTTGCCTACATTGCTGGCGATGTGGTTATCGGCGACGATTGTTGGATTGGTCCGGGTGCCGTAATTCACGATGGCGCACGTATCGGCAAGCGTTGTAAGATTCACACGGCGGCCTCCATCTCCTGCCTCCCGCAGGATTTGAAGTTTGTCGGCGAAAAGACAACTGCCGAGATTGGCGACGACAACGATATCCGCGAATGTGTCACCATCAGCCGCGGTACAGCATCGCGTGGCAAGACCGTTGTCGGCAACGGCAACCTGCTGATGGCATACGTTCACGTGGCACACGACGACGTTGTGGGCAGCCACTGCGTAATTGCCAACCGTGTTTCGCTTGCCGGCGAGGTCGAGGTCGGCGACTGGGTGGTTATCGGCGGTCACGCTGCCGTACACCAATGGTGCCGTATCGGCGACCACGCTATGATTCAGGGTGGTGCGCTCGTAAGCAAGGATGTTCCGCCATACATCACACTGCGTTCGGATACGCTTTCGTTCGCCGGCGTGAACAAAATCGGTCTATCGCGCAGAGGTTTTACTCCGGAGCAGATTGAGGCAATTCACAACGCCTGCCGACTGCTCTTCCAGAGCGATATGAACTACCTGCACGCTTGCGAGGAGGTCGAAAAGCAACTCCCGCAGTCGGCCGAGCGCGACGCACTCTTGCAGTTCATCCGCTCGTCGCAACGCGGCGTAATCAAGCCATACACCTCGGCAAGATAATCTGGCAGAGAAACTTTTTTCTTATTTCCTTTGGAAATAACGAAATTTTGCTCTATATTTGCAGAGTAAAGAGAGGGATAAGGGGACGGGGAGTCCCCTTATTTCGTATGGGTACAGACCGAACAGAAAAGACAAACGACTGATAATAAACCATTTACTATGGACGTAGCAAAAGTAAGAGAGATTGCCGAAGAGCAACTCGCCGGAACAGATATGTTCGTTGTGGAGTGCAGTGCCACACCGTCGAACGAGATTACGCTGATTATCGACAGCGACACACGCGTTACGATTGACGCTTGTGCCTCGTTGAGTCGCGCCATCGACACCCACTTCGACCGCGACGAAGAGGACTACTCGCTTACGGTGGCTTCGGCAGGCATTGGCGAGCCGTTGCGCCTGTTGCGTCAATATCGCAAAATCGTTGGCTCGGCAATCGAAGTATTGCTCACCGATGGCATCAAGATTCTCGGCACGCTCGACGCAGCGGACGAGCAGGGCATAACCATTTCGTACGACGAGAAGGTCGCCATCGAGGGCAAAAAGCGCAAAGAGTTGCAGCACACCGTGCGCACCTACCCTTTCGAGCAGATAAAGTCGGCAAAAGAGTACTTGGACTACAAATAGTTCCCTCAGAGGGGGGGGGTGCAGCAAGGACGGGAAGCACAAACGAACGGGAGGAACAAACGAACGGGAAGTGCAGAACGAAGGATACAAAAACAGACGAAAAGGATAAAATAACAATATAACAAAAACACAAAAACAATGGACAATCTTAACTTAATCAGCAACTTTGCAGAGTTCAAAGAGCTGAAAAACATCGACAAATCGACGATGATCGGCGTCTTGGAGGATGTTTTCCGTCACGCACTGCAAAAGCAGTATGGCACGGACGAGAACTTCGACGTGATTATCAATGCCGACAAGGGCGACCTCGAAATCTGGCGCAACCGCGTAGTTGTGGCCGATGAGGATTTTGCCGATGAGGTAGCCGAAATCTCCCTCTCGGAGATTCAGAAAATCGACCCTTCGTTCGAGGTGGGCGACGAGTACACCGACCAGATTTCGTTCGCATCGTTCGGCCGCCGTGCCGTATTGTCGTTGCGCCAGAATTTGGCATCGCGCATCCTCGACTTGGAGAAGGCAAACCTCTACGAGAAATACTCGAACAAGGTGGGCGAAATCGTAACCGGCGAAATCTATCAGGTATGGAAGAAGGAGGTGCTGGTGGTCGATGACGACGACAACGAGTTGGTACTGCCGAAGTCGGAGCAGATTCCGAACGACTTCTACCGCAAGGGCGACACCATCAAGGCAATCGTAAAGTCGGTCGAGATGAACAACAACACCCCGCGCATCATCCTTTCGCGTACGGCAAACCAATTCTTGGAGCGTCTCTTCGAGGCAGAGGTGCCGGAGATTTACGACGGTCTGATTACCATCAAGCGAATTGCGCGCATCCCGGGCGAGCGTGCAAAGGTTGCTGTCGAGTCGTATGACGACCGCATCGATCCGGTTGGTTCGTGTGTCGGCGTGAAGGGCTCGCGTATCTACACCATCGTAAAGGAGTTGCGCAACGAGAACATCGACGTCATCAACTACACGTCGAACACACAGTTGCTCATCCAGCGTGCGCTCAATCCGGCAAAGGTGTCGAACATCATTCTCGACGAGGAGCGTAAGACCGCTTCGGTATATCTCAAACCTGACCAGGTATCGCTCGCAATAGGTAAGGGTGGTTTGAATATCCGCCTCTCGAAGATGCTGACCGACTACGACATCGACGTATATCGCGAAATTGAGGAGGAGGATGTTGCTCTGGCCGAGTTCGCAGACGAAATCGATGCGTGGATCATCGACGCACTCCGTGCCGCAGGTTGCGACACCGCGAAGAGCGTTCTCGAACTGCCAATCGAAGAGATTGCAGCGCGTGCCGACCTCGAAACCGAACAGGCAGAGAAGGTCGTTGCCATCCTGAAAGCCGAATTCGAATAGCCCGACATCCGGCTGCGGGATGTTCCGCAGCAATCGAAGCATTGTCTAACCAATAAGAAAAAACAGAATAACAGATATGGAGAACGAGAAAAAATTACGCCTCATACAGGTAGCCAAGGAGTTCAAGGTGGGCTTGAACACCATAACCGACTATCTGCACAAAAAGGGCGTAACGATTGACGGATCGCCCAATACGCAGATTGCACCGGATGTATATGCTCTCATCGAGAAGGAGTTCGGCGCAAATCGTTCGACCACAAGCGCACGCGACAGTGTCCGCGAGAAGATTGCGGCACGTCAGGGTACGGTATCCATCGAGGAGCCGAAACCAGCCGCACCTGCGCCGAAGAAGAACACCATCGACGTAAAAGAGGAGATTTCGCAACCGAAAATCCTCGGCAAGATAGATTTGAGCGGTGGCAAGAGCAACCGCCCTGCGGAGAGTGCTCCACAGCCAAAGCCGCAACCACAGCAGCCGAAGCCACAGCCGAGCGCAGAGAAGCCGAAGCAGCAACCGCAACAACCAAAACCACAACCGCAGCCAAAGCCACAGCCACAACCGCAGCCAGACGTGCAGAAACCGGCACAGCCGGCCGCACAGCAGAAGCAGGAGGTGCGCAACGTGGCAGAGTTCAAGCCGACCGAGGCACCGACGCTTGTCGGTCCGCAGATTCTCGGCAAGATGGACGTTACGGGTATGGTTCCGGGCGGTAAGCATCGTCGCAAGCGTCTCGACAAGGAGAAGGTCGATGTCACGAAGCAGAATCACGGTGGCGGTGGCAATGGTAAGGGCGGCAATCAGAAGCCAAACCAGCAGCAACAGCAGAACAACAAGCAAAACCAGCAACAGGGCGGTGGCAAGAAGAACAAGCATCAGAAGCCACAGCCAAAACCGGTAGTTCGTCCGGAGGTATCCGACGAAGAGGTATCGAAGCAGGTTAAAGATACGTTGGCACGCCTCACGGCAAAGGGCGCAAAGAACAAGGGCGCAAAGTACCGTAAGGAGAAGCGCGAGGAGGTGCGCGAGCGTATGAACGAGCAGGTGGAGCGCGAGGAGATGGAGCGTAAAGTGCTGAAAGTTACAGAGTTTGTAACGGTCAGCGAGGTTGCGACGATGATGAACGTCTCGCCTATGGAGGTCATCTCGGCTTGTATGAACCTCGGTTTGATGGTATCCATCAACCAGCGTCTCGATGCCGAGGCACTCGTAGTGGTTGCCGAGGAGTTCGGTTTCACTACCGAATTTGTATCGGCAGACATTCAGGAGGCAATCGGCGACGACGAGCAGGATAACGCCGAGGATTTGCTCCCACGTCCGCCAATCGTAACCGTTATGGGTCACGTCGATCACGGTAAGACATCGCTCTTGGACAACATCCGTAAGACGAATGTCATCGCCGGTGAGGCGGGTGGTATCACGCAGCACATCGGTGCATACTCGGTCGAGTTGAATGGTCAGAAGATTACCTTCCTCGACACGCCGGGTCACGAGGCATTTACGGCGATGCGTGCGCGTGGTGCGAAGATTACCGACGTTGCGATTATCATCGTTGCGGCGGACGACAAGGTGATGCCGCAGACCATCGAGGCAATCAACCACGCACAAGCAGCAGGCGTTCCAATGGTGTTCGCCATCAACAAGATAGATAAGCCGGCAGCAAACCCTGACGCAATCAAGGAGCAGTTGGCAAATATGAACCTCCTCGTCGAGGATTGGGGCGGTAAGTACCAGAGCCAAGATGTCTCGGCAAAGAAGGGTATGAACCTCGACAAACTCCTCGAAAAGGTGCTTTTGGAGGCAGAGATGCTCGAATTGAAGGCCAACCCGAACAAGCGTGCGAAGGGTGTCATCATCGAATCGACGCTCGACAAGGGTCGTGGTTACGTCTCGACGGTACTCGTTCAGGACGGTACGCTGCGTATCGGCGACGTTGTTCTGTCGGGTATTCACACGGGTCGTGTGAAGGCGATGTTCGACGAGAATGGTAACAAACTCAAAGAGGCAGGCCCTGCAACCCCTGTACAGTTGCTCGGTCTGAATGGTGCGCCACAGGCGGGTGACCAGATAAACGTGATGGAGGACGACCGCTCGGCACGCGAGATTGCCAACAAGCGTGAGCAGTTGCAGCGTATGCAGGGCATTATGACCCAGAAGCACGTGACGCTCGACGAGATTGGCCGTCGTATCGCAATCGGCTCGTTCAAGGAGCTCAACATCATCGTCAAGGGTGACGTGGATGGCTCGGTTGAGGCGATGTCCGGCTCGCTCATCAAACTCTCGAAGGAGACCGTTCAGGTGAACGTGATTCACGCCGCCGTAGGTCAGATTTCGGAGAGCGACGTGTTGCTCGCAGCCGCCTCGAACGCCATCATCGTCGGCTTCCAGGTACGTCCGTCGGCTTCGGCGCGTAAGTTGGCCGAGCAGGAGGAGATTGAGATTCGTCTCTACTCGATTATCTACGACGCAATCAACGAGATTAAGGACGCTATCGAGGGTATGTTGGAGCCGGTAATGAAGGAGGAGATTGTCTGCTCGATCGAGGTGCTCGAAACATTCAAAATCTCGAAGGTCGGCACCATTGCCGGAGGTATGGTACGCGAAGGAAAGTTGCAGCGCCACACCCCTATCCGCGTGATTCGCGACGGTATCGTTATCCACACCGGTCGCCTCGGCTCGCTCAAACGATTCAAGGACGACGTGAAGGAGGTTGTATCGGGTCAGGATTGCGGTCTGAACATCGAGTCGTACAACGACATCCGTATCGGCGATATCATCGAGGGATACGAGCAGGTAGAGGTAAAACGAAAGTAAACATATAACCTAAAACAATAAAACATCAAACGCTATGATTAAGTTTGTAACACCGGAAGAGGCCGTCAAAGTTATCAAATCGGGCGACCACATTCATTTGAGTTCCGTAGCATCGGCACCGCAGTGCCTCATTAAGGCAATGTGCGAGCGCGGTCGCGCCGGAGAGTTGAAGGATGTACACATCCACCACCTCCACACCGAGGGTCCTGCACCATACGCAGACCCTGAGTTCGAGGGCGTATTCCAGCTCGACTCGTTCTTCGTTGGCGGCAATGTCCGCAAGGTAACCCAGAGCGGTTATGCCGACTATATTCCGATTTTCCTCAGCGAGACCCAGAAGTTGTACCGTTCGGGCGCAGTGCCTTGTAACGTCGCTATGATTCAGGTTTCGACACCTGACAAGCACGGCTACGTATCGCTCGGTACGTCGGTCGATGCAACGCTCGCAGCCGTAGAGTGCGCCGAGCACGTTATCGCCGTTGTGAACAAGTATGTTCCACGTGCATTTGGTGACGCGATGATTCACTCGTCGCGCATCGAGTACTTCGTGCAGGACGACCAGCCACTCGAAGAGGCACACTTCGCCGAGCCAAACGAGGTAGAGACCAAGATTGGTAACCTCTGCGCAGGTCTTATCGAGGATGGTGCTACGTTGCAGATGGGTATCGGCGCTATTCCGAACGCCGTACTCGCACAGCTCGGTGGCCACAAGAACCTCGGTGTACATACCGAGATGTTCGCCGATGGCGTACTTCCACTCGTTGAGAAGGGCGTAATCAACGGCGCAGCAAAGAATATCGACAAGGGCAAGATGGTTTCGACCTTCCTTATGGGTTCGCAGCGCGTATATGACTTTATCGACGACAACCCGGGCGTACTTATGATGGACGTGGGCTACACCAACGACCCTTACATCATCGCCAAGAACGACCGCGTAACGGCTATCAACTCGGCATTGCAGGTTGACCTGACCGGTCAGGTTTGCGCCGACTCGCTGGGCCGCAAGTTCTACTCGGGCGTAGGTGGTCAGATCGACTTCATCTATGGTGCATCGCTCTCGAAGGGCGGTAAGGCGATTATCGCTATGCCGTCGATTACCAACAAGGGCGTATCGAAGATTTCAGACGTGCTGACCGAGGGTGCCGGTGTCGTTACCACACGTAACCACATCCATTGGTTCGTAACCGAGAATGGTGCTGTCGATCTCTATGGTAAGAGCTTGCAGGAGCGCGCTCGTCTGATTATCTCTGTTGCCCACCCATCGGCACAGGAGCAGCTCGACGAGGCAGCATTCAACCGCTACGGCTCGCATCACCACTATATTAAAAGCTATATGAAGAAATAATTTTTCTTCATATAATCACAAAGACCTTCCATTAGGGAGGTCTTTGTTGCTTTTAATATAGTGGTGCAAGCACCACCTTTTGTGTTACCTATCCCCCAAACCCCCTTTGACCTTTGGTCTTCCTCCTTCGCACCTCGGCAAAGTGTGCAAGCACCCTCTGCCCTCGGTTTGGCGTCGGTTCTGTAAAGGGGGCTTAGGTCGCTGCGCTCCAATTAAGGAGTTTAGGGAATTTAGAGAATTTAGGGAAATTAAGGAATTGTCACTAAACTCCCTAATCTCCCTAATCTCCCTAATCTCTCTAAACTCTCTATACTCCTTAAACGCCGCCTATCTTCCTATTCTTTCTACACGCATACGGTGCATTTTCTCTTTGAAGCCGCCATCCTCGAGAAATTGTTCGGAGAGCGATGCGAGTAGTTTGTGCAGCAGATAGTCCTCCTGCTTGAGTAGGATGATTGCCATATTGGCTACTGTATCAAGAGGACGAGATTTTGCAATATCTAAAATAGATTGACTGCTACCTTCAACGCCAAGTTTGCGCATCGCTATAAACTTATCGGAGTCATCACACCACTGCTCATAACCATTAACACGCAAATAGTCCTCATAATCCGCTAGCAACTCCTTGAAACTCGCCTTTGCAACATTGATAAGTTTGATGCCCATCTCGATTGAGGTTTCTGCATCCGCGTTACCCTCAATAATATTTTGCTTACCCGAACGAGCTGCTTGAACCATTTGGTCTATTGTACGATCACCACGTGCAAATGCCAGATTCGCAAAATGACAAGTTATATCATATATTAGTTCCGCCTTACGATAACATATTAGATTTCGATGGTCTCCTTGCGGCTTTATTAGAATTGCATTATTCATAGGGCATCTTTTTTACAAAGGTAATAAATATATTAGAGAATTTAGGGAATTTAGAGAAATTAGAGAATTTAGAGAATTTAGAGAAATTAAGGAATTGTCACTAATCTCCCTAATCTCCCTAAACTCCCTAATCTCCCTACCCCCCCCAAAAAAAAACGCCCGACTGCCGTGTGGCAATCGGGAGCGTTTATCGTGTACAAGATTCGATTAGAAGTACTTAACCGACTCGTCCTTAATATCGGACATCTCCTGAACAGCATACATCAGGCGACGTGCAACATTCTGCTCGGCCTCGGCCTGTGCCTTAACCTTCTCCTGCTCGGCTGTTTGCAACTCCGGAGCAGTGGTCGTCTCATCAACAACGACAACATAGACACCGCTCGCACCCTTAATCGGAGCCGAGATAGTGCCGGTCTGCTGTGCGGTGATAGTACCAAGCACGCGTGGCTCAACACCGATACCCGGGATGTAGTATGCACCGAGTTTCACACCGTTGAACTCGCTAACCTTCGTATTAACCGATGTAGC
Source organism: Alistipes sp. (assembly GCA_017410165.1). Classification (GTDB taxonomy): domain Bacteria; phylum Bacteroidota; class Bacteroidia; order Bacteroidales; family Rikenellaceae; genus Alistipes. The sequence continues at coordinate 143,121 of JAFQRH010000019.1, read as the reverse complement.
AATCTCGTCGATGGTTGCGCCCTGCATCTTCGCAGCAATCTGCTCGAACTTCTTGTCACGGAGCAAGGTGTTGCGAATCTGGGTAGTAACCTCCTCTACCGACTTATACTCCTCGTCGTTCACGCCGGTAAGAACGGCAACGACATAGTTGTTATCAATCTTAATCAGCTCGGAAACATCGCCAACCTTTGCATCGTTTGCCCAACGAACAATCTCCAACGTCGAGCCATTGAGGCCACGAACCATACGCTCGCTATCCTCGATATTTGCCGAACGTGGGGTGAGGTTCTGGTCAGCAGCTGCCTGATCGAAATTCTTCTGCGAACCCTTTGCAGCAACTGCGAAGGTGCTTGCCTCGGTGTGAATTGCACGCTTGGTATCCTGCGATGGCTCGATAGGATATACGAGCGATGCAACCTGATAGTGCTTCTGCACCTTGCCGGTCTTAACAACCTTCATCAACTGGATTACGTTACCAAAGACAACCTTCACGGTCTCGCCTGCGCGCTTGCCGTTCAAAGCGTCGGCAAACTCCGGTGCGAGGGTCGAATATGCGATGGTACCAATCTCACCGCCCGTCGAAGCGGTCTCGGTAGCAATCGAGTGCTGCGAAGCGAGCTCCTCGAACGATGCGCCACGACCGATAGCGGTCATCAAGCTGTCAGCCAACTCGCCATCCGTGTACGAAAGAACGATATGCTTCAACGTAAGCGAATCGGCAACGTTGCGGGTTGCTACGACACGCGATGCACGCCACTCGTTACCTACCAACTCCGGACCATATACCTTACCTGCGGTAAGTGCCTCTGCCTCGGCAGCGGTCATCTGCGTCGAGGTGACGTAGCTCTGAGCAATCGAAGCGTGACGGTTGTCACGAACATACGCCTTCAAATCTGCGGCAGCAGCGAACTCCTCGGTAGCGATGCGTGCCTGCTCGGCAATCTGCTCCTTGTCGGCCTCGGTTGGCAAGACATCGAACTCAACGTACGAAATCGTACGGTAAGGTGTCTGCTTGTAGAGGTTTTTGTGCTGCTTGTAATACTGCTTAATCTCTGCATCGGAAACCGTTACGAGCGAATCGGCAATCGTGTTGTAACGAGCCGCAACATAACGACCGCCAAAGGTCGTATTTGCGCCCTTCACGCCGCGCTCAATCTCCAACTTGTTGGCATACGCGCTGTTGCGAATCAAAGCCATATACTTTGCAAGCGAACGGTCGAGTTTTGCCTGCTTGTCGATAATCGACCACATCTTCTGTGCCTGCGGATTGTCCTTCACCTGCGAGAGGAACTCTGCAACAGCCGCTACATCAAACTGACCGGTCTGTGGGTTGGTGAAGAGCGACGAATATACATTCGAGTGACGCTCGCCTTTGAGCATTGCGGCACGCTCCTGCTCCGAAATCGAAAGACCCAACTCCTCAAAACCCGGAGTAAGAACGTGGTCTGCCATCAGATTCTGCCAAGTTGCCGAGAGCAACTGTGCGGCCTGCTGGTCGGTATATGCCTCACCGCCCATCTGTGCCTTAACATCCTCGTAAGCAGCAAGATACTCCGAGTAGAGAATCTTCTCGCCATTGATTTCGCCAACCTTCGGGTCCTCACCCGAGAAACCCATCTCCGTCTTCAAGGAGAGGATAAAAGCCAACAGCGCTCCTCCGATTACAATCGAGAGGATTACGCCGAACTTGGTTCTTAAAGTGTTCAAACTTGCCATATTACTTTTTTGTATTTGATTAAATTTCGTTTTTTAACCTCCAAAGGTAGTAATTTTATTCCGAATCCGTATCGTTTTCGGTCATTTTTTAACGCTCTTTATCTTTGCCAACTCAATTCTTGTGCGTGTCGTACGCAAAATCTTGATTTGCAGGCCGTCAAATTCCATCTCCGTACCCGCCGCCGGCAACTCCTCGTAGCGCGAGATTATATATCCGGCCAACGTGTCGTATTCGTCGCTCTCCGGCACTTCGAGCCCATACTTATCGTTGAGGTACTCCACCTCCAAGCGGCACGAAAATACGTACTCGCCCTCGGAGGTCTGCTTCTCGATGAGCTCCGGCGTATCGTGTTCGTCCTCGATTTCGCCAAAAATCTGCTCCAACACATCTTCAAGCGAGATGATACCCGCCGTGCCACCGAACTCGTCGATGACCACCGCGACATTACTCTTACGCTTGGTGAACTGTTCGAGCATCTGCTGCAACGGCAGCGTCTCTGCCACGTAATCGACCTTCATAATCACATCCGAAATATGTGTCGGAGCGTTGAACAAGCTCTTTGAATTGACATATCCGATGATGTTGTCAATCGAATCCTTCCAAACGAATATACGCGAATACTTCGACTGCACGAATCGGTCGGTAAGTTGTTCGATGGTCGTATCATCGACATCGACTGCCTCCACATCCACACGCGACACCATACAGTCGCGCACGCGCAAATCGGCGAAATCCAACGCATTCTGGAACATCTTGATTTCGGTCTCCGAGTCGTTCTGCTGCTCGGCATTATTGGCATCAAGCAGACTCTCCAAATCGCTCTTATCGAACTCCTGCGTCTGCTCGGCAGCCACCGGACTGCGACCAAAGATACGCAACAGTCCGTACGAGAGAAGTGTAGTTGCACGTGCTATCGGGTAGAGCAACAGATAGAAGACGTAGATAACCGGCGCGAAGAAGCGGTAGTAGAAGTTCGGATTGCCACGCACGACCGATTTCGGCAGGTACTCTGCCACGAAGATTACAATCACGGTCGGGATGATGGTTTCGAGCAGGAACGAGCCATTTTCGTAGATATTTGTCCAGCCCAGCAGGTAGGCGATGCCGCGAATGAGTTGCGACATACACATCGAATAGATGACGAGCGTAATATTATTACCGACAAGTATAGTCGTGATGTATTGCCCCTGATTTCGCGAAAACAGGTTAGCAATAAAATCGAACATACGGCTCTGCTTGCGGTCGATTTCGAGTTTGAGTCGGTTTTTGTTCAAAAACGCCAACTCCATACCCGAAAAGAAGGCCGAAAGTGCCAACATCAGTACTATTATTATAATGGACGTAGTCATCTCTTATTTCTTGTTCTACCCTTTTCTGCTCTATCTCTCTATGGCTCTGCCCCTCTTATTCTGGGTTTCTCGGCTTTATTCGGTTTGAGTGTCGGATGGCTCGGCTTGCGGAGTTGTCGGGGCTGCTAACGCACCATTCAGCGACATTTCGTCCGCAGGTTTTGCGCGCATCGGCTCACTCTCCACCACACTTTTACCCGTCAGTGGCTGGGCAGATTGTGGTTTCGATACGATTCGCGGACGCGGACGTTGCGAGCCGTTCTCGCTTGGGAATCGGCCGCTATCTGCCGGGCGCACCATCTCCGGTCGGCGCGATTCTGCCTCGTCGGACGAAGCATCCTCATTCGCGCTATCACTCTTTACGCTGCTTTTGTCGCCTTTCGGCTTGCCACCAAGTGCAGGATTTGAATCGGATGGTCGCTTACGCTCGCGCAGGGTGCCTGATGCCTGCACAGGCGGCTGCTCCTCTGCCGACTCGTCGCCCGCAAGCGAGTCCTTCGGCGAGAGCATATCCTCCTCCATGAGCATCTTGCCCTTCCATCGACGGAATTTTAACTCAATCAAATCCTCATCCGAGTCGAAGCCCTCGCAGAAGTGTGTATCGGTTTCGGTTACGACCTTCGTATCGACGTTCGAGTAGATACGTTTTGTGGTCGAATCCCAAAATAGTTGTTGTGTGTAAAGTTTTGTGCCATCGAACTTATTGACGCGGACATTGCCCTTCGCCTCCCACAATTTGCGGTTTTCGTAGTAGATGGCATAATTGGCTTCGAGCGTAGCGTTCACCGTCGTCATCGAATCGTCCTGATAGGTGGTGATATGGATACCCTTGCGGAACTCGCGATAGGGATCGCGGCCGAGCGTATATCCCTCCAAGAGCGGCGTTGTGAAGCGATACGATCTACGACCGTTCTCCGTCACCACGATTGTCAGGTGCTCGCTCTGCTCGGTCATAATCGCGTCAAGCGACCCCTCCTCCGCCTTCTGCTCCTCCTTACACGACAAAAGCGAGATAGCACTCCCCACAAAAAGGAGTGCTACCATCGCATATTTTATAAGACGATGTGTCGTCAAAGCCGATACTATATTTTATTTACTGAACGCGTGGGCGAACCGTCGTTGCAATGCCGCGAGCATAGCCACAGTTTACAACGTAGGTGCTGCCATCGTTCAACTCGTTGAAGAAGCACTCCTCCTTGGTAGGGAACGCTGCACGGTATGCACCGGCAAGTTTCTTTGCGGTATCAACGTGTACGGCGGTCTCCGGCGATGCTTCGAGAAGCGGAATTGCCTTCTGCAACAGGTCGTATGCAACCCAATAAACCGCATCACGAGCCAAGCCCGAGCAACCGCTTGCGCCATTCACGTAGCACTGCGCAAGGAAGAACGGAGCCAAAGCATTCTCCGGATTGATTGCGAGGGCCTCGCGGAACGACGACACTGCCTCTGCGAAGTGGTTGGTCGTCATTTCGAGGATACCGATACGGGCGAAGAGTTTCTCGCGCTCAACCGGATCGGTCTCAACTGCAAGCGACTCGCGCAAATACTGGTTTGCCTTATCGTAGTTCTTCTGATTCTGGAATGCCTGTGCAAGGTACATTGCAATCTCCGACGATGGTTTGAGAGCGTAGTACTTCTCACCTACGGTGAAGAAGAAATCCGACTCGCAACCTGCACGCGAGAGCAGACCGAATGCCTGCGAGAGCGTCTTCTCGTCGTCACCACTCTCGGCGAGTTTCTTCGAGAAGATTGCCTCGATATTCTCGCACGAAGCGGCACCACTCATTGCGAAGCACTGCTCGAACTGCGTCTTGAACTCCTCCTGCTCCGGAGTGATGTTTGCAAAGTACTGCGCCGAAGCATCGTAAGCGTTCACGATGGTCATTGCATCAACAATGTCGGTTGCGTAGTCGTCGCACAAGTTCTTGAAGTAGATGGCAACAACCTCCGGATCAGCCGTACCGTTGCTCTCCACCTGTGCTGCGATTGCCTCCTCGAATGCAGCGCGAACACCCTCGCGGTCGCTCTGATTGTAGGTAAGGAACTCACGCGCCTTACGCTCCAACAGATATACCTTACCACGCTTCGGGTGGCTACCGAAGTGCAACATACGAATGTCGTAGAGCGACAACAACGAATCGACAAACATCTTCTTCTCGGCAAGCGACTCTGCACGATTAATCTTCTGCTTGTAGAGTTTCACGCCGTGTACGTAGATGTTCTCCGTTGCGGCAGGACACTTTGCGAGCAGAGTCTGCAAGTGTGCAGCAGCAGCGTTGAAGTTACGATTATCAACCTCCTCTTTAAGGAACGAGCTGATCATAATGTTGTCTTTTCTCTCCTCCGGAGTTTCACCCCACTTTGCATAGCGCGGGTCGCTAAAATCCTGTGCGTAGGCGGTAACACCTGCTAACGCCAACACAGCCGACAAAAAAATCTTAATTGCTTTCATATTGTTTTTAAGTTTTAGTTTTTGTTTCTTCCGTTAATCGTACTTAGGTCGAACGAACCAATAGTCCTCGCCAAAGAGCGAGATACCGAGCGTCACCTTGACGTAGTTCTGACGAATCAAACCTATGCGCTGACCCGAAGCGTTCACAACCGAAGCGAGCGTACCCAAACCGCCAATCTCCACACCGGCATCGATGCTCGTCGAGCCGAGGAATCGCAACGGGAAGCCGAAACCTGCCGTTACGGCGTATTGGTCAAGACGCTTGCCACCGTAGGTCTGGTAGTAGTTACCGTAACGGAAACCGACACGGTAGGCAACACGGCGCAGATAACTGCGGACATCGAAGCGATTCGGCGTATATTCAAAACCGACCTTATAGGTGTGCGTATTGGTGTATCTCACATCCAGACCGCCATCGGCCGACTCGACCAAGCTGTTATCGCCACCCCAATTCTGGTATTGATAGTCGAAACCTGCCGTAAATTTGTTATCCTGATACATCACACCGGCATTAACACTATGCGGCAGACGCATCTGACCCCGCTCATCCTCGCGCTCGACAACCGTCGAGTTGAGGTCGTTGATGATAACCGTACGCGACACCTTCGGACGCAGCGGGCCACCATAGTCGTACGTAGCACCGACGGTGAGCAGTCGCTTGTCGTTGGAGATGATGCTCCACTGCAAACCGACCTGGAACTTGAAGTTCGAGATGGCGTAGTCGTGCAGACCGATTGCCGTCACATAGTTGCCCGAGCCAACGTAGTCGTTCGACACCGACGAAGCGTAGTTGTGCTGGATATTTCCCCAATAGTACTTCGCTGCGATACCTATCGAGAAGCCCTTGAACGGCTGCCAGCCGATACCGGCCTTCACCTCCGTCACATCGCCGTCGCCCTCGTAGGTGTACATAACGCGACCGATGTTACCCCACATATCCTCGCTCTCCTCAACCGAAGACATCGAGTAGCCGACACTGCCGTACGGAGCCAAACTGATACCCAGACCCAAGCCCTTTGCCAACGGCATCTGCACTGCAATCTCGCGCAAATTGACCGTATTCTTGGCATTCTTCGCTTGGCGGAGGTATGCACCCGTCGTGTCGTACTTATTTTGACGATTGCTCAAAAAGTAGCCCTCGGCACTCACGTCCAAGATAAAACTCTTGCGACGCATTGCGCTGTAACCTGCCGGATTGAGCATACTCACCATCTGCGTACTGCGCCACGCAACACCCACGCCACCCATCATACGGTTGATGGCATTACCGTGCGTACCGAGCTCACCGATACCGTACATCGTATATGGAGAGTAGGCGTTCACACTCGAATTCTGTGCCGACACTTCAACGGTTGCCGACAACGACATTACGGCAACCACCAAGGCCGCCCAAAACGCCACTCGTCTATTCCTCATTTGCTGCATTATATTCCAAAATTCTATTTAGACCGCTATACATTACATTGCGACTTGCAAATATCGCATTTTTAATTCGATTAACAAAATATTCGGCGTCGCCACCGATAAAAATTATCAACATATCGTCATTTTTCTTACAAAAAGTGTCGATATACCCTTTTACTTCGTAAAAAATTCCCTCCATCACTCCTTTTTCTATCGCCTCGACGGTCGAGCGACCAAGCGTCGCCGGCTCGGCTTCGAGCACTCGCGGCGAGCAGAGTGGCAGGCGTGCCGTCTTCTCGTGTAACGCCTCCATTCGCATATCCGCACCGGGCGAGATATTGCCACCGATAAAGCGTCCGCAATCGACCACATCGAAGGTGATGGCGGTACCCGCATCAATCACCAACATACGACGGTCGGCACCATACAGTGCAACGGCTCCGACGGCTGCCGCAATACGGTCCGTGCCGAGTGTTTCGCGCGCGTAGCAAACCGAAATCGGCAGTGGTGTCTCGGTGCTCAAACAAAGAACAAATGGCACTCGCCCCGTGAGTAGCATCGCGCTCTGCGCAGCATCGCCACGCGTGGAGGAGATTATCGCCTTCGAGGGAGCGTACTTTGCAATAAGTTCATCCACAACACCCTCGGCAAGGTCGGAGACGACCATCTCCTCCAACAGGGTGTTGTTTATATCCATAACGGCGAGCTTGTGGAATGTATTGCCCGTATCGAGAATTAAATTTACGTGTTGCATTGTCGTTTGTTGTTACCTTGTGGCTGGTCGCCACCATTTTTTACAATTTTAACCCCTTCAAGACCTTTACTGCCTCGGCGATATCGGCTACGCGGCGGACGGTCATTGCGAGTTTCGAGTCGCGCTGTTTGAGTACAAACCTATCGGGTTGCGAGGTGATGCGGCGCAGCATCTCCATAAACTGCTCACTGCGATAGAACGGTGACGAGTTATCGCCCACGAACTGCACAATCATCAATCCGTTTTTGACCTTCACACGCTCCATACCGAGTGCCAATGCCTCCCATCGCAGGCGCACCACATCGAGCAACTCGCGCGCCGGTTGAGGCAACGCTCCGAAGCGGTCGATAAGCCGCGACTCGAACTGCTGCAACAACCCCTCGTCGGCTATCGAATCCAACTCGCGATACAGGCGCAGACGCTCCGCTTGCTGACGCACATAACTCTCGGGCAGAGAGGCCTCTACACCCAACTCGACCGTCACATCATCGACATATCGCAACTGCTCGACGACGCTCTGCTCCTCGTGGCTCAAACCCGCCACATCCAACCCCTCGGCTCGCAACTCGGCAATCGCCTCGTTGAGGATTTTCTGGTAGGTCTCGAAGCCGATATCCGCCACGAAACCGCTCTGTTCGGCGCCGAGCAGATTGCCCGCACCGCGAATATCCAAATCCTGCATTGCGATATTGAATCCCGACCCCAAATCCGAGAACTCCTCGATGGCTCGCAGTCGGCGACGCGCATCGCTCGACAACATCTCGTCCGGACGTGACAACAGGTAGCAATATGCCTTGCGGTCGCTACGTCCCACACGGCCACGCAACTGGTGCAGATTACTCAAACCGAAGCGGTCGGCATTATTGACGATTATCGTATTTACGTTCGGGATATCGACACCGCTCTCGACAATCGAGGTTGCCACCAACACGTCGCTCTCGCCATAGATGAAGTCCATTATCAGTCGCTCCAACTCGGCGGGCTTCATTCTACCGTGAGCCACCGCCACCCTCGCCTTCGGACACAGGCGCGTAATCATACCCTGAATCTGCATCAAATCCTCGACGCGGTTATGGATGAAATAGACCTGACCGCCACGCGAGAGTTCGCTCTCGACAGCATCGCGCACCAACTCCTCCGAAAAGACGTGCGACTCGGTGATAATTGGCTGACGGTTAGGTGGCGGAGTCGAGATGACCGACAAGTCGCGCGACCCCATCAGCGAGAATTGCAACGTACGCGGAATAGGTGTTGCGGTAAGCGTCAGCGTATCGACACTCACGCTCATCTGTGTCAGTTTCTCCTTCGCTGCCACACCGAAACGCTGCTCCTCATCGACCACCAGCAGGCCCAAATCGAGGAATTGAACACCCGCACCCAACATCTTATGCGTACCTATCAATATATCGATACGCCCCTCGGCCAAATCGTCGAGTATCTCGCGTGTCTGCTTGGCGCTCTTCGAGCGATTCAGATACTCGACCCTCACCGGAAAGTCGCGCAGTCGCTCGGCAAACGAACGATAGTGTTGCAGGGCAAGAATCGTGGTCGGCACCAACACTGCCACCTGTTTTCCGTCGGTCACCGCCTTGAAGGCAGCGCGTATGGCGACCTCCGTCTTACCGAAGCCCACATCGCCACACAGCAATCTATCCATCGGGCGCGACGACTCCATATCCTGCTTGACCTGCTCGGTTGCACGCTGCTGGTCGGGCGTATCCTCCCATTGGAACGACGCTTCGAGCGTCTGTTGCAGGTAGGTGTCGGGCGAAAATGCAAAGCCGGGGCTCGCCTTACGTTTGGCGTATAACGCAATGAGTTCGCGCGAGATATCCTTAACCGCCTTCTTCGTGGCGTTTTTGAGTTTCTGCCACGCACCGCCACCGAGTTTGTATATCTTCGGCGGCTCGCCGTCGCCACTCTTGTAGCGCGATATGCGGTGCAGCGAGTGCACATTCACAAACAGCACATCGCCATCCTTATATACGAGTTTGATTGCCTCGTGCGACTTGCCACCCTCGTCAATCTTGACCAAACCACCAAAGCGGCCCACGCCGTGGTCGATATGCACCACATAGTCGCCCACCTGCAAAGCGTTGAGCTCGGCGACGGTCATCTGTTCGTCGCGTCGAATCTCGCCATTGATGCGATAGCGTTGGTAGCGGTCGAAGACCTGATGCTCGGCATAGAGAGCCAAACGCATCTGATGATCGACAAAACCCTCGTGCAGCAGCAGTCGCAACATCTCCAACCGCACACTCTCGCGCCCCGTCTGGTGGAAAATATTGTCCAAACGCTCCATCTGGGCGCGATTCTCCGACAACAGGTAGCACTTATAGCCACGCTCCGTATTGGCAAGAACATCGTCCGCCAACAGATCAAATTTCTTGTTAAATTTTGGTTGAGGCGATGTCGAGAATAGCACCGTTGCACGTGCCGGACGCTCCGCAAGATTGTTGCGCAGAGCAAGCACCCTGCACTCCGCCATATCCGCCAACAGTTGTCGGCGCGAAGTCAGCAACGCAGCGCACTCCTCCGGCGTATCACTCTCGGCGAGTGCCTTGCGACGCACATCATCCACCCTGCGCAGTGCCAAATCGGCATCGTAGAACCAATACGAGCCACGCTCGCCTGCAAACGCCACAAGCGACACACGACCGCCCTCGGCACGATTAGTGTTGGCTATGATATCGACACTCTCCAAGCGGTCGCACGACAACTGATTCGATATCTCGAAACGACGCAACGACTCCACCTCGTCGCCGAAGAAGTCGAGACGATACGGACGGCTCTCGGCATACGAAAATACGTCCACAATGCCGCCTCGTACCGAGTATTGCCCCGGCTCATAGACAAAATCGACCTGCGTAAAGCCCATATCGTCAAGCGTATCGACCAAATTGGCGATGCGGATTGTATCGCCGACGGCAATTCGCTGCGCGACCATTCCCGCCTCATCAACCACACCCTCGGAGAGTGCCTCCGGATAGGTGCAGACCACCAAAAACTCGCCATCGGCGAGTTGGCGCAACGCATTGAGCACCCCCGTACGCATCACGACGCACTCCTGCTCCTCGCGGCCATAGACTATCGAGCGTTTGTAGCTCGACGGGAAGAACAACACTCGCTCCTCGCCAAGCAACGCATAGAGGTCGTTCATCGCGTATGCCGCAGCATCTTTATCCTCGGCAACCAACACGTGCAACCCCCCAACGCGCGAGACTGCCGCTGCCATATAAAACGAAAGAGCCCCGCCGACTAACTCGTTAAGATAGACGGTGTTGCTCTTTACGTTCAACTCTTTTTGCAACGCAACGAACGCTGTTGTACGTTCGGCTGCGCCCAATATTTCGTGCATACTCTTTATGGTTGTTATGCGTTAACCCTACTCTTTCGGCTGTGCTTTATGCCCCTACTTTTTCGGTCGCACCTTATGCCCTACTCTTTCGGCTGTGCCTTATGCCCCTACTTTTTCGGTCGCACCTTATGCCCTGCGTGTCGCATTAGCGTTTGCGGCGACGCGATTTTCCGGCCGGCTCGATTGCCAGCAAATCGTTACCCTCGCGGTCGAGATACTTCACATCGACCATTCCGACACTCTGGTCGGCGCGCACCGAAAGCCAAACGCCATAGCGGGCCATCCAACGGCGACGCAACGACCACAAACCCTTGTTGAGGAATGCCTCGACGTATGGGCTGGTTACCAATCGAATGTAACGCCGGCCGTGGTCCTGAACGAGTAACGATATTTGGTTCTCGATCTTGCGATCGAGCAGTACTGTCGGTTCAATTTTGCCCGTACCTCCACACGTCGGGCAAACATCCTGTATATCCTGCACCGCAACCGGGCGGATACGCTGACGAGTAATCTGCATCAGACCAAACTTCGTCAGCGGCAATATCGTATGCTTTGCTTTGTCGGTCGCCATCAGACGAGTCATCTCGTCAAAGAGCAGTTGGCGACTATGCGCCTTGTGCATATCGATAAAGTCGATTATAACGATGCCGCCCAAATCTCGCAGGCGCAACTGTCGTGCGATCTCCGCTGCAGCAGCAAGATTGACTTCGAGCACCGTCTGTTCCTGATTATCGTCGGCTTTTGTGCGGTTGCCCGAATTGACGTCGATGACGTTCATTGCCTCGGTCGATTCGATGATGAGGTATGCACCTCGTTTGAGCGACACATAGCGGGCAAACAGCGACTTGATTTGGCGCGAGATATCGAAATTGTCGAAAATCGGCACCGAGCCGCGATACAATTTTACGATCTTCTCCTTCTCGGGATCGACCGAACGGATGTAGTTGCGTATCTCGTTGAACATACCCTCGTCGTCCACGCAGATCTGCGAGAACGAACCGTCGAGATTGTCGCGAATAATCGTATTCGCGCGATTCATCTCGCCCATCAAAAGCGATGGTGCCTGATGGCGACGGATTTGCTGGCACGTCTTCTTCCACTTCTCCACCGCAGCCAGAATATCCTGCTCGACATCCAGGTCGGTGGCATTTACGGCAGCCGTACGGATGATGACGCCGAAATTCTTCGGCAACACACCGGCTGCGACACGCTTCAACCGTTTTTTATCCTCGTTCGAGCGAATCTTCTGCGAGAGAAAGACCTTCGACGAGAAAGGGACGAGAACAATATTGCGACCCGCAAGCGAGATATCGCACGTCAAACGCGGACCTTTGGTCGAGATGGCCTCCTTCGAGATTTGAACCATCACTGTCTGACCGACTTGCAGCAACGAAGATATCTTGCCGTCGCGTTCCAACCCTGCATCGAGTTTCATCGTTTCGAGGCGCACACCGCGCTTACCCGGTGCGTGGCTCGCCACGATTTTATCGAGCGACGGGAAGTGAGTTCCCAAGTCCTGATAGTGGATAAAAGCGTCGCGTTCGTGACCGATATTGACGAACGCGGCATTGAGTCCGGGCATAATTTTACGCACTTTGCCGAGGTAGATGTCGCCGACGGCAAAGCCCGTTTGCGCCATCTCTTTTCCGAGTTCGACGAGTTTGCGATCCTCGCAGAGCGCAATGTTGATCTCGGTTGATGTTACATTTACAATCAGTTCCCGGTTCATCTGTAAAATTACGTTTAGAGTTTCATCGGAGGGAGCCCTTCGACACCCCCTTTTTTTAATAGGTAAACGCTAAAAGGGCATTGAGCCCGTTTAGCGTTCGTTACCTATTCACAAGCAATATGCCACCGGCACACTACTTCTTCTTGTGACGATCCTTGCGCAGACGCTTCTTACGCTTGTGGGTCGCCATCTTGTGACGCTTATGCTTCTTTCCGTTTGGCATAGTTGTATTGTTTTATAAGGTGAATTATTTAATCTTTGCAACGAAAGTCTTTGCCGGCTTGAATGCAGGGATGTTGTGCTCCGGAATAGTGATGGTCGTATTCTTCGAGATGTTACGAGCAACCTTCTGTGCACGCTTCTTGATGATGAACGAACCAAAGCCACGGAGATAAACGTTCTCATTGTTGCTGAGCGACTCCTTAACCTCCTCCATAAATGCCTCTACAATAGTCTGAATCTGGACCTTCTCTACGCCGGTCTTTTTAGCGATTTCGCTAACGATATCTGCCTTTGTCATAACTTTATTTGAATTTTATGAGTTAATAATCCGTATTATGATTCACCCATTTGCCAAAACACTGTTTGGGTTGGGCGAAATCGAGCGCAAATATACACTTTATTTTGCAAAAGAGGAAATTCGACACATTTTTTTTCTGATTTTTAAGCAATAATCACCGTTTTTTCTCAAAAAAAATCTCCAAACACCACTTTTGCACGACCCGCGCACCGACCAAAAGCGTATCCGTCGCAGCAACACGCTCTTTACACATTTCTACATATTTATAAAATATAGTGGCTCGAATAAAAGTTTTTCGACGAGACGAGCCCCGAATCATTAAAAGTTTCACAAAATTGTAATATATTTGCGCTCTCAAATGCGTTTTTATGGAAAAGTACGAATCGAAACAGCAACAGATACGCAAATCGGCGGCACAGATATTCCCGCTCATCTCCGACTTTTCGCTGCTCACGCCTGCCGTAGCAGACAAGGTTGAGGAGTGGCAGGCGACGGCCGACACCTGCTCGTTCAAGGTGAAGGGCTTTACGGTCAAACTGCGTATGGTGGACAAGGTCGAGTGCAAGCACGTAAAGATTACGGGCGACGATGGCGGTGTGCCTATCGACTTTGCTTTTTGGATTCAGTTGCACGAGGTTACACCGACCGATACCCGTATGCGAATGGTGTTGCACGCCGAGTTGAATATGATGATGCGAATGATGGTGGGCGGCAAGTTGCAGAAGGGACTCGATCAGGCAGCCGAGACCTTTGCCGCAGCATTTAACCGTTTTTAAGCGAGGGGGGTATTACCTTTGCTCTGCCCGTCCCGTCTTACCTAATACAACTCCAAATACTCGTACGTATTACCGACGGCTGCCAAATAGCGTGCAAACTCCTCTTGCGAGATGACAACCGTTGCGCGATTGTCGTTCGGATGAAAACTCAACGACGGATAGTCGAGCAGCGTCTTATCCAAGAACAGATGCACGTGGCACTCCGTATCGTTAATCAACCCAAATGGCGAGACCGACCCGGGTCGCAGACCGAGATAGCGCTCCATACGCTGCTCGGAGGCAAACGAGAGTTTTCCCTGATGCAGACGATGTTCGAGGTCGTGAATCGCCAGCGACTGCTCGCTGTCGAACACCACTAAATAGTGGCGATTGCCCTTATGGTTGCGAAAAAAGAGATTTTTGCAGTGCTTCGACCCGTCTGCACGCCAATACTCGCGGGCAATTTCGATGGTCGGGGCTTCGGGGTGCTCATAAAAAGAGTATTCGATTCCCCGCGATTGCAGAAAATCGAATACTTTATTGCGCCGTTCCATACGCCTATGCCCTATTTTGCGATTGCGGCACGCAACTGCGGAATCGACTCGTCGAGCGTCATACCCTTGCGATATACGCCAGCCGTACCACCTACGAAGACGTTTGCGCCCATCTCGGTCATCAACTTCGCACGCTCGCAACTTACGCTGCCATCGACACTGATAAGCACGTGTGCATAGCCGTGCTCGTCGAGCCACTTGCGCATCTCTGCAACCTTATCGAGAATGCCCTCGACAAGTTTCGCACCCGAAAAGCCCGGATGCACGAGCATCAGCGTAACCATATCGGTATAAGCCATATGCGGAGCAACCGAATCGACCGGCGTATCAGGATTAACCACCACACCAAACATTGCGCCCTTGCCGTGAATCTCGGCTGCGAACTGGCTCAAATCCTTATTGAGTTCGACATGCGTCGAGACGATATCGCCGGCGTGAACGTCGATTTTCGAGCAGATAAACTCCGGCTCCTCGCACATAAGGTGAATATCGAGCGGCATATCCGTTACGCGGTGCATTGCGTTCGGAAAATCGGGACCGAAGGTCATATTCGGCACAAAGTGACCATCCATTACGTCAATATGCAGCCAATCGATGCCGTTGCGCTCCAATGTTTTGATATCGCGTTCGAGATTCATCAAATCCGAACACATTACCGATACGGAAATTTTGTTTGCCATAGTAGTTACTTTTTTGTTGTAATCATTTTATTATCTATCGCAAAGGTAATATTTTCCTGCGACCCGCGCAATAGTGCAACAAATTTTATCGCCCGAAATTGTATTTTCGCGAAAAGATTGCTACATTTGTTGGTTACAAAGCGCAAAAACACAAAAGACGCGAAAAAGTTAAACCAAAAAATATCAAACATCTATGAAAAAGTTACTCGTATTGGCAATCGCCCTATGCGTATCGATTGCCGCTATCGCTCAACCGAAAGTAATCGCTCACCGCGGTTTCCACGCAACTGACGGCTCGTGCCGCAACTCGATTGCCGCTCTGCAAAAGGCACAGGAGCTGGGTCTCTATGGCTCGGAGTGCGACATCAACCTCACGAAGGATGGTAAGATTGTCGTTGCTCACGGCAGTATGCACCCCGACAAGAGCGTATATAAGGATAAGGGCATCAAGAGAGTAGAGATTCAGAAGTCGAAACTTGCGAAGATTCGCGAGATTCCGCTCGAAAATGGCGAGCAGATGCCGTTGCTCGAAGAGTATCTGTCGCAGACACAGAAGGACCCTTACACGAAACTCATCATCGAGATTAAGAGCCACGCAACGCCTGCTTTGGAGACCAAAATCGTGAAGCAGACCGTTAAGCTCGTTGCCAAGTACGGCTTGCAGGAGCGCGTCGAGTATATCGCTTTCCGTCCGTGGGTATGCTTCGAGTTGAAGCGTTTGGCTCCGAAGAACACCCCTATCGCATACCTGAACGGCGACTACAAGCCGGAGTACGTGAAGGGTATGGGCATCTCGGGTATCGACTACAAGTACGACGTGCTGAAAAAGCATCCGAAGTGGATTAAGCAGTGCCACAAACTCGGTCTGACGGTGAACGTATGGACGGTGAACGACGAAGAGGCATTGCGTTGGGTAATCGAGCAGGGTGTTGATTACATCACCACCGACAACCCGATTTTGGCGAAGAAGCTCATCGCCGAGATGTGCACAAAATAACATCTTGCAATGAAGTTACGGGTAGGAGTCGATGAGCGTCCGTCGGCAGGAGCAATGCTCCTCTACGGATTGCAATGGCTTATGATATGTATTCCGGTGGTGCTGACCAGCACGTTCGTAGCACCGGCGGGCGAGACCGTCTTTTTCACGCAAAAACTCTTTGCCGTGATGGGCGTGACGATGATTGTGCAGGCACTGTGGGGTCATCGCTTGCCGCTTGTTGCCGGCCCTGCCGCCGTGTTGCTTATGGGCGTACTCGCCGCAGCCGGACAAGGTAGCGACAGCAACACCATATATCCGTCGATGATTATCGGCGGTGGTGTGATTGCTCTGCTTGCGGCGTGCGGTGCATTGCGATACGTGCAGCGAATCTTCACTCCGCGCATCGTGGTTTCAATCCTCGTTCTCATATCGTTCACGATGGCAAAGCCGATTGTGGGTATGATTTTCTCGGACGCGGAACACCTCGGCACGGCTCTGCTCTTCGCGCTTGTGTGCGTGATTGCAATGGCTACGGCAAACAACCTGCTGCGAGGTGTATGGAAGACGATGGTCGTCATTATTGCAATGTTGCTCGGCTCGCTCATCTACTACGCGCTGACCGGCTTCCCGTCGCAGTTTGTAGAGGATAGCCAGCCGGCACAACTTCTGCTCGACGGCTTTAATATCGACGCCGGTGTTGTCGTAGCGTTTCTGTTCTGCTACATCGCTCTGCTTATCAACGAGGTCGGCTCCGTACAGTCGCTCGGCGAGTTTATCGAAGCCACAGGAATGGAGCGTCGCCAAAAACGCGGTATGATACTGACGGGCGTGATGAACATCGTAAGCGGTGCGTGCGGCATTGTCGGACCGGTCGATTACTCGCTCTCGCCGGGTGTTGTGGCTTCGACCTCGTGCGGTTCGCGCTACACGGTCATTCCGGCTGCGGCAGCGATGATTGTAATCGCCTGCGTACCGGAACTCGTGTCGGTGTTGCTCACCATTCCGCAACCGGTAATGGGTATCGTGCTGATGTATCTGATGGCAACACAGATTGCCGCCGGTTTCCACCTGATGCACGAGAGTGGCGCATCCGCATCGTTCAAAGACGGATTGGTGCTCGCCATTCCTATTATGGTCACCATCATTCTGTCGTTCGCCCCACAGGAGGCACTCGCTGCCATTCCGTCGCTCGTGCGACCAATCGCAGGCAACGGTTTTGTGATGGGTATCATCGTGGTTTTGTTGCTCGAACACCTATTCCTGCACAGCCGCCGCAAACAAAAATAGATACGCACGGAGGGCAGACGCAACAGTGTCGCCCTCTGTGCTTTAATATGCATACGAGAATGAATGTAAAAGAGTTACTTAAAGAGTGTGCCGAGCATCGTCAAGCGGTGCTTGCCACCAATTTCTACAACTTCGAGACGCTGACCGGCGTGATGCGTGCCGCACAGGCGACCGACGCACCCGTACTGTTGCAACTCACCCGCTCGTCCATCGACTATATGGGTCTGCATCAGGCGGTTTCGATGGCACGCACGGCAATTGCCGACTACGGCGTACGCGGCTGGATTCACCTCGATCACGGCGGCTCGGTCGAGTTGGTCGAGCGTTGCCTCGATGCGGGTTTCGACTCGGTGATGATTGATGCCAGCGAGCGACCATTCGAGGAGAATGTCGCCACGACACGTCGCGTAGTGGAGTTGGCTCGTCCGTATGGCGTAAATGTTGAGGCAGAGTTGGGTTACGTTGCCAAACTCGGTCAACAGCAGGGCGGCGGATTTACGACCGCCGACGAGGCGCGTACGTTTGTCGAGCAGACGGGCGTCGATGCCCTGGCGGTTGCCATCGGTTCGGCTCACGGCTTCTACAAGCAGCCACCACACCTCGACATCGAGCGTCTGCGCGAGATTCACGCCGCAACACCCGTCGCGCTCGTTCTGCACGGCAGTTCGGGCATTCCGCACGATATGGTGCAGCAGGCGATTGCGGAGGGTATCGTAAAGGTAAATCTCGCCACCGAAATCAAGGATACGTTTATGCGCAACCTCAAAGCGATACTGACGACGACCGACGAAATCGACCTTCGCAAGGTATTCCCGAAGGCGACGGAGGCGGTCGTGGAGTTGCTTATCGAGAAGTACAAGATGGTGCGCGGTTAGCCGGCGCGTGCCACCATACGCACAAGGGGTTGTCCAACCGTTGAGTTGAACAACCCCTTTTTGGTAATGATGCCAAAATCGGCCCCCTCTCTTACAAAATTTTCTTAACGAGCGAAAATAATCTGTACGGCATATATCGGAACGGAAGGTCGAGCCACGTCGGCGTGATGACCACCGAGCGGCGATGCGAGAAGACGTTAAACGACTCGCGGCCGTGATATGCCGACATACCCGAATTGCCGACACCGCCAAATGGCAGATGCTCGTTGGCGATGTGCATAATCGTATCGTTTATACAGGTACCGCCCGCCGAGGTGTGGCGAATGATGCGCTCGCCGGTTGCAACCGAGCCGAAATAGTAGAGCGCAAGCGGTTTTTCGCGTTGCACGACAAAGTTGATAACCTCGTCCGTCGTCTCGAATGTGAGCAACGGAAATATCGGACCAAAAATCTCCTCCTGCATAATCGGACTCTCGGGCGACACGCCTCCGACAACAGTCGGCTCGATAAATCGCTCGGCACGGTCGCGCGCACCACCAATGAGTATCTCGGCATCGCGCAGATAGCCATCCAGACGGTCGAACGCACGTTCGTTCACGATACGGCCGAAGTGTTTGGTCTTATGCGCCTTACGCCCCACAAGCGAGCGAAACTCCTTGCGCAGTTGCTCGACAAACTGCTCCTTTATGGCCGAATGCACCATCAGGTAGTCGGGTGCGATGCAGGTCTGGCCCGCATTGATACACTTACCCCACGCAATACGTCGTGCCGCGACCTTTATATCGGCGTCGCAATCGACAATGCACGGACTCTTACCACCCAACTCCAAGACAACCGGCGTCAAGTTTCGCGCCGCCGCCTGCATCACCGTTCGACCCAGCGACGGACTGCCCGTAAAGAATATCAAATCCCAACGCTCGGCCAGCAGCATCGTATTCACATCGCGGTTGCCCTGCACGATGGCCACATACTTATCGTCGAACGCATCGTCAATCATCTGTTCGAGAATCGAGGCAACGGTCGGCGTATATGGCGACGGTTTCAGCACCGCCGTACAGCCCGCCGAGATGGCACCCACCAGCGGATTGAGCAGCAGTTGCACGGGATAGTTCCACGGTGCGATAATCAGCACACTTCCAAGTGGCTCGCTCACGACCTTGCTACGCGACGGAAACATCTTCAACGGCGTACGCACACTCTCCGGCGCAGCCCACTGTTCGAGATGCTTGATATGGTTGCGAATCTCGCCCAGCACGATGCTTATCTCGGTCAGATATGCCTCCTCATAGGATTTGTGCAGATCGCAACGAAGTGCCTCCGTAAGCGGGCGTTCCCACTTTACGATTGCCTCCTGCAAGCGGCGCAACTGCTCGCGACGAAACGCAATATCGAGCGTCGCTCCGCTACGAAAATATGCGCGTTGCGCGGCGAGCGTGTCGGTGATGTAAGTTTGCGATGTGTTCTCTATCATAATCTCTATGCTTTTGTTCTTCCCGTAAAGTTGTCCATCGTGTGGTATATGCCGACCACCTCGCCAAACAGCCAATCAAAGAGGGCTGTCGGCAGCAGACCCTGCATCGCGCGGACGAAGTGCATCGAAAGCGGAACGATGAACTTCATAATGCACTTGAAGTCGGTATTGCGCTCAATGGCTCGAATCGTTTTGCGTGCCACGTACTCGGGTTTGAGCAGTGGCAACAAGCGTGACTGCACCCCATCGAACATACCCGTTGTGATGTAGTACGGAGCGATGGTGGTCACCCGCACCTTGCTCTTCATCTCCTTCAATTCGAGACGTACCGAATCCGACCATCCGATGACCGCCCACTTGCTCGCTGCATAGACAGACATACGCGGATTCGATATCAAACCACCCGCCGAAGCGATATTGCAGATGTGACCGCTATCGCGGGCAATCATCTCGGGTAGCACCTGTAACGCCACGAGCATCGGAGCCGTTGCGTTGATGCGCATCGTGCGATGAATCTCGTCGGTCGTAATCAGGTCAAAGGTCTTGTTACCGGTAACTATTCCGGCACAATTTATCAGGATATCCACCGCGCCGACCTCTTCACGCACCTTTTCGTACGTGCCGGCAACCGCCTCTTCGCTCGACACATCGACCCGATATGCGAAAACCTTGCCTACTGCCGCAAGTTCGGCAACCGTCGCATCGATGTTTTGTTGATTGATATCCCAGATTACAAGTGCAGCAGCACCCTTTTCAAGGGACATACGTCCCATAATTTTGCCTATACCCGACGCTCCGCCGGTAATAAGCACACGTTTCTCCTTAAAATTTGACATACGCACACTCTTTTTCCTCTCTCACTGCTTACATTCGCGGAGATTTTACTATTTTTGCATAGTGTAGTCGGAGTGCTCCGACGCTGTAAAGATAGTGTTAATTTACGAAAATTCAAAATAGTATGCATTCCAACGAGATTCTGCGCCGTCGATTTTTGGCGCACGTCGGCCAGACATCGCCGTCGCCGATGATGACGGCTGTCGAGCGTGCCGAAGGTGTCTTTTTCTACACGCCGGAGGGTAAACCCTACTACGATTTGGTTGCCGGTGTTTCGGTCAGCAACGTAGGCCACGCGAACCCTGCCGTAGTCGAGGCCATCAAACGCCAAGCGGAGCGATATATGCACGTTATGGTCTATGGCGAGTTGTTGGAGCGTCCGCAGGTGGAGTACGCAACCGAGATTGCTGCGCTGCTGCCCGCACCGCTCGAAAGCGTCTATTTTGTCAATTCGGGAGCCGAGGCGGTCGAGGGCGCACTGAAACTCGCCAAGCGATACACGGCACGCGCCGAGATGATTTCGATGCGAAGGGCATATCACGGCTCGACACACGGCGCGATGAGTATGATGGGTGCGCCGGAGGGCGAGGAGTGGAAGAATGCCTTCCGTCCGCTGTTGCCCGCAACGAAGGCCATCGACTTCAACGACTTCGACCAACTCCGACAAATCACCGAAAAAACCGCCTGCGTACTATGCGAGCCGGTGCAGGGCGAGGCGGGCGTACGCGAGCCGGCGCCGGGATATCTGCAAGCACTGCGCAAGCGTTGCTCGGAGGTGGGTGCGCTACTCATATTCGACGAGATACAGACAGGAATGGGTCGCACGGGCGAGATGTTCGCAATGTGCAAATATGGCGTAACGCCCGACATAGTTTGTCTTGCCAAGGCCTTTGGCGGAGGTATGCCACTCGGAGCATTTGTCTCCTCGAACGAGATTATGGGCACACTGACGCACGACCCCGTGCTGGGTCACATCACCACCTTTGGCGGTCACCCCGTATGTTGTGCCGCAGGTTTGGCGGCTCTGCGCTATCTGCTCGAACACAATACGGTGGCAGAGGTCGAGCGCAAAGGCGCACTCTACGAAGAGTTGCTCGTTGGCCATCCGCAAGTGTGCGAGATTCGTCGCAGCGGTCTGCTTCTTGCCATCGAGCTCGGCTCGTCGGAGAAGATGTTCCGTATGATGGAGATGTTTGCCGAGGATGGCATTATGAGCGATTGGTTCCTCTATTGCGACACGGCATTCCGCATCTCGCCACCGCTCGTCATATCCGACGACGAGATACGCGACAGCGCAGCAATCGTACGTCGCTGCCTCGACCGCCTATAAAGCCCACACAGCAGACGAGGGCAACACCAAAAAGAGATAATAGCACTCAAAAAAAAGAGGCAATACACAAAAAAGACGACCGCCACCATCTATCGGGAAGCGGTCGTCTAATTGTATATATTGTACCGTGATGCTCGAAACGACTACTTGAAAATATCATTCAGCAACGCAGCCAAACGATAACCCGCGCGAGCCATCGTCTTGTCGTTAATCAGCTCCAAGCGGTTGTTGTGTTCGCGCGACATATACGCCTCCGGTTTTGCCCACTCGTAGAGCGGAGCGCACAGGCGACCCATATCCTCGGCCCACTCACGCACGTTACCCTTGCTGAAATTCTCCTTCTGCTCGCCATAGCAGAGCGTCAAATCGAGCGCAAACAACTCCGGCGAGAAACTTGCGTGACGATTGATGAGCGACGCATCCCAGAACTTACGCCAACTTACAGGCGTAGTTGCCTCCTTCGGGCCGAGTTTGCCGTTCGAGACAAGGAGGTTGAAGTTTTTGCGCGAATCAGGAATGCCTCCAATGCGCACGTGCGAAACGTTGTGCATATCGGCTACCAGATGAATCAGGGTTTTGAGCGTAGCCATAACCGTCGAATCGTTCTGCTCGGCACGATTGCGCAACACCGCAGCGCAACGCTCAATCTGTACCACGCCATCCTTCTCGGATTGTGTCAGCGAACGCAAGTCGTCCGTCACCGAGATAAAGTGCCACGCACCGGTATATTTTGTCTCCGGCTTACCGGCACGCTGTTGCAACCACCACGCACCCGAAGCAAGACTTCCGCCGAGGATGCTCTCCGTTTGGCGTTTTGCCTCCGGTGTCAGATTTTGCTCGGCGAGCGTCGCAATACACTCCTGTGCGAATTTGTTCCACGCCGAAGCGGTCGAAACACACAATACTGCTACAAATAAAATAACGTATCTCTTCATCGCTTGCTCCTCCATTATTTACTGAAAATCGTGTTCATAACATGCGCCAAGCGATAACCACCGCGAAGCATCTGCTGGATGGTAATCTCGCGCATACGGGCATTGTTCTCCTCCGACACCTTCGTCAGTTCGCTACCCATAGGCAGCAGGTCGTAGATTTCGCGCATCTCCTGCGCATTCACCTTCGCCCAATCGTCGGGTGTTCCGGCACAGATGGCCGCAATCTCGGCATCGGTGAGCGTATCGTACTTCGCAGCAATCTCGTCGCACCTCATACCCTTATGGAAGTGGCCGATGGCGGCATCCCAGAAGGAGTGGAAGCCGAGTTTCTTGCCCTTATTCAAAATCGAACGCTGTTTGAGCGCATCTTCGTTCACATACTTTACGTGCACCGGACAGTGCATATCGCCAACCATATGAATCAGATACTTCAAATTGTCGCACACGAGCGAATCCTTCATACGGTTGTACTTCTTCATCTTCTTGCAGATGCGCTTAATCTGGAACGCAGCATTTCGCGTATCGCCCGCAAACTGTTCGTTGCGCTCATCGACCGAAAAGCCGTGCCAATAGTTGGTCTCCTCGAAGCCCTTGCAGTTGCGCCAATAATCCATCCACGAAGCGTAGTACGGCATCGTATGTTTCAGATAGCCGCGACACTTCTCCAACGCCTCCGGAGTCATATTCCGCTCGGCGATGACCGCAATCGTTGCGTGGCCGATATTGTTCCACGCACGTACGCTCTGCGTTGTAGCGAGAGCGACGATTGCCACCACAAATGTTAAGATTTTTCTCATTTTTTCGTATTAGGTTAAAACTTATTTTCTTCAATATTACGCTTATATCTCTCTTTCTATCTATACCCCTCCTCTATTTCACACTATCTCGCCTTTATCTCTATCTCTACTCTTTCTCTCCTTCTATTTTTCCACTCCCACTCCTTCTTTCTTCCCTCTACCTCTACCACTCCTTCTTTTCTCTCCCCTCTACACACTCTCTGCCCCACCGGCGATGATGCTACTCGCGGTTTTTCGTGTCGATGCAGATGGTTACCGGACCGTCGTTCACGAGTCGCACCTGCATATCGGCTCCAAACCGACCTGTTTCGACCGGCTCTCCGAGCGCGAGCGAGAGCATCTCGACAAATCGCTCGTACATCGGACGCGAAACGGGCTCCGGTGCAGAGCGTATATACGATGGGCGGTTGCCCTTTTTGGTCGAGGCGTACAACGTAAATTGGCTCACGACCAACACACGGCCACCAACTTGCCCCACATCGAGATTCACCACACCCTGCTCATCGTCGAAAATGCGCAGTCGCGCGATTTTACCACACAGCCACTCGGCATCCGCCTCCGTATCGGCCGCTTCGACACCAAGCAGTACAAGCGCACCGTGACCGATCTTGCCAACCGACTCGCCGTCGATAGTCACCTCGCACTCCTTTACTCGCTGAATAACCGCTCTCATACCCCCTCGTTTTATGCAATCGACTCCTCGAAGAATCGCCACAGTGCATCCTCTCGCGGCACGGGTGCCGTCACGCACACCTCTTCGTGGCGCACGGGATGGTCGAAGCGGATTGTACGCGAATGAAGCGATATGCCTCCGCCCACATTCGAGCGTTTCGCACCATATTTCAGGTCGCCCTTAATCGGGCAACCAATCTTCGAGAGTTGGGCGCGAATCTGATGGTGACGACCCGTGAGCAGTTGCACCTCGACAAGCGTATATCGGTCGCTACATCCCAGCACCTCGTAGCGCAGGCGTGCCTCCTTTGCGTCGCCCTTTGGTGCCGCGTAGCAGAACGAGCGATTGGAGCGACCGTCGCGCAGGATATAGTGGCGCAACTCGCCCTGCTCCTGCTCGGGGCGCGACTCGACGACAGCCCAATAACGCTTGGAAATCTCGCCACGACGCAACATTTCGTTCAGGCGCGAAAGTGCCTTCGAGGTCTTGGCAAACAAGACAACGCCACTGACCGGACGGTCGATACGATGCACCACACCGAGGAACACCTCGCCCGGCTTTTGGTCGCGCACCTTGATATACTCCTTGATTTCGTTCTCCAAAGCCGACGCTCCGTTCGGGTCGGGTTGCACCAAATCGCCGCATCGTTTGTTTACGATGAGCAGATGGTTGTCTTCGTATAGAATATCTTCGCCTACGAACATCGCTCTTAGAGTTGGAATGTGAACGGTAACAGATACTCGGCATTCTCGACTATCGAAGCCGAGCCACCGCCACTCATTATCACACGCATCGGTATCCCCTGACGACGCTGAACATCGAGAATCACCTGACGACATCCGCCACACGGATAGCACTCTCTCTCCGAAGGAGAGGATGCAATGGCAAGTGCCTCAATCGGGTCGTCAGCGTGGTTCGCCTCTGCATAGTAGAGCACCGAACGCTCGGCACATATTCCGGACGGAAAAACCTCGCTCTCGCTATTGGCACCGTGCAGAATCGCACCACTACGCAGACGCACGGCGGCACCTACGCTGAAATGCGAATACTTCGGATATGCCTTGGCGAGTGCCTTCTCCGCCTCGGCAACAAGCGTGCGGTCGGCAGGCGAAAGTTCGTCGAGCGAATCGACGTGCAAATAGCGAATCTCCAAACTCTTCTCCATAAGCAAATACATTAATACATTATATTAATACGCAAATATACAAAAATATCGCAAATTATTGCAAAAACCGCACGCACGGAGCGAAAATCGAGCAAAAAAGCCGACAAAAAGCACTTTGCACCAATCTTTTTCGTACATTTGCAATATGTATTTGTGGGGAGATGACAGACCATACAACAGTTACGCCGGATACTTTCGGCGTCTGTTGGGCGAGCGCGTGCAGAAGGTGGCTGTGAGTGCCGGCTTTTCCTGTCCGAATCACGACGGCACACTCTCGACGGGTGGCTGCACGTTCTGCAACAATGCCGCCTTCACACCCTCCTACTGCCAGCCCACAAAGAGCATCACACAGCAGATTGAGGAGGGCATCGAATTTCACACGCGACGCTATCGTAAAGCGACGCGATACTTGGCATATTTTCAGTCGTTTTCAAACACTTACGCCCCACTCGAACGGTTGCAGCAACTCTACGACGAGGCACTCTCGCATCCACTCGTTGCGGGCATCGTCGTCGGCACACGCCCCGACTGCGTGGATGCCGCAAAACTCGACTACTTCGCCTCGCTTGCCCGCCACCACTACGTCGCTATCGAGTACGGCATCGAATCGACCGCCGACCGCACGCTGCAAGCCGTAAATCGAGGTCACGACTTTGCCACAGCCGTACGCGCCGTCGAGATGAGTGCCGAGCGCGGTCTGCACGTCGGTGCGCACTTCATACTCGGCCTGCCGGGCGAGAGCGACGAGATGCTCATCGAGCAGACCGACAAAATCAACGCTCTGCCGCTGACAACCGTAAAATTTCATCAGTTGCAAATCTTTCGCGGCACGAAGTTGGCAGAGGAGTACGACGCTGCGCCAGAGCGGTTTCGATTTTGGGAGGTGGACGAGTATATCGACCTGATTGTCGAGATTTTACGCCGTCTGCGACCGGACCTCGTAGTCGAGCGTTTTGCAAGCGAAGCCCCACCCCGCTACCACTACGGACGCAACTGGGGACTCATACGCAACGAGCAACTTTGGGCAATGCTCGAAAAAAGATTACGCGAAAAAAGTGCGTATCAAGGCGAAAAATTCATAACTTTGCCCCACAAATCCGATTATTGATTATGCAAATTGGTAAAACAACCCTATTCACAACCGTAAAGGAGTACATTCTGATGACCGTCGGAATGTTCTGCTACGCATTCGGTTGGATTGGATGTATCCTGCCCGCAAAGTGTGTGGGCGGCGGTGCAACGGGCCTCTCGTTGCTCATCTACTACTTCACGGGGCAGACGCTCAGTATCGGTGTGTTGGTCTTCATCATCAACGCCATCCTGTTGCTCATCGCCGGATTTATCGTCGGATGGAAGTTCGGCATCAAGACCATATTCTGCATCTGCATACTCTCGTTAGCGATGTCCACCTTGCAGGAGATATTTACGCTGCCCGACGGTACGATTATGGATATATTCAAGCTCGACAACCGTCTGCTCTCGACCATCATCGGCGGTATCTTCTCGGGTGTCGGCGTGGCAATGTGCTTCTCGCAGGGCGGCTCGACGGGCGGTGTCGATATCGTGGCAATGATTATCAACAACTATCGCACGGTGTCGTACGGCAAGATCGTTCGCGCAATCGACTCGGTTATCATCGGCGCAGCCATTCTGTTGCCCGCTTCGGCGAATATCGGCATCGACGGTGTTATCTACGGTTTTGTGATGACCGCCGTACTCAGTTATACGGTCGATATGCTGATGACCGGTAACCAGCAATCCAACCAGATAATGATCGTCTGCAAAGATTACCAGCAGATGGCCGACGCGATGAACAACATCGCACATCGAGGCGCAACCGTCCTCGATGCGAAGGGTTGGTATTCGAAGAATCAGCACAATATCGTGATGGTCGTATGCCGCAAGCGCGACACGTCGGTCGTTCTGAAAATCATCAAGGAGGTCGATCCCGACGCCTTTATCACCGTCGGCTCGGTTATGGGTGTCTATGGCAAGGGTTTCGATGCGCTGAGCAAAATCTAACGCCGACAGCACGCAACGCCAATCAGCACAAAGCATACAAACGGGATTGCCCACTCGTGAAAAAGTGAGGCAATCCCGTTTGCTTTTTGCAACCGCACAACAACAATCACACAACAACCGCGTAACGGCAACCGCACGACAACCGCACAACGATAACTGCACGTCGCCCGACACGCCCCAAAAGACCCCGTTGCCAACCTGCAAAAAGAGCGGGGTTCTCGGTCAAGAATGCCCGAAAACCCCCATCAACAAAACATTATTAGAAATACACTGAATCAGAGTACGGCACAAATTTAGCCCGAATATTGTACCGCATCATTTTCAACAACAAAAGTACAACGCCCCCACAAAAAACGCAAATAAATTCAACGAACAGCCGATTTTCATCATCAAAAAGTCGATTTTCAACCACCAACATTCGCTTTGCCGCGACCGTTTTTGAGGCGTGCGCGCTACGTATTTCGCAAATTATTCCTACCTTTACGGAAATTTACGACGCTACCATTCGACAACGATGAGTGCATTTGCCGACATAATACTGCCTCTGGCGCAACCCTGCTACACGTTTGCAGTCGGTGAGCATCCGAACATTTCGGTCGGAGATGCCGTTGCCGTGCAGTTCGGCAAGCAGGCGGTCTATACGGGCATCGTTCGTCGTC
Organism: Alistipes sp.; assembly: GCA_017410165.1. Lineage (GTDB taxonomy): Bacteria > Bacteroidota > Bacteroidia > Bacteroidales > Rikenellaceae > Alistipes. The sequence continues at coordinate 114,822 of JAFQRH010000019.1, read as the reverse complement.
TGCACGACGAGCCGCCAAAGAGCGGTCGCACGAAGAGCATAATCTCGCGCCTATACGACACGCCACTGCTCTCGCCCGAGCAGATTCGCTTTTGGGAGTGGATGGCCGACTACTATATGTGCACCATCGGCGAGGTGATGCGAATGGCCCTGCCGACAACCATCAAACCACACGCCCGCAACGTGGCAGAGTTCGAGCCGTACGCTCCGCGATGCGAACGAATACTGAAACTCACCGACGCTGTGCCGAAGGGCGACGAGATGGAGCGTATGCGTCGTCGCGCACCACGTCGTGCCGCGCTCGTTGAGCAGTTGCGCGAGGCGGGCGGAGAGTTGCCGAGATGTGCCGTAGAGGCGGATGCCGCCGTAATTTCGGCACTCGTCAAGGCGGGTATCGTCACCATATTCGAGCGCGAGTGCGCCTCACAATTTTCGCCAATCAGTGGAGCGTCGCTGCCGTCACTCTCCGCTCCCCAAACGACCGCTTTGGAGCAGGTGTGCGAGCAGTTCGAGCAGCACAACGTCGTCGTGCTACACGGCGTGACCGGCTCGGGCAAAACCGAGATTTACGCCCGCCTGATTGCCGACACGCTCGCTCGTGGCGAGGATGTGCTATACCTTGTTCCCGAAATTTCGCTCTCGCAGCAACTCGTTGCACGTATGCGCCTTATGTTCGGCGAACGCGTTACGGCATACCACTCGAAACTCACCCCGCAACGTCGCACACGCATCTACACCGACCTGCTACGCGCACCTTCGGGCAACTTCGTTATCGGAGCGCGCTCGGCACTCTTTCTGCCATTCGCACGGCTCGGGTTGGTGGTGGTCGATGAGGAGCACGATTCGAGTTACAAGCAGAGCGAGCCGGCACCGCGCTACAATGGTCGCGATGCAGCCATAATGCTCGCCGCCATACACGGCGCAAAGACACTTTTGGGCAGTGCAACACCCGCCCTCGAATCGTACGCCAACACGCTCTCCGGCAAGTACGGATACGTCGCGCTCGGCGAGCGATACGGCGATGCGCTTCCTCCGCAGATTATCCTCTCGGACACCATACGCGCCGCAAAACGAGGCGAACGCAAGTCGCACTTCAACACAATACTGCTCGACAAAATCGAGGAGCGTTTGGGACGTGGCGAGCAGGTGATGCTCTTTCAGAATCGACGCGGATACTCGCCATACATCGAGTGTCCGGAGTGCGGTTGGACGGCACGCTGTCCGCACTGCAACGTCACACTCTCGCAACACGCCTCCGGAGCATCGCTCAAATGCCACTACTGCGGCTACATGTCGCCCGCACCGCGTCGTTGTCCGGCCTGTCGCACCGCAGAGGTGCGCCCGATGGGCTTCGGCACAGAGCGGGTCGAGGAGGAGATACAGCGCATATTCCCGACGGCCCGCATCCTCCGATTGGATGGCGATACCGCCACTTCGGATGCCGCTTACGAGCGCATTATCAGCGGCTTTGCACGTCACGAAGCAGACATCTTGGTCGGCACGCGCATCATCGCCAAAGGGTTGGATTTCGAGCGCGTTACGCTCATCGGAATACTCAATGCCGACAATCTGCTCAACGCCCCCGACTTCCGTGCCGGCGAACGCGCTTGGCAGACCATCGTGCAGATGGCGGGACGTTGCGGTCGTCGCAATGGCGAGGGCGAGGTCATCGTACAGACCTCCGACCCGCAGCACGCGCTGCTGACGCTCGCCGCCGAGCCACTCTACGAGAAGATGGCAGCCACGATTCTTGCCGAACGCAAACTATTCTCATATCCGCCATACACCCGACTTATCCGCATCACATTGCGCGACGCGGATGCACAGCGATTGGCCACAACGGCAACTGCACTCGGAGGTGCCCTGCGCGAGCGATTCGGAGCTCGCGTCTTTGGCCCCGTATCGCCACTGCTCGACCGTCTGCGTGGCGAACATATCGTGGAGATAATGCTCAAAATCGAGGTCGAGTCGTCATTCGCCCGCGCCAAGCAGATTCTGCGCGAGCAGATTGATGCACTGCGACACGAGAGCGGTAACCGTAAAACCGTCATAATCTGCGATGTCGATTTTGCTTAATGCGCTGAAACGCCTCGTCAGTGACACACTGTCGCTGCTACTTCCCGCACACTGCCCCGTATGCGGCGAACAACTCCTCGAACAAGAGAAATTTGTCTGCACGGCGTGCCGTTATCGCGCACCGATGACCAACTTTTGGCGCGAGCCGGACAACCCGATGGCACGCAAATTCTGGGGATTGTTACCCATCGAGCGCGCTTCGGCATTCATCTGGTTTATCGAGGAGAGCCGTTGGCGCGACCTGATACACACCTTCAAATATCGCAAGGGTTGGCTTGCGGCACAACGTATGGGCGAATGGTACGGAGCAGAGATGATGCGCGCCGGCGCGTTGGAGGGCATCGACCTTATCATCCCCGTTCCGCTACATTGGCGCAAACGTCTTGCACGAGGTTACAACCAATCGGAATACATAGCCGACGGCATTGCACGCAGCAGCGGAGTGGCTGTCGATAAGCACAGCGTACGCCGCACACGCAACAACCCGAGTCAGGCACAACGCTCACGCAACGAGCGTTGGGATAATGTCGAGGGGATATTTAAGGTGGTGCGGGCCGACCGCCTTCGCGCTCGCCACATTCTGATAGTCGATGATGTCTTTACCACGGGCGCAACCATCTCGTCGTGTGCCGAGGCAATCATCGAGGCGTGCGAGGGCGATGTACGCATCAGCATCGCCACTCTTGCCGTATCGAAGCGCGCGTTGGGCGATTTTTAGCACGGAGAGCGGGGCGAATCGTACATTTTTCCATAAAATATCAACATCCTACGGAGGGCATTGCACGCCCGTTGACGCCGCATTACTCTCTGTTGTAAACAGAGTTTTCAACATCCGCAGATTTTTCGGGTTTTGCCGCTTCAAGAAAAATTTATACTTTTGTTAGGTTTTAGACATTATCACTTTTTCGCAAGACAATGGCAAAAGATTTTCAACAATCACCACGCAATAAACGAGCATACGAATCGCTCGCTCCCGAAGCTGCCGAAATCGGCACCGTACCACCGCAAGCCGTCGAGATTGAGGAGGCGGTACTCGGTGCGCTGATGCTCGAAAGCGACTCGATAACCATCGTGCAGGAGTACCTGACCGAAGATTCGTTCTACACCGAGGAGCATCGCCTTATCTATCGCGCCGTAAACGAACTCTCGCAGGAGCGCAAGCCGATTGACCTCTACACCGTCACCGAGCAACTCAAAGCAAAACGCGAACTGACAAAGGTCGGCGGTGCGGTCTATTTGGCACAACTCACCCAGAAGGTCGGCGCGGCGGCAAACGTCGAGTTCCACGCAAGAATTATCGCCCAGAAGTATATTCAGCGCGAGTTGATTCGCTCGTCGGTCGAGATTCAACGCCGTTCGTACGACAGCGCAACCGACATCACGGACCTTATCGGCTTTGCCGAGTCGGAGATTCTGAAAATCACCGAGGGTCACGTAAAACGCTCGGTGCAGAACTCGGCAGACATTCTGCATCGCACACTGCTCCAAATCGCCGAGGCGGGCAAAAACGATTCGCGTTACAGCGGCGTATGTTCGGGCTTCAACGCGCTGGACAACATCACTCTCGGCTGGCAGCCATCCGACCTGATTATCGTCGCTGCGCGTCCGTCGATGGGTAAGACGGCATTCGTGCTCTCGATGGCTCGCAATATGGCAGTTACATACGAGACACCGGTGGCGTTCTTCTCGTTGGAGATGTCCTCCACGCAGTTGATGACGCGTCTGATTGTCGCCGAGACGGGCTTGGACAGCAAACTCGTCCGCAGCGGTAAACTCTCACCCGAGGATTGGAACAATCTGCACATCGCAACCAAGCCGCTCGGTATGGCTCCACTATACATCGACGACACGCCGGCACTCTCGATTTTCGAGTTTCGCTCGAAGGCCCGCCGTATGCACGCACACAACGGCATCAAGTTGATTATCATCGACTACTTGCAGTTGATGACCGGCGGTGTGCAGAGCAACAACGGCAACCGCGAGCAGGAGGTTGCATTCATCTCGCGTACGCTCAAAGCCATCGCCAAGGAGTTGAATATCCCGATTATCGCCCTCTCGCAGTTGAACCGTACCACAGAGTCGCGTGGCGGCTCGAAACGTCCGCAACTCAGCGACCTTCGTGAGTCGGGTGCAATCGAGCAGGATGCCGACGTTGTAGCATTTATTCACCGACCTGAATATTACGGCTTTACGCAGACCGAAGATGGTCAATCGACACTCGGTCTGGCAGAGTTGATTCTCGCCAAGCACCGTAACGGTGAGGTGACGGACGTCCGCCTGAAATTCATCAAAGACCAGGCACGTTTTGCCGACTTCGATACCATCAGCCCTACCGCGCAATCGCTCTCGACCGAGCAGTACGACACGTACGAGTCGCTCGGCGGAGCATCGGTTTCGCCAATGCAGAATATCGGCGCAACCGAGTTCGATATTCCGGGCTCGCGTTCCGTAAGTGACGAGGTGCCGTTCTAACACTCTGCCGACACTTCGCCAAATCGTTCGTCACACCACGCAAAAAGCAAAGAAACACTAACCACTCGCAAGCCAAGCTGTTATGTTCGTAAAGTGCTACGCAGGAGCAATCGTCGGAATCCGCGCCGTCCTCGTTACCGTTGAGGTAAATGTCGCCGGTGGCGGTATCGGTCTCTATATGGTCGGACTGCCCGACAACGCCGTAAAGGAGAGCGAACAGCGCATACGTGCCGCGTTCGAGAACTCGCAGTTGCGAATGACAGGCAAAAAGGTTGTCGTAAATCTTGCCCCTGCCGACCTGCGCAAAGAGGGCTCGGCGTTCGACTTGCCGATTGCCATCGGCATACTCGCTGCAACGGAGCAGATTCCGGAGGATGCGCTGCGCGATACGATGTTCGTGGGCGAGTTGTCGCTCGACGGTGCTGTGCGAGGTGTGCGAGGAGTGCTTCCGCTGGCGGTGATGGCAAAGGAGCAATCCATACGACGTATGGTCGTTCCGGCAGAGAATGCGGCAGAGGCCGCCATCGTCGATGGCGTTGAGGTGATTGCCGTCGAGTCGCTTGCAGAGGCGGTCGGCTACCTCCAAGGTGATACGCATATTGCGCCTGCCACCGCTCCGCACTTTGACGGCGTAGCCGAACAAGAAAACCCGTATGCCGAGGATTTTGCCGACGTCAAGGGACAACCACACATAAAACGCGCTTTGGAGATTGCCGCAGCAGGCGGTCACAATGTGCTGATGATTGGCGCACCGGGCTCGGGTAAGACGATGCTCGCGCGACGACTGCCGACAATACTTCCGCCAATGACGCTCGACGAGGCGGTCGAGGCGACAAAGATACACTCCGTAGCCGGCAAACTCGGCGAGACGGCGGGTCTGTTGCGTGCGCGACCATTCCGCGCACCACACCACCTCACCTCGCAGGTGGCTCTTGTCGGTGGTGGTCAGTCGCCACAACCCGGCGAAGTGAGTTTGGCCCACAACGGCGTACTGTTTCTGGACGAGCTTCCGGAGTTCGGTCGCAACGTACTGGAAGTACTACGCCAACCTCTTGAAGATAAAACAATTACCGTATCACGCGCAAAATACAGCATCGAATATCCGGCAAACTTTACGCTGGTGGCGGCAATGAATCCCTGCCCGTGCGGCTTCTACAACCACCCGACCAAAGAGTGTACCTGTGCGCCGTTTTCGATTCATCGTTACTTCTCGCGCATATCGGGCCCACTGCTCGACCGTATTGATATGCACATCGAGGTTGCACCGGTGGCAATCGGCGAGATGACCTCCGAGCGCAAGGAGGAGACGAGTGCCGAAATTCGCCGTCGCGTGATAGCCGCCCGCAACCGTCAAGAGACGCGCTTTGCAGGGCTCGGCATCCACTCTAACGCAATGATGAACAGCCGTATGCTGCGCGAATTTTGCCCACTCGGCGAGCAGGAGCGTTCGTTGCTCGAACGAGCAATGGAGCGACTCAACCTCTCGGCTCGTGCCTACGACCGTATAATCAAGGTCGCACGTACGATTGCCGACTTGGAGGGTGCCGAGCAAATCTCAACGGCACACATCGCCGAGGCAATCAACTATCGCACGCTCGACCGCGATAATTGGGGCCGATAACCGCATCGCGCGACAACCAATCCCGCAAATAATCCTATCCGTGCACGCCCGAAAGATGGTGTGCAGAGCGCATTTGCACGCACTCCTACGACAGAGCGAGTAATTTTATTACTCGTTTCTTTGCATTATGCTTTGAAGTTCGCAGAATAATCCCTACTTTTGTGGATACTTTCGGGTAGTGTATTTTTTATGAAACGAATCATACTTTCAGGAGGCGGCACAGGCGGGCATATATACCCTGCCGTTTCGGTCGCAGAGGCACTTCGCCGCCGTTTGGGTGACGATGTCGAAATTCTCTTTGTCGGAGCCGAAGGAAAGATGGAGATGACGCTCATCCCCAAACTCGGCTACCGTATCGTCGGCGTACCTATCGCGGGTCTGCAACGTCGCTTGTCGTGGAGCAATCTCGCTCTGCCGGCACGCATCATCCGCAGTTTGCGTCAGGCACGCAAAATCTTGAAGGGCTTCCAGCCGGATGTCGTGGCGGGCTTTGGCGGCTACGCCAGCGCACCGATTCTGTGGATGGCACAGCGTATGGGCATCCCGACCGTCATTCAGGAGCAAAACTCGTATGCCGGTCTTGTGAACAAGATTGTCGGCGGCTCGGCAAAGAGCGTCTGCGTGGCATACGACGGTATGGAGCGTTTCTTCGACGAGGAGAAGATTGTAAAGACGGGTAATCCGTTGCGTGCAGCGTTCGCAAAGGGAACTGTTTCGCGCGAAGAGGCACTCGCCTATTACGGCTTCAACGACTCGTTGCCCGTGTTGCTCGTAGTCGGTGGCTCGCTCGGCACACGTACGCTCAACAATATGATGCGCTCGTGGATTATGACCCTCAACGGCACTGCGCCGGTGCAGGTCATCTGGCAGACGGGACGCATCTACGAGACGGAGATGAAGAACTTCTTGCGCGACTATCCGACAGCAAACATCTGGCAAGGTGCGTTCATCGACCGTATGGACTACGCCTACGAGATTGCCGATGTGGTCATCTCGCGTAGCGGTGCGTGTACCGTATCGGAGTTGTGTCTGGCAGGCAAGCCGACCCTCTTCGTTCCGTCGCCAAACGTTGCCGAGGACCATCAGACCAAAAACGCAAAGGCGTTGGTCGATGTCAAGGCGGCGCGTATGGTAGCCGACCGCGATGCGGTGGATTGTGGTATCTCGACGGCGTTGCGAATGATAGCCGACGAGCGCGAACTCGCAATGCTCACGGCAAACATTTCGCGACTGGCGATTGCCGATTCGGCCGACCGCGTGGCAGATGAGATTCTCAAACACAGTAAAGAGTAACCGAGATGGGAGAGCAACAACGCAAGATATACTTCGTCGGCATCGGCGGTATCGGAATGAGTGCACTCGCGCGCTTTTTTATGCACGAGGGTTGCACCGTGGCGGGTTACGACCGCACCGAAACACCTCTCACACAGGCATTGGCAGCGGAGGGTGCGCAGATTCACTACGAGGATGATGTGCGATGTATTCCGACGGAGTTTCTCTCGCCGGAGAGCACCATCGTCGTATATACGCCCGCTATTCCCGAAGAGCATAGCGAACTTCGGATGTTCCGCGAGCAGGGCTACGAGTGCCTAAAACGCTCGCAGATGCTCGGCGTACTCTCGGAGGGCAAGTTCGTTATGGCGGTGGCAGGTACGCACGGCAAGACCACAACCTCGACCCTCGTGGCGTGGCTCAACGCGCGTGCGGCAGGCGAAGGCAGCGCCTTTTTGGGTGGCATATCGAAAAACTTCGACAGCAATATGGTGCTCGGTGTCGGGCGTCGTATGGCGGTCGAGGCAGACGAGTTTGACCGCTCGTTCCTGCGACTCTCGCCCGATGTTGCGGTCGTAACCTCGGCAGATGCCGACCACCTCGACATCTACGGCACGCACGAAGCTGTCAAGGAGGCGTTCGCGCAATTCATCGACCGCATAAAGCCCGGCGGTGCGCTCGTAATCAAGAAGGGTGTGGAGGTCGAGTGTCGCAACCGCGACATCGACGTCTATCGCTACTCGTTCGACGAGCCGTGCGACTTCTACGCCGCACACGTCACGCTGCTCGATGGCGGTTACTACCGCTTCGATGTCGTTACGCCCGATGGCGTTGTGGAGGATTGTACGCTCGGCATACCGGGTTGGGTCAATGTCGAGAATGCAGTTGCGGCAGTTGCGCTCTATTGGTGTGCAGCACGCGGCGAGGGCAAGCAGTTGCACGAAGATGCTCTGCGCGAAGCGTTGGAGGAGTTCTCGGGCGTAAAGCGTCGCTTCGAGATATACATCAACACCCCGAAGCAGGTCTATATGGACGACTACGCTCACCATCCGCGCGAACTCTCGGCTACGCTGACATCCGTCAAGCGTATGTTCCCGTCGCGCCACGTGACGGCAATCTTCCAACCGCACCTCTACACCCGCACACGCGACTTGTATGCGGAGTTTGCCGAGGCACTCAGCGAGGCGGACCGAGTGGTGTTGCTGCCGATATATCCGGCACGCGAAGAGCCGATTGAGGGCATCACCTCCGAGTTGATTGCCGAGCGAGTAGGCGTTCCGTGCGAGATTGTGGAGCGCGAAGTTCTTGCCGAACATATCGGCGCGATGCAGACCGATGTGGTCATTTCGTTCGGAGCCGGAAACATCGACGCTTGCTGTGCGGCGTTGGCCGAAACATTGAGACGTAAAGCATAGACGCGAGGGGGGGGTAAAAGAGCGATGGGACGACGAATTGCAAAGATGGTTGCCGTTATGGCGTTGTGGGCTGTGGCTATCGGCTATACGGTCTGCGCAGCCATACTCACGGTCAATCACCATCGGGAGCAGACCGTCGAGCACGTCGAGATTGCCATCATCGACCCTTCGGAGCGAGGAGCACTCACGGACGAGAGCCGTATCCGCGAATGGTTGGTTGCCGATGGTGTTGAGACCATCGGAGCACCGATTGACAGCGTGGATATCGGCAGAATACGACGAATGATTACGCGCAACGGCTTCATTGATGATGCGCAGATATACGTTTCGCACAACGGAACGCTGCACATCGACGTCCGCGAACGCCGACCAATGATGCGTCTGATGGTGGATGGTTACAATCTCTACATCACCGAGGAGCGTTTCGTCTTCTCGGCACCGGAGCAGTCGGCGCACTATACGCCCGTTGTGACCGGCGACTACCGACCGCTCTTTGGCAGCACGTTCGAGGGCGACATCGAGACGTTTATCGATTCGCTGCGGAGGGCATCCGACGAGCGCGTAAAGCAGATTGGCCGCGAGAAGAACGCCCTCTACAAGCGCGAGGATTCGTTGCGACTCATACGCAGAGACATCCGCGATTCGCGCGTGAAGAAGGGGCTGTTCGAGCGCAGTAGCGACTTCCGCGCACGCTCCGACCGCCACAAAGCCGAGCGCAAACGCAACCTGCGCTATTACGACGGCCTGTTGCGCGACACGGGGCGAGCCATCGATGCCGTCACCGCACGACAGGATGCCGAACGCGAGCGAATGCGAGGCGTAGAGCGACGCCACAACGACTTCTTGCGATTGGTCGCCTTTGCGGAGTGGCTGCGCGAGGATGATTTTTGGGGTGCAGAGATTGTTCAGATTGTTGCGGGAACAACCTCGTACGGCACTCTCGATTTGACGTTGATTCCGCGTAGCGGAGAGTTCAAAATTCTGCTCGGCGAGTTGGACGAGCCGGAGCGGAAACTCAACCGTTTGATGCGTTTCTACCGCAACGGACTCAATCATACGGGGTGGAACAGATACAAAACAATAAATTTAAGATACGAAAACCAAGTGGTTTGTACGGAATAGGATAAGGTATGGAAAAGAAGAGTTATTTTGTCGGTGTCGATATCGGAACATCGAATGTGGCAATGGTGGTCGGCTCGCGAATTGGCGACGGGCCGATAAATATTGAGGATGGCGTCACCCGACCTATCAACGGCGGAGTTGTGGCGGGACGCATTGACAACGTGCAGTCGGTCGGAGCAGCAATTCGCGCTGCGAAAGAGGAGTTGGAGCGCGAACTGAACATCCGCATCAACGAGGCGTACGCCGGTCTGTCGGGCGAGTTTGTGCATTGCGCATACTACACCGACCACGTCTTCGTGCGCGACAACGTCTCGAACTGCATCACCAAGGAGGATGTCGCATCGTTGCACGAGCGAATGAACAACGTCATCGCCGACCCAAGCGAAGAGATTTTGGAGCGCATTCCGCAGAACTATGTCATCGACAGTAGCAAAGAGATTGCCGACCCGATAGGTTCGTTTGGTCGCAACCTCTCTTCGACGTTTATGTTCATACTCTGCCAGAAAAACCAACTGATGCGCGTCAAGATGGCATTCCACAATGCCGGACTTTCGCTGCTCGGCACCTACGTCAATCCTGCCGTACTACCTTCGCTCGTGCTGACCGATGAGGAGAAGGACGAGGGCGTAGCGATTGTCGATATCGGTGGCGGCACGACCGACGTGTCGATTGTTCGTGGCGGCAAACTGCGCTATATCGCTTCGGTGCCAATCGGCGCACAGAGCATCAACGCAGATATGCACACGTTCGGCATCTCGGATCGCAACACCGAATACTTCAAGCGCAAATACGGCTCGGCAGTGGCAGATATGGTCCCTGCCGACGCCACCATACCTATCCAGAAAGCAGGCCAGCAGTCGAAAAAAGATTTTCCGCAACGCAACCTCGTAGCCATCATCGAGGCGCGTCTGAAAGATATTGCAGAGTTTGCGTGGGCAGAGATTAAACACGCCAAGATGTCCACCAAGATTCCGTGCGGATTGGTGCTTACGGGCGGTTCGACCGTCCTCGAAAACATTGACGAGTTGTTCCGTCGCGAAACGGGTGTGCCGGTACGTTTGAGCACCGTCGAAAGTGGCATCTCCGACGAGACGAAGGAGAAGGTGAGCACCTACCTCCAATCGGCTGCCGTAGCAGTGATGCTCAACGGCGTAAAGCGCGGTAAGTGCGACGTAATCGAGTTGAGCCCGAAGGTTGTCGCGCCACAACAACCTACCTCGCCAACAACAATTACACCACAGCCGATTTCGCCAAAAGTGGGGCAAAACGTGGCGGTGGAAAATGGTGATGGCACGACAGGCACACCGAGCGACGATAACGGCGACACAACAACCCCTCCTACTACTTCGCAACCGCCGCAGACGTCGGAGTCGGAGCAGAAATCGGAGCCAAAGAAGGAGCCAAAGAAGGAGCCAAAGCGCGGCGGTTTTATAAAGAATATATCCAAGTTGTTGGATGCAGTGTTGGGTAATGACAAAGATGATGTATTGTAAGATATGGGAGAGTTGGATAATATAATGGACGATATGCCCGAAATGTCGGGCATCCCTGCACTGATAATGGTGGCAGGTGTAGGCGGTGCGGGTGGCAACGCTGTGGATCATATGTGGGAGATGGGCATCAACGGTGTGAACCTCGTGGTTTGCAACACCGACGCCAAAGCCCTCAAAAAGAGTCCGCTACCCGATTCGCAGAAGATATGCTTGGGCGACGGCCTCGGAGCAGGTAACGCTGCCGAGGAGGGTGCGCGCAAGACAAAGTCGTCGCTCGACGACATACGGCTCTATTTGGAGTCGCACAATACGAAGATGCTCTTCATCGCTGCCGGTATGGGTGGCGGTACGGGTACGGGTGCCTCGCCAATCATCGCACGATTGGCTCACGAGATGGGTATTCTGACGGTTGCCATCGTCACTATGCCACCGCTCATCGAGGGTCCGCAACGTATGGCGCAGGCGCAGGCAGGTGTCGAGCAGTTGCGCGAGTGGGTCGATTCGCTCATCGTATTGAGCAACGAGTCGATTATCGAGCTCTACGGCTCGCTCTCGGTCGAGGAGGCGTTCAACAAAGCAAACGATATCGTGGCATTTGCAGCCAAGGGCATTGCCGAAATCGTGATGACGAAGAGCAATCTGGTCAGCGTCGATTTCGCCGATGTCTGCAAAGTGATGCGCAACAGCGGCTGTGCTGTGATGGGTGTCTCGGCAATGTCGGGCGACAATCGAGCAGCGGATGCTGTCGATGCTTCGCTCTCGTCGCCGCTCTTCGGTGGTGCATCCATCGCCGGAGCCAAGAACGTGCTGATAAACTTCGCAACCGCGTCGTCCGATATGCTCACCATCGGTGAGGTTAATCGCGCCTTGGAGCGCGTGCAGGAGTTCGCATCCGAGAAGGATGAGGATGGTCGCATACAGCGTGCAAACATCATCTGGGGTACGAGCGTCAAGCCCGAGTTGGGCGACAAGTTGGAGGTAATTATCGTCGTAACGGGTTTCCCTTCGGAGTATTACAGCGAGGCACTCACGCCAAAGCAACCGGCAGAGCCAATTATCGCACCACAACCCGAGCCAGCGGACGTACAACCACCGAAGCCGACTATCGTCTTGCCGAAGCCGCAACCACAGAAACCGACCATAAGCCCGCTCAAACCGGAGCCGTCACGCACGATGCCGAGCATCATCAGCAAATCGACACGCGTCTATTCGGAAGTACAACACCGCAAGAGCGTGCCTGCATACGTCACGCGCAAGGTCGAATTCATAACCCAAATATCGGGCAAAGGCAAGCGTGCTACGGGCAAAGAGGAGGAGACGGATGCGCAGACACCTCAAACCGATGCAACAGATGCATCGCTTAAATTGTTTTAATCGGGGCGTGCGATGGATTTTGTAACTTATCTCGGATTCACGCCAATCGTAGCGTTTAAGATGGCGGCAGAGGTTTTGCTTCTTATGATGTCGGCTATGATGTCGTCATCGGAGGTGGCATTCTTCTCGTTGCTGCCTGCCGACCTTCGACGCCTGAAACGTGCGGGCTCGATGCAAAGCGAATCGGCAGTGCGCCTGCTCGAAGAGCCGGATATGCTGCTCGCCACGATTCTCGTCGTGAATAATTTGGTAAATATCGGAATTGTCGTCCTTGCGACCGACATCATCGACTCGATGTTTTGTTTCCAACGCTTCGAGTTCCTCTTTACGGGCGTACTCGTGACCTTCCTGCTCCTGCTCTTTGGCGAGATTCTGCCAAAGGTCTTTGCGCAGGGTGCTAACTATGCGGTCGCAACCGCTTTTGCACAACCGCTGATAGTGTTGCGATGGTTGGTCTATCCGCTTTCGTATGTCTTGGTCCGCACGAGCAACCGTATCGGCGAGCGATTGGCGCAACGCAACAACGATATCTCGATTGAGGATTTGGCCGATGCCGTCGATATGACAACCGCCTCCTCGACCGAGGAGCAGAAGATTCTGTCGGGCATCGTCAATTTCGCATCGCGCGAGGTCGAGGAGATTATGCGTCCGCGAATGGATATCGTCGCCGTCGAGCAGACAATGTCGTTCGAGGAGGTCAAGCGCATCATCATCGACTCGGGCTATTCGCGCCTGCCCGTATATGCGGAGAGTATCGACAACATTAAGGGTATGCTCTTCGTCAAAGACCTGTTGCAACACGTCAATCGTAGCGACGATTTCGGGTGGCAGGGGCTGATTCGTGAGCCGTATATCGTTCCGATGCACAAGAAGATTAACTCGATGCTCGACGATTTCCGCACCGACAAGATTCATATGGCGGTCGTCGTCGATGAGTACGGCGCAACGCAGGGTCTGCTGACGTTGGAGGATATTTTGGAGGAGGTTGTGGGCGAAATTTCGGACGAGAGCGACGTCGAACAGTCGTTCTACCAACGCCTCAACGAGCATACGTACCTATTCGAGGGCAAGACCCACATCGTCGATATGTTGCGCGTACTGCAACTCGACGACGAGCTCTTCGAGGATGTGCAGGGTCGCGCCGAGACCATTGCGGGTCTGCTGTTGGAGCTCAACCGCAACTTCCTGCGCAAGGGCGACGAACTCACCTCGCACAACGTGCGTTTCATCGTAACGGCAATCGAGGGACACAGAATCGACAAGATAAAAATCATCCTGCCGACAAATGAGTAGCACGATACTCATATCGCCACTAGCCGACGAGCGCACCATCGAGAGATGGTGCAGCGAGCAGGATTTTCGTGAGGCGGAGACGTTGGGCGCAGCACATCGTCGCACGGAGTTTCTATCGTGGCGGGCAATGGTGCGCAAGCAGCTCGGAGAGGGCGTCCGCATCGGTTACGATGAGTGGGGTGCGCCAATCATCGAACACTCGGAGCAACACATCGGCATATCACACTCGAAGGATATGGTGGCGGTCATCATCAGCGACGCACCGTGTGCCATCGACATCGAACACACGGGACGCAACTTCGAGCGTGTAGCATCGCGCTACCTGACCGACGAGGAGCGAGCGTTGGACTCGCACGCCGACTTTCTCGCGGCTGCGTGGTGTGCCAAAGAGACGCTCTATAAATACTATCGTCGCGGCAAGATTGATTTTCTGCGCGACATACTCCTCACCTCATCCAATGTGGCAGAGGGGCAGATTTGCGGATGCACGCCAAGCGAAGCACACTTGCAGATGAGCGTGCAACGCGAGGGCGAATATATCGTAGTCGTGCTCGGCAATTAGGCGACGGGCGTACGGCTAAAAAACAAAACAGACGTAAAACAACGAAGAGAAGCAGAGAGGGAGGAGGCAGACAGAAGAAGATGGCTACTCGATCAAATACACTATCACTCGGCACGGACAACATCGGCAAACTGTTGTTCCGCTATGCGGCACCTGCCATTATTGCGATGGCTTCATCGTCGCTCTACCACATCATCGACAGTATCTTTGTCGGTCACGGTGTGGGCGGAGCCGCCATTGCGGGTATGGCTATCACGATGCCGATTATGAATATCGCCTCGGCATTCGGAGCGATGGTCGGCGTGGGCGCGGCGGCACGTATGTCGATACGCTTGGGCGAGGGCAATATGCTCGCAGCCGAAAAGACGTTGGCAAATGCCGTGATGCTCAACCTCGTGTTGGGTCTGGTGTTGATGGTCGTTATGCTCACCTTCCTCGACCCTATTTTGATACTGTTCAGCGGAGGCAACGCCTCGCCAGAAACACTGCAATACGCACGCGACTTTATGAAAATCATCCTGCTCGGAAATATGACGCAGCATATGTACTTGGGTCTTAACGAGCAGATTCGTGCATCGGGCTATCCACAAAAGTCGATGCGCATCATCCTGACCGCCGTCGGCATCAACCTTATCCTCAACCCGCTGTTCATCTTCAAATTCGGGTGGGGCATCAAGGGCTCGGCGTGGGCTACGGTCATCTCGCAAGCCATCGCCTTCCTGATTACCTTCTCGCACTTCTGCTCGAAGAGTAGTTTTGTGCGTTTTCGTCGGCAGGCATTCCGCTTCGACAAGAAGATTATCATCGCCATCATATCCATCGGCCTTGCACCGTTTATGGTCAATATCTGCGCCTCGATAGTCACAGCGTTTGTCAATTCGGCACTGCTGCGCTATGGCGGAACGGGTCTGCACGACGTGGTGCAGAGCGCAGGGCGGCAGGGCGACATATATGTCGGTGCGTACGGCATCGTCAACCGTGTGGTGATGCTGCTCATTATGGTCATCCAGGGATTGAATCAGGGTATGCAGCCGATTGTCGGTTTCAACTACGGAGCCAAGCACTACGACCGCGTACGACGCGCACTCTTTACCACCATTGCGTGCGGAATGGCCATCTCGACGCTCGGCTTCCTGATGTGCCAGACGATGCCGGAGGCGATTGCGCGTGCGTTTGTCGATTCATCGCGCGGTGGCGACGAGTTGCAGATGATTGCCGCCGCAACGCAGGGTATGCGCATTATCGTAATGCTATTCCCGCTTATCGGTTTTCAGATTGTGGCGGGCGCATTCTTCCAATATATCGGCCACGCGAAACTCGCAATATTCGTCTCGATGACTCGCCAGATGTTGTTCCTATTGCCGCTGTTGTGGACCCTGCCACGATGGTTGGGTGCAACGGGCGTATGGATGTCGATGCCGATAGCCGACTGCGCCTCGATTACGCTGGCAGCCATTCTGCTCTCGCGCGAATTGCGACGCCTACGCAAAAAGGAGCTCGGAGAGTTGTAGCACACGTGCGCCACACATATATATAATATAGGAGTTGACAGATAA
Organism: Alistipes sp.; assembly: GCA_017410165.1. Classification (GTDB taxonomy): domain Bacteria; phylum Bacteroidota; class Bacteroidia; order Bacteroidales; family Rikenellaceae; genus Alistipes. The sequence goes on along the minus strand of JAFQRH010000019.1, from coordinate 98,567 downwards.
ACATATGGGCGTGTCTAACAAGTTTTTTTAGACACGCCCTTTTTGTTAGACGGCTTCCCCGTTTTACTGCCGGCAAACGAGTGTGCTACACACGCTTACGGTTCTTTTTGATATCGCGATAGCGGTCGTAGCGACGCAACACCTTATTCACGTAGGCAATCGTCACATCCGACTCGATGAACTCGCCATAATCGACCACCTCGTGAGTCGAAAACTCCTCCTCGGAGAGCAACGCCAAATACTCGGTTACCACCTCCCACGAATCGGCATCGTCGCCATAGTACTCGGCAAGCGAACGCGCATCGAGGATATGCGAACAACCGCAATTATAACTTGCAAGCGTCATCGCCATACGGTCGCGTTTCGAGACCGACGAAGGCAGACGCAAAATCTTCTCCATCGACTTGAACAGACGCGCTGCAACGTCGATATTCGTCTCGGGGTCGAACAACATCTCGCGCTCGACACCAAAACTGCGTGCGATACGCGGCATCACCTGCATCAACCCCACTGCGCCTCGTGGCGAGACGGCATCGTGGCGGAAATTGCTCTCGCCGTATGCGATGGCCGACATCAAGACCCAATCGACGTTATGGCGACGGCAAATGCGGCGAAACATCTTATCGTACGGCGAAAACAGATACTCGCCCTCGGCAAGCAACCCATCCGGTTGCGACTCCTTCTGCACCGGCACCTCTGCCACACGCTTGGCGTTAGGCAGCGGAATCGCCAACACCAACGTAACGGCTACCGTCAAAAACAATATCGGCGCAAGGAGTATTTTCAGTTTGCTCTTCAATATATTTTCGTATTGGTTTTCTCTCTTACTTAATCTATGGCAGTCATCGGCCACAGGCGGCAGTTTGGTTTAGCGGCTTGCAATGTGGCACGAATGGCTCGCAATGTGACACGCCACACAACGGTTAGTCGTAGAACGCCCACGAAATACCGATTTTGAACATTCCCGGGTTGAGCGGATACCTCGCAACGGAGAAGAATTGGCCGTTACCGAACAGGCCCTTGTTCCAATGCTGGTATTTGAGCAGGATTCGCATACGTTTCCACTTTGCCGAGATAAAGGCATCGAGGTACGGATAGTTGCCCACCTCGACCTCGTTCTGATTGTAGAAGACCGAAAGTGCCGGGTTGTAGCCCGTTGCATAGTACTTCGTGTTGAATCGGCCGTCGATACCCACCTGCACTCGCAACACATCGCGCTTAATCCAAAACTCGTAGTAGTAGGACAAGAACGCCGAGACGAGCGGCAACGGCACGACATCGCGGTTCGAGGTGAGTTGCACCAACACACGATGGTCGAGGTGCAAGCCCTTGATGTGGAAATTCTTCTGCGCATAGATGCTCGTCACGCTGACCGTACCGTCGTGTTGCGCCGGACGACAATCGGGACCATAGTAGATTTTGTTGCGAAGAATGCTCTGCCAAAAGCCGAGTTCTATACCGTAGTCCGGCACCGTAAAGGCGACGTTGAATCGCGTCTCGCCCTCCTTCGCAAAGTCGTTATTCCACACGTAGTGGTTCGACGACCAATGCTCCTGCCAATAGCCGGGCGAGGTACTCGACTCGGTAAACGAGCCGGAGAGTGTGAACGGCTTACCCTTGATGAATGCCGTGAAGGCGGCGTGCGCATTTATCGAGTAGTCGCCACCGCGATAGCCCGAAGGGTACAACTTGAAGTCGGCACCCCAATCGACATACTTTCGTATCTTGCCGTCGATGCCCGCATAGGCAAACCACGCCATCTTCTTCACCTTGCCGAGGCGACCCGCAGCGTAATCTGCCGGCGTAAATTGCGAATAGGTGTGATTATCCAGACCGATACCGCCATCAATCGTACCGACAACACCGTTACGGTCCCACGGCTGCACCTGCACGAAGAAGCGGTTGGTAATCAGTTGCTCGTAGGTCGAATCGCGCGTCTCGGTCGGATTGTAGAGCCAATCCTCGTAGTATGTTCCCTGTGTCGGGCGATACGTTCCGTCCGGATTACGTTCGCCACGCTCGTTTATGTAGGTCGAATACTTATCCGAGTAGATTTTGCTCCACGCATTATACTCGAACGTATGGCCGACATATACCGCCGAGAGGTCCGCCATCGAGAAGTCACGGTCGGTCATTCGCTGCAACGGAATACCAATCGACTGCTTGATGAAGAAGGCGTTGTTGCGATAGATATTCTTCGCTTCGGCACCCGCCAGACGCATCGGCACACCCGACGGCATCTCGAAGGTCGTATCGCTGATGGCCCACTCGCCTACCACACCACCATTCTCCTGCTGTTCGATATGGTTGTTCAGATAGCCGGCGTGCACCGAGTATCGACGACCCGTGTGGGCAACCGTTCCTGCGAAGTTGTGGTTACGGACTCGTGCGCGGTCGTATTTGCCTCGTGCTCCACGTGCCTTATAGTTCAAGCTGACCGATGTCGATGGGGATATGTTTTGCGAGGCAGTAATCTCGAAATGCTCCTCGCGGTAACGCTTCTGACCCGACTCCAAATATGTCATCCAGATATACGGGTGCTTCATATTGTAGAACGGCACGTTCTCGAGCGTATAGTTGTAGGCGTCGTATGGCTGTGCGAAGGTAAATTCGCGCGAATCGGTACGCTCGAAGTAGTTCACCTCCTGCGATGCCTGACCCAAACCACCAACCGAGTTGTTACCCAAGCGATGGTGGTAGTGCGGATAGTCCAAACGCCACTTGGTGAGCGTCGTATCTATCGGATGCACCTGCACCTCGTTCTTATTGCGCGATATGTTCCACTGGAAGTTGCGCAGAGCGCGAATCGAGTCGGTAAAGAAGTACGACTCCAACGGTTTGCGGATGCGCTCCTTCTTTGTCGAGTCGGCATTTTCGGATGGCTGCTGACCCTCGGCACCCTCCTGCTCATACGGATTTTGACCGTAGCCGCCAAGCGGGTTATTGGTCTGCTGCTGATTCATTCCGCCGATGGAGTTGGTGCTGTTTTGAGTTCGCTGTGCACGCATAATGGCGCTCGCATCGATTTGTGCAGCCGCACGACCACACAACATCGACATCACAAGCACCGATGCCGCAAAAAACGCGAATCTTTTAGAAGCCACCCCCATTCTCTGACACTACTTCGTTCGACGGACGATCCACAACAGAGTCGAAACGACAATATAAGTAACGATGATTAACGGAATTGAGTATGTGCGAAGCAATAAAATTGCGACAAGCGCAAAGCCGGCGAACAGATAACGCACCGCATTGCCACGCCACGCCAGCGACGAGAACTTGAACGAAAACATTCGCACCGGACTCACGAGCAACACCGCCAAAATGACCGAAACGAGTGCAATCCACTCGACAGCAACCGTCACTCCATCGCGCACGGCAAGCATCGCCAGCGACGAGCAGAGGATAGCGTTAGCCGGAGTCGGCAGGCCACAAAACTCTTCGTGCTGCGTGTCGTCGATATTGAATTTCGCCAGACGCAGAGCCGAGAATGCCGCCATAACAAACGGCACGAAGCACAACACCGCAACTACGCCTTCGCTCAACGCCAACACGCTAACACTCTGCGAGGCAAGTGCATACATCGCCACCGACGGAGCCACGCCAAACGAGACCATATCGGCAAGCGAATCGAGTTGCACGCCAATCTCCGAGTACGCTTTGAGCAGACGAGCCGTTGCTCCATCCAAAAAATCGCACACCGCAGCCGCCAAAATCAGCACGAAAGCGAGCGTCAAATCGCCCCACACGAGCGAGGCAACAATCGAACAACAACCACACAGCAAGTTTGCGAGCGTGATGAAATTCGGTATCGTAAACAACTTAATTTTCATTTTTCGTTCGTTTTAACCCGACAAAGTTATAAAATATTTTTATCTTTGTAAGCAGAACGGGCAATAAACCGTAAACAAGTAATATAACTATACACTTTATGAGTACGAAAAGGAGCACCTATTGCGTGATTATGGCGGGTGGCGTCGGCGCAAGATTTTGGCCGAAGAGCCGCAAAAATATGCCGAAACAATTTCTCGACATATTCGGCACGGGCAAGTCGTTTATCCGTATGACCTACGAGCGCTTTGCGCGTAGCATTCCGGCCGAGAATTTCATCGTCGTAACCAACGCCCTCTACAAATCGCTCGTTTTGGAGCATCTGCCCGAACTCTCGGAGGAGCAGGTTCTCTGCGAGCCAATCGGACGCAATACGGCTCCGTGTATCTGCTACGCAGCGTACTATCTACGCAAAAAGGACCCCGATGCGATGATGATCGTAACGCCGTCCGACCACTTGGTACTCGACGAGCAGAGTTTCGGCGAGATTATCGGCGATGCGGTCGATTTCGTCGATAAGTATCACGCACTGATGACCATCGGCATCACCCCGTCGCGCCCCGAGACCGGTTACGGCTACATCCAGCGTGCCGAGGAGCAGACCATCTCGCGCGTGAAGTGTTTTACCGAGAAACCGAACCTCGAACTTGCGCAGACATTCGTGCAGTGTGGCGAATTTTTCTGGAATTCGGGCATCTTCATCTGGAAGATTGCCGACATTATCGAGGCCATCGAGAAGTATCTGCCCGAGCACCACACACTCTTCGACGGCATTAACGATGCCTACGGCACGGCAGAGCAGGAGCAGGCAATCGCCGGCGTATTTGCCCAGTGTCGCGCCATCTCGATCGACTATGGCGTAATGGAGAAGGCGGACAACGTATTTGTGCGCTGTGGCGACTTCGGTTGGAGCGATGTCGGCACGTGGGGCTCGCTCTACCAGCACTCGCGCAAAGACAAGTACGCCAACGCAAAACCTTCCGAAGGGTGCTACACGTACGACACACGCAACTCGATTATCTCTTTACCGCAAGGCAAAATCGCGGTCATCAACGGTCTGCGCGACTATATCGTGGTCGATACCGAGGATGTGCTGATGATTTGTCCGCGCTCCGAGGAGCAGAACATAAAGAAATATATCGACGAGGTGAAGTTCAACAACGGAGATAAACACTGTTAGCAATATGGCACACATCGACAATATTGCCGACCTATATACGGCTTTTGAGGAGTGTACGTGCGTCACCACCGACTCGCGCAACATCTCGCCCGGGGCTATGTTCTTCGCCCTGCGCGGAGCATCATTCGACGGCAACCGCTTTGCCTGCGCGGCTCTCGACAACGGAGCAGCGTATGCGGTGGTCGATTCCGATTTGCCGGCGAGCGAGCGACCCGACCTCGTCGAGCGACTGCTGCGCGTGGAGGATTCGCTCACGGCTCTGCAACACCTCGCAGGCGAGCATCGCGAGCGATTGGCTATGCCGATTATAGCGATTGTCGGCAGCAACGGCAAGACCACCACGAAGGAGTTGGTCAAGCGTGTGTTGGCCGAGCAATTCGAGATATATGCCACACACGGCAACCTCAACAACCACATCGGCGTACCGCTGACACTGCTCGCAATGACGCGCGACACGCAGTTCGGCATTGTCGAGATGGGTGCAAGCAGTTGTGGCGAGATTGCCACCCTGTGCAACATCGCACGCCCGAATTATGGTCTGATTACCAACATCGGCCGTTCGCATTTGGAGGGTTTCGGCGGTGTGGAGGGCATTCGTCGCGGCAAGGGCGAGTTGTTCGATTGGTTAGAGCACAACGGCGGTCGAGCATTCGTTCCGCAGGAGGACGAGGTGTTGATGGAGATGGCCTCCGAGCGCGAAAATATGGCAGTTGAGTACTACTCACGCAGCATCGCCGACGGCTACGAGAGCCATCTGTTCGGCAAATACAATCGTGCAAACATCGCGGCTGCGGTCGAGGTGGGTCGCTATTTCGATATCGACTCGGAGCGCATCGCAACAGCCATTGCGGGCTACACACCCGACAACAACCGCTCGCAAGAGATGATGACCGAACGCGAAAACCGTCTCATTATCGACTGCTACAACGCCAACCCTTCGAGTATGACCGCCGCAATCGAGAACGTAGAGGAGACCGAGCACGAGCACAAGATGCTCATCTTGGGCGATATGCTCGAATTGGGCGAGTGGTCGATGGCCGAGCACTGCAACATTCTGCGTTTGGCACTATCCTCCTCGTGCAAGGAGATTATGCTCGTGGGCGAGAATTTCGGTCGGGCTTTGGAGCAGGTCGATGTCGATACAGAGGTCGAGCTACGCCACTTCGCAACAACCGACGCTGCCGCCGAATACTTGAAGGAGGAGACACCGAAGGAGGCGATGATTCTGCTCAAAGCTTCACGCGGCATCGCACTCGAACGACTAATAAACCTTTTGTAAATCAAATAAATATAAAAATCGTTATGAAACAGACACTTCGCACCGTGCTACTCACGCTCTTTACGATAGTAGCCGTGACGACATCGGCAAAAGAGCATCCCGAGTGGTTGAAGAGTGCCGTCATCTACCATATCTACCCTTCGACCTATATGGACTCGAACGGCGACGGCATCGGCGACCTGAACGGTATTCGTTCGCGCCTGGACTACATCAAATCGGTCGGTTTCAACTGCATCTGGCTCTCGCCTTGCTTTGCGAGCGCGTGGGAGGATGGCGGCTACGACATCATCGACTTCTACTCCGTTGATAAGCGTTTCGGCACGAATGCCGACTTGGAGGCACTCATCGCCGAGGCGCACTACAAGGGCATCAAAGTTTTGCTCGACCTCGTTGCGGGTCACACCTCGGACAAACACCCGTGGTTCCGCGAGTCGTGCAAAGCCGAGCGCAACCAATACTCCGACTACTACATCTGGACCGAGGGCAAACCGGAGCGCAAACCGGGCCCGAAGTTCGTCGATAACGACCACCCGCGCAACGGCTACTTCATTCGCAACTTCTTCGATATTCAGCCGGCACTCAACTACGGTTACTATCAGCCAAAAGCAGACCACGAGTGGGAACAGGCATACGAGGCAGAGGGCCCTACGGCGGTACGCAACGAGTTGAAGCGCATCATCGCCTGGTGGTGCTCGAAGGGTGCTGACGGTTTCCGCGTCGATATGGCAAATTCGCTCGTCAAGAGCGACAACCAGAACCGCGATGGCGTGCGTCGTCTGTGGCAAGAGATTTTCGAGTGGTACGACACGGAATTTCCGGAGAATATTATGCTCTCCGAGTGGTCGGAGCCGGAGCAATCGCTCTCGTCGGGTTTCGACATCGACCTGCTGATTCACAACGGCATAGGTGGCAAAATCTATCGTCCGCTCGTATGCGAGACCACCGACAAGATGGTGCCGACGACGTGCTACTTCAACCGCGCCGGCAAGGGCGAGATTGCCGAACCGATGCGCATCTACAACGAGGTGTATAAGAGCTACCGCAAGTTGGGTGGCTACGCCTCGATGCCGACGTGCAGCCACGATATTTGGCGACTGACACGAATGAACCGCACGGGAGTCGATGAGCAGAAGGTTGCCATCACGTGGTTCCTCACGCTGCCGACACCGCCTATCGTATATTATGGCGAGGAGATTGGTATGCGCAATTTGGAGTACGCTCCGCCAAAGGAGGGAAGTTTTTCGAGCCGCAACCGCTCAGTTTGTCGTACACCGATGCAGTGGGACACGACAGCAAACGCAGGTTTCTCGACCGTTGCCGACCCGGCGAAACTCTATCTGCCGATTGACAATGCGCCTTCGTTCCCGAATGTTGCCGAGCAGCAGGGCGACCCGCAATCGGTACTCTCCTACGTCAAAGGTCTGCTCGCTCTGCGTGCCTCGACACCGGCACTCGGCGTAGAGGGCGATTGGGAGTATGTCGGCGATGTCGGCAATCCGTATCCGATGATTTACGCACGCCGCACGGCAGATGCAAAGTATGTGGTGGTACTCAACCCGAGCGACCGCACCGTAACCGGCGATATTGCACCGATGGGCTCGAAAGCAAAGTGGGTTTATGGCAACAATCGTCGCGCAGCGAAGTGCAAGAGCAGCAGCGCAGGGCACTCGTTCACGATGCAGCCCGTAAGCGTTGCGATTTTCAAAATTGAGTAGTGAAAACAACAAAAAATATTAGGTAATTATGGAGAACAACAAGAAAACCTCGCTGCCGGAGAACGCCTATCGTCCTCTGAAAGAGGGCGAGGAGTATCGTCCGATTATGTCGGCGGAGAGCACACCTGCCGAGGCAACGCCATACTCGGTCACCGTGGGTGTCATTATGGCCATCATCTTCTCGGCGGCGGCCGCTTTCCTCGGACTGAAAGTCGGTCAGGTTTTTGAGGCGGCAATTCCGATTGCAATCATCGCAGTCGGCCTTGGCGGTCTGCGCAAGGGCAAGAGTATGCTCGGCGAGAATGTCATCATTCAATCAATCGGTGCAACATCGGGCGTAATCGTGGCGGGTGCCATCTTTACGTTGCCGGCACTCTATATTCTCGGTTTGGAGGCGCAGTTCTATCAGGTATTCCTCTCATCGCTGCTCGGTGGCGTGTTGGGCATCGTACTGCTCATCCCATTCCGCAAATACTTCGTCAAGCAGATGCACGGCAAGTATCCGTTCCCGGAGGCAACCGCAACCACCGAGGTACTCGTTTCGGGCGAAAAGGGTGGCAAGCAGACCATCGTTCTCGCGTTGGCAGGCCTCATTGGCGGTGCGTACGACTTCGCCGTCTCGACCTTCGGCGCGTGGGCAGAGAACATATCGACCAAGATGGGCGCGTGGGGTGCAGATATCGCCTCGCGTTTCAAGGTCGAGTTGTCGCTCAACACGGGTGCGACGTTGCTCGGTTTGGGTTATATCATCGGTTTGAAATATGCCATCATAATCACGGCGGGCTCGTGTCTGGTGTGGTTCGTGTTGGTTCCGCTCGTGGGCTACGCATCGGCTGATGCTGCCGCGCAGAGCGCACAGGATTTGTTCCTCACGTACGGTCGTCCGATCGGTATCGGCGGTATCGCTATGGCAGGCCTCATCGGCATCATTCGTCAGGCAGGCATCATCAAAGATGCTGCGAAGTTGGCGGTGAGCGAGTTGGGCGGTGGGTCGCAACACGCGGCAGAGGCACGCACCGAGCGCGATATGCCGATGCGAAGCATCCTCGCAATCATCATCGCGGCACTCGTTGCAACACTCGTATTCTTCCAATTCGGTGTGCTGGGTAACTGGTTGCAGACCATCGTGGCACTACTCATCGTATTTGTCATTGCATTCCTCTTTACGACTGTTGCCGCAAACGCCATTGCTATCGTCGGCAGCAATCCTGTGTCGGGTATGACGTTGATGACGCTGATTTTGAGTTCGCTCGTATTGGTAAGCATCGGTCTGAACGGCACGACGGGTATGACTGCGGCGTTGATTATCGGTGGCGTTGTCTGCACGGCTCTCTCGATGGCGGGGGGCTTCATCACCGACCTCAAAATCGGATATTGGCTCGGCACTACCCCATCGGTACAGGAGCGTTGGAAGTTCCTCGGCACCATCGTATCGGCAGCAACCGTTGCCGGCGTGATGATAATCCTCAACAAGACCTACGGTTTCGTGGGCGAAAACGCGCTGACAGCACCACAGGCAAATGCTATGGCAGCAGTCATCAAACCACTTATGGAGGGCGGCGAGACACCGTGGGTACTCTACTTCGCGGGTGCGGTTCTCTCGTTGGTACTCACGTGGATAGGCGTGCCGGCATTGGCATTCTCGCTGGGTATGTTTATCCCGATGTCGCTCAACGCTCCGCTGGTTGTCGGCGGTTTGGTTGCGTGGTACGTATCGTCGCGCTCGAAGGACGAGTCGCTCAACAAGGCACGTTTCGACCGTGGCACACTTATCGCATCGGGCTTTATCGCCGGCGGTGCGCTGATGGGCGTTGTCTCGGCAATCTTGAAATTTGCGGGTGTCGATCTCTATATGGCCGACTGGGCTGCGTCGGGCAGTGCCGAGTATCTGGCTCTGGCGATGTACGTCGCAATCATTGCATACTTTACAATTCATACACTGAAAGCAAAAAAGGAGGAGGAGTAAAATGGAGTTAAAAGATAGATTTTTGAAGTACGTCGCCATCAATACACAGAGCGACGAGAGTAGCGAATCGTTCCCTTCGAGCGCGTGCCAATGGGATCTGCTCAATGCGTTGGTCGAGGAGATGCGCCTGCTCGGTTTGGAGGATGTCTCGATTGACAAATACGGCTACGCAATGGGTACGATTCCTGCCACAAAGGGCAAGGAGAGTGCACCGGTCATCGGTTTTCTGGCGCACGTCGATACGTCGCCCGATATGAGCGGTAAGGATGTTCGTCCGCGCATTATCGAGTGCTACGATGGTGGTGATGTGATGCTCAACCCGTCACTCACAATGCGTGTTACCGACTTTCCGGAGTTGTCGCGCTTTGTCGGCCACACGTTGATTCACACCGACGGCACAACGCTGCTCGGAGCCGACGACAAGGCGGGTGTGGCGGAGATTATGACCGCTGCCGAGTATCTGATGTCGCATCCGGAGGTGGAGCACGGCAAGATTCGCATCGGATTTACGCCCGACGAGGAGATTGGTCGCGGTGTCGATTTCTTCGACGTAAAGGCGTTCGGTGCCGACTTCGCCTACACGATGGATGGCGGTTACGAGGGCGAGTTGGAGTACGAAAACTTCAACGCCGCTTCGGCCAAAATCGCAATTCAGGGTCGCAACGTGCACCCGGGCTATGCCAAAGGCAAGATGATTAACGCTTTGGAGGTTGCGTGCGAACTCAACTCGCTCATACCTGCTACCGAGCGTCCGCAATATACGGAGGGCTACGAGGGCTTCTACCACCTCATCAGTTTGAGTGGCTCGGTCGAGCAGGCATCCATCGCCTACATCATCCGCGACCACGACGCCGAGCTGTTCGAGCGCAAAAAGGTGTGGATGTGGAGCGCAGTCGATATGCTCAACAAGAAGTATGGCGAGGGTGTGCTGACACTCACGCTCAAAGACCAATACTACAATATGCGCAAGATGGTCGAGCCACATCCGCAGGTCATCGAGTTGGCACAGGCGGCGATGATCGAGGCAGATGTAACGCCTATCGTTCGCCCGATTCGTGGCGGAACGGATGGCGCACGCCTCTCGTTTATGGGTCTGCCTTGCCCGAATATCTTTGCCGGCGGTATGAACTTCCACGGCAAGTTCGAGTATTGCTCGCTCAACTCGATGGAGAAGGCGGTTCGCGTGATTATCAACTTGGCTCGTAAGTGGGCGGAGTAGATGTTTTTATGGCAGAGAATGGAGGCAAATGGCAGTGAATGGAGGCAAATGGCAGCGAATGGCAACTAATGGCAATCGCTCCCGTTGGTCGCTGAATGGCAGTGAATGCTTAAATGCAATAAAAAAAACAGACAGACAATGAATAATAAGCGTTACGGATTCGTAAAAGTTGCTGCGGCAACACCTCTGGTGCGTATCGGCGACTGCCGAGGCAATGCCGAGGCGATTGCTCGACAGATGCAGGAGGCGGTAGAGCGCGGTGTGAGCATCGTTGTATTTCCAGAGTTGTCGCTCACGGGTTATACGTGTGGCGATTTGATTCGACAGACACGCCTGCAAAAGGCAGCCGAAGAGGCGTTGCGATACTTGGTGGATTTGGCTCTGCCGGTGGCTACGATTGTCGGTATGCCGATTCCGTATAAGAACAATTTGTACAACTGCGCGGTTGTCATCGCCGGCGGTAAGATTTGCGGTGTAGTGCCGAAGTGCTACATTCCGAACTACTCGGAGTTCTACGAGAGCCGTTGGTTTGCCTCGGGACGCGATATTCGCGAGACGACCATCGACCTCTGCGGCGAGCGCGTAAGGATGGGTGCCGACCTGATTTTCTCGATTGACGGCGTAAAGTTCGGTGTCGAGATTTGCGAGGATTTGTGGGTGCCGGCACCACCATCGTCGGATATGGCATTGAGCGGTGCGACGCTGCTGTTCAACCTCTCGGCAACACCCGAGATTGTCGGCAAGCACGCCTACGTTCGTTCGCTCGTCAAGCAGCAATCTGCACGCTCGCTCTGCGGTTACATCTATTGCTCGGCAGGCATCGGCGAATCATCGACCGACCTCGTATTTACGGGCAACGGTATCATCGCCGAGAATGGCGTCATCATCGGCTACAAGGAGCGTTTTGTCCGCGAGCCACGCCTCACGGTTGCCGATATCGACGTCGAGTATCTGCTATCGGAGCGTCTGCGACACACATCGTACATCAACCTCGACAATCGCTACGAGACAATAGAGTTGCCCATACACTTGGCAGAGAGCCCCGTTGAACGCGAGATTGTGGCACATCCGTTCATACCGAAAAACCTCGACGAAGGTTGTCGCGAGGTGTTCAGCATACAGACCGCAGGCCTCGCACAACGACTCACTCATACGCACTCGCAGAGCGTCGTTATCGGCATATCCGGCGGATTGGACTCTACGCTTGCACTGCTCGCCACTGTCGCTACGTTCGATATGCTCGGTCTCGACCGCAAAGGTATCGTTGCAATCACGATGCCGGGCTTCGGCACATCAGACCGCACGTACGAGAATGCGCTGACGCTGATGCGCGAGTTGGGCGTTACGATGCGCGAAATTTCGATTCGTGCCGCTTGCGAACAACACTTCCGCGATATCGGCATATCGCCTACGGAGCGCGGTGCCGCCTACGAAAACTCGCAGGCACGCGAACGCACGCAGATATTGATGGATACGGCGAACATCGTCGGCGGATTGGTTGTCGGCACGGGCGATTTGAGCGAGGCAGCTCTCGGTTGGGCGACCTACAACGGCGACCATATGTCGATGTACAACGTCAATTGTTCGATTCCGAAGACGCTCGTCCGCACGCTGGTCGAGTGGGCTGCCGACAACGACTCGAACGAGAGGGTACGCGCGACGCTGAAAGATATCGTGGCAACGCCTGTCAGTCCGGAGTTACTGCCGGCCGATGAGCGAGGCGAAATTGCACAAAAAACCGAAGATTTGGTGGGGCCGTACGAGTTGCACGACTTCTTCATCTACCACTTCATCCGCAACGGATTCTCGCCACGCAAGATTGTATTCCTCGCCGAGCGAGCATTCGGCGAGCGATATTCGCACGCAGAGATTCGTCACTGGCTCGGCGTATTCGTCCGTCGCTTCTTCTCGCAGCAGTTCAAGCGTTCGGCAGTGCCCGATGGCCCGAAAGTTGGTTCGGTTTCGCTCTCACCGCGAGGCGATTGGCGTATGCCGTCCGACGCTGTGGCTACGGAGTGGCTGCAAGAGGTCGAATCGCTGTAAAGAGCCATCGCACCGAGATAGCACAACACAAATCCCGCCCGCAATCATCTGCGCGAGGCGGGATTTTTTATACCCTCACCGCTGGCGGCAAATGTTGTCAGAGGGGAGGAAATAGCGCGAAAATAAAATTAAAAAATTTTAATTAAACGTGATTTTTTACAAAATTTAGAGTATCTTTGCCTCATAAAGTTTCTTTTATAACGAGAAAGAAGATGCTTAATATAGTACTTTTTGGTGCACCCGGTTGCGGTAAAGGTACGCAGTCGGAGTTGTTGGAGAAGCGATACGGGCTCTCGCACGTATCCACAGGTGAGATTATCCGCCGAGAGATTGGCTCTGGCTCGGCGCTTGGCGTGCAGATGAAAGAGTATATCAGTCGTGGCGAACTTGCTCCGGATGGTATCGTGGTCTCGATGATTGAGAACTATCTGGCTGCAAACCGAGATGTCAAAGGTACAATTTTCGACGGTTTCCCGCGCACAACAGCCCAAGCCGAGCAGTTCGATAAGGTGCTCGAAGCCATCGGCGAGAAGGTCGAGTTGATGATATATATGGATGTGCCGGAGGAGGAGTTGGTTAAGCGCATACTGTTGCGTGGCAAGGATTCGGGTCGTGCAGATGACGCTTCGGAGGAGATTATCCGCAACCGCATCAAGATTTACAACGAGCAGACCGCAGTGGTTGCCGACTTCTATCGCGCACAAGGCAAGTACGAAGCCGTACCAAGTATGGGGACAATTGAGGAGGTATTCGAGCGCATCTGTGCCGTTATCGAGAAGAAGTTGTAGGAGCGTACAAAATAGGAGCGCACAAAATCCGCGCTAAAAATAGAAGAGGTTGCTGGTCTGTTGCCGACAACCTCTTTATCTTTTTGTCTCACTACGCCACACGCAGTGCGCAAATCCACCCACCCCATCAATACTCGCGTGCGCCAAATATCGACGAGCCGACACGCACCATCGTAGAGCCACACTCGACGGCGAGCGGATAGTCGTCCGACATACCCATCGAGAGCGTATCGAACCACTCGCCAAACATCGGAGCAAGAGTGTGATAGTAGTGAGCCAGACGCTCGAAATCGGCACGAATCTGCGACCGGTCGTCCGTATTGGTCGCCATACCCATCACGCCACGAATACGCACATTTTTCAACGCTGCAAACGCCTCGCTGTGCAGATAGTCGCACAACTCGTCATACGCCCAACCGCTTTTGGTCTGCTCCTGCGCAACGTGAATCTCCAACAAGCAGTCAATCACGCGGCCACAACGCGCCGCCTCGCGGTCGATGCACTCCACAAGACGTGCGCTATCGACCGACTGGACGAGCGCGACAAACGGAGCAATCGCACGCACTTTGTTGGTTTGCAGGTGGCCTATCATATGCCACTCGATGTCGGTCGGCAGGGCTGCATACTTGGCAAGGAGTTCCTGCACGCGGCTCTCGCCAAAGACCCTCTGACCGGCATCGTACGCCTGCCGAATCGACTCGGCAGCGTGGAATTTCGACACGGCAACAAGCGTTACGTGCGGAGGCAACGTAGCGCGAATGGCTGATATATTTTCTTGAACAGACATCTCGATTCTCTTGTTTTTATGAACGTCAGACGGAACTGGTTTCTCCGCTTCTAACAACAAAGATAACGCAAAGAACGGCGCAATGCAAGATTTTCGGAGAAAATAACTATCTTTGTACAAATTGAGACCAAATACGCAACAAACAAATAAAACAATAATCTGTATGAAAAAGCTGATTTTCACACTTCTGTTTGCGACAGGCGCAATGACAGCTCTCGCCTGCACAAACTTCATCGTCACCAAAGGTGCCTCGACCGACTCGTCGGTGATGGTCACCTACGCAGCCGATTCACACGGGCTGTATGGTGCGCTCTACAAGTACAACCCCGCAAAGCGTGCCGCAGCCACAATGCCGGTATATGAGTGGGATACGGGCAAATATCTCTGCGACATCGCACAGTCGCCCGTAACCTACGCAACGGTCGGCAATATGAACGAGCACTCGCTCATCATCACCGAGACCACATACGGCGGTCGTAGCGAGTTGGTCGATCCGCAGGGTAAAATCGACTACGGCTCGCTCATCTACATCACGCTGCAACGTGCCAAGACCGCACGCGAGGCAATCGACGTGATTGTCGAGTTGGCGACCACGTACGGCTACGCTTCATCCGGCGAATCGTTCTCGATTGCCGATGCCGACGAGGCGTGGATTATGGAGCTTATCGGCAAGGGCGACTCGTCGGCCGACCCGTCGCGCAAAGGTATCGTATGGGTTGCTCGCCGCATTCCCGACGGATATGTTTCGGCTCACGCCAATCAGGCGCGTATCACGAACTTCCCGCTCAACGACCCGCAGAACTGCCTCTACTCTGCCGATGTGATTTCGTTCGCACGCACGCAGGGCTACTTCGAGGGTGCAGATGCCGACTTCTCGTTCTGCGACGCATACGCTCCGCTCGATTTCGGTGCTATGCGCGGTTGCGAGGCGCGCGTATGGAGTTTCTTCCGTGCCGTGGCCGACGATATGGACCGCTACGCCGATTATGCGATGGGCTACAACAAGGATAATCGTATGCCGCTGTGGGTAAAGCCACGTACGAAGGTCTCGCCGAAGGTGGTATTCGATGCGATGCGCGACCACTACGAAGGTACGCCGATGGATATGACAACAGACCTTGGTGCCGGCGGTCACGCCTGCCCGTATCGTTGGCGTCCGATGTATTGGACGGTCGATGGCGTCGAGTACTGCAACGAGCGTGCAACGGCAACACAGCAGACCGGCTTCTGGTTGTGCGGACAGGCACGCAAAGGCAAGACGGGCATCCTGTGGTTTGGCGTGGATGACGCTGCAACATCGTGTCTGACACCGATTTACTGCACAACGACCGACGTTCCGGAGACGCTCTCCGAGCAGAACGGATCGATGTTGCGCTACTCGCCGACGTCGATGTTCTGGTTGTTCAACCGCGTGACAAACTTCGCATATATGCGTTACGATATGATTTCGACCGACATCCGCAAGGTGGTCGATGAGTGGGAGAATGCGCGTCTGGCGGAGGTCGAGAAGATTGATGCCCTCACGGCTGGACTCTCGGCAAAGAAGCAGCGCAAGGAGCAGACCGCCTACTCGCTCCGCACAGCGCAAGCGTTGTTCGACCGTTGGAGCGAATTGGACCGCTATTTGCTTGTGAAGTATGTCGATGGCAATGTCAAGTCGGAGAACGAGCAGGGCTTCATCGAGAATGGCAGCGGAAAGGATATTCCGGATAAGATTCAGTTCCCGGGCTATAACGAGAAGTGGAAGAGAGCCGTTGCTGCCGACAATGGCGAGGTATTGAAAGTTGTAAAATAGGTAAACGTATGAAGTACGACATCATAATTATCGGTAGCGGACCGGGCGGTTACGTGGCTGCGGTTCGCGCTTCGCAGTTGGGACGACGCGTAGCCGTTGTCGAGCGTGCCGAGGCGGGCGGAACGTGCCTGAATTGGGGATGTATTCCGACCAAAGCGTTGCTCAAAAGCGCGAAGGTCTATTCGTATTGTCGCAATGCGGCTCACTACGGCGTAGAGTTGGAGGGCGAGCCAAAACCGGATTTGGCGAAGATTGTCGCCCGTTCGCGCACGGTTGCCGAGAATATGAACAAGGGTGTGCAGATGCTGCTCAAACGCAACAATGTCGATGTGTTGCAGGGCTTCGGTCGCCTCGTGTCGGCTTCGACGGTCGATGTCGATGGCACGCTCTACGAGGCCGACCACATCATCCTCGCAACGGGTGCCCGCCCACGCGAGATGGGATTTATGCCGATTGACCACCGCTACGTCCTCTCGTCGAAGGATGCACTTACTTTGGAGACGCTGCCCGCAACGATGATTGTTGTCGGATCGGGCGCAATTGGTTCGGAGTTGGCATTCTTCTACGCATCGCTCGGTGTGAAGGTCACCATCGTCGAGTATATGCCGCAGATTATGCCGTTGGAGGACGAGGAGGTAGCCAAGACCATCGAGCGCGTATTCCGCCGTCAGAGAATCGCTATGATGACCTCCACGACGGTCAAAGGCGTTGCGGTCGAGGAGGGTCGTTGCCGCGTGACGGTCGAGGGCAAGAAGGGCGAAGAGGTGCTCGAAGCGGATGTTGTATTGTCGGCTGTCGGCATCAAATCCAATATCGAAAATATCGGTCTTGAAGAGCTTGGCATTCGCGTCGAGCGCGATAAGGTTGTGGTCGATGAGGCGTACCGCACAAATGTCGAGGGTGTATATGCCATCGGCGATATCATCCCGACACCGGCTCTGGCACACGTTGCATCGGCCGAGGCCATCGCGTGCGTCGAGCGCATCTGTGGCTTGGAGAGCGAGCCGATTGACTACTCGACAATCCCTTCGTGTGTATTTACCTCACCGGAGGTTGCCTCGGTCGGTCTGACCGAAAAGCAGGCAGCCGACAAGGGGCTCGAATATACGGTCGGACGCTTCCAATTTGCCGCATCTGGCAAAGCGATGGCTGCGGGCGAGCGCGACGGCTTTGTGAAGTTGATTTTCGGCAAGGATCAGACGCTGCTCGGTGCGCACATCGTGGGTGGCGACATTGTCGAGATGCTCGGCGAGGCGACCCTTGCCAAACGACTCGGAGCGACGGCTCACGCCATAGCACGCACCATTCACTCGCACCCGACGATGCACGAAGGCATTATGGAGGCAGCCGAACAGTCGCTCGGCTGTGCCATACACGGGTAGCGTACGGCGCGAAAACATATAAACGCATAAACGAATGCGGGCAGTGGCGAAATTAACCACTACCCGCATTTTTCGTACCCTCACACACCACGCAACCGCTACTGTTTGGCGGCACGCTTGCCCCACTTCGGGGTAATTCCCACAAAAAACTCGAAATTGATACCCGGCATCGGACGCGACAGCACCGAGAGATACTCCTCGTTGAAGAGGTTGTTGATGGTGGCTTTGAGCGAAAGGTCTGCCCAACGGAACGAAAAGCCCTTTTCGAGCGAGACGTTATTCATAAAGTACTCGGGCAGGCGACCCGTCAGCGTATCGTCGTTGCTCGACATCGTAAATCGTTCGCTATACCAGCACCATTTATAGAGCAACGACCACTTGCGCCACGTAAGGCGACCCGTGACCGACGACGAGAACTCCGGCACGTAAGGCAACTGCTTGCCTACCGAACGGTCGGCGGGCGAGAGTGGCTCGCCACAGTTAATCGAGGGCGTCCACGAGAAGGAGCCATCGAGCGACAGCGTCCATTCGCGCGCAAAGCACACAGCGGCTTTTGCCTGCAACTCAACGCCGTACGAGTGTACGTTTTTTACGTTGCGAGGCGAGAAGAAGCCCTTGGTGGTAGGCAACCACATAATCCAATCATTCACGTACGAGTCGAACCACGTGGCCGAACCCGAGAGCGAGTATCTACCCTCCCTCCCCACGGCAAACGACAATCCGGCATCGTACGTCCAACCGCTCTCGCGTCGCAGGTCGGGATTGCCACCCGGCAGAAAATAGAGGTCGTTGAGTGTCGGAAAGCGGAAGTTGCGCGACACGGAGGCCTTTGCCGTCAGATTGCCTTTGCGCGACAGCACACCATCCAAAAAGAGAGCCGGAATCGGCGGTGTCCATTCCCGTCCGAACATCTCCTCACGCAACACGACCGACACACCGAAGCGATCTATCGGTCGCCACTTCACCGAGACCGAACCCGAGAGTTCGATACGCGCCTTGATGTAGCCCACCGTCGCCTTATTGCCGTCCTGACGTATGATATTCTTATCCTCGCTACGCACGAAGTGCTGATGTGCCGCAAGCGAGGCGGTCAGCAACAACCGTTTGCCGATATAGTACTCGCCCTCCGCCTGACCGTAGAGCGTATTCACTCGACTGCGCGAGCGCGTCATCTGTGCCATCGTGCCATTGCCGACATCGCGTTTATAGTCGTACGCCAACCACGTAAATATGTAGCCGGCACGCGCCGAGAGTTTCCACGTCGAGCGCAGATGGTCCCACGACACGATACCGCGAAACGTATGTTCGCGTTGGCGATTATCGAACGCCTTTTGCTCGCCGTAGTCGGTCGTCAGCATCGGCAACTCGCGATTCGAGTGGGTGTACCACGCATTCAATCCGACACGGTCGCCCCGACCCGTATTGTAGTACGCCTCCTGCAACACGTGCAAATCCTTGAACGAGCCGCTACGGTTGCGTTCGATGGGATAGTACTGCCCCACGATGTTCATCTGCTCGTCGTAGATATTCTCTTTTTTGTCGTGATTACGATACTTGTACTCGTTTGGAGATGAGGAATATACGGCGCGAGTCGATAACTGCCAATGAGCGTTACCGTAGGTCAGGCGCAGAAACTCGTCAAAGGTTTGAAACGAGCCCACACCCTGCACATATTGCACCCCGAAGCCCTTCGCCTGCGCCGGCTCGCTCGCCAGACGCACCGAGCCACCCAGACCGCCACCCGTATCGCTGACCGACGAGGTGCCGTGCAGTAGCGAAGCATCGTCGATAAAATAGGATGGAATCATCGAGAAGTCGGTCATACCGAGCATCGGGTTGTTGATTCGCATACCGTTCCACGTCACCTGCGTATGCGATGGCGACGTGCCTCGAAATGCGACGGTCGAGAGTGTCGCACGGCCGTAACTCTTGACAAAGACCGACGAGTTGAAGGTCAGCACATCGGCCATCGAGAGGGCGACATTCTCTTTGAGCATCAGCGAGTCGAACTTGGTCTGCTGCACGCCAATCTCCTTCATCGGGCGACGACCATAGACCGTAATATCGGGGATATGCACCCCCTTACGCAACCATTCGGGCGCATCGCCATCGCTCTCCGCCATTGCCGGCACAGAGGACAGCAACGCAAGCAACACACATAGTATCAACGCCCGAAATCTCATACCTCGCACCTACTTCCAACAAAAACTGCCGGGCGTTATGCCCACATAAAACTCGTCGAGCCGTTCGCCCGCCGGCGAATAACGATAGACCTTGCCTCGCTGCGTATAGTCGATGGCATCTGCCACATAGACCTCGCCCGTCGCAGGGTCAATCGTCAATCCGTAGTATATCGTACCGTTGTAGGGCAGGAACGGACGCACCGGCACCTGCTCGGAGGTAACATCCATTGCCCACACATCGTCGTTTATCCAATACAGGCGGTCGCGCGTACCGTTGAGTTGCACCTCCGACGGAGCATCGCCAAAGCCGAAGCGGAACGCTCGCTCGATGGTGAAGGTCTCGGCATCGATGCGATAGAGCGACGGTGCTTCGTGGCCGTATGGCGACCCTTCGTAGCCACCATCGGTCACCGTCCACAACTTATTGTTGCAATCCAACACCAGCGACGTCGGTTGGATGCCGACCGTAAGTTCGCCCACCACGCGGTCGGTCTCGGTGTCGATTTTCAGGATGCGGTTCTGGTACGACCAGCAATTCACAAAGAGATACTTGCCGTACTGCACCATCTGCTCGGTCGAGCCGCTCTCCATCGTCATCGACGGACACTCGACGTAGCCCGTCACCTCGTAACGCTTGGGATTGACCACCCATATACGATTGTCCCACAACTGCGTGATATACGCCTTCTCGTCCGAGACAAAATGGATGTAGCGTGGCGAAGTGAGATTCGTGATGCGCCCCACCTCCTTGAAGGTATCGACATCTATGGCAAAGACCACGTGCGAATTGCCGACCACAACCCAGCCGATGCCGTCGCGGATGACCATCGACTGCACAACATCGCCGAGTTTCATCGCGTTCGAGCGATAGAAGACCTCGTTCTCCACCTCGCCCGTTGCAGGGTCGTAATACGACAGCGTAGCGTTTCCGTACTGAAAATTACCCTCGTTACAGATAAACAGACCCGAGGAGGATACCCTAAAATCCTCCTGCGAGCCGTAATCCCACTTCATACAGCCCCCAAATGCGGTCGTGGCAACAACCATCGCAAATATGTAGAACATCTGTCTCATTCCGCCCTTCGGGTAATTTTCACTCCGTTATCCGTTTATCACTACTTCAACGACGCATCGAATATGCCGCAAACCTCGGTCGATAGTTCGCCAAGCCAACCACTTTTGGCATTGACAGCACACTGCACCTTAACAAAATCTATAAACTTCAAAGCAACCGCATCGCCCGCATCGTCCATTGCATTCGCAACGTCGAAGAGCGTAGTCTGCGGAGATGCCTCCATTCCGTCCGACGTGCCACGATTGTCGGCATAACCCCAATCGTAAGGCGGCTGTACCCACATCGAGCCATTGCCAGAGCGATCGTAGTTACGCGCTTCGAGCAGCGTTCCGCGCAACGTATAACTCTCCTCGGCAATCCACAACGGATAGTAAAAATCCTGCGTGTGAGATTGCGCAAGATAGTCAATCTCGCCACTGCCACCGCAATTGTCGCTCCACGCCACCGGCATTGCCGCACCACTCGGACGGTAGTAGGTCACGGCGTAGTCGCGAATGGTGGTCGCCACACCCGACTCGCTACCGCGCAATTCGTACCACGTGTCATTTGGCTCGCCATCGCCGTTTTCGTCCTGCATTACCCACACGACACCCGGCTCGTTCGACTCCTTGAACGAGTTGCCCGTTATGGCAAAGTCGAAGCCCTCGACTGCGTCGATACTGTGGTCGAAACCCACCACGATATAGCCGCCAAAACCGCCGAGCGACACCCAACTTCCGCTCGAAAGTCGCCCCTCGGCATAAGATATGGCTGCCGTTGCGGTGGTCTGCGTACCATCGAAACCACCTGTTTTGAGTTCGTTGATAAATTGACCCGGCGCAGGCGTGTAGTCATAGACCTTCGTCCAATCGGCACTCGACGTCGCACTCTTCTCACGACGGAAAGCACCCTCCTCGTAAACATCCACCGTAAACACAACACTCGTCACAATCGACTCGTCACCACGCAACATCGACGCTGTGGCTTTGATTGTGTGGCGACCCGTTGTTCGCGGCGTATAGACGAACGACTCCTCGCGTCCGAAATCCTCGGGTTGATTACTCGACTGCCAATAGTATGTCACGCCGACTGCGTGGCTCGTCTCAATCGGCTTTATCACCACACGTCGCCCAACAACCGCGTGCAGACGATCGCTCTCGAATCGCCACACAAACGCCATATCCGCCTCCTCTACAACACTAATCTGCACCGTATCGCTATGCTCGCCATCAGTCGTCGTGGCGGTTACCGTAAGCGTATATTCGCCCACGACGGTCGGTGCGAAGATGTAACCCACACCCTCGGCAACGCACTCTCCGTTAAGCATCCACACGATGGTTGTCGGCAACGAAACGCTCTTCACGCTCGCACGAAAATGGAACGACCCTCCGACGGCAAGCGTCATACGCTCCGGTGCTGCGATGCTGACCGTAGCAATCTCGCGCTCGACCACATCCACGCGAATCTCGCACGCATCCGAGCCGTAAGGGGTTGTGACGCTAAGGGTGATATACGTCGAGCCAACCTGCTCGCCAACCACTCGCAGCGACGACTCACAACCGAGCAACACACCGCCCGACATCCACCGATACTCGGCATCCTCGGCCGACTCGTAGTCGGGGGCAATCAGAATCGCCTCGCCCTGCTTTACAGTATATACGCCAGTTGCGCTGTCGAGCAATATCTTTGGTGGCGCAGTGGTCACTATCTCGTCGTCTATGTTGCAAGACGACGAGATAAGCGCGACAATCAAATAGAGGAGAAATCTCTTCATACTTTTAATTAGGTATTCTTATACTGTTAAAAACGAACGGCAACATCGTCGTACGCGAAGTAGCCCGCTACGCCCAAACCATACTCGGTGTAGAGGTCGTCGCTACCCACGAGGTTGAACTCCACGCGCACCACATCGCCAAGCGATGCCAAGTCCCATCGCGTCCACTGCTGTACGCCCACGCGACCCTCGCTCCACAACTTAAACTCCGCTTCGCCCGTCGCATTGCCGGCAGCATCGTAGCCGTAGGCCACAATCTTGTACCAACCGCTCTCCGATGCGCCGTTAGGCACCTGCCAACCATCACCATTCGTCAGCAAATTAAATACATAGGTGGTATTCGTCACATACATATGGTCAATCGTGCGAGCCACGCCATCGGCAAACTCGAAGCCGACCAACTCGCTCATCATTCCCAAGCCCGAGTCATCGACATAGCCGAAATGGACGCAGAAGTTCTGTGAGAAGTTTGCGCCACCCTCAACATTGTACGCCTGCAAATCGTGCGTATAGTCGCCCTGCGAGAGGTCGCTACCCACGAAATTCGACAGCGCGTGACCGCCATAACCCGGGAAGAGAGCCGTCGGCGAGGGCGTAAACGAGAGTTCGGTATTACCCTCATCACACCACGCATAATGGCCATTGCCTTGTCCGTATTCGCCCGTAATAAAGTCCGACCAATAGGTGCCGGCATTCGCTGCCGAGCCACGATAGTCGCCATCCTCGAAGGTCAATACTCGCAACGTGTAAGAGGGCGCGTCGTCCTCCGACTCGCCGCAATTACGGTCGCCACACTCACAGCCGCACATCGACACCGCGACGGCTGCCACAATCATTGTTTTGAAAAGTTTTTTCATCGTTCGGAATTTTTAATAATCCTGTTAAAAAATTTACCGCAACCCTTTCGGATCACGGCAACGATAATCAAAACCTCTCTTTTTGTTCGGAGTCCCACGCTCGACAAGTTGTGCACCACCTGCCTACGGCGAACAGTCCCCTACCCTGCTCTTTGCGAAAAACGCTATCTGCTACTGAAAAAATTGGTTCCGATTCCCGACCCGTAATCCTGCGAGGTCTAAAATCTGTTTGCAGAGGCAGGTCTTCTGACTTATCCCGCTTGTTGCGCCTTCCCAACGGCTCGGCCGTCAGTGGCAAAGAGTGCAACAAACCTAAATTCCTCAACGGAACGGACTTACAGCAACAGGTATTGTTCCGGATTTGCACCGGATTCCCTTTTCACCCGTCACGACGCGCGGTCGTTCTTGGCTCCTTTGCAGTTGCAAATATACGAATAATTTGTATATGTCGCACCTTTTCGCCGAAAATATTTTTCGCACCCCGACCATACCATTTATATACGCCATTTGCACAAAAAAACAGGGTTTATGTAAATTTTTTTGGCAAAAAGTTTGCACGAATAAAAATTTGCCCTTATCTTTGCACTCGCAAAAGGGACGGAAACGTCACACTGCAATGCCTCTTTAGCTCAGTTGGTAGAGCACGACACTCTTAATGTTGGGGTCCAGGGTTCGAGCCCCTGAGGGGGTACAACAAAAGGTCCGATGGTTTTCCATCGGATTTTTTGTTTATATACGCTTATAGGGCGAGAAGCCTGACTGTGCCTCCCTTCCAGGGAGGTTGGGAGGGTGTAAACTACACGAGCACACGACTGCCTACGCAGTAGCGCAGTCGAGCCCCTGAGGGGAAGGAGGGGTAAAGTAACCTCTACAACCACCCAAAGGCACCTACAAACAAATTGCGGGCTGTCAAAAACAGCCCGCAATCATACTCGCCTGACGACGGCTCTACAAGAAGCGGTCGAGCATATAGATCTCCTCACCGCGCGATGTCATCGAAACTGCGCTGTCTATAACATCCTGCGGAACAGTGCTCTTTGCAAAAATCGAGATATCGTCGATATTTGCCGAATTGACCAACTCGATCGTCTGGCCATCGGCACCGAGCGTCACCGTATAGGATGCGCCCCACGCCTTACCGTCATCGTACGTACCCGAAAGCACGTTTTCGGTAACGAGGTACTGACCCGTATATTTCACAAAATAGACATACTGCACCTTCTGATAGAGCGTAAAGGTCATATCGTTATTGAACACGGCATAAACCTCGATATCCTCCGACATACCGTCGCTCCACGACGAGAGTTTCCACTCGCCGACAACGCCCGCCTGAATCGGATTAACTTTCTCCTGTGGCTCGCAACCGACACTCGCCATAATGCAGAGCGCAGCCATTATCGCCATCAAAAACTTTTTCATATCTTGTTTCTCCTCTCTTTATTCGTTTTACAACCAACCGCCATTCGATGCCATACCGCGAGCGATGATTGCCACCTCTTTGGTTATAGCCATACCGCCTGCGCCCTCTTCCGAGCCGAGTTCGCTACCGCCGGCAATGAAGTTAAACTTCACGACAGCCGAACCGGGTTTGGTACACTTAATCTGCAACTTACCGGTGCTCGAAATGGTCACTTCGCCCTCGACGCCGAGTTTCGCCTTATCTACCGGCGAGATTTCGACCGGCTTATCGAGGAACGTCAAACCGGCAACGCCGCCGCCCAAGAACTTTGAGATATCTATCGACTGCTTGACGCCCAATCGCACCGGAATACAAGGCGTACCCTTGACATTCATCAGCACCTGGAATGCGTCGATATAGCCCGTACCCATCTTGCCTGCATACTTCGAGATGTCGTACTTGGAAACTGCATTACCCGCCAGACGATATTTTTGACCCGTACAGTAGCGGTCGATATCGTTTACCGACGTGAGCAGGATGGTCTTAAACTCCTCGACCGACAACGTGCGACCCAACTCCAACGCATACGACAGACCGAGAGCCGCAACGCCCGAAACGTGCGGACAAGCCATCGACGTACCCTGCATATAGCCATATTGACCGGCAACGTATGTTGTCGAGTAGATTTCGGACCTCAGCGAGCCCCTGTTATTCGCATCGTCGTCGAAGAAACTTTGCAGATAGTCACCGCCCGGAGCTGCGACATTCGCGCCCTTGCCGTAGCAGGTGTAGTAGCCCGGCGTATAGTCGCACGCCATAGCCGTCACGCTGATAAATTCGCGGTATGCGCCCGGATAG
Organism: Alistipes sp.; assembly: GCA_017410165.1. Classification (GTDB taxonomy): domain Bacteria; phylum Bacteroidota; class Bacteroidia; order Bacteroidales; family Rikenellaceae; genus Alistipes. The sequence goes on along the minus strand of JAFQRH010000019.1, from coordinate 72,457 downwards.
CACGAGTAGTTCCACTCTTGGTTACCCGCAGCGAAGATTGCCACACCGCCATTGATTGCCGCACAACGGCGCACGGTTGGCGACTCGAAGTACTTTACGCCCTCGACCTCTGCCGACGAGATGCTGTAATATGCGCGGTCGGAGGTGATTTTACGCGACGAGCCATAGCTGCACTGCGCGATAACCGCACCGTTGTCCGCTGCATACTTGAATGCGCGAGCCGTACCCACATCGGTTGCGCCATATTGGTTGTAGAATATCTGGCACGACATAATACGCGCACCATCGCCGACGCCCGTACCGCCCGCTACGCCACAACCGCCAATGCCGTTGTTGTTCACCGCAGCCACCGTACCCGCAACGTGCGTTCCGTGGTCGCCCAACTCACTCTCTGTCGAGAGTGTCAGCGGAGTATCCATAGCGAAGTTATAGCCGTACACGTCATCCACGTAGCCGTTGTTATCGTCATCGACACCCGCTACGCCATTCTTCTCGGCGGTATTTACCCACATATTATCTGCCAAATCGGGGTGATCCCACTTCACAGCGTCGTCCACCACAGCGACAATAATACGCGGATCGCCCGCCGTAACCTCCCACGCCTCGGCGCAATTCACATCAGCACCCGCCTTGATACCCGAATAGATACCCACGTTACCGGTGTTGATATAGTGCCATTGAAGGTAGAGGTCCGGGTCGTTGAACTTCGCCGCAGCACGTGTCTCGCCGGCGGTCGGCATCAACGCCTGCTCCTCGTCGCCACTCGCAACCGGACGCACAACACCTGCGTCTGCCACGCTACGAACATAGCCGTTATACTGCACGCGCTCCACCTCGGCAATCTCTGCCAATGCAGCCGCTGCCTTACCCAAGTCGTACGACTCGTCGAACTTCACGACATACCAACGGTGCAAACCCGCCTCGCGAGTACGCTCCTCGTGGCGAATATCGACCGGAAATACACGCTCGATGTGCTTCACACCGATTCTCTCCAACACGCCGTCGAGTTGCTCGATACCGGTACGCGTTGCGCCCGAACGCGAGACACCACTCTCGACACGCGAGACGGCCTCCTCGCCAAAATAGACAATCATATCGCCTGCGGCAGGGTCGGACGAAGTGAGAATCTTCGACGATGCGCTCTGCGGTGCGACGGTGACCTGCTCGGTCAAATCCTTTGCACAGCCCACGCTGAAAGCCACAGCCAACAAAACAATTAACTTCTTCATAACAAAATATTCTCTTATAAACTTATATTCCAAGTTGTAAAGGTACGACAATATTATCAATCTGCAAACTTTTCTCACGTCACTTCGCCGTTTTTTATAGGCGTTTCGCCCGACAAGAGCACCCGCACACTCACGCCACAGCCCTAAACAGCCCTAAACCGCCCGCACGACACCCCGACCGACAAAAAAACCGCCAACGCTACGCACTGTGAAAAAACTACGCTACGCACCCTGAAAAAAACCGCCCTCGCTACGCACCCTGAAAAAAACCGCCCTCGCTACGCGCTACCCGACAAAAAAACCGCCCGACAAAAAACCGCCCGGCCATTAGCCGAGCGGTCCTTTATAAGCGATTCTCAAACGAGAAGATTACATCAGTTTTGCTGCACCCTCTACGTTTGCGCGACGAACAAGCGACGGACGCTTCGAAGGAGTTACCTCAACGAACGACTTGCGTGCGGTTGGGAGCTCGATACGGGTCGTCTCTTTGAACGCCTCCATCTTGGTAACCTCGCGCTTCATCATCTGCTTGCGAGCACCGAAGAGAACGTACTTCGAGTTATTAATCATCATACGGCTTGCGGTCGAAACCACGCTGAGTGCCTTAACAGCCGCCGATGCAGGAGCTACATCATCACCACCTGCCGGTGCACCGGTGAACTGCAACTTCGCCTTCTCCGACTGACCGGTAGTCAAAGCATTGTAAGTATTGTCCGACATAGGATAGCCCAAATCGTCATAGTACCACCACTCAAATGTAAGAGTCTGCGTTGCAGCATCGTAGGTGTTAGGATATATTGCATAAACATCCTCATAGGTCAGCGGAGTACCATCCTTCGTAGTCGCTCCCCAGATATCTACATAGCAAGCAGCAGCATCGCCCAAATATGCCTTGTACACCTCACCCTGATATACATCCTCATAGAGGAACACAGAAGGGACCTCAATCTGGTTCTTCGCAGCATCGAAACGGAAGTCGAGTACCAACTGCTTGTTCATGATTGCCACACGGTACTTGTTGGTCTCACCGTAACGCTCAACAGGACAATTCTCTTCAACCATACCTGCCTCGATACCTGTGAATACCTGTGAGTCGTTGTAGGTGAACGATGCAGTTGCATACGGAGCCCACTCAATAACCGATGGCTCGCCATCCAATACGAAGGTATCGTGGTACTGCTTAGCTTGGTTGAATGCGCCACCCAAAGCCGGAATAGTGTACGATACGTAGATGTGGAACGTAAGGGTTGCAGGGTCATAGTATGGCTGATGCCAATTATACGACTCGGCTTCTGCCCAACCACCGATAAACGGATCTCCAAGCCAATCCCAAACCTCAATAGCATCCATTGCATAGATACCTGCACCTGCCTGATATTCATAGCCGGTGTACATCGGACCATTAATATCGCACTTGTTGGTAGTCGGATCCCAAGTAAATTCGAGGTGATTACCCTCTGCGCCCCAGAAGTTCTCGATACGATAGAGGTTTGTACCCTCGGCCTGAGCTAACGTCAAACCGGTTACCGGCTCCACTTCGGTACCCTCATCGTTGGTAAGCAGATTGGTAGTGTAAGTACCCGTCGAAACAGGCAGCCAGTTGTAAGTCACGAGCTTCTCGGTGTAGTTCTTGGTTGGAGTAACCAATGTACCATCCTCGAATACGAACGCAACCTTCAACGTACAACCCTGCGCATTTACCTCACCACCGGTAATCACAGCATATACGCTCTTACCATAGATCTGCTCGCCGGTTGGCTGTTTTGCGTAGGTAGCAGGTACCGAAACCTTACCCTCGGCATCACCGCAGAAGTAGAGGTTGTAGCCCTCGGCATACACGCTTGGAATACAATATGCCGTACCGTATGCGCTCTCGAATGCAGCAGCAAGTGCCGGATTTGCGCAAGTACCAACCTGGAACTCGGCAGCCCACTCATCATCCTTATAGCCCGACTTATACAAATCCTTGAAAGCGGTGCGGTACGAGAAATCGGTCTTCAAGTCGGCAATCGTCTCGAAACCAAACTCCGGTGCCTTAGCCGTCAAAGTCTCGGTATAAGTACCGTACTCCAAAATCTCGGAGCCATTAGGCGTAACGAGCGTAGAGGAGAGAACCGTCTCGCCGGTCTTGGCGTCGAACGACGACTTATCGCCATCGATAATAACGTAGATGTCGGCGCCACCAACAACCATACCGGTTGGCTGAACAGCCAAATCCTCAGGGAATACCACTTCACCATCGCCATTTACGCAGAAGTAGATGTGGTAGCCCTCCGTATAGAGCGAAGGCAAACGATACAACTTACCGTACTGCTCGGCGAACTCCTTGTGAGCGTTGTCGGTATAAACAATCGGCTCGCCAACTTCGAGTGGCTGTTCCCACGATGCAACCTGCGACTCCGAATAGAAGAGCGTGCCAGGAGCAACCTCAACCTCCGAATACTTGAAGTCACCGTCGGTACCCGTTGCCAAATCAGGCAACTCCAACGAGTACTTGTTGAGCGCCTTACAGAGGTTCAAACACCACGCACCACTGGCATTACCACCAGAAGTAAATGTCGAACCATCGGCATACTCTGCACCTGCGGCCTCACCCGGGTTGATAAGAATCATACCTTCATTGAAGCGAATCTCACCATTCTTGATGAAACCGTACATCTCCTCGGTGATGTTCTCCAACGCAGACGGATCGGTCTCGCCCTTAACCAAATAGTAATCTACAAAAGACCAGATACCCGGCTTACCGCCCAAAATCTCAGGCATTGCACCGCCCATCTCTGCCTTCTTGATATAGACCTTATCAGCAGCATCAACCTGAATAACGATATAGTCAGCAAAGCCCTTTTCGAGTGCCTGCTCCGGAGTCAAACCTGTCCACGGACCAACAGCATAAGCATTTACCATACGGTAAGTACCTACCAAGCCATCAGCCGAGCCGGTACCATCCATTGCTGCCTCCCAAGCCGTCTTGTCGATCGAGTCCTCACGAACCTGGACCTGTACAGGATAGGTTGGATTACCATCCAAACCAGTGAAGCTCCAATACGAGGTAACAGCATCCTCGGTATAGTCGCACTCGCCAACCTCCAACCACTTAACGCGGGTGAGCGAAACAGAGAGTGCAGTCGGCTTGTCGCCGTACTTCAAAGCGTAGTTATCATCTACGATATCGAGCGTCAGCGTGTACTTCTTACCAATCTCCGACTTGTCAGAGAGTGTTACGGTGAGCTGAGTAGTCTCCTCACCCTCGCCGAATACGATATCGCCAACGGTGTACATATCGTCAGTGTTCTCAACAACCTCTACCGGAACAATTACTTCGCCCTCAACCTCATAGTTGGTACGGATAACGGTATAAGTATAGGTCAAAGCAGCCGTAGGGTCGATTTCGATGTCGCCCGTATTATCCTGCTCAGGGAAATAGACGCCAAAGCAACCATCAACCTCCGGTGCGCCCGCCTCGTGGGTCGTATCCTGCGAACACGACACCGCGAAACCGCAGCAGAGTGCGATCAGGGCGTATGTGAAATTTTTCAAAGTTTTCATTGTCATTACTGTTTTTGGTTACCAAAGTGATTAAATATTCTCATCGTTAGAATCGTAGGTATCCTGCGGATTCGGGTTATTGTATGCTGCGCAAGGAGCATTCTGCGAAGTCTCGCTACGCGGAATAACCAGGTTCCACCAAGGAGCACGACCATCGGTCGTCCAACGAGCACCGGCAGGAGCATTCGAGCCGTCGTAGCCGTTGTTGATACCCATATTCAGACGCTTGAAGTCGTAGTAAACGATACCCTCGCCCCAGAACTCGATACGCTTCTGGAAGATAATCTCGTCGATGAGCGATTTAGCGAGCGGCGAAACTTTGTACGCCTCGTCACGATACGAAGTCATAAACGATGTGAGCAGGTTGCGAGCCGTACCCTCGTCGTAGTGAGCGATTGCCTCCATCTCGATGAAGTACATCTCCTCAACACGCATCAAAGGAATATCGGTTACGTTACCCGTAGTGTAGTTAACGGTCTCACCACCGGCAGGACGGAACTTGAAGAACGCGTAAGGAGCAACAGTCTCCCAATTCTCCTCGCTGAGCAAAGTGAGGTCCTTCATATCCTCCCACGTAGTCTCCTCACCCTTGATGAGCGACTTACGGAAGTCGGTGTTCGACAGACGCTCGTAAGCGTACTTCGGAAGACCCGGCTGTGCCAAGAAACCGTAACCCCACTCCGACTCAACCGACATATGTGCGGTGAACGAATGCAAGTTGCCAAGAACGGTATCCACAGTCTGAATCATCGACCACATCCAGGCCTGAACAGTCGTGTTGAAACCGGTCGTCGGATCGGTCCACTCCTGCTTGGTCATCGGAGCTGCACCCGAAGCGGTAATCGCTTTGCGAGCATACTCGGCTGCCTTCTTATATGCCTCGGTGCCGGTCGGGATGCCCTCAATCTCCTCGGTGTAACCACCCAACCAGAGATAGGTACGAGCCAACAAACCGTAAACACAAGCAAGCGAAGGGAGCGCCTTTGTTGCACGCTCATAATTTGCCAAATTAGTCTCGGCAACTGCCAAGTCACCCAAAATGTGATCGAATGCCTCTTTGCGAGTCATACGTGGGTTGTTAATCGACATCTCCTGTGTGGTATTGTAATCAACCCAAGGCACTGTCAAGCCCTGAACGCGAGCCAACTCGGTCTCGTAAGCAGGATTCTTCGGCGCCTTTGCAGGCAATGCGTCATAGAGACGAACCAGGTCGAGGTAGTACATTGCGCGGAACGCCTTACCCAGACCGCAGTACATCTTTGCATCCTCGCTCTCGCCACCCTCGGTAATCGAGAGAAGGTCGTTAGCCGACTTGATGAACTGGTAGTAGCTAACCCAGAAGAAGTACGGACCCGAACCGGTATAAGACATACCAAAATTGTACATATACGGCTGAAAACGGTCGTAGTACTGGTTACCACCTGCGTACCAGCAAGCAGGGAATACATCACCCACCAAACGGTCGGTACAACCCATCAAACCAGGGTAACCGAAGTCGATATGCTCACCCAAACCGATATAGTTGGTGATGAGCGAAGTCGGGATAGACGAAGCGATACCGCTGAAAGCAAATGGCGATTCGGCAACCTGATCCTGAATTACACCGCTGCCCTGCGGAAGTGGCTCCTTGATACAGCCGGTTGTGACAACCGCTGCACCGAGCAATATTGCTGTAAACTTCAATATCTTGTTCATATTCATTTCCTCCTTCATATTAAATTATTAGAACGAGATGGTAACACCGCCGGAGAATGTGCGGATTGGAGCGTAGTAGTACAACGAAGTACCACCCGAGAAGCCCTGACGTGGGTCAAGACCCTCACGCTGCGACCAGTACCATACATTGTCGCAAGCAACATATACACGCAGACGCTGAACGAGGAACTTGCGGGTAATGCGCTGTGGAAGAGTGTAACCGAGAACGATGTTCTGAATGTTCAGATAGCTTGCATCAACCAAGAAACGCGACGAAGTGCTTGTCGTGTACTCATCGTTATACTGCAAACGTGGAACGTTCGTATCGGTATTCTGCGGAGTCCAAGCATTGTACAAATCCTTGTGGTAGTTCTCACCAACCGACGAACCGAATGGCGACGACATATACGATGCGTAACCGCTATCGTAAACCTTACCACCAATCTGGTAAGTGAAACCAACCGACAAATCGAAACCGTAGAGGTTCAACGAAGTGTTGAAACCACCATACAACTTCGGAGTCGAATTGCCGTGCAACTCACGACCATTCTGGCTTGCCTCCGAGTACGACTCGGTAATCTCGCGGATACGCTCGCCATTCTCGTCGCGAACGAACTCGCCGGCCGAGTTGGTCTTGAAGGTGTACCACTGCGGAGCACCGGTCTCCTTATTCACGCCTGCATACGTAGGCATATAGAATGTATAGAGTGCCAAGCCCTCACCACGGAAGTACGAACCACTCTCGTAACCCTTATAGCCCTCGACGGTCTTCGTCTTATACTCATCAGGCAAGCTGAGCACCTCATTCTTGAAGTGCGTCATATTCAAGCCGAAGCTCCAAAGGACGTTCTTCGTACGGATAAGGTCGGCGTTCAACTCGATCTCGATACCACGGTTGAGCATATCGCCCACGTTGGTCCAAATCGACGAGTAACCCAACTGCGGAGCAACAGGCAACGAGAAGAGCATATCGGTAGTGATACGGTTGAAGAACTCAACGCTACCGCTCAAACGGTTGCCCCAGAAGCCGAACTCGACACCAACGTTGAGGTTCGAGTTGGTCTCCCAAGTGATGTTCGGATTACCCTTCATACCGAAGATGGTAGCGATACCGCCGTTACCGTCGTCGCTAATCGAGTACTGGTCTGCGTAGAGGTACGAAGGGATGTTATCGTTACCCTGCTGACCGTACGATGCCTTGATCTTCAACATATCAACCCACGAAGCGTTGAACCACGACTCGCGGTTGATGAGCCAAGCTGCGCTGACCGACCAGAAGTCACCCCAACGGTGATCCGGGTGGAAGCGCGACGAAGCGTCACGACGATACGAACCCGATACGAAGATACGGTTGTCGAAAGCGTACTGACCACGGAAGAAGTAACCCTCCTTGTTGTACTCGCTCATACCCGACGACGAGCTCATACCATCAACCACAGCACCCGACAACTCCATATTGTCAATCGAGAACATACGCGTACGGTATGCACCGAGAGAGTAGTTGCGGACGTTGTAGTACTCGTGACCGAGAACGAGGTCAACGTTGTGCTTGTCAGCAAATGTCTCGTTGTAGGAGAGGAACTGCTGCAAGTTGTACGAAATCTGACGCGAGTGCGACTTGCTGATCGAACCACCACTGGTTGCAAACTGACCGTAGTAAGGGTTCATCATAGACGTATGACGTGTCTCGTCCAAATCGGCAGCACCATTGATGGTGAGTTTCAAGCCCTTGTAGAGGAAGAAGTCTGCATAACCGTTAACCGAGAATGCGTTACCCTCGCTACGATACTTGTTGAGGATGATATCCTGCAATGGGTTGGACTGTGCAGCCGACGGACGAACCGAACCTGCGTTCATACCATCACCATTATCGTAGAGCTGATAGCCATACTGGTCGATAATAATGTTACCCTCGCCATCGCGCATAAAGAGCGGATAGATAGGAGCGTAGCGAACAACCTGTGCAAAGATGTTACCACCGTCGCTATCACCCTCGTCGCTTGGGCTGTTACCGTTACGCCAATCGAAGTGAGTGAACGAGAAGTTACCACCTACCTTCAACCACTTCTTTGCCTGATAGTCAGCGCGCAAACGTGCGGTGAGACGATCCTGATGCGAACCGTCGATGATACCCTTATTGTCGAGGTAACCCAACGATGCGTAGAAGTTCGCCTTATCGGTAGCAGCAGCAACGCTCACGTTGTACTCCTGACGGAAGCCCGAACCGTAGAGTTCGTCGAGCCAATTGTCCGGCATAACCGTATAGGTCTTATCCTTATAAGTCACCTTGCGACCGAGCGTTGCGTTAGGGTTCAACTTACCGTTACGACCGATGAGGTACTCGCCCTCCGGTACGTTATAGACGTTGTAACCCAAACCACCGGCACCCGGAGTCGAGGTGATGACCTTGTTAGCCGCCTGATAGATTTCACCATCAGCATAACCCTGGTTGTAGTAGTAGTTGCTCAACGCACGATAGTGCATCTCGTAGTACTCACCCGGGCTGGTGATGTAGTCATACGTACGATGTGCCTTTGTGTTCACACCCCACTTACCATCGAAGGTAACGATTGCGTCACCCACCTTGGCACGCTTGGTTGTAACCATAATGACACCATTGGCACCACGCGAACCGTAGAGTGCAGTCGAAGCAGCATCCTTCAAGACGGTAATCGACTCGATATCGTTCGAGTTGATGTTGTTGATATCGCCCTCGAAAGGCACACCGTCAACAACCCACAACGGCTCCTGACCTACGTCAGACGAAACCGAACCGAAACCACGGATACGAATCGACTGACCTGCACCCGGACGACCCGTAGCCGATGCCATCTGCATACCCGTAACCTTACCAACGAGAGCGTCGGCAACGTTCGACGACTGGGTCTTAATCAGGTCATCCGCCTTAATAGTCGTAGCCGAACCGCTAAACGCCTCTTTCGTCGTCTGACCGAACGCAACAACTACGACATCACCGATCTTCTGCGACGACTCGTGCAGAACGACGTTGACGCTAGTCTTGCCATTGATAGCAACCTTTTGGTCTTGATAACCGATGAACGAAACCGTAAGAGTGCCGTCTGCCGGAGCATCCAACACGAACTTACCCTGCAAATCGGTAGATGTACCAAGTGTGGTTCCATCAACCACAACAGTAGCACCGACAACCGGAGCACCGTCCGTGCCGGTAACCGTACCCGTTACTTGCTTGTTCTGTGCAAGTGCAAAACCACACACTGCGAGAACGGTAGCAATTGATAGTACAATTTTCCTTACCATAAGCATTAATTATTAGTTTGTAAAAAATTTAATAGCCATTTCTGCGCAAAGTTACAATAAATAAACAGTGTAAGCAAATAATTTTTGAATAAATTTGCGCCATTGTGACAGACTAAAATTATTTTATCGCAAACCGATTTAAGATTGTTACTATTCAACCCCAAAAAGTTATAAATTGTAATTAAATTTTTTGAAGAATTTTTCAATAAATTATAATAACTACGTTAAATCAGCCCTTAACACAAAATTAGAGCCCCAATAAAACGCGATTTCTGAGGCCGGCACACGTAGTCACAACGCTGTGATATTCCTAACAGAGATGAATCACACAACGCCCCAAAATCGAGAAATCGGCAAATTCGTCCCTAAAACGCAACCATCTATGGCTCAATATAATACAACAAGCCGATTTGTTATGCAAAAAGAGTAGAAATCGCAGCCGTGCAACAAAATGTAATAAGAATAAATATTTATTTATATGTCATATATATCCATATTGTTGTGGGTTTTCATTGCATAATTGCAAAATCGGGCGTGTATAATATATATAGGTATGTGCATATACGAGCCATAAATTGTGTATTTTGAGGGCGAGCGCAACCTTTATAGCCACATAAAATAAGGGCGTGTCTAACAAGTTTTGTTTAGACACGCCCTTTTTGTTAGAAGTTGTAAAACAGGGGGGTATCTACTATCCGCACTTCGAGTAACCACACGACATACAGGTCAAGCAACCGTTCTGGTATGCCATATTCTCCTGACCGCACTGTGGGCACTTACCCTTCGAGCGTGTACCATCCTCGATATACTGTTTCAAGGCACGTTTCACGCCATTCTTCCAAGTGTTGATATTCTCGTCGTCGAGGTGCAGACCATCGATGAGCGACACGACCTTCTCAATCGGCATATTGTAGCGCAACACACCCGAGATGAGTTTCGCATAGTTCCAGAAACTCTCGTTGAACAAACGCGAGATACCGCCAATCGTATTCGTATAGCCGTAGCGGTCGGTATATTGGAAGTCGTAGCGTTTCGTGCCATCCTCCTCGCGCACCTTCAAGATGTTACCCTTCGTGATTTTCGGCGGGATGAACATCGCATCGTCCTCAATCTTACCGGTGAAGACCTCGTAAGGACGACCATCGTAGAGACCCACGAATGCAATCCAATCCTCCTTGCCGTTCTTGAAGCGTACCACATCGGCAGGAATCGACTTCGGACGCTTGTTCTCGCCCGTAGCCGGCTCGCACTTCGACTCGCTCTTCTTCTTGCTCTTCTTATCGACAAGCACACCCTCGCGGCAACCGTCACGATAGACCGTAACTCCCTTACAGCCACACTCCCAAGCCGTGCGATATACCTCGGCAACCAACTCCTCCGAGACGTTGTTCGGCAAGTTCACGGTAACCGAAATCGAGTGATCGACCCACTTCTGAATTGCGCCCTGCATCTTCACCTTTGCAACCCAGTCGATATCGTTGGCCGTTGCCTTGTGGTAAGGCGATGCGGCAACGAGTTTATCGAGCGTTGCATCGTCGATGGTTTTGAGCGACTCGGTATCGTAGCCGTTGATGCGCAACCAATCGACAAACTTATGGTGATAGACGTTGTACTCCTCGAATGCCTGACCCTGCTCATCAACGAATGTTGCAACAACATCCTTATCCGACGGGTTAATCTTACGGCGACGCTTATACACAGGACGGAATACCGGCTCGATACCCGACGTGGTCTGCGACATAAGCGAGGTCGTACCGGTCGGTGCAATGGTGAGCATCGCAATATTACGACGGCCATACTTTACCATATCTTCGTACAACTGCGGATCTGCCTCCTTCAAGCGCAGAATCATCGGATTGTTCTTCTCCTTCTCGGCATTGAAGACCTGGAATGCGCCACGCTCCTTCGCCATCTCGACCGATGCACGATATGCCGATACGGCGAGCGTCTTATGCACCTCAACCGTAAATTTGAGTGCCTCGGCAGAGCCATAGCGCAGACCGAGAGCCGCCAACATATCGCCCTCGGCGGTAATGCCGAGACCCGTACGACGGCCTTTGAGTGCCATATCCTTAATCTTCTCCCACAACGACAACTCGACGCGACGCACATCCTGATCCTCCGGATCGGATGCAATCTTATCCGAGATGAGCTGAATCTTCTCCAATTCGAGGTCGATGATGTCGTCCATCATATGCATCGCCTTACGCACGTGCGCCTTGAAGAGGTCGAAGTTGAACGACGCCTCCTTGGTGAACGGTTTCTCGACGTAACTGAACAGGTTGATTGCCAACAGTCGGCAACTATCGTACGGACACAACGGAATCTCGCCGCACGGATTGGTCGATACTGTCACAAAACCATCGTCAGCATAGCAATCAGGCACACTCTCGCGGATAATCGTATCCCAGAACAACACACCCGGTTCGGCCGACTTCCACGCATTGTGGATAATCTTCTCCCACAACTTGCGAGCGTCGATATTATTGACATACTTCGGCTCGGCGGCGTTAATCGGGAACTGCTGCGTATAGGTGCGACCATCGATTGCGGCGCGCATAAACTCGTCGTCGATTTTAATCGAGACGTTTGCGCCCGTAACCTTGTTTGTATCGAGTTTTGCATCGATAAACTTCTCTGCATCGGGATGCTTAATCGAGAGCGAGAGCATCAACGCACCACGACGACCATCCTGTGCAACCTCCTTTGTCGAGTTCGAGTAACGCTCCATAAACGGTACGATACCCGTCGAGGTGAGTGCCGAGTTAAGCACCGGACTGCCTGCCGGACGGATGTGCGAAAGGTCGTGACCAACGCCACCGCGACGCTTCATAAGTTGTACCTGCTCCTCATCCATACGGAAGATACCGCCATACGAATCGGCCGGTTTCTTGTGACCGATAACAAAGCAGTTCGAGAGCGATGCAACCTGGAAGTTGTTGCCGATACCCGTCATCGGGCCACCCTGCGGAATAACGTAGCGGAAGTGGTCGAGCAACTCGAAAATCTCCTGCTTCGAGAGCGGATTCTCGTACTTCTTCTCAATGCGTTCGAGCTCCGACGCCAGACGCTCGTGCATCTGCTCCGGCGACGACTCGTAAATGTTACCGAATGAGTCTTTGAGCGCATATTTGCTCACCCATACGGTTGCTGCCAACTCATCGCCATCGAAATAGACCTTCGATTTGGCGACGGCATCAGCGTAATCTACCTTTTTTGGTAACTTATTCATTTTCAAGTATATATTTTTGTTTTTTGTATCCTTCTCGTAGCGATTTTTCGGCCTTACGACCAAAGGACAAAACAGCCCCATTTCAGGGGCTTCGTTTCGTAGTACAAAATTACCGACTTATAGTCAAAAAAGCAACCTTCGCGCGGTGCTTTTTCGACAAGTTTTCAACATTTCCGAATAATCGCACTCACAGACGCGTCAGAGCCACACTCGGCCGTCGAATTTTTCGCAAATTATTTTTTTCCGCCCGATTTTCGGGTAATTCACCATCCGGCTTTCGGGATGCGCCATCGAAGTTTTCAAGCGATGCACCGTCAAAATTTTCGGGCGACACGCCATCGAAGTTTTCGGGCGATGCGCCATTGCGCCCCGCATCGCCCGATTTTGCCTACACACTCCACACGCTCTGCCCCCTCGGATGCTCTACTTTTGCACCGACTTCGGGTCACGCAACGTGAGTTCCACTACGCGACGAACAATCTTCGCACGCTGGCGGTCATTGACGATATAGTAGCGACGAGACGAATTCTTATCCACCGTAAAATCGGTCTTGCTCTTCTGGTCCACCGTCACATATCCCGACTTCGAGAGCGATGCATATCCGCCATTCGGTTCGGCGGCGAACAACACAGCCGTCGGATCCCACAACGGACGGTTGTACGGCATCTTTGCATAGTACTCGAAGGCCTTCACCAGAGGATGATTTTCGGCATACTTAAAGCCCTGATAGACCGTCGTATATGGATAGAGAACCGATTTACCGAGCTCTACATCCGTAAAGAACATCGGCACCGGACACTCCTCGTAGAATCGAACCGCTGCGAAGTGGTCTTTGCGGACATTGTACTCCGCCGTTCGAGCCGGCGAGAAGTCGCCCGCCATAATCACCACCTTCTCGACCTTCTGCTCGAAGAGTTCGCGGCCTCCGAGTGGCGAAAACTCGTCACCCTTCGACTGCATCATACGGTCCAAATTGGTCGAAAAGCCGACAGCCACAACCACCACGCTCTTATCCTCGGCCTTGGCAAGAAGCTCTCGAAGCAACTTGTAACCATCGGGCAGTGCATCCCAATCCTTCACCGTATGTTTATAGGTGTTGTTTGCCACCACATAGTCGGCATAGTTGAGTCGCTTGGAGGTCGAAGTATCGACATAGTTCTCCTCCGGATAGATTTTGGCAATTCCGATCGGAATATCCGGATGGCCATAGAGCGTATTCATCGCGTCGATAAACTTAACGCTTCCGCCCTCGCGCTTGCTCGAAAGGATACCGAGCAGGTCAATCGTACCCTCGTCCACATACTTGTAGAGCATATCGAGCGCAACAACATCATCCACATCGTTACCCATATCGGTATCGAAGATTATCTTCACGGGTTTGGCAGCCGAAGCCGTCATCGTACAAGCAGCCACCATAGCAATCGTGGCAAGCATCAAAAGCAAAATCTTTTTCATATTATTTATTGTTTTTTGTTTTTCGCTCTATTTTTTTGCGTTTTTGCTCCGCACCGCACAAATTGTGGCACGACCCAACAAAGTTATAAAAGATTTTCGCTCCGAGCAATAGCATTTACACAAAAAACAAAAAGGGCTCCCAACTTGCATCGTTGTAGCAACCACAATACTCTATCAATAGGCATGTCAAAAGGTCTCTTCCTGCTCACTACCCCAAGTACTCAACATCGCTTCCACGTTTTCATCCGTGAAGGTATAAACAAATTTACAACAAAAATCATCTATTCGCGTCACTACATAATTACTAAATAAATACATAAACCCTCTATCTTCTGCTGTTTTATGATTTTCTGATTCGCGTGGCTGGTACAACACATACTTATTATCAATGGTTATGGTATAATCCGTTTGGACATAAAATGGCAACTGATACCAAAAAGCATCAATATTTTTCTCGGCTTCAGTATAAACAACAACCATTTTAGTCTCATTGGGCAGTAAATAAATTGAATAAATAAGATACTCTTTCAGAGAAGAAAAATTATTAAAATTCCCCTCCATTAATATAGTATGGCTTGATTCATTTTTATAATAAAACGAACCTCTATGTAGATAATCGGTCTGTCCTTCGCAACCAATAAAAGCACTTGCCAAGATAATAAAAAGCAATGATTTACCACGCCGCAAACAATTCATCCAGATTCTCTTCTGTTTCATTATCATTACACATATATCAATGTAAAATTTACACGACCCAACAAAGTTATAAAAGATTTTCGCTCCGCACAATAGCATTTACACAAAAAACTTACTACATTTGTCATACTTTTTGGTGCGACACGTGTAACTCAAAAAAAAGCAAACAATGACGGCTCTCTATACCGATATTATATATGGACCTGTGCGTTCGCGCCGACTCGGCGTATCGCTCGGCGTAAATCTGTTGCCACTGACGGCGAAGGTGTGCAGTTTCGACTGCATATATTGCGAATGCGGATGGAACGACGAGCATCGCGGCTCGCGTCGCTTCAATTCGCGCGAACAGGTACGTGCAGCACTCTCCGAGGCGTTGCAACGTATGCAGGCGGAGGGCGCACTACCCGATGTTATCACCTTTGCGGGCAATGGCGAGCCCACGATGCACCCCGACTTCGAGCAGATAATCGATGACACGCTCGCACTGCGCGACGAGTTTGCTCCGCAGGCAAAGGTCTCGGTATTGAGCAACGCCACCCAACTCCACCGCGAGGATGTGTGTCGTGCCCTGCATCGCGTGGATAACAACATCCTGAAACTCGATTCGGCTTTCGACGAGACGGTGCGCACGATGAACAAGCCGTGTTGCGAGTACAGCGTAGCCGACACCGTGGAGCGCATCAAGCGTTTTGCGGGCGAGGCCATCGTGCAGACGATGTTCCTGCGTGGCGAGTACGAGGGTGTGGCATTCGACAATACCACACCGGAGCAGGTCGAGGCGTGGTTGCGTCTCATTGAGCAGATTGCTCCGCGACAAGTTATGCTCTACTCCATCGCCCGCGACACACCGTGCCGGACACTCGTACGCGTCGAACGCGAGGAGTTGGAGCGCATCGCCGAACGTGTTCGCGCACTCGGCATCGAGGCATCCGTCGGATAGTCGCCAAAATCCGACACACAGAGAGCCCTCGCAGAGACCTTTTTTTGCACATTTTTTGCTCGCTTCGCGTTACAACCACACCACTTTTTGGTTATCTTTGCGCGTCATTTCTAAAAACTAAACATTGGGGTAGTTATGCAACAGGTTGAAACGTGGATGCTTATTCCGTTTTGTATTATGCTGCTCACCATTGCCATTGCGCCACTGCTGGCCAAACGACTCTGGGAGAGCAACTTTAACAAACTCATATTTACGCTCATCGTAGCAATTCCAACCGCCGTGATACTCTTTCGTCACGGACTCGGTCGTGCGCTTGCCGAGCAGTTGTTATTCGACTACGTGCCGTTCATCATTCTGCTCGGTGCGCTGTTTGTTGTCACCGGCGGCATCCGACTCAACTACAATACGGTAGCCACGCCGTGGGTCAATACCATTATGCTCTTTGTCGGCTACGGCATCGCCTCGTTTATCGGCACAACAGGCGCAGCAATGTTGCTCATCCGCCCGCTGCTCGAAATCAACCGTACGCGCATACACAAGGTGCACACCGTGCTGTTTTTCATCGCGTTGGTAGCCAACTGCGGAGGTATTCTCTCGCCGCTAGGCGACCCGCCGTTGTTCCTGCTCTACCTGCGTGGCACGCCATTCAACTGGTTCTCGTCGATGCACGACGAGTGGCTGATGGTCGGCACAGTGTTGCTCACCATCTACTTCCTGCTTGATATGTACTACTTCCGCCACAAGGAGATTATCGGCGTACGTCACATTCACGACGACGAGCCGGCAGATGAAGACCAGCCGCTGACCATCTCCATCAAGGGTATGAGTAACGCCTTTCTGCTCGGCGCAATTATCCTCTGCGTAGCCATCATCAACCCGGGTAACATTCCTGCAATGGGTCGCGAAGATGCTCCGCTATACCTACGTTTTCTGCGCGAAATCGCACTGATAGTGATTGCGTGGCTATCGCTCTCGACCACACGCAAGAGCATTCGCCGCGAAAACCACTTCTCGTGGGAGCCGATTACGGAGGTTGCCATTCTCTTTATCGGTATCTTTACCACGATGACTCCGGCTCTGATGTATCTGAATGCCAATGCCGCATCGCTCGGCATCACCTCGCCGGCACAATTCTACTACTCGGCCGGCGCGCTCAGTTCGGTGCTCGACAACGCCCCGACAGCCGTAGCGTTCCACACCGTAGCCAAAGCCCTACCGACGATGGAGGGCACAACCATCATTGCGGGCATCGCCGAGCCGCTGCTCACCGCCATTGCCCTCGGTGCCGTATTCTTCGGCGCGATGACCTACATCGGCAACGGTCCCAACTTTATGGTCAAAGCCATCGCCGAGAAGGAGGGTGTGCGTATGCCGTCGTTCTTCGGCTACATCTTCAAATTCTCGCTGCCCGTACTGCTGCCCGTATATATTTTGGTGCAGATACTGTTTTTGTAGGCGAGTCGCACGACGCAATAAAAGGGAGCAACACCTTTCGAGGTATGCTCCCTTTGTTTTTTGCGCTATATATCAACCTACTGCACCACCAACGACTGCACTATCGCCACTCCTGCCCTCTCGTTTATCGCCCGCACTAACGGCTCGCGCTGCATCATCAACTCCTGACGCACGATGCTCGACGCAACGTGTACGTACAACACACCGCGCACCAAACGCACCTGACGCGTCTCGGCGGCAATGACCGGACCCACCACCTTGCGCCACGTGTCGGGCAACGCCCCTTCGGCTATCTTTGCCGCAATGTCGGGCGAGCGGAAAAACTCCTCGAGCAGAGCACCTATCGGTTTCGATTGTGTACGCTTCATTCTATGACACGGCCATAAGTTACATCAAAAATCGTATGCTCGGCACCACACGGCGCAAGCGCACGCACCATTCGTTCGCGGTTGCAGTCGGTAATCACAATCTGGCCAAAGCCCTTGCCCGCAACCAGACGCATCAACTCGCCGACACGCCCCTCGTCCAACTTATCGAACACATCGTCGAGCAACAGAATCGGCACCTCGCCACGCTCATCGGCAATAATGCGATACTGCGCCATCTTCAACGCTATAAGGAACGACTTCTGCTGACCCTGCGAGCCATATTTGCGAAGCGGCATATCGCCAATCGTGAAGAGTATATCGTCACGATGCACACCGCAAGTGGTAAAGCCATTTACGAGGTCCTTCTCGCGCGAGGCGGCAAGCAACTCTTCGAGCGGTCGCTCGTTGAGCTCCGAACGATACGTGATATCTATCTGCTCGCGGTCGAGCGACATTGCCGCATAGTACTCCGCTACAATCGGGCGCATCTGCTCCACCACGCGAGCGCGCACCTGGTGAATCTTCACGGCCGAGGCGGCCAACTGCGCATCGTAGATTTGGAGCATCTGCTCGTCGGACGAAATTTTCAGAAATTTGTTGCGCTCGGCAAGTGTCGCATTATAGCGAATCAGGGCCATCATATATTCGCGATCGAACTGCGAGATAAAGCCGTTTATGTAGCGACGACGCTCCTCCGCCGCATCGCTTATGAGCATCGAATCCATCGGCGACACCAACACAACGGGAATCAGACCCACGTGGTCCGACAATCGCTCGTACGGCTTGCCGTTGCGCTTGACAACCTTCTGCGCACCGCGCTGATAGGTGCAGACAATCTGCTCGTGACGCTCGTCGCGGTCGGCATAGTCGCCCTCGACAACAAAGAAATTCTCGCCGTGTCGCACACACTGCCCATCGCTCATCGCAAGTGCCGAACGCCCCATCGACAAGTAATAGACCGCATCTACAATATTGGTCTTGCAGGTGCCATTATCGCCCACAAAACAGTTGATGCCGCGATTGAGTGCGAGTGTCTGCTCGGCGAGGTTTTTGAAATTTATCAGCGTAAGTTTTCGTAAATACATATTCGCCTCGATTCTTGCTTCAAAGGTACGAATTTTCGGCAAACATTCCAAACGCGCAGACTCTCCGCCCGCGTTTTTTTTGGCTCGTCACAATCACATCGTTTTGCACAATCGCAATTTTTTACTATCTTTATCGAAGAATTTTTAATCTTGGTCGTCGCTATGCGCAAACTCTTGACTCTTGCTATATTTCTGCTCGCACTCGGTGCGGGCATCGCCGCCACAGCGCAAACCGCAGAACATTGTTCGAGTCCGAAGTGGTTGTACAAACACACCACGTCGAGTGGTCGAGTGGTTACGGTAGAACGATTATCCGACAAAACCGGAGATACAGAGAGAGATTCGCACTATATGCTCATCACTATCGACCGAGATTCCGTCATGAGTCGTCCGAATCGTATTCCGGATAGTTCGGAGTACGCGTGGGAGGCATATTGGAGCATTCCCAAGCAATACCCGGCAATCGTTGCTCTGTTCGACAAAGTGATGGAGGACGATCCGAAACTTTTGCTCACGATAAACCGATACGCAACGGGCGAAATCGAAAGATGTCTTATCGAAATGGAGTGCTCGGTCTTTGCCCGCCACTCGCTCGAAGATTTCGGACATATTTTCGATGCACTCGATCGCATGCACATCATACCGAGCGTCTATAATTGCAACCGCGACATTGCCGACCGCAAGACTGCTGGTCACTCGTTCCGGATGGATATCCGAAGACATAAATCCGACGAAGAGCATTTCAACGAGTTGTCCAATCTGCTCCTCGACACCGTTATCGGCTCATACCGCATAAAAGTACCCAAACATACCGAACTCATAAAAACGGACTCTGTCGAGCATCGCTATTACAGCATACGCATACGTCACATCGACGCAAAGTCGAGTGCCAGCACCCCGTTCTGCAACCCTCATTGTCGAGAAATAATGCCTCGCATCGCACATGATCCGGCAAATAACTATTTCCGAAATATCGGAATCATAATGTCCGAAGTACCGTTTCCGAACGACGTTCACCGTCTTCTGTATTTCTATGTAAACGACCGCATAGATGCCGCACGAATAACCGTTGACACACAGACATACTCAAAAACCCCTATCGAGAAGTGGATAAACATAATACGGAGATTGTCGTTTCCAAAACTATCCGAAAACTACCCATATCCGGATTGCGCAGACGAACTTGTGTATGGCATGAGTTACACTACGCACAGCGGCGAGCGATGGACGGAGTGGGGGCAAAACTACCAAGATGGCTATTACGAACCGAATTATAAAGGTGTGCCGAGACCACAAAGATACGTACCCGACCATTTACACAAAAAGGATACAAGCATCGTTGTAAGCAAACGCGAAGTGAAAAGCACTTGGATTGAGGATGAGCATGGCGTTGTCAAAACATACCGCATTGACGTGCTTTGCAAACCGAATGCAAAACCAATTAACAGAGAGGCGAATAACGACCAACAGATAAGGGAAGAGCACGCCCTACGCAAACGCATCGATCATGAGCAAGTGTGCGAGATTTTCCGTCGTTGCCTCAATTTAAGCGCAGAAAAGAAAGATATTGCCATCACCGTCAAGGTACAACCATCAGGCAAAGTACATAGCTATGCCATGGTGTTAAATAGTGGTTCACATTGCAAAAATACGCTGAAAGATTATGCACGAGTAATCGAACAGCTCAACCGCGCAAAACTATTCCCTGCGTGGCGGGATATCTATCCCGATGACGACACTGCATATGGCTACAATTACTATCCAGCGATAAAACTCCAACCATCCAAGTAACAAATTACCATAAACAGGTCCCGACCACCAATCCCGGCACTCGATAAAGCCAATGCATCGAAATATGCATAGCGATACACTTTTTGTTATTTGCCAACCAATTTCTGCTTTTTTTCGCAAAAAAGCGGACGATTATTCCGTTTATTGAGTAAAAAAGTGTATTTTTGCAGATTGAGAAAATATTACAAATTAAAAATAGTGAAAAATTATGGCAAAAAATGTTGAAAAAGAGCAGGAGCAAGCAGTTGCCGAAGCTGTCAGCAAAACAGAAGCATTTTTCGAGCAGAATGGTAAGAAGGTCCTTCTCGCTCTGGTAGTTATTGCCGCACTCGTTGCAGGTGGTTACGCTTACAAGGCACTCGTTCTCGACCGCAACGCAGAGCGTGCATCGGAACTTATCGTCGAGGCACAGGAGCGTTTTGGCGTGGAGAATCCAGACTTCGCACTCGCACTCAACGGTGACGAGCAGGGCGCAGGTTTTCTGGATGTAATCGAGCAGTATGGTTCGACCGCTGCCGGCAACCTCGCAAAGCACTATGCAGGTGTATGTTACTTGCGTTTGGGCGACCTCGAAAATGCTGCTAAATATTTGGCACAGTACAGCGAGGTAGATGGTCTGCCGGGTGCAATCCTCAACGCACAGAACCTCGGTTTGCGTGGTGACGTGGCTGTCGAGAATGGCGACTACGAGGGTGCTATCGCTCTCTACAAGAAGGCAGTAGCAGCATCGGATAACGAGCTTACCGCACCGCTCTTCCTCTACAAGCAGATTGTCGCTTACGTGGCTCTCGGCAACAAGGAGGAGGCGCAGAAGTGCCTCGACACCCTGACTACGAAGTACCCTACGGCTGCCGAGGTACGCTTCGCAGAGGAGTTGCTCGGTACGCTCTAATCCGCCACAACAAAAGCATTGCAGCGAACGTCGTATGTTGTCGGCAGCGGAAATACGTGTCGGAGTGGTCGTATCGCGTAACGACTATCGTCGCATTATGGACATTGCGACCGAGGTCATCGCACCCCTGCTTCGTCGCGGTTGCCGCGAAAGCAACATCTCTATCAAGTACGTTCCGGGCGATTTTCACCTCGCACTCGGCACGCTCTTCTTCGCCGAATACACCGACGTCGATGGCGTGATTGTCGTGGGCGAGAACTACGATGCAAACGTCGCCAAATCGTTGCACGAACTGCAAATACAGTGGAATATGCCCGTCGAGTACCGCTACGGCAACGCCCCGTGTGGCGATGGTTGCGGAGTGGTCGATATGGTGCAGTTGCAGAGCGAAATGGCCGGCGACATCCCCGAAGAGAAGACCCCAACCTCGCGTCGCGAAAACATCAACTAGGGTCCAACAGAGGGGGGGGCAAAGGAGGCAACGAAGGAGTACGGCATAGTGTCGGAGAAGAGCCGGAGGGGTGTCGGCAGAGTGTCAACAGGGGCATTTGCTATCAAATCAACCCCAAAAAACAATTCAAGGAGGAATACCTATGGTATTTCTCCTTTTTTATTGACTCTTTTTGGGATAAGACCGGAAAATATGATTATATTTGCGTGATATATTGTGCACCACGTAAGAAAAAACATAAACCACTATGGGATTTTTTGACATATTCAAAAGCAAGAAACAGACCGAACAAACTTCACCCGACATCGCGGAGGAGCGCAAACAGGAACTCGATGCCGGCTTGGAGAAGACCAAACAGGGCTTCTTCTCGAAACTGACACGCGCCGTAGCCGGTCGCTCGACCGTCGATGCCGACGTGCTGGACGACTTGGAGGAGGTGCTCATCACATCGGATGTCGGTGTGGATACGACCGTAAAAATCATCGAACGTATCGAGCAACGCGTGGCACGCGACAAGTACATCAACTCCGCCGAGTTGCAATCCATCCTGCGCGATGAGATTGCGCTGCTGATGGAGGAGGCAGAGGGTTCGCGCGAGAACTTCGGACTGGATGTCAAGGAGGGCGAGCCGTACGTCGTGATGGTTGTCGGCGTGAACGGCGCAGGCAAAACCACCACCATCGGCAAACTCGCCGCACAACTCACCAAAGCGGGCAAAAAGGTATATATCGGTGCTGCCGACACCTTCCGCGCAGCCGCTATCGACCAACTCGGCGTATGGGCCGACCGCGCAGGGGCAACGATGATTCGTCAGGAGATGGGCTCCGACCCTGCATCCGTAGCATACGACACGCTGAAATCGGCCGTAGCAAACGGTGCCGACGTTGTGCTTATCGACACTGCGGGCCGTCTGCACAACAAAATCGGATTGATGAACGAACTTACGAAGATTCGCAACGTGATGGCAAAGGTCATCCCGTCGGCTCCGCACGAAGTGATGCTCGTACTCGACGGCTCGACCGGTCAAAACGCCTTCGAGCAGGCACGCCAATTCACGCAGGCAACACAAGTTACGTCGCTCGCCATCACGAAGTTGGACGGCACGGCAAAGGGCGGCGTGGTAATCGGCATCAGCGACCAATTCAAAGTGCCGGTGCGATATATCGGTATCGGCGAGGGTATCGACCAACTGCGCATCTTCGACCGTCACGAGTTTGTCAGCGCACTGTTTGGCGACGAGCCGCGTTAACCGAAACGCAGAATCAACATCCCTAACAAGGCGCAAAAACAATCTGTAACCACCCGAATAATGGAGAAGATAAACGTCATAACGCTCGGCTGCGCGAAGAATCGTGTCGATTCCGAACACATCTCGGCACAACTTGCTGCGGCGGGCTACCAAATCGTTTTCGACAGCGACCGCACCGACGCCAAGATTGTGGTCGTGAACACTTGTGGTTTTATCGGCGATGCCAAGCAAGAGAGCATCGACACCATACTGCAAGCCGTCGCAGCCAAGCAGGCGGGGCACATCGACCGTCTGTTTGTCATCGGCTGCCTGAGCGAACGCTACGCGGATGAGTTGCGCGAGGAGATTCCCGAAGTGGACGAATACTTTGGCGCACGCGACCTTACGGGCGTCGTCGAGGCACTCGGCGTAGAGTACGACACCGCACGCTCGACCGAGCGCGTACTCTCGACACCGCGCCACTACGCATACCTGAAAATCGGCGAGGGTTGCAACTGGCGATGTGGCTATTGCGCCATCCCGCTCATTCGGGGTCGTCACCGTTCGGTGCCGATGGAGGATGTTTTGCAGGAAGCCCGCACGTTGGCCGCACAGGGCGTTAAAGAGTTGCTCGTCGTAGCACAAGATACGACCTACTACGGTATGGACCTCTACGGTGAGCGTCGTCTGGCTGCGCTGCTCGAAGAGTTGTGCCGCGTGGAGGGCATCGAGTGGATTCGTCTGCACTACGCCTACCCGACCGACTTCCCGCAGGATGTCATCGAGGTTATGGCACGCGAGGAGAAGATATGCAAATATCTCGATATTCCGTTACAACACATCAGCGACAATCAGCTCTCGCTTATGCACCGTCGCCACACTCGCCAAGAGGCACTCGACCTGCTGGCGCGTCTGCGCGAGGCGATGCCCGATATGGCGATTCGCACGACGCTGCTCGTCGGCTATCCGAACGAGAGTGCCGAGGATTTCGAGCAGTTGTGCGACTTTGTACGCGAGCAGCGTTTCGACCGTCTCGGCGTATTTCCATACTCGGAGGAGGAGGGAACATTCTCCGCCACACAACTCACAGACAACGTGCCACAGCGCGTCAAAGAGTATCGTGCCGAGCGCATAATGCAGATTCAGAACGCCATCTCGCGCGAGAAGAACGAAGCACGCATCGGTCGCACGGAGCGCGTCATCATCGATGGTCGTCAGGGCGACTACTACGTCGCACGTTCGGCCTTCGACTCGCCGGAGGTGGACGAGGAGATACTCGTGCCGGCTGCCGAGCGACGTCTGTTGCGCGGTCGTTTCTACAACGTACGCATCACGTCGGCCGACGATTACGAGCTCTACGGCACCACAATTATCGAATAATCAAAAAAAACAACACAATATGAGCAACTACATTCTTCGTGAAGTAAAAACCAAGGAGGACGAACGTAAATGGCTCTACGTCGATCGCGCCCTCTACAAGGATTATCCGAATTGGGTATGTCCGCTGGATAGCGACATTTTGGGTGTCTTCGACCCGGAGCACAACAAGAAGTTCCAAGAGGGCGAGGCGATACGCTGGTATGTCGAGGATAGTGCAACGGGCAAAGCCGTAGCGCGTATCGCGGCATTCTACGACCAATCGACGGTCACCGAGTCGGGCTACGACCAACCGACAGGTGGTTGCGGCTTCTTCGAGTGTCCCGACTCGCAGGAGATTGCCAATATGCTCTTCGATGCTGCGCGCGAGTGGCTCGCAGCACACGGTATGGAGGCGATGGACGGCCCGATTAACTTCGGTTCGCGCGACTCGTGGTGGGGTCTGCTTGTCGAGGGTTTCGAGTATCAGCCACTCTACGCCAATCCGTACAATCCGCCATACTACAAGCACCTCTTCGAGGACTATGGCTTCCAGAACTTCTTCAACCAGAACTCGTACATCTGGCGCGCTGCGAGCGATGCGCTCAGCGACATTGCGCTCGAAAAGGCACGTCGCGTATTGTCAAATCCGGAGTATAAAATCAAGGATGTCAGCAACACCGACCTCGCCGAGGCAGCCGAGCAGTTGCGCACCATCTACAACAAGGCGTGGTCGCTCTTTACGGGCGTCAAGCCGATGAGCAAGGAGGAGGCGCAGAAGTTGATGCAGACGCTCCGCCCGATTATCGACCCGAACCTCATCTACTTCGCCTACCACAACGACGAGCCAATCGGTTTCTTCGTTATGGTTCCCGATATGAACCGCGTAATCGGCAAGTTCGGTGGCAAGTTCGGTCTGTGGCAGAAGTTGCAACTTATGTGGGATTTGAAGGTGCGCAAAGCGAGCGACCGTGTCTTCGGCATCATCTTCGGCATCACGCCGGAGTTCCAAGGCAAGGGTATCGAGAGTGCGATTATGACCTACATCCACGACACCTACGTCCTGACGGGTCGCAGCCCATACAAGGAGTTCGAGTTTGCGTGGATTGGCGACTTCAATCCGGTAATGAACCGTATGATTGAGCGTTACGTATGCGCGACACGTCACAAGATGCACACGACCTATCGCTACCTGTTCGACCGCACGAAGGAGTTCACGCGTTGTCCGCGTGTCGGCTTCCGCAAGCGCGAAAAGAGCGAGCAGAGCGAGTAGCCCCACGCACCTCAAAAAAATAAGAAAAACCGTTAAAACTTCAAACATACTATGAAAACTACACCGTTTACCAAGTATCACATTGCCGCCTCGGCCAAGATGGCAGAGTTTGCCGGCTACAATATGCCTATCGAGTTCTCGGGCATCAACGACGAACATACGACCGTGCGCGAAAAGGCGGGCGTGTTCGACGTCAGCCATATGGGCGAAATTTGGGTTAAGGGCGACAATGCTCTGGCTCTGTTGCAGCGCATAATGTCGAACGACTGCTCGAAACTCTACGACGGCAAGGTGCTCTACTCGTGTATGCCGAACGGCAAGGGCGGAATCGTCGATGACGTGTTGGTATATCGTTTCAGCGAGAAGAAGTATATGCTCTGCGTCAATGCAGCCAATATCGACAAGGATTGGGCACACATCTGCGAGCAGGGCAAGGCGTTCGGAATGCAGGAGGGTGTCGAGTTGGAGAACTCGTCCGACCGTATCTGCCAACTCGCTGTACAGGGTCCGTTGGCGATGAAAATCGTACAGAAGATGTGCGACGAGCCGGTCGAGCAGATGGAGTACTACACGTTCCGTCAGATGATGGTTGCCGGTTGCGATGCGATTCTCTCGATTACGGGCTACACGGGCGCCGGTGGTTGCGAGATATATCTGCACAACGAGGATGCCGACCGTATGTGGAAGGCGTTGTGGAGCGCAGGCGAGGAGTTCGGATTGAAAAACATCGGTCTGGGCGCACGCGACACGCTTCGTCTCGAAAAGGGTTTCTGTCTCTACGGCAACGATATCAGCGACACCACATCGCCTTTGGAGGCAGGTTTGGGCTGGATTACGAAGTTTGTCGAGGGTAAGGATTTTATCGACCGCGACACGCTTGCAGCACAGAAGGCCGAGGGCGTTACGCGCAAACTCGTCGGCTTCAAGATGATTGACCGAGGTATTCCGCGCCACGAGTACAAGATTGCCGACACGGAGGGCAATCCGATTGGCGAGGTAACATCGGGCACGATGTCGCCGACGTTGAAGGTCGGCATCGGTTTGGGCTACGTCGCTACGGAGTATGCGAAGGTTGGCACCACGATTGCCATCATCATCCGCGACCGTCTTATCAAGGCCGAGGTTGTAAAACTTCCGTTCGTATAGTCGTCGCCGAGAGTGCAAGAGACAAAAAAATCCCGCCAACCTCAAACAGGTCGGCGGGATTTTCTTTTTCTTCGTTATGCGCTCGGTGGCCTACTTCAATACTGCAAGATTTACATCCTTCGCTGCCTTCTTTGCCAACGATGCATCCTTCGAGATAGCCGATGCAAGGTACGACTTGGCTGCGGTGATGCTACCCTCCTTGGCTGCGATTACAGCGCGCAAGTACTCTGCCTTTGCCGACTCGTCACCTGCGATGCTCTTCTTCGCTGCTGCAAGGTTACCATCCTGAATCTGTGCGATTGCTGCGTTGTAGCCGCTCAGAATCTTCGACGAAGTGGTGTAGTCGCCCTTCGAAGCCGAAACCAAAGCGTTGGTTACAGCATCAGCACCATTTGCATACTCCTCTGCCTTTGCAACCTCGCCCAAGCCGAGATATACCAAAGCGTAGTTGTTGGTCAGCTCCTCCGACTTGTCGCCTGCCGCAGCGGCTGCGTTGAGCGATGCGAGCGCACCCTTATAGTCGCCCTGTGCTGCCTGAACAACTGCGAGGTTGTTGTAAGCGCGAGCGTCGCCCGTCTTAACTGCCTCTTTGAGAGCCGCCTCGGCAACTGCCGGCTGCATCTCTGCGATGTGGAGCAACTCTTCGAGGTCGAGCTCCGAAGCACGGCCCTTCTCAACGAGTGCCTGCATCTCGGCATCGGTCTTACCCGTAATGTCTGCGCTGTTTACAATCTGTGCGCGGCGCAACTGCGGAAGAACATCGGTCTTCAACGCACCGAATACCGACGAGAGGTTCTTAATCTCCTTCTCACGCTCGGCCGACGACGAGTACATATTCAACACTTGGAGAATCAAATCCTTATCCTCAATCGACGAAGCGGCAACTGCCTCCTGGAAGCCCTCCCAGTCCTCGCCGTACGCAGCAGCGTCGATTGCAAGGCCCGAATCTTTGAGCAACTTCTCAACCGCCTTAACACCCGACTGGCTACGCTTGTCGGAGAGTTTGTCGTTGAACTTCTCCGGACCATCCGGCGAAGCATAACCGTTCACATATACTGACTGCTTTGCACGGTCGTTCGCAAGCAGAGCATCTACATTCTGCTTCAAAGCAGTGATATCGTCTGCCTCCATCGCACTCTTCGATACGTTCGACGAGTTGATCTTATAGACAATGTTTGCCTTTACAACCTGCGTCGTAACATTCTTATAGTTGTTTGCAAGCGGAAGCATTGCCTCTGCATAGTCGAGGTCCTTCTGCAAGGTGTTCACACCGACAGCAATCTTACGACCGCACTCGCTCTTCAACGCAACGGTTGCAGCGTCGTTCTTTGCCAATACAGTCAACTGCTCCTCGGTGAGCACCTCGCCGTTGTTAGCATTTACAAGGGTAAACTCCTTGCACTTGCCGCTCTTGCACTTAACCTCTACGAGCAGTTTCAACTCGCAGTTCTCCATCTCCGGCTGGTAAGCGAACTCGACGTGGCGGTTGATTGCCATATTCTCGCCGTTCTTTACCTCGATACCGTTCTCGGCAATCTTCTCGCCCTGCAACAGGAGCGTCTCGCCTGCGACCATACCACCCTCGAAGAAGATAACCGGCGTAACCTTAACCGCTGCCTTCTTATTGAAGTACTTTGCAGGAATCTCGGCCGTAATGTCGGCAGAGATAATGCCATTGTTGAGAACCAAAACCTCCGGTGTGCAAGCGACCTTCACTGCCTCCGGCTCCTTTGCCATCTTCTTAAAACAGTTACAGCCGGAGAGCGTTACCATCGCTACCGACAATACAACTGCCAATCTCAATACGTTTTTCATAGTCTTTTATGTTTTTTATGTTTAGAGTCCATTCTCTCGTTACAAAGATAACTCTTTTTTCGTTGCGACAAAACGATTTCGACCACTATTTATGTCGTTTCACCGTATGTTTTACACAAAACGGGGCGAATCCGATAGACACGCCCCATTTTTCGCAATATACGCACGACGCTTACTCCTTGCGCGGACGACGCTCACCGCGACGCTCCGGACGCTCGCCACGACGCTCCGGGCGATCACCACGCGGCTTACGCTCCGGTTCTACCCAACCCTCCGGTTTAGGCAGCAACGCCTTGTGCGAGAGTTTCAGTTTGCCGGTCTTGGCATCCAAGCCGATGAGTTTAACGTCAATCTCGTCACCCTCCTTCAAACCGGTCTCCTCCATCGTCTCGAAACGCTTGTAGTCAATCTCCGAGATGTGGAGCAACGCCTCCTTGCCCGGAAGAATCTCTACGAACGCACCGAAAGCAACAATCAACTTGATTGTACCGTGATACTGCTCGCCTACCTCCGGAACGGCTACGATACCCTTGATACGTGCCATTGCAGCGTCGATGCACTCCTTATTCTGACCAAATACGTCCACAACACCGTGCTTATCGTTCTCGGTGATGGTGATGGTCGTATTCGTACTCTTCTGAATATCCTGAATAACCTTACCGCCAGGGCCGATAACTGCACCGATAAAGTCCTTATCGATGATAATCTGCTCGATGCGCGGAACAAACGGCTTGTAATCCTCGCGTGGCTCG
The DNA here is from genome assembly GCA_017410165.1 of Alistipes sp. Classification (GTDB taxonomy): domain Bacteria; phylum Bacteroidota; class Bacteroidia; order Bacteroidales; family Rikenellaceae; genus Alistipes. The sequence goes on along the minus strand of JAFQRH010000019.1, from coordinate 42,773 downwards.
GCGATAGTCTCGGTAATCTTGTCGAGGATGTGCAGACGACCTACACGTGCCTGCTCCAACGCCTTTGCCAACACCTCGTACGAGAGGCCATCGACCTTGATATCCATCTGCGTTGCAGTGATACCGTCGCGCGTACCGGTCACCTTGAAGTCCATATCGCCCAAGTGGTCCTCATCGCCCAAGATATCCGACAACACAGCCCAACGACCCGTTGCGCTATCCGAAATCAGACCCATTGCGATACCCGACACCGGCTTGCGCAACTTAACACCTGCATCCATCAACGCCATACAGCCCGCACATACGGTAGCCATCGACGACGAACCGTTCGATTCGAGGATGTCCGACACTACACGCACTGCATAAGGGTTCTCCTCGCCCAGTGGCACCATCGGCTTCAACGCACGCCAAGCCAAGTGGCCGTGACCAATCTCACGACGGCTCACACCGCGCGATGCCTTTGCCTCACCGGTCGAGAACGGAGGGAAGTTATAGTGGAGCGTGAACTGCTCGGTACCCTGAATGAGCACCTCGTCGTACATCTTCTCGTCGAGTTTCGTACCGAGTGTAACGGTCGAGAGCGACTGCGTTTCACCACGCGTAAAGATTGCCGAACCGTGAGCGCAAGGCAGGTAGTTCACCTCGCACCAGATAGGACGAATCTCGTCCGTGCGACGGCCATCCAAACGCTTGCCCTCGTCGAGAATCATATTACGCATCGCCTTCTTCTGCACGTCATCGTGGAAGTACTTGTGAATCAGCGGTGCCTTCTCCTCCAACTCCTCCTCGGTGTAGCGTGCTGCAAACTCTGCCTCCAACGCATCGAATGCCTCGCTGCGCTCGTGCTTCATCGTGCCGCTGGTAGCGATTGCGTATGCCTTGTCGTACAACTCCGAGATGATGGTCTGACGCAACTCCTCGTCGTTGGTCTCGTGGCAGTACTCGCGCTTAACATCCTTGCCGAGCTCCTTCATCAACTCGATCTGAACGGCGCAGTGCTCCTTGATTGCCTCGTGAGCGTACTTGATAGCGCCGAGCATAACCTCCTCGCTAACCTCCTTCATCTCACCCTCAACCATCAGGATATTGTCAATCGTACCACCGACCATAATATCCAAATCGACATCCTGCATCTGCGAGAATGTAGGGTTGATGCAGTACTCGCCATTGATGCGAGCCACGCGAACCTCCGAAATCGGGCCACCGAACGGAATGTCCGACACGGCGAGTGCAGCCGATGCTGCAAGACCTGCCAACGCGTCTGCCTGAATATCCTTGTCTGCCGAGATAAGGTTTACGGTCACATAAACCTCTGCGTGGTAGTCCGACGGGAAGAGCGGACGCAACGCACGGTCGATAAGACGTGCTACGAGCACCTCGTTATCGCTGGCCTTGCCCTCGCGCTTCATAAAACCGCCCGGAATACGACCTGCGGCAGCAAACTTCTCTTTATACTCCACTTGCAGCGGCATAAAGTCGGTACCCTCCTTGGCATCCTTCGCCGCAACAACGGTAGCGAGCAACATCGTGTCGCCCTGCTTTACGACAACCGAACCGTCGGCCTGCTTTGCCAACTTGCCGGTCTCGATCATAATCTCACGTCCTCCCTCCAACGGGATGAACTTCTGTACAGCATTGTACAACTTCTTTTCTTCCATAATCTTATATTCGTCCAAATAAATAAATTGTCATCATAAAAAAGATGAAGGCAGCATCCGTTGCCTTCATCTTTCGCCTCGCAGGATTACTTACGAAGGTTGAGGTTCTTAACGATTGCGCGGTAGCGCTCGATATCAACCTCCTTCAAATACTCCAACAACTGGCGACGCTTACCTACCAGACGCAGAAGTGCGCGCTGGGTACCGAAGTCGTGCTTGTTGCTTTTGAGGTGCTCTGTAAGGTGGCTGATACGGTACGAGAACAAAGCGATCTGGCTCTCTGGCGAACCGGTATCCTTGTTAGACTTGCCGTACTGACCGAAAATTTCCTCTTTTTTCTCTGCTGTTAAATAAGCCATAGTAAAAAATAGTTTAAGAAATTTGTTTTTAATTGTTTACACTTCATCCGCATCCCCCTTACCGTGGATAGCGTTAAAGCGCGACAAAGATACGAATTATATCTCTAACAAACAAACCCGCAAACGACTTTTTCGTATCATTATCACTTTTTTACGCCGATTTTCGGCTCCGCCCCGCACAAAAATCTCATCTCAACGGCAAAAACACTCCGTCGGCACGCACGGAGTCGCTCCGTCGCACACAACCAAAACGCCCTCCCGACAAGCAGAAAAACACCCGTCGAGGCGGGGCGAAGTCGCCGAGCGGCGCAAAATTTGTCGCAAAGCAGATACACCGTTTCGTATTTTTTTCATACCTTTGTAGATTAGAATATTTTTGATTAAAAACAGACATACAAAATGGTTATTTTAGTACTTAACTGCGGCAGTTCGTCGATTAAATATCAGGTTATCGACATCTGCGACGGCGGCCACTCGCTCTTGGCAAAGGGTCTTGTCGAGCGAATCGGATTGGCAGAGGGCGACCTCACCCACAAACCGGTAGGCAAGGATATTTTCAAGTTGCATCAGCCGATTCCCGACCACACGACGGGTATCCGCTTGGTGTTGGATGCGCTGACCGATGCTACGCACGGCGTCATCGCCTCGCTCGACGAGGTGAAGGCCGTAGGTCATCGCGTGGCACACGGTGGCGAGTTCTTCCCGACGAGTTGCATCGTCGATGAGGAGGCGAAGCAGAAGATTCGTTCGCTGTTCGACATCGCTCCGCTGCACAACCCTGCCAACTTGGAGGGTATTCTCTCCATCGAGAAGGTGTTGCCGCAAGTGAAGCAGGTTGCCGTATTCGACACCTCGTTCCACCAGACAATTCCGGCCGTAAACTATATGTACGCTCTGCCGTACGAGTATTACGAGAAGTATCGCGTACGCCGTTACGGTTTCCACGGAACAAGCCACAAATTTGTGGCAAAGCAGGGTGCTGCACTTGCAGGCCTGCCATTCGAGCAGTCGCGCATCATCACCTGCCACGTCGGCAACGGTGGTTCGGTTACGGCCGTAGAGAATGGTCGCTCGGTATGTACGTCGATGGGCTTCTCGCCGGTCGATGGTTTGGTGATGGGTACGCGTTGCGGCGATGTCGATCCGAGTGCCGTGCTCTTCATCGCCGAGAAGGAGGGTATGTCGCTCGCCGAAATCAACTCGATGATCAACAAGCGTTCGGGCGTCGAGGGCGTATCGGGCGTGTCGAGCGATATGCGCGATATTGATGCGGCCTACGAGGCGGGCAACGAGCGTGCAATTTTGGCGCGAGATATGTACTATTCGCGAGTAAAGCAGTACGTAGGCAAGTACGCTGCGCTGATGGGCGGCGTCGATTTGGTCGTATTTACGGGTGGTGTCGGCGAAAATTCGTGGGAGTTGCGCGAAGGCACGTGCGAGGGCTTGGAGTTTATGGGCATATCGCTCAACCGTGACCTCAACAAAACCGTTCGCGGCACCGACACAATCATCTCGACCGACTCGTCGCGCGTTAAGGTGGCGGTAATTGCCACCAACGAGGAGTTGGTCATTGCAACCGATACATATAATTTAACAAAATAGGAGAGTAACACAAAATGAAACATTTATCAGAGATAGTAGATGCCGCTCGTCTGCGTGGTCGCAAGCGTTTGGCGGTTGCTTATGGTCAGGATTCGCACACCTTGGCTGCGGTTTATGACGCATATCAGGAGGGTCTGGTCGAGCCGATTATCTACGGCGACCGTCTAACTATCGAGCAGGTGTGCAAGGAGCACGATATCGACAGCAGCGTACTGCGCATAATCGACGAGAAGAGCGACGTGAAGGCGGCTCTGCTCGCTGCGACAGCCGTTGCACAGGGCGAGGCAGACGTACTGATGAAGGGTATGCTTCCGACCGACAAATATATGCGTGCAATCCTCAACAAAGACCTCGGTCTTTGCCCTCCGAAGGCGACTTTGAGCCACGTTTCGGTGTTCGAGTGGAACGGTTATCACAAGTTGTTGCTCGCATCCGATATCGCAATCATTCTGCAACCGGACATCAAGCAGAAGCAACAGCAAATCGAGTATCTGCGCAAGGTTGCCGTTGCGCTCGGCGTTGAGACTCCGAAGATTGGTTGCGTTGCTCCGTCCGAGCAGGTTTTGCCGGCTTCGACCTCCTCTATCGAGGGTGCGATGCTCGCAAAGATGGCCGACCGTGGTCAGCTGGGCAATGTGATTGTCGATGGTCCGCTGTCGCTCGACGTGGCACTCTTCAAGGAGGTTGCCGAGCATAAGAAGGTGAAGGGTTCGGCGATTGCCGGCGACGTGGATGCGTTGCTCTTCCCTAACATCGAGTCGGGTAACGTCTTCTTCAAGAGTGTTTCGCACTTGGCAGGTGGCGAGATTGCCGCTATCGTGATGGGTGCAAAGGTGCCGTGCGTACTCACTTCGCGCGGTGACTCGGCTGCATCGAAGAAGTACTCGATTGCGTTGGCTTGTATGATGGCAAAATAGCCGAGAGCGCAAGCCGACACCCCCACGCTCGAAGACAAACGGAGAGTGAGGATAGGGGTAACCAACTACAAAACAAAAGGAGGGAAACGAATGAAACTACTGATTCTCAACGGTGCAAATCTGAATTTGCAGGGCACACGCGACCGCGCCGTATATGGCAGCGAGACCTTCGACGAGTTTATTCCTCGTCTGCGGGCAGCGTATCCGGAAGTGGAGATTGACTATCACCAAACCAATATCGAGGGGGAGATTGTCGATGCACTCCACGCAGCCGATGGCACCTACGATGGCGTGCTGCTCAACGCCGGCGGATATACGCACACGTCGGTCGTGATTCGGGATGCGATTTCCGCCATCGCGGTACCGGTCGTAGAGATTCACATCTCGAATATCGCCGCTCGCGAAGAGTTCCGCCACACGTCGCTCATCGGCGGTGTGGCAATCGGATCGATTGTGGGCTTCGGACTGGATTCATACCGCTTGGGTGTCGAGTATTTTCACCATCGCCAATAGGGCGTAATATCCTATGAATAAGGGCTGTTCAACTCGGAAGTCGAACAGCCCTTTCTCTTTTACGGCACCCTGCAATACGTCGCTGCGATTATCTGTACACGTCGATATTGTCGATTGCAATATAGGTCGGATACTGCATATATTCGAGCGTGCTCTTCACATACTCGCCATTGACAATCTTACCCTCCTCCATACGGAACGTGATGCGCTTAACGAGACCCAGCGACGAGAGATTCCACTTCTCCCACGACGAGAGACGGCTATTACCCTTGAAGATATCGCGCTCCAAGCGACCGGTCTCGGCTCCATACTCATCGTAACCCGTCACGATTACCTTCAAATAGCCATCCGCACCGATTGGCGGGCACGGGCAGAAGTCGTTACCATTGGCAGCAACATACAATCCATAGCAGGTTGCACAGACATCAATCTCCTCGAAGATGCCCGTTCCGTATCGAAACTCGATAAACGGCGGGTAGTCGTTATTGGCAACATAGCAGACAAGGAAATTTTTGCTCGACGAAGTTGAGCGGTTGCCCACTGCGAGTTGTGACTCGTAGGTATTATAGATTGCCATACTGCCGACGTAGTTCGACACGGCAATACCGCCACCGTAGAAAGTATGGTCACCCCACGCATCGGGTAGCGCACTGTACAGGTCGGTATCGACATCGTACCACGAATAGCCCTCGCCACCGTAGAGCAGCGGACCGCCATACTGCGGCTCGTCGATAAGCTTCGCCCAGAATGCCGAGCCGATAACCTCGCCCGGACGATCCGAGTCGGTGCTGGTCTGCGTCCTGTCCTCGAAGGTCGCCGTACGATGTTTGCGAGTAATCTCATCCTCGCCTCCATTCGGCTCACAACCGACGAAGGCAAGTGCCGCAAGGGCAAAGAGCATCAAAGAAATCTTTTTCATCTTATACTTTATTTTTAGTTATTATTCCAACGTGTTGTTATCCCATCCTACGCACACGCGTTATATATATCGGTATGTCGGCAACTCGCGGCGCGTCGAGGCGTCGAGCGAGAAGGCGATGAAGACCATTATCGTAAATGCGAACAGCGACGAGCCGCCGTAACTTACAAACGGCAACGGAATACCCATCACCGGCATCAATCCGATGGTCATACCGATATTTATCAAGACGTGGAAGAGCAGTATCGAGGCGACGCAATAGCAATAGACGCGCCCGAAGGTCTCCTGCTGGCGGTCGCCCATACGCATCAGTCGTAGTATGAACGCTGCGAGCAGCAACAATATTGTGAGCGTGCCGACGAAGCCCAACTCCTCGCCGATAGTACTGAATATAAAGTCGGTGTGACGCTCCGGCACGAGTCGGTATCGCGTGAGCGCACCTTGCAAGTATCCCTTACCCAGCAGACCACCCGAGCCGATTGCCTCCTTCGACTTATTGACATTATAATCGGCGGCAGGATCGCTCACCAGACCCAAAAAACTCTGGATACGTTTCTGCTGGTGCTCTTTCAGATGCGAAAAGACGATATCGGAGGTCGGCATAATCATCGACGAGACGAAGAAGAGCGCGACGATGACGTAGAGTTGGCGCAAACTCTTTCGGAAGGCATACACCACAACCGCAACGAGCGACGCGAGTGTCACGCCGAAGAGCGTTGCGTAGTAACTCACACCCTCGCCAACCGCCACGCAGAGCACCAAGTAGAGCAGGATGCTCGCCAAAAAGAGCGAAGCGACATACTTCAAACACAGCAGCCACTTATCGCGCATCATCATTGCCGCCGAGAGCGTAAAGACCGTGATGAGTGCGACGAGCAACGTCACGGGCGTCAGCACGAACGAGAGGATGAAGAGTGTCGCAATAAAGAGAATCGGCACACATATCCAATTGTTCAACCCCTCGCGGTAGAGCATAAAGAGGAACGACCCGAGCACAAGACCCGAACCGAGGTCGTTTTGCAACACGGCAATTCCGAGCGGCAACATCAGCAGAGCCGCCAAACGGAACAGATCGCCGATTTTGCCCAGCGAGAAGGAGTATTCGCTCATCATACGCGCCGTAGCGATAGCGATGGCAATCTTGGCAAACTCCATTGGTTGGATACGGAAACCACCGATGGCAATCCACGCCTTCGCGCCATTGACAGTCGTACCTATGGCGAGTGTCGAGAGCAGAGCAAGGATACCGAAGCCGTAGATGTAGTATGCAAATTTATGCCACACGCTGCTATCGAGCAGAAGTATGACGATAGCCGCAACCCACGACAAACCGAGCCACATCGCCTGCTTCATATAATTATGGTCGAGCGAGAGCGGAGCATCGCTCGTCTCGTTCCACGACGCCGAGAATATGGCCGCCAGACCGAACAGCGTCAATGCCACATAGAGCAGTATCGCCACACGGTCCACACCTACGAAGAGTCGCACGCTATTTCTGTCTCTTGCGGTCATAGGCGTTGTAATAGTTAATCTGTTTCTGTTTCACGTAATCGACCAGCCACGGGCGCGTAATGGAGTCGGTCAGGTACATCTCCTCGACCAGCGAGGCAATCGGCACCGCCATCGACGCACCAAAGCCACCGTGCTCGACATAGACGGCGATAGCAATCTTCGGATTGTTACGCGGAGCGAACGACACGAAGGTCGAGTGGTCCTCGCCACGCGGGTTTTGAGCCGTACCCGTCTTACCACAGACATCCCATCCGTCGAGTTTCGCACCCTGACACGTTCCATCGACATTCACACCGCGCCACATACCGTGCACGATGGTCTCGAAGTGGCGGGCATCGACCTTCGTATAGTTTTTGCGATAGAATCGCGCATCGAGCGAATCCTGCCCCTCGATGCTGCGAACGATATGCGGAATGTAGTAGTAACCACGATTGGCAATCGTCGCCGCAAGGTTTGCCAACTGCAACGGCGTGCAACCCAACTCGCCCTGACCAATCGAGAGCGAAAGCACGGTCAGCGCATTCCACGATTTGTGGTAACGCTTGTCGTAGAATGCCCTATCCGGCACATAGCCGCGACCCTCGCCAAGGAAGTCCGACTCCAACTTGCGACCAAAACCGAAGCTCTCCACATACTCGCACCACACATCGTAGGCATCCTTCACCGAGCCGTACTTCTTGTTCTCCAATATGTTGCGAAAGACGTAGCAGAAGTAGGCGTTACACGATGTGGCAATCGCGTAGTCGAGATTCAGCGGCGACGAGTGTTCGTGGCAACCGACGTGAATCTTACCGTAGTCGTAACCATTATGGCACGAGTAGCGATAGTTCGGTTTGAGCACCCCCTCCTGCAAGCCGATAAGACCATTTACGAGTTTGAAGGTCGAACCGGGCGGATATTTCGACTTGACCGAGCGGTTGAACAACGGGTGGCGCGGATTGTTCAGATTGCGCATATAGTTGTTACCCCTCTCGCGACCGACCAACTCGTCGGGATCGAACGTAGGCGACGATGCCATAACGAGAATCTCACCCGTTGCCGGCTCGATTGCCACAACGGCACCCACTTTGCCACGCATCAAATCCTCGGCAAAGGCCTGCAAGCGGGCATCAATCGTACAGACAATCGACTTGCCCGGTTGCGGGTGGTTGATAATCTGGTCGTGCGCCTCATCGCGGGCGTAGAGGTCGTGCAGCACAAGACCTTTCACACCGCGCAACTCCTCCTCGTATGCCGCTTCGAGACCCTCGGTGCCGATATAGTCGCCGATACCGTAGTACTCCGAACTGTTTTTCAGCATCTTGTCCGTAATCTCGCCGACACTGCCGAGCAGGTTGCCGCCGATTTTACGCGGATATTGGCGCACGGTACGCGGAACGGTATATAGACCGGGGATATTCAACTCGTCGAGTTGGAGTTTCTCCTCTGCCGACAGATATTTCGCAACGAGGCGACCCTGACGCGGCGAACGACGTGCCTCGTAGAGTGCATTTTTAAGGCGTGGCAACGTGAGCCCCGTGATATCGAGCAGGCGAAGCGTATCGACTCCGCTGCGAGGCATATCACGCCACACCGCCATCAAATCGTAACATATTTTGCTCTGCACCAGATACTCGCCATTGCGGTCGAAGACCTCGCCACGCGGTGGGTACTTGACCACGTAACGCAGATAGTTGTCGCCGGCAAGCGACTCGTAACGGCTATCGATGAGTTGCAGATAGCCGACACGCAGAATGAGCACGCCGAATATGATTAATACCAGCAGACGCGGAATAATTATCCGCCAACGATTGCCTCCGTACTCGTTCATTATTTGGCAGAGAATTTAGGAGTGAACAAAAGCAGCAGGAAATAGACCGCAACAAGCGACGCGAGCGTGCTGCACACGAAACGCGCCAAAAAGAGGCCGAAGTTGTCGAACGACAGATGCTCGACCGAGAAGAGCAGCAGCGAGTGGAAGACCACCATAGTCACAATATAGCGGTGGTAGCGATAGACACCGAGGCGTTTTTCGCTCGGAGCACCCTCCTCCTTATCGAAATCCGAAAAGCCGGCAACAAAGCTCAATATCGGGCGACGGAAAAAGGCAACGGGCAAGGTCGCTATGACGTTCAATCCCTCCGTTCCCATCGTAAAGTCCATCAGCAGACCGATTGCCAACGCAGTCAGCAGCATCTTGATAGGCGACGAATCGAGCGGCATCATAATCAGACACGCAACATACGCCATAGGCGCAAACAGCACGCTTACCGTGAGATTGTTGAGCAGAAAGACCTGCACCATCACGGTAACCAGAAAAAACAATGCGTAACTACCTTTGCCTTTCATCTGCGTATCTCGATTATTATTTGGACTCATCTGCCGACGGCAGCGGCTGCTCTTCGAGCGACTGCGCCTCGCCGGCCGAGTTATTCTTCACAAGCAATACGTTACTCAAACGCGACATATCCGCCGCAAGACGGATTCGGCAGTCGTACGTGGTGGCATTCTCGCGCAACGTCGCGCGCTCCACCTTGCCGATTATCACATCCGACGGGAAGTAGTGCGAGAAGCCGGCGGCAACCACCACGTCACCCTCGGCAATCTTGGCATACTTGGTCACATCGTCAAAGTCGGCCAACTGCGAATCGCCACCGTTCCAATGCACCGAGCCGATACTGCCATCCTCCGCCAGACGTGCGCTGACGCGGAACGAGGTATTGAGCAGCGAGCGAGCAATGGAGAAGTTCTCCGAACAATTCACAATCGTACCCACGGCGTAACCTTCGGGCGAGAGGACCGCCATATTGATAGCCACACCCTGATTGAAGCCCTTGTCGAGCGTAATATAGTTTTGCGGATGGTTTATCGAGTTGGACATCACGCGTGCCGGCAGATATTCGTACTTATGAGCGATACTCACTGCGACCCCTTCGCTTGCGCCCATCTCTTCGCGCATTGCCGCCTCGTATTCGCCAACGGCATCGAGACGATTTTCGAGTTCGGCTATACGTTCCGTAAGGCGAATATTTTCGCTGCGCAGCGAGAAGAAGTGACGGACGCCGTGCAACGACGAATAGACGTAGCGCACAACGGCATTCGAGCCCGCCAACAGGCGCGATTGTGTATATGGTGTCGAGTAGGCATAGCAACGCAAAGCGACAATCTCCAACACAACGAAGATTATCGCCACGTACGTTTTGCGAATAAAATAGATGAGTTTATGCATACTTCGCGCTCCTACACATTTTTCTCCTTCTCTTCTCTCGGCTTCTCTCCCCGTCTCTCTCCTTCTCTCCGATTCTCCCCTCTCTCTTCTGTCCGCTCCTTTCGTCCTCTCTTCTTACGGCTCCTTATCTCTCTCTTTCTCTCCCCCTCTCTCCGATTCTTGCTGCTCCTTATCTCACCCTCGCGTATTGTTTTACGTTTGTGGGGGGGGCAGGTCACACGCCGGGGGGGCTATCCGCGCATCAGGAACGAGAAGCGGTTGATATTCTTCAACGCGAGGTTTGTACCGCGCACAATGGCACGCAACGGATCCTCGGCGATATGGAACGGAATACCCGTCTTATCCGAGAGACGCTTGCCCAAGCCCTTGATAAGCGCACCACCACCTGCCAAATAGATACCGTTACGAACAACGTCCGAGTAGAGCTCGGCCGGCATCTCGGTCAGCACCTTCATCAACGCCTCGTCCAACTTCGAGAGCGACGACTCCAAAGCGTATGCAATCTCGGTATAGTTGAGCGAAATGGTCTGCGGGAGTGCAGTCAGCACACTCGGACCGGTCACTACGTAATCCTCCGGCTCGTCATCCAACTCCGGCAGTGCAGCACCAATCTTACACTTGATATCCTCCGCCGTACGCTCGCCGATGCGAATGTTATGTTGCTGCTTGATGTAGTTCATAATATCGTTGGTAAAGACGTCGCCCGCGATGTCGATAGACTCCGAGCATACGATACCGCCGAGCGAGATACAAGCAATCTCCGACGTACCACCACCGATGTCGATAATCATATTACCCTCCGGTGCCTCAACATCCAGACCCGCACCGAGGGCAGCCGCCATCGGCTCGTAAATCATCGCCACCTCACGACCGCCTGCGTGCTCTGCCGAGTCGCGCACGGCACGAATCTCGACGTTGGTCGAACCCGACGGAATACAGATAACCATTTTGAGCGATGGTGAGAAGAGTGCGCCCGAGGTCTTGATTTTGCGAATCATACCTTTGAGCATCAACTCCGTAGCGTTAAAGTCGGCAATCACACCACCCTTCAACGGACGGATGGTGCGCAGATTCGGATTGGTACGGCCTACGTAGCGGTGCGCCTCGTGACCGAGTGCCTCCATCTGACCCGAGTGAATGTTGATAGCGACAACCGACGGCTCATCGACCACCACCTCGTCGTTATAGACGATAAGCGTGTTGGCTGTACCAAGGTCGATAGCCAATTCCTGTGTTAAAGAAAAAAGTCCCATAAATTATATCGTTTTTTATATTTTTTCGTCGTTCCGAGCCACCGTTTTTGGGCAAAACACCCAATTCGGTCACTGTTTTTGCAAAGGTAGGAAAAAGATAAATATCTTTTATGGTTTTTTACAAAAAAATTTGCTACCTTTGAACTGCTGAAATGCGCTTTCGCCCCGACAGCGGACAAAAGCAGGCAAAAAACGGCGAGCGCAAGCGGATAAAAGAGAGTTAAAAAACAAAAAAACGGCTGACATAAGCGAATAAAAAAATTTTACAAAAAACACAATAACAGATTTTCAAATTATGGAATTGATTAAATTGGACACCCGCAAGTGCGGTGTCGAGGTATCGGAGGCGTTGAAACGCGAAGCAATCGAGGCAAACGAACTGCTCCACGCAGGCAAGGGCGCCGGTAACGATTTTTTGGGTTGGATTACCCTCCCGTCGGACATCACTCCGGAGCATCTGGCCGAGGTTAATGCTTGCGCTGCACGTCTGCGCGAGAAGGCAGAGGTTATCATCTGCATCGGTATCGGCGGTTCGTATCTGGGTGCAAAGGCGGTTATCGACGCGATGACCGACTCGTTCGAGTTGCTCCACAAAGAGCACAAAAACCCGATTGTACTCTTCGCCGGTCAGAACATCTCGGAGGACTACCTCGGCGAGATGCTTGCAGCGTTGAAGGATTACTCGATTGCGACCATCGTCGCTTCAAAGTCAGGTACGACGACCGAGCCGGCAATCGCCTTCCGCATCATCAAGGAGGAGATTGAGCGTCGCTACGGCAAGGAGGATGCCAAGAATCGCATCGTTGCCGTTACCGACAAGGCACGCGGTGCACTCAAAACGCTCGCAACCAACGAGGGCTACACAACCTTCGTTATTCCGGACAACGTAGGTGGTCGTTTCTCGGTTCTCTCGCCTGTCGGCTTGTTGCCACTCGCAGCAGGTGGTGTGGATATCACAGCACTCGTCGAGGGCGCACGCGCCGTCGAGCAGGCAACCCGTCCGGGTGTGGCATACGAGGATAATATCTCGGCACAATATGCAGCCGTTCGCAACGCACTCTATCGCGATGGCAAGAAGATTGAGATTCTCGGTTCGTACGAGCCGAAACTCGTCAATATCAACGAGTGGTGGAAGCAGCTCTACGGCGAGAGCGAAGGTAAGGATGGCAAGGGTATCTATCCGGCAAGCGTAACGCTGACTGCCGACCTGCACTCGATGGGTCAGTACATTCAGGATGGCGAGCGCACACTCTTCGAGACCATTATCTCGGTGGCTGCGCCGAAGTACGACGTTCGCGTGGGTGCCGATGCCGACAACCTCGACGGTCTGAACTACTTGGCAGGCAAGCGTCTGCACGAGATTAACAAGATGGCCGAGCTCGGCGTACAGATTGCCCACGTCGATGGCGGTGTTCCGAATCTCCGTGTCGAGATTCCGACCATTGACGAACGCGCTCTCGGTGCGCTCATCTACTTCTTCGAGAAGGCGTGCGGTATCAGCGGTTATATGCTGGGTGTTAATCCGTTCAACCAGCCGGGTGTGGAGGATTACAAGCGCAATATGTTCGCTCTGCTCGAAAAGCCGGGCTACGAGGAGCAGACCAAGGCAATCAAAGCCCGTCTGTAATTCGGTCGCACAACACCCGAGTAACGAAAAACGCATCCCGATTTGACGGATGCGTTTTTTTTGCTACCTTTGTGCAGAGTATTTCTTTTTGAGAATGGAGATTATGAAACGATTTTTAGCAATACTCCTATCCGTATTGACGGCAACGACCCTTCTGTCGGCTCGCACATATACACCGAGCGAGGTGCCGAACGTACAACTCTCCGACCGCACACGATTCACATCCAACCCCGACGGCATTCTATCCGACGAAGCGGTGCGCGCAATCGATATGGCGTGCGACTCGCTACGCGGGCGAGGTTTGGCAGAGGTGGCGGTTGTTGCGATAGACGACATTGCAACGGACGATGTGTTCGATTTTGCCCACACACTCTTCTCGTCGTGGGGTGTCGGACGGGAGAGTGCCGATAACGGATTGGGCATACTGCTCGTCGTCGGTCGGCGCGAGATACGCTTCGTTACGGGCGACGGCTTGGAAGGAACGCTGACGGATGCCGTGTGCCGACGCATACAACAGCGATATATGGTTGAGTATCTGTCGCGTGGCGACTACGATGGAGGTATGGTTGCCGGCGTTGCCGCGGTTGCACGCACGCTCTCCGACGGGGGCGAAATATTTGCCGAAGAGGAGGAGTTTCCGACGGAAATTTTGGGCGTAATCGCTATGTTTATCGCCTTCTTTGTGGCAATCATTGCTGTTGTGCTGATATACGAGTGGCACAAGTCAAAATGTCCGAAATGTGGCAAGCACCGTCTGCGTAAGCAGCAGACCGCCATACTCTCATCGACCCGCAAATACGACTTTGTCGAGCAGTTGTTCGTATGCTCGGCGTGCGGTCACAACCATCGTCGCCGCGAAAAGATTTACAAAGATTTCGGCGATGGTGGCGGAATGATTATCGGCGGCGGAGGCGGTGGCTTCGGCGGAGGTGGCAGTTTCGGAGGCGGCTTCGGAGGTGGTCACTTCGGCGGTGGCGGTGCCGGCTCGCGCTTTTAGCCATCACAGGGCGACCAACAAAACCCAAAAAACAACAAGCCAACAAACAAACCGAAAAAAAACTGAAACACAACACAATCAATCAGACAAACAGATAAACAAACAACAATAAAAATTAAGGAGAACTATTATGAAAAGAGCTACATTACTTATCGTTTTGGTGGTGGCTGCTGCCATCGCCATATACTGCGTAAAGGTCTATAACGGATTGGTGAGCGAGCAGCAGGGTGTCGAGGCGGCGTGGTCGAATGTCGAGACGCAATACCAGCGTCGTGCCGACCTCATCCCTAACCTCGTATCGACGGTCAAGGGCTACGCTACACACGAGCAGCAGACGTTGGAGGATGTCGTTGCAGCACGCGCAGCCGCAACCTCGATTACGCTCGACGGCAGCAATATGACCCCTGCACAATTTGAAGAGTATGTCGAGGCACAGAACAAGGTGACGTCGGCACTCGGTCGTCTGATTGCCGTAGCCGAGAACTACCCCGACCTGAAAGCCAACACCTCGTTCCTCGAATTGCAGTCGCAGTTGGAGGGCACCGAGAACCGCATCGCAGTCGCTCGTCGCGAGTATAACGACATCGTAAAACAGTACAACACGCGCGTTGTAACCTTCCCGCGTAACATCATCGCTTCGATGTTCGGTTTCTCGCAGAAGGAGTACTTTGCCGCAGCCGAGGGGGCTTCGGAGGCACCAAGGGTTGAATTTTAGTCGGTTTTCGAGATAGCGAGTTGTGGCACAACGCATACTTATAGTCGATGACGAGGCGGATATTCGGGAGTTTATCCGCTATAATCTCACACGCGAGGGTTACGAAATCCACACCGCCTGCAATGGCGAGGAGGCACTGCGCGTAGCCGAGCAGGTGCGACCGCATCTGATACTGCTCGATATGATGATGCCCGTGATGGATGGTCGCCAAACGTGTGCGGCGATACGTCGTCACCCGACGCTGCACGACACGATGATTGTCTTTCTGTCGGCCGTTCGCGAGGAGGAGTGTCAGGTGGAGAGTTACTCGGCTGGCGCCGACGACTACATCACCAAGCCGGTCAGTATGCGCGTGTTGTGCGGACGTATCAACGCCATTATGAAGCGTTTGGGGGCGGACGAGCCAACCTCGCCAACCGACGCTACGCAACTCGACGAGAGTCGCCACTCGGTACGCACGCCACAGGGCGAGGTCGTTCTGCCGCGCAAGGAGTTCGCCATCCTGCGACTGCTTCGCTCGGAGCCGAATCGCATCTTCACCCGCGAAGAGATTTTCCTGCACGTATGGGGCAAGGAGGTGGTTGTCGGCGACCGCACGCTCGATGTTCATATTCGTCGTCTGCGCCGCAAACTCGGCAACAACCGCATCACAACAAAGAAGGGCGTCGGTTTCTCGTACAACGCAGAGTAACGCGCCCTGCACGCAAACAAAAACCGAGGGGTTGTCCGACATTTTCGTCACGACAGCCCCTCGATTTATTATCGCGTCAAACCGCTACTGAAACTTTATCACCTCATCCAAGCCCAACTCCTCGTAATGCGCCTGCAACTCGTCGTTGCGGTCGGAGAGTATCAGCAACTTGTCGCCACGTCGCAACTCGGTGCGCCCCTGTGGTACAAAGTAGTCGCCATCGCGACACACCATAATCACCAACGTATTGTCCGGCAACGTGATACGACTCAACGTATTGCCCGACGAGAGCATCTGCTCGTTCACCTCAACCTCCGTAAATGCCGACTTCATCCTATCCTGCAAAGCATCGCCGAACGAGCTCTCGCGCTCGGAGAAGGCCACACCAAAGGCGTTCGCCGCACCGCTCACGGTCGTACCCTGCACGACCAGCGAGATAATCGTCACAATGAAGACCACGTTGAAAATCAGTTCGGCGTGTTCGATACCCTCGACCAGCGGATAGGTCGCGAAGATAATCGGCACCGCACCACGCAGACCAACCCAAGCCACGTAGCAACGCGCCTTGAAGGTATATTTTCTAAACGGTGCAAGGCAGGCAAAGACCGCCATCGGACGAGCAATGAACATCATAAACATCGCCACACCCAGACCGAGCAGCAGCGTATGCGGTTCGAGCAGTGCGCGTACATCGACCAGCAGACCGAGCATTATGAACATAATAATCTGCACGAGCCACGTCACACCATCGAAGAAGGTGACGAGCGTACGTTTGTGGACAATCTTATGGTTGCCGACTACCAGACCCGCGATATAGACCGCCAGATAACCGTTGCCGTTGATGAGCGACGTGAATGAGAATGTAAAGAACACGAACGCCAGCAACAATACCGAGTAGAGCGATGCGTTGCTGATATTGATTTTGTTTATCGACCAGACTGCCGCCTTACCCAACAGGAATCCGAGCAGCGCGCCGAGAGCCATCTGCACGATAAAGAGGACGATACTCGCACCCGTTCCTATCGCGTCCTGCGTAGGCGACAGCAGCGCAACAAGCAGAATCACAAGCACGTATGCCATCGGGTCATTCGAGCCGCTCTCCAACTCCAACATTGGTCGCAGATTCTCGCGCAAGCCCTGTTTTTTGCTTCGCAAAATCGAGAACACGGATGCCGAGTCGGTCGAAGACATTGTCGAAGCGAGCAACAACGCTGTCGGGAACGACAACGCCACGCCGGCCCACGGCGACACGAAATAGACAAAGCCCGCCACAATTACCGCCGTCAGCAATACACCAACCGTCGAGAGCACCAATCCGGGCGCAAGCACGGCGCGTATCTCGGAGAATTTCGTATCCATACCACCCGAGAAGAGGATGATACAGAGCGCGAGCATACCGATAAACTGCGTCAGCTCCGGCGAATTGAACGATAGAATATCGTAGCCGAAGAACAGACCCACTCCGAGGAACAGCAACAGTGCCGGAGCACCGAAGCGGTAGGCAAATTTACCCGCCGCTACGGCACTGAACAGCAATATTGCTCCAATGAGCAGAAAATTTTCTGTCGTAATATTCATCTCTTTTTATCCATTTTATCACTAACCTAACCCTCGTCCGGATGCTACCGGCAGCGTGCTACTTTGTCAGAATCTTCACGCCGCAAATCGGACGATACTCCAACTCCGCATACTCGAAGGCCTGCACCGCTGCAAACGTACCATCAGGCAAAGCGTACGCCAAAACCGCCAAAGCCGAGACATCACGGCGCGGAAGTTTAACCAACGCATCGTAGTCGCCCTTCTCGATGGCCGCCATCACCTTGTCGCGCTGCGCACGGTCGAACGAGAGTACATCGCTACGCAAGAATGCGTGCTTCGCCTTGTGGTATGGCTCTCCTTTGCCCGCCAAGCGGAAGAGCAAATAGACCGCACCGGCAACCGCCGTAACGATGCCCGCCATCACCAACGACGAGCGCAAATCGACCATCTCGCCATCCTCGCCGATGAACGAGCCCGCAGCGAAGAGTAGTGCACCTGCAATTACCAAAAGAACCGGAATAAGGAGCGATTTTCGACGGCATACTACCACACCGTCGCACGAAGCATACAACGCCTCGCAAAACTTTATTTTATTCATTTTTTAAGTATCGTTTAAGTTTTGAAAAGTGTGTTGATTTATGTGAATTATGCGAATTATGTGTTTTGGTCAAGCCGCTTTTCTTAAATCCCAACACAAAGATTCAGAAAGTGGCAGAAATGAGGGATTTTTAGGAGTGCGATGCCCGCAAAAACGGAGTTTACTCGGCGTAAATGAGTTTTTAAGGGCAAGCGACGTCAAAATCACCTTTTCAGCCGCTTTTCACAATCGCAACACACAGAGCGTGTAGATATAGTAATCCACCGCCCGTTGGCTCAAACGATAAAGATGGGTGTGCAGCGTGTAACCTACGCCCGATGCCGCACCGCGTATCGGCTCGGCACCACACACATTGCGAGGTGCGGGCTGTCGCACACTTACACCCGAGACATTCGACACCGGAACACGCACCTGCGCGACTCGCTCGGCAGAGGAGTTGTCGCGATGAGCGCAAGCCACCTGACAAGCATATTCGCTCGCAAGCACTCCGCACTCTCGCGGCTCGCCATCGCCCGCAACATCTACCCTATCGGCAAACGAAACACCCTCCGCCGCCAAGCAGCAGAGCGAGCCGATAAGCACCACCAAGAGTCGATGTACGAACAAGCGCATTTTTCAGTGTCTATTTAGAAGTTGCTTGAAATTTTTTATATAGTTATTTTATGCTATTTACAACTATAAACTAATTTAGCAAACAAATTCAAACGACTTCTTATTTTTCAAACGAGGACAAATATACGACATTTTTTGAAAACTCGCACTATTGTCCGTCGATATGTTTTGCGATAGTCGAATCGATATATCGCTGAATGTCCGCCTTCAACGACTTGTAGAGCGGGCACGACGTATAGTTCTCGTTATCGAGCAGCACGTCGCGTATCGAGCGCAACGAGTTGGTATAGTTGCTCATCTCGTTTTTCAGAGCAACGCCCTCCTTCGAGCAGGCGACAATCTTGGCTATCGACATCTGGCGCAATTTTTCGCACACGCCACCAAGTACCACCATCACTACGTTATCCATCAGCGTATGGCCGTGCATAAACAGATAGGTCACATCCGGCTCGACACCCTTCGTGCGCAGATATTCGGCAAAGCGCGGCATATCCTTCGCCATCTCCGGATAGAGTTCGCACAGCGAGTGTTCGCGCTGCTCGACGTGGCGCGCCAACCACGCAATTGTATTGGCTCCGTTGCGCTCCAAATCGAGGTAGCCCAATCGCACGGTCGATTTGAATTCGAGCAGTGTAAAGACATTCTCGGTATGCTTGCTCGCCGAATAGACGTACCACAAAAACAGCGGATAGATTGTGCGGGAGTAGTCGGCCATAAATTGCTCGAAATCGAATATGCGCGTATCGTTTTTGGTCGCCTTCACACAGACGTTATGCAGCGACGGCGCGTAGCAGAGGTAGTTCTCCGTTGCGTAGGCGTACGTGTGGAACATATATGGCGACGAGCATATCATCTGCGAGGTCGCATCCTCGGCCGCAAGCAGATAATCGAAGTCCGAATCCATACACAGCAACATATCCTCGCAGGCGCGGTCGGCGGCTTTGAGCAGCACCTTTTTGCCTTTCGGCAAATCCTCGCGCGTCGGCACCGAAATCTCGAATCGCAGGTAGGGATTGGTGAAGTGGTCGAAGATTCCGCGCCAAAACGCCACATCCTCATACCCCTCGACAAACACCCTCACCAGACGTTTGCCATCCTCAATGCGCAACGGCTCGGGCAGCGTCGCCAAATCGACCTTACCCGAACGCAACGCCCGCGAACGCATCTTCTCTATCAACTCTTGGCGGCGACGTGCCGCACGCTCCTCTTTTCGTCCCATTTTGTTACATTTTTACCCGCTTTTTCGACAATTTTTACCACCCATCGGCAAAAACCATCAACAAATATAGCCAAATATCCTCAATTTTACAAAATAAACGCTACCTTTGCACGTATTATTAATGTTATAAACATTAACAGCGACAAAACGAACTCCTCGTATGGCAGATTGGAAAGAGCGATTGGGTGTGGTCTATTCGACAAATCCCGATTTCAAATACGACAATGGCGAGCCGGAGCAGGCATCGACGCTCGCACCCGACAAGCAGATTTTACGCGTTTGGCGCGACACACACGGCCGAGCAGGCAAGGTGGCGACCATCGTGCGCGGCTTTGTCGGCAGTGACGACGATTTGGCTGCGCTCGGCAAGCGACTTAAACAGCGAATCGGGGTCGGCGGCTCGGCAAAGGATGGCGAAATCATCATTCAGGGCGACCACCGCGACCGCGTAACGGAGCTGCTGCTCGCCGACGGCTACACCAAAACCAAAAAGGTCTAAGGGAGGGGGCTAGCAAAGAGTGCACGAGTGAGGAAATCGAAGTGTGGAGAGAGAAGTGTGGAGCGAGGGGCAAGGAGTGAGAAGTGCGCAAGTGTGGAGTGTGGAGAGAGGAGTGTGGAGATAGAAGTGAGGAGACAAAATAAAAGGAGAGGAATAGGAAAAAGGAACGGAAGAGGAACGGAAGAGGAACGGAAGAGGAACGGAAAAGGAACGGAAAAGGAACGGAAGAGGAACGAACAAAGTGTAAAGAGAAAAAGGAGGTAGCAATGAAGCGACTTATCATCATATTGTTGGCAATTATTGTGGCAGTGCCACTCTCGGCGCAAGCACAAAAGCGAAACAAGCGCGATGCGGAGACGGAGCAACTGCGCGAGCAGGTCGCCGCGTTGTGCGCACAAGTCGAGCAACTGCAACGCGAAGTGGAGCGTCGCGTGGTGAGGGCGCAAGAGGTCAATCCCTCGTGGGAGAAGTGGAAGGATGTGCGCTACAACTACGGTTTCAATACCGAGGAGCAACCGATATACAACACGGTCGAGGGTGTGTTGGAGTCCAACACGATGCTCTCGGTGCGCGGTGGTCGAGGCCGCTGGAACAACAGCACCTCCAAACCATACACGACATTTGTCGATGGCGGCCACCTCTTCGAGGGTTGGAACGGCTCGGAGACCTGCCGTCTGACGATGCTCATCGGCAAACAGGCACCCGACATCGCCTGCATTCAGGTCTATTCGCCAAAGGGGCTCTATCTGCCGAAACGCCACTTCGGTTGGGTAAAAATCGGCTCGGATGACGCTTGCGAGGGTGTCGATTTCGGTCGCCGTTGGGCTGTTTCGTTCGTGCCGTTTACACTCGGAGTGTTCGAGAGTCAGCCGACAACCACATTCTACAAAAACTCGCAGTTGGACACCGATGCCGTACCGGTCGGCACGCTCTACTTCGACAAGAAGGCGGGCAAAATCGGTTGTTACACCGAGCAGGGTTGGCGTTATTTGCAATTTGAGCAACCCGCAGCAACGGACAACAACAAATAGACAGACAACACAATAGAAGCACAAAGGGGAGGGTAATCGAAACGTGACCTTGCGCATAAAACATATCATTCTGCTCGTCGCACTGCTTGCGTGCGGCACGGCGTCGGCTCAATACTACTCGTGGGGTGCCGATCCGGAGTCTATGCGCTGGCACAAAATCAAGGACAATAAGATTTCGGTCATCTACCCCGATACGGCCGCCGCACTCGGCTACGAGATGATGCACTATGTCAAGGCCGTTCAGCCATCCATCGGCTTCGGCTTTCGTCGCGGGCCGATGAACATTCCGTTTGTAATTCACCCCGAGAATGCACGCTCGAACGGTATGGTGATGTGGCTGCCGCGTCGAGTCGAGATTCTCTCGTCACCCGCCATTGCGGGCTACTCGATGCCTTGGCTCAAACAACTCGCCGCACACGAATATCGCCACGCCGTCCAATACAACAACCTCGACCAGGGTTGGGTGCGTGCGTTCAGTTATCTGCTCGGTCAGCAGAGCAAAACCATCGGTCTGCTCTTTATGCCGCTGTGGGGTTTGGAGGGCGATGCGGTCCTCTCCGAAACGGCGATGTCGTCGTTCGGTCGCGCACTGCAACCATCCTTCACGATGCACTACCGCGCCCTCGGCCGACGCATATTGGAGCGCAAGAATAGCGATAAGTGGTTCTGTGGCTCGTACCGCGAGTATATCCCCGACCACTACCACCTCGGCTATCAGGTGACCGCCTATGCCGACACGAAATACAACGAGAATATCTGGGATAAGGTGGTGCACTACGCCGTACGCAACCCGTACGTCTTTGCAACGACCGCCGTCGCACTCAAAAAATTCTACCAGACATCGACCAACGCGCTCTTCCGCGAGACGTTCGACGACCTGAACCGTTTTTGGGAGACGCTGCCCGTAGAGTGCGAGACCTCGGAGCGCATTCCGACTCCGACGCAGAAGAGTTATACGCAATACCGCTATCCGATGCCGTTCGGCGAGCGTCACATAATCTCCTTCAAAGAGGACCTCGACCACCCGACCGCCCTCGTCAAGACCAACATCGAGACGGGCGAAGAGAGCCGCATCTGCCACACGGGCAACATCTCGACCCGTGCCACGATGAAGGATGGCCGCATCTGGTGGACCGAGTATAGACGCGGTGTGATTTATCAGGAGAGGGTCAATTCGCGCCTCTGCTATGTCGATTTGGACAAACGCCGTCCGCGCACCATCTTCCGCCACCGCAACGTGCAGTTCCCGACCGTCATCGACGATTGCGACTCGCTGGCGTGGGTAGAGTATCACCCCGACGGCACCTACTCCGTTGCGCTCGGCGTTCGCAAGGGGTCGCGCACAATCGCCACGATGGAGTTCGGCGTAGAGTTGCACTCGCTCGCATACGACAACAAGAGCCGCCACCTCTACTTCATCGCCACCGACGACGACGGTATGTGGCTCGGACGAATCAATCGCGACGGAACAACGACACGCCTGACCGACGGTGCGTATATCACTATCAGCGACTTGCAGGCACGCGACGGCGTATTGTACTTCGGCTCGATACAGTCGGGCAAGGATGAGGTGCATTGCTACGACCTTGCCACGGGCGAGGAGTATCGCATCTCCAACTCGCGCTACGGCTCATTCTCGCCGATGCCGACCTACAAGGGTGAGGTGCTGATGACCACCTACGACAGCAACGGCTACCAACTCGCCCGTCAGACGCTCAACCGCAAGGATATGTTGCGCGTGGAGCCATCCCGACTGCCGATAAATCGCATCAATCCGCCACGCAAGAGGTGGGATGTGGTGAATCTCGACACGGTACGCTTCGAGGGCAAGGCGATGGCAAAGACCATCCTCGACCACAAGCCACGCCGATACTCGAAATTCACCCATCTGTTCAACGTCCACTCGTGGGCTCCTGCCTCGTACGACCCGTTTGCAATGACCGAGGGCAATATCGACTTCAACCTCGGTGTGACGGTGATGTCGCAATCGTTGCTCTCGAATGCCGAGGGCTTCTTGACGTGGGGCTGGAACAAGGACGAAGGGTCGGTATATAAGGGCACGTTGCGATACTACGGTTTGGGTGTAAATCTGAGTTTGAGCGCAACCTATGGCGGAACACAGCGAATGTATCAGGCATACACCTACGTCAAAAACCCGACGACCGACCAATACGAACTCGTGCTGCCCGAGGAGCCGACACTGCGCAAATACTACGACATAACCGCCTCGGCATCGCTGCCGCTATACTTCCAACTCGGCTATCGCACGCGATACGTCGGATTGAGCGTGGCGTGGAACTACTCGAACGGCTTGGTGGCAAGAGTACGCAGTATGGTCGATATGATTCAGAGCGGACAACTCTCCAATATAGCCAAAATCGGCTATCGCGAGGGTGTGCACCTGTTGCAGTTCAGCGCAGCGTACCAAAACGTCTGCCAACTCGCGCACAAAGATTTTCTGCCGCGTCAGGGCCATATGCTGCAACTCAGTTACGCGCTCAACCCTGCCGACCGCGACTTCGGCCACCTTATTTCGCTCTACGGCAAACTCTACCTGCCGGGCTTCGCTCCGCACCACTCGCTCACGCTGACGGGTCTCTACCAGACCACACTCGGCGGCTTCGAGTCGGACAACCTCGCAACGACCCTCTCCTTCAAGTCGTCGCAACTCATTCCGCGCGGTTTCCGAACAGCCGACATCGCCAACGAGAACTACGTCTCGACCTCCGTCAACTACCAACTGCCGTTGTGTTATCCGGAGGGCGGCATCCCGACCATACTCTACTTCAAACGTATCCGTCTGAATATCGGTTTCGACTACGCATCGTTTGACAATCCGGGCTTCATAGCCGACGGCAAGCAGGAGATTGCCAACCTTATCGACCGTCGTAAGCACCTCTTCTCGTACGGTGGCGACATCACCTTCGACGTAAACCTGTTCCGTATGCCGGCAGCGGCAACCACTGCCGTCACGGTCTCGATATATAAACCACACGGCAAAAAGGGTTTGTTCGTCTCGGCAGGACTCGGACTTCCGTTTTAGAGGTCTTCGAGAGAGAGGGGGGGGCAGAGAGATTAGAGAGTTTAGGGAGATTAAGGAGATTAGGGAATTTAAGGAATTTAGGGAGTTTAGAGAATTTAAGAAGATTTTTGTAGAAAAATATTTGCAGGAGAAACGACACACGCACGAAACAAGATAATTATCAAGATAATTATGAAGAAGACAACAAATAAAAAAACCGACCGACAGAGCAAAATAATCCGCTGGATGTGGATTGTGTGCATATCGCCATTGGTACTGCTTACACTGCTGCTCATCCTCACCGCCATCGGCACATTCGGCCGTATGCCGTCATTCGAGGAGTTGGAGAATCCGAAGAGCAATCTTGCAACCGAAATCTACGCCGACAACGGCAAGGTTATCGGCAGTTTCTTTGTGCAGAACCGCTCGTACGTGCAGTATGCCGACCTCTTTCCGCAAGATTCGACCGCACTTTTGCAGGTTTCGGGTCGCACCGTACCACCTGTTGCTGCGGCACTCATCGCTACGGAGGATGCGCGTTTCTACTCGCACTCGGGCATCGACCTGCAATCGCTTCTGCGTGTGGGCGTAAAGACCATTATGCTCGGACGCTCGTCGCAGGGTGGTGGCTCGACCATAACGCAACAGTTGGCAAAAAACCTCTTCCCGCGTGACAATTCGCGCGGCGTGCCGAAGCCGGTACGTATGGCAAAACTCGTCATCGCCAAGTTGAAGGAGTGGATTACGGCCATCAAACTCGAATACAACTATACGAAGGAGGAGATTGTGGCGATGTACCTCAACACGGTCGAGTATGGCTCGAACGCCTTTGGCATCAAGTCGGCGGCGCAGACCTTCTTCGGCAAGTCGCCCGAGGAGTTGAACTTGCAGGAGGCGGCTGTTCTGGTCGGCGTTGTGAATGCTCCGACCCGCTACTCGCCGGTGCGCAACCCCGAGAACGCGCTCGCACGTCGTAACCTCGTGCTGAAACGTGTATCGGAGACGGGAGCCATTACGCGCGAGCAGTGTGATTCGCTCTCGGCTCTGCCCATAACGCTCAACTTCCGCCCGATTTCGCACAACTACGGTCAAGCGACCTACTTCCGCGAGATGTTACGTCTGGTGATGAACGCCAAACCGCCAAAGCGTCGCAGCTTCTACACCGATTGGGACTTCGAGCAGGCGATGAAGGAGTACGAAGAGAATCCGCTCTACGGCTGGTGTCACAAAAACCGCAAGGCGGACGGCACGGAGTACAACATCTATCGCGATGGTCTGAAAATCTATACGACAATCAACGCCTCGATGCAGGAGTATGCCGAGCAGGCACTCTACAAGCAGTTGCAGACCGTCATTCAGCCGGCAATGGACGAGCAGGTGCGCAACACTCGCACGCTCTTCAACGACACCACCCCCGAGGAGGTCGAGAAAATCGTGCGCCGTGCAATGCGCAACTCCGACCGCTTCCGCAATATGAAGCAGGCGGGCGTTGGCGAGAAGGACATCTACGCAAGTTTCGAGCGCAAGTGCCAGATGAAGGTCTTTACGTTCAAGGGCGAGCGCGACACGTTGCTCACGCCACGCGACTCGATTCTGCACCACAAGCGCATTATGCGTGCGGCATTCGTAGCAATGGAGCCGCAGACGGGACACATCAAGGCGTACGTCGGTGGTCCGTCGTTCCAATACTTCAAGTACGATATGGCAAAGCAGGGACGACGCCAAATCGGCTCGACCGTCAAGCCATTCATCTACACATTCGCCATCGACCACCTCGGAATGTCGCCTTGCACGATGGTTCCGAATCTGCCGGTGACAATCGAGACCGCCGTAGGTACGGCGTGGTCGCCAAAGGAGGCGGGCAAAGTCGAGTACGACGGCGTGATGCACCCGCTCAAATGGGGTTTGGCACTCTCGCGTAACAACTATTCGGCTTGGATTATGAAACAGGCAAAGCAACCGGAGGCGGTGGCCGACTTCCTGCACAATATGGGTATTCGCAGTTTTATCGACCCTGTATATGCGCTCTGCCTCGGCACCTTCGAGTCGAACGTCTTTGAGATGGTCAGCGCATACTCGACCTTCGCAAACGAGGGCGTATATAACTCGCCGCTCTTCGTCACCCACATCGAGGACCGTCAGGGCAACCTCATCTCGTCGTTCTCCTCCTCGTCGCAGGACGCAATCAGCAAGGAGACCGCCTACACGATGATTACGATGTTGCGCAACGTCATCAACCACGGTACGGGTGGCCGTCTGAATTGGCAATTCGGTTTGCAGGATGTCGAGGTTGCGGGCAAGACCGGAACATCGAACGACAACCGCGACGGATGGTTTATGTGCGTCACACCACGACTCGTTGCCGGTGCGTGGGTCGGAGGTGAGGACCAGCAGATTCACCTGCGCCGACGTGGCGAGGGTTCGGTGATGGCACTGCCGATTGTCGGCGACTTCCTCACTCGTGCATACAACGACCCGAAGTGCCGCATCAGCCGCGAGGACCGCTTTGCTCGTCCGCCAATGTGGACCGAGACGGTGTGTGACGAGTCGGAGGATGCCGCAACCGCTTACTCGCAGTATGTCGAGGATGAGTTCTTCGAGTAGCGGCGAGTGCAACCCAAAATAGATTTCCGCAAAGGCGAAGGAAACAGGTTGCAGCAAGAGTGAGAAAAAAATGCAGTTGAAGAAAAGAAACGAACAAAAAACAGAGATAGAAGCGTATGAAATTAGCAGTAGTTGGCGCAAGTGGCGCCGTAGGACAGGAGTTTTTGAAGATTCTCGAAGAGCATAACTTTCCGTGCGACGAGTTGTTGCTCTTTGGCTCGGCTCGCAGTGCCGGCCAGACGCGCACGTTTCGAGGAGAGGAAATTGAGATAAAAGAGTTACAACACAACGACGATTTCAAGGGTGTCGATATCGCACTCGTATCGGCCGGTGGCAGCGTTTCGCGCGAATTTGCCGAGACGATAACCAAGCACGGCGCGCTGATGATCGACAATTCGAGTTGCTTCCGTATGGACGACGATGTGCCGTTGGTCGTGCCGGAGGTCAATCCCGAGGATGCGCTCTGCGCACCACGCCGCATCATAGCCAATCCGAACTGCACGACTATCCAGATGGTTGTGGCCCTTGCCGCCATCGAGCGACTCTCGCACATTCGTCGCGTACACGTGGCAACCTATCAATCGGCAAGTGGTGCTGGTGCACAGGCAATGGCCGAACTCGAAGCACAACACGCCTCGATTGCCCGTGGCGAGGAACCGACGGTCGAGAAGTTCGCCTACCAGTTGGCGTTCAACGTCATCCCGCACATCGACCAATTCACCGATAACGGCTACACGAAGGAGGAGATGAAGATGTTCAACGAGACGCGCAAAATTATGCACTCGGACATTCGCGTTTCGGCGACCTGCGTACGTGTGCCGGTTATGCGTGCCCACTCGGAGAGCATCTGGGTCGAGACCGAGCGTCCGATTTCGGTCGAGGAGGCACGCGAGGCATTCGAGCAGGCGGAGCGCGTCGTGGTGATGGATAACCCGGGAGAGAAGCAGTACCCGATGCCGCTCTTCATCGCTCACAAGGAGCCGGTATATGTGGGTCGCATCCGCAAGGATTTGACCAACGAGTACGGACTCTCGTTCTGGTGCGTTGCCGACCAAATCAAGAAGGGCGCGGCACTCAACGCAGTGCAGATTGCCGAGTGGCTTTTGGCAAACAAAAAATAGAGTGCGAAAACTCTTGCGGAGAGGGGAGCAAAGAGGGACGGCAGAGGGGTGTCGAACGGGCGTCGGAGTGCGACGGACGATTGTCGCAAGGGAGGGCATAAACGCGTGAGCGAGAATGCCAAACCGAGTGCTACCGAACGGGCAAAAAGCCGATTTGCGAATTATTACACCCTTCTCGCAATAAAGATTTTGCAAATTCGTTAAATGTTTTGTAATTTTGCACGATTATACACCGCGAGAAAACAATTTGCGATGAAACGATTTTTAATTTGGATTACGATTGTCGCCGGTGCGACTACGATGTTATTCTCCTGTTCGGGACTTGGACAGATTGCCAAGAGTGGCGATCCGGAGTTGATGTATAAAACCGCGATGCGCCTCTATTCGGCCGAGAAGTGGAGCCGTGCAGCCAATCTGTTCGACGCCTGCTTGGGTTACTACATCGGCTCGGAGCGCGAGGATTCGATTGCGTTCTTCTCCGCCCGCAGCAAATTCAAGCACCGCGATTATCACGACGCATCGACCGGCTTTGACGAGTTCCGTCGTCGTTTCGGCCGAAGCGTATTCATCGAGGATGCCGAGGGTATGTATGCCCTCTGTCAATACTATCTGGCTCCGGGCCCTACCCGCGACCAGACCCTCACGGCGCAGGCAATCGTCGCCGCCAGCGAGTTCATCGAGCGTTATCCGCAATCGACCCGCGTCGATGCCTTCCGAGATATTATCGAGGAGCTCACGCTGCGTCTGCACGAGAAGACATACCTGAATGCCTACACCTACTTCAAGACACAGAAGTACAAGTCGGCAATCGTTGCCTTCCGCAATGCGCTCAAAGAGTATGGCAACTCGGCCCACCGCGAGGACATTATGTATCTGCTCGTGGTATCGAAGTACCGTTTGGCACACAATTCGGTAGTCGAAAAGCAGGCCGACCGCTATCTGTCGATGCTCGACTCCTACTACTCGTTCATCGAGGAGTATCCCGAATCGAAACACGTAAAGGAGATTGAGCGTTACGTCAAAGAGGCAAAGAATTACATTGACAAAAATAACACAGAAAAACAACAATAAGATGGAGATCAAGAAGAACATTCCGAACAACACGGTAACTCGCAAACTCGTCGATTTCGACCACGAAACGGGCAACGTGTACAAGAGCATCAACGTCATTGCTCGTCGCGCAAACCAGATTTCGGCCGAACTGAAAACCGAGTTGAATCGCAAACTCGCCGATTTCGCTACGTCGGCTACCGACACGATGGAGGAGACATTCGAGAACCGCGAGCAAATCGAGATTTCGCGCTACTACGAGCGTCTGCCGAAGCCAACCATCATCGCAACCGAGGAGTTCCTCGACGATGAGGTGTACTATCGCGACGGCGAGAACAAATAATTTTACTCCCCCACAATTCCGACAATATGCTGCAAGGAAAGCATATACTATTGGGAGTAACCGGCAGCATAGCGGCTTATAAAGCGGCTATGCTTTGTCGTCTTTTGCGCGTGGCAGGTGCTGACGTGAAGGTCGTTATGAGTGCCACCGCCAAAGAGTTCATCACGCCACTGACGATGGCAACGCTCTCGAAGCACCCGATACTCGTCGAATTTTTCAATCCAGAAAACGGCGAGTGGAATTCGCACATCTCGCTCGGCGAGTGGGCCGACTGTCTGCTCATCGCACCGGCAACCGCCAACACCATCGCAAAGATGGCTCACGGCTTGGCCGACAACCTATTGCTCACCACCTACCTTTCGGCACGTTGCAAGACGGTTGTCGCACCGGCTATGGATTGCGATATGTTTGCCCACGTCACAACACAAGAGAACCTCGCTACGCTGCGCCGTCACGGTGTCGAGATTATCGACTCGCCGGAGGGCGAATTGGCAAGCGGCCTCTGCGGCAAGGGACGTATGGCAGAGCCGGAGCAGATTGTGAAGGTGGTCGAGGAGCTTCTCTCCGAAAAAAAAAAGAGTAATCTCGCCGGTCGCCGATTTGTAGTCACCGCAGGTGCTACAATCGAGCCGATTGACCCCGTACGATACATCACCAACCACTCGACAGGACGAATGGGCTACGCTATTGCCGCCACACTGGCTGCGCGAGGCGCACAAGTCACACTCGTCAGCGGACGCACCTCGCTCGCAACACCACACGGTGTCGAGCGTGTGGATGTCCTCACGGCCGAGCAGATGTACACCGAGGCGGTGCGCCACTTCGCATCGGCCGACGGAGCCGTGATGTGCGCTGCCGTTGCCGACTACACGCCCGAGACGGTTGCCGACCACAAGATTAAGAAGTCGGACGACGATATGTGCATCCGTCTGCGTCGCACGAAGGATATCGCCGCTGCGCTGGGTGCCGAGAAGGGTGACCGCATTATGGTCGGCTTCGCACTCGAAAGCGACGAGGGCGTAGAGAGTGCCGAGAGCAAACTCCGTCGCAAGGGTTTCGACTTCATCGTCCTCAACTCGTTGCTCGACGAGGGTGCTGGCTTCGGCGTGGATACCAACAAAGTTACATTCATCGATGCCGAGCGACACGAGTCGCTGCCACTGATGCCGAAGAGCGAGGTGGCGGAGCGCATCGCCGACCGCATCGAACGAATTTTCGCACAACGCAACACCAAGTAAAACCAAGATATGCTCGTCTGCCTGACCGTTGAAAACTACGCGCTCATCGACCGTCTTGACGTTCGATTCGACAGCCATCTGAATATCATTACCGGCGAAACGGGTGCCGGCAAGTCGATTCTGATGGGTGCGCTCTCGCTGTTGCTCGGTGCAAAGGCAGATGCCGAATCGGCAATCAAAGACCGCTCGCGTAACTGCGTGGTCGAGGGTACCTTTGCACTCGACGGTCTGGGGTTGGAGCCGATATTCGACGAGCAGGATTTGGACTACGAGCCGCAGACGGTGATTCGTCGCGTAGTGATGCCAAGCGGCAAGAGTCGCGCATTTGTGAACGACTCGCCCGTTCAGGTGGCCACGCTCAAAACAATCGGCGAGTATCTGATTGACATCCATTCGCAGAATCGCAACTTGATACTCACCTCGGAGCAGTTCCGCATCGAGGCACTCGACACCATCGCAGGATGCACGGCACAAAGAGCCGAGTATCGTACGGCATTCGCCGCGCTGGGCAAAGCACGCAGAGCGTTGGAGGAGGCCATCGCCAAACAGTCGGCATCGCACGACGACGAGGATTGGTTGCGCCATCAGGTCGAAGAGTTGCGCGCCGCATCACTCCGCGTAGGCGAGACCGAGGCATTGGAGAGCGAGTTGCGACTGCTCGAAAACGCCGACTCGATTCGTGCCACCCTGCTGCAACTCCACTCCGCGCTCGACGAGGAGCAGAACGGCATCCTCTCGCAACTCAAAGAGTCGGAAAATGCACTGCGACACATCTCTTCGTACTACCCTTCCGCCGGCGAGTTGGCAGAGCGTCTGCACTCGGTCGGCATCGAACTCAAAGATATCAACTCGACAGTCGAGGAGGATGCCGAGCGAAGCAACGCCGACCCCGACCGTACGGAACAGATAACCCTGCGCCTCGATTTGCTATACGCCCTCTGCGTGAAACATCGCGTGGCGGATGTATCGGCACTCATCTCTTTGCGCGACCGCTACTCGGCTGAACTCGATGCTATCGAGCACGGCGACGAGCAAGTAGAATCGCTCCGAAAGGAGGTGGCAGAGTGTGAAAAACGGGCTCGCACATTGGCCGACGCACTCCATAAAGCCCGAGCGGAGGCCGCACCGCATATTGATGCCGAGGTTGTCGGCACGCTGCGCAAGGTTGGTATGGAGGGGGCCGCATTCCACACCGCCATCTCGGAGGTACCGCTCGGTGCAACGGGTGGCGACAGCGTCGCGTTCCTGTTCAGCGCAAATACCCAAATCGAGCCACGCCCAATCGAGCGCATCGCTTCGGGTGGTGAGCTTTCGCGCGTGATGCTCGCCTTGAAGGCAATTCTTGCGCGACGTCTTTCGTTGCCAACCATCGTATTTGACGAAATCGACACCGGCGTATCGGGCAGAGTTGCCGATGCTGTCGGCGACATCATAAACACGCTCTCCGAGCAGATGCAGGTCATCGACATCACCCATCTGCCACAAGTGGCGGCCAAAGGCAACACCCATCTGCTTGTATATAAGGAGCAGGGGGCAACCCACTTGCGATCGCTCTCTACGGAGGAGCGCATCATCGAGATTGCAAAGATGCTCTCGGGCAGCACCGTGACCGAGGCGGCACTGACGCAGGCACGCAATCTGCTTGGTAAATAAATTACGTTGAGGATGAACGCGTTACAAAAAATAGCACTCGTCGTCATTGTGACACTACTCACCGTGGGCTGTGGCGGCAAACGCCTCGCATCGCTCGACGGCACGCACGTCTGCTACGAGCCACGCTATGCCAAAGGTTTCACGATTCTTGCCGACACGCTCGGCGGAGGCACGATAATCCGCATCACAAATCCATACCAAAGCGATACGCACTTCGAGCAGTTGCTCTATCTGTGCGATGAGGGTACGCCACAGCCGACGAACTTCGACGGCGTTGTGGTGGCAGAGCCCGTGCGTCGTATTGCAGTGCTATCGTCGAGTTTCGTGGCGATGCTCGATGCTATCGGGTGCGTGGAGCGCGTGGTCGGAGTCTCGGGCTTGAAATTTATAACCAACGAGAGTATTCGTCGCGCTGCGGCAGAGAATCGGGTGGGCGAAATCGGCTACGACTCGAATATGAACTTCGAGCAAATCGCCGCCCGCAGGACCGACATCGTACTGCTCTACGGACTATATGGCGAGGATGCCGCCACGACCGCAAAGTTGCGCGAACTCGGCATACCTTATTTATATATAGGGGACTATGTCGAAAACGAGCCGCTTGGCAAGGCGGAGTGGATGGTCGCACTCGGCTACTTATGCGGTTGCGAGGAGCGGGCCATTGCCGAGTTTGCAGCCATCGAACAACGCTACACCGCCATCCGCGACCGCAAATACTGCTCGGCATACAAGCCGCGCGTGATGCTCAACCTCCCCTACCGCGACACGTGGTTTATGCCCTCGAAGCATAGTTACGCCGTGCGCCTCATAGAGGATGCCGGTGGCGAGTACATCTATCCGCAGAACGAAACGCCATCCTCCGTGCCGATTGCAACCGAAGAGGCACTTCTGCTCGCATCGAAGGCCGATTTCTGGCTCAACGTCGGACAGGTGACGTCGCTCGACGAGTTACGCGCCGTAGCACCACGCTTTGCCGAGGTCGATGCCGTACGTTTTGGTCGCACGTACAACAACAATCGCCGCACCTCCGCAACAGGGGGCAGCGACTTTTGGGAGTCGGGTGCAGTTCGTCCGGATGTGGTACTCTCCGACATCGTAAAGATTCTGCACAGCGAAGCCCCGACCGATTCACTCTACTACTACCGACAACTCGAATAAACCGAAATATGCAACGCCGACACAACATACTCTTCATCGTGCTTGCCGCACTTGTCATCGCACTCTTCGTGTGCGACTTGGCGGTCGGCACCGTGTCGTTATCGCTCGGCGATGTACTCTCGGCCCTCTGCGGAGGTGACACGGACGAGATGTCGCGCCGCATCATCATCGACATTCGTCTGACGAAGGCAATTATGGCACTCGCCGCAGGCATTGCGCTATCCATCAGTGGCTTACAAATGCAGACGCTATTTCGCAACCCGATGGCGGGCCCGTACGTTCTCGGTGTGAGCGCAGGCGCAAGTTTCGGCGTAGCACTCTTCCTGCTCGGTGCGCCACTCATCGGGCTCTCGGCAAGTGGCGCACTCGGAACACTCGGCACCGCCGGTGCTGCGTGGATTGGTGCCGCAGCCGTACTGATGCTCATCATCGCACTCTCGCGCCGCATCAAAGATATTATGGTCATACTGATTCTCGGTATGATGCTCTCGTCGGCACTCGGCGCGATAGTCGAGATTCTGCAATACCTGAGCGACGAGCAATCGCTCAAATCGTTTGTCGTATGGACAATGGGCTCGCTTGGCGATGTAACACGCGCGCAACTCGCTATCATCCTGCCACTTATCACGGTCGGCATAGCGTTATCCATTGCCACCGTCAAGCCGCTCAACACGCTGCTGCTTGGCGAGACGTACGCTCGCACAAGCGGTATTAACCTTCCGCGCACACGACGCGCGATACTCCTATCGACCACACTGCTCGCCGGCACCATAACGGCATTCTGCGGACCGGTCGGTTTTGTAGGTCTCGCCGTACCGCACGTGGCACGTATGCTGTTCCGCACAGCCGACCATCGCACGCTACTGCCGGCATCCGCCCTCATCGGTGGCGTAATGTTGCTATTCGGCGACCTGCTATCCAAAGCGTTACTGTTGCCTATCAACACGATAACCGCGTTGATGGGTATTCCGATAGTTGTCTATATTGTCCTTCGTAATCGCAACCTGATGCAATGATACGGCTCGAAAACATATCGCTCGGATACGACGGTCGCACACTCTTCGACGACGCGTCGCTCCACCTCAAAGCGGGTGAGGCGGTGGCTCTCGTTGGGCGCAACGGTGCGGGCAAGAGTTCGCTGCTGCGCGTCATAACCGCCATCGAAAAGCCACACAGCGGGCGTGTATTACTCGACGGAAAAGATATTGCAGCACTCTCGGCCGAGGAGCGCGCACGACTTGTAGCGTTTGTCGGCACCGAGCGTGTCCGCATAGCAAATCTGCGATGCGAAGATGTCGTAGCGATTGGTCGCGCACCTTACACGAATTGGATGGGACGACTGCAATCGAGCGACCGCGCCATTGTCGCACACGCCCTGCAAGCAGTCGGGATGTTGCACTTCGCCGAGCGTACGATAGACACACTTTCGGACGGTGAGTGTCAGCGCATTATGATTGCACGAGCCCTGGCACAACAGACACCCGTCATCATCCTCGACGAGCCGACCGCATTCCTCGACATTCCGACCCGTCACCAGATTTGCCGTTTGCTCGGCGAACTTGCCCACCGCGAGGGCAAGTGTATCCTCTACTCGACACACGACACCGACGCTGCGTTGCCTGTCTGCGACCGTGTTGCAATCATCGAAGAGCAGCATCTGTACGACGTAGCAGCGAAGGAGGCCAACGTGCGCATTTCGGCACTCTTCGGCTTGTAAAGCGTTGTGGTTGGCGCAGGTCACAAGAGCGGTTTTCGCGCTCACACTCAATTTTTTCACATTTTTATTTGCGTATTGGCATTATTTTACTACCTTTGCACCGCTAAATGCCCCAAAAGCAATTTGAGGATATAGCGGTAGGGCCCATTCGTCTATCGGTTAGGACGCAAGATTTTCATTCTTGAAAGAGGAGTTCGACTCTCCTATGGGCTACAAACGACAACGGGGGGGGGCGAGTGATAGCCGTCCAAGTTTGCACAAGACTCGGTAGAGGGCCGGAAGGTAGAGGGCCGGAAAGCAGAGGGCCGGAAAGCAGAGGGCCGGAAGGCAGAGGGCCGGAAGGTAATGTACAGAGAATGGGCAACGAAGAGGACAAATAAGAGCGCAACACTCCGTGGGCTGAAAAACTTTTAAGGAGCGGGGCGGATGCCCTATCCGAAACCACTTACGGGTGGGTGGGCTTGGTCGGATGAGCCGTCGCGCAAGCGGCAAAGATTCGACAAACAGAAAACGAATAAAACAAACAAAAAAAACGAATAAGTAACTATGGCAAATCACAAGTCATCTGAGAAGAGAATTCGCCAGACTGCAACGAAGCGTGCTCACAACCGCCTCTATCACAAGACTACTCGTAACGCCGTTAAGGCATTGCGCAACACGACCGATAAGGCAGCTGCCGAGGCATTGCTTCCAAAGGTAACCGCTATGTTGGACAAGTTGGCTAAGCTCCACATCGTTCACAAGAACAAGGCAGGTAACCTCAAAGGCGCAATTCAGTTGCACGTAAACGCTCTCTAATCGAGCGATTTACCAACAGAAAAAGGTTCGACTCCGCAGTGGAATCGAACCTTTTTCTTTGCCCGCACATCTCCTCTCCGTGCTGGTTGCAAAAAGAGATGCAACGATGTGAAAAGTGATGCGGTGGGGGTTAATGGCGTGCCACAAAATCGAGCAACACCTCGGCACAACGCTGTGGCTCCTCGATAAAACTCATATGTCCCGATTCGGCCATCCATACGACCTCCGCCTGCGGATGCTCGGCAGCGAGTCGCTCACCAACCTCAACCGATATATATCCATCCTTGCGACCAAAAACAAAGAGTTGCGGAATGCTCGACGAGCGCAACACCTCATTGCGGTCCGCACGGTCGCGCATACCCGCCAACAGGGCCACAATGCCCTCATCCTCCGTAAGATGCACCATTTCGGCGAGGTCGTCGATTGCCGGTTGCAGACGCTTGCGGTTACACTCGGCAAAGCCCGCTTCGGGTGCCGTACGTGCCAACAACTCCTTCTTACCCGAGCGTACGAGGGCAATCTCGCGATCGCGGTTTTTGCGCTTCTCATCGCTATCGGCATTCGGTGTCGAGTGGAGCAGAACAACACCCTCGACCACCTCCGGATGACGCTCGCACAGGGCCGAAGCGATGTAGCCGCCCATCGAGTGACCGACAACAAACGCACGTTCGATGCCAAGCCCCCGAATCGCGGCGGCAACTGTATCGGCAAGCCACTCCATCGTATGCACCTCGCCCTTCACCTCCGAAATGCCGTGCCCCGGCACATCGAGTGTCACGACGCGCACACTCTTATAGAGCAGCGGGATAAACTCCTCCCAAACAAGCATATTTTCCAGATAGCCGTGCAACAACACAACCGTCTTATCGCCCTTCTCCGAGTCGCAGACGTGCAGCGCAGTGTCGCCTGCCATAATAAATTTTTCGGTCATAACTGATATTTTTTCATTCGCAACCCACCCTCTCGCACCGATTTTGCCACGCAAAAAGCGGTCAAACGGCAAAAAGCACAACATAAAAGAGAGCGTCAAGCGTTTTTTACCACCCAAAGATATGGATAATTCTGCAATTTTTTGTAACTTTGAGGGATTATATACACTTGATTTTTCGATATGACTGCGGAGTTCATAAAATGTCACGGTTCGGGAAACGGTTTCGTTATGGTCGATGCCGTTGCAGAGCCGATGCTCGCCACGTGCGACCTCGCCTCGCTTTCGCGTGCGGCGTGCGAGCGCGAGAGAGGCATTGGGGCTGACGGACTGCTGGTGTTGGTACGCAATACGGAGGGGGTATTCGGGATGCGAATGCTGAATCCCGACGGCTCGGAGGCGGAGATGTGCGGCAATGGCATTCGTTGCATCGCACGTCTTGCGGCAGAGCGTTATCTGCACTGCGACAACTTCACACTCACCTCGGGTGGTGGCATCTACCCTACGCGCCACGCGGAGGATATCTTTCCGGCGGTGCCGACCTTCGGCTCGACAATCGGCGTACGGCTGTGGAGCGACGATTTTCGGATGCAGCAATCGGAGGCGGGCGACCATATCGACCGTGTAATTCCGGAGTTGCACCATTCGCTTCGTTGGACAGCGATTTGCGTGGGCAATCCGCACATCGTAGCGCGCGTCGAGCGTATCGACCTCGCCCTGCTCGCCGAGTTAGGTGAGCGCGTCACGACGCTCAAAGAGGTGTTTCCGAACGGCGTGAATGTCAGTTTGGTCGAGGTACGCTCGCGAAACACCATTTTCGTTGCCACCTTCGAGCGCGGAGCAGGCATAACCCCTTCGTGCGGAACAGCGATGACGTCGAGCGCAACGGCAATGGCTCTGCTCGGCGAGTGCGACTACGAACAGGTAATCGACGTGCTGAATCGCGGAGGAAAAGTTCAGTGTGTATGCTCGAAAAGTGACGGTTTGCAAACCACGCTCATTGGCAACGCGACCTACGTCTCGGCAGGTCGGCTGACGATGGAGGGTGGCGCGTTCTCCTATGTCGAGGAGCAGGTATTCGATGCCGAGAACGAGGCGTGGAGCCGATTTACGGAGTCGTTGGACAACAATTTATAACAACACGGAGGGGCGAATGAAGACAATGAGCGTGATACGGCTTATGATGGTCGTCGCGGTGGCACTCACCATTGCGTCGTGTAGCGTCACGCGCAAACTCGCGCCCGATACCTATCTGTTGCAGAAGGTACGCATCGAGCCCGATAAGCAGACACCAAAGCCGCAACGCATCCTGCCGGAGGAGGTCACAAAGTACGTTCGCCAAACGCCTAACAAGCACTTTCTCGGAACGGATTTCTACGTCTGGATGTACAACCTCGCCAATCCGAAAAGCGACAACTGGTGGAACAATCTGAAACGCAACATCGGCGAGGAGCCCGTGCTACTCGATATGAGCGACACCGAGAAGTCGGCCGAGAACCTGAAAATATACCTCGACTCACGCGGATACTTCAACTCGGATGTACGCTATGCGGTCGATACCACGTCGCGTCGCAAGCGTGCGAAGGTGACCTACTCGCTCCGCCAAAACGAGCCATACATCATCAACCGCATATCGTACGACTATCGCGACCGTTTCCTCGCACCGATTCTGCAACCCGACACAGTGAATTGTCTGATTCGCGTGGGCGAGATTTTCGACATCGCCATACTCGAAGCCGAACGCGAGCGTATCGCCTCGATGCTCAAAGATCGCGGCTACTACGGCTTCTCGGTCAATAATATCGAGTACATCGCCGACACGCTGCAAACGCGTGGCAAGGTGGGGCTGACGATGATTGTCAAACCGAAACTCGTCAATTACGACTCGCAGGGCAACGCCATCTACGAGGATAACTCGGTCTATCGTCTGCGCAATATCAACATCATATCGAACTACGATGCAGCGGCAGCCAAGATGTCGCCCGACTACTTCGCGCAACTCGATTCGACATCGTACCGAGGGCTGAACATCCTCTTCAACGGTCGCCGTCCGAACGTGCGTCCGGAGGTGTTGCGACCTGCCATACCGCTCTACCCTAACTCGATATACGACTACTCGAAGGTGTCGCGCACGTACAACAACCTGATGCAGACCACCTACTTCAAGAGTACGCGTATCCTCTTCAACGAAGTTCCCGACTCGATAACCGGCAAGAACTACACCACCTACCTCGGTGGCGAGGATTCGTCGCAAATCAGTTACACGCGCGAGCGATACGTCGATTGCAACATATACTGTACGCCGGCTCTCAAACAGAGCATAAAGGCCGAGTTGGAGGGCTCTACGACGTCGAGTTTCTACGGCGTGAAGGCAACGCTCGGTTATCAGAATCGAAATATCTTCCGCGGTGCCGAGATGCTCGAATTGGTCGGCACGGTCGGTTACGAATATATGAAGGCACCCGATGCAAAGCGTCGTAGCGCAATGGAGTTCGGTCTGTCGGCAGGTCTGACATTCCCGCGCTTCCTACTGCTCAACTCGACGGGCCACAACCACATCAATCTGCCACGTACGCGATTTGAAATCTCGTACAACTACCAGAATCGCCCGTACTACCGACGCGACCTGTCGAGTGCCGTATGGTCGTACTCGTGGCGCGATATGAAGTACTCGTCGTTTGTCGTTCGCCCGATAGGCATCAACTGGGTGAATGTCAGCTACATCGACGAAGATTATTACAACTCGTTGCAGAACGAGTACCTGAAATACAGTTACGAGTCGCAGCTCATCGTAGCCATATCCGGCTCGTACCTCTTCAACAAGACGCACCCCGTATCGGGCAACCAGACCACCGTTCGCGCCAACTGCGAATTGGCAGGCAACCTGCTCGACGGCATAATGCATCTGGTCGGCAAACGCGCCGAGGGCGAGAACTACTACAAACTGCTCGGCATCCGCTACTCGCAGTTTATGCGTGCCGACGTGAGCGCGAGCCACAAGATTATGTTCGGCAAGGTGACAGCCCTCGCAGGCCGACTCTATGCCGGCTTCGGTGTTGCGTATGGCAACTCGCAGGCCATTCCGTTCGACAAGATGTTCTACGCCGGCGGTAGCAACAGTATGCGAGGTTGGGCTCCGCGTATGCTCGGACCCGGCTCGTCGCCGCTGCCCGACAATGTGGTCTATCCGACACAGCTCGGTGATATGAAGTTGGAGGCAAATATCGAGTTCCGATTCCCGATTTGGGGCATCTTCCACGGCGCAACATTCTTCGATGTCGGCAACGTATGGTATATGGGTCGCAAGGGTGTCGATTATCCCGAGGAGTCGGTCTTCCACTTCAACACGTTCTACAAGCAGCTCGGTTTCAACACCGGTATCGGTCTGCGTCTCGATATCAAATTTGCAATCCTGCGCCTCGATTGGGGTATTCAGTTGCACAACCCGAACGCACCGGCAGGAGAGCGTTGGATTCATAACTTCAAATGGAGAAACACGTCGCTCAACTTCGGCGTCGGTTATCCGTTCTAACACGCTA
Organism: Alistipes sp.; assembly: GCA_017410165.1. Taxonomy (GTDB): domain Bacteria; phylum Bacteroidota; class Bacteroidia; order Bacteroidales; family Rikenellaceae; genus Alistipes. The sequence goes on along the minus strand of JAFQRH010000019.1, from coordinate 2,133 downwards.
CACGCATCAGATGCACGATATGACACTACGCGAATATAAATATCTCTACTCAATCAACTCGCCCTCCGACCTGCGACGCTTGTCGGTCGAGGAGTTGCCCTTGTATTGCAGCGAACTGCGTCAATATATCATCGAGCAATGCGCCATCAACCCCGGCCACCTCGCCTCGTCGCTTGGTGCTGTCGAGTTGGCGGTTGCCATACACTACGTATTCGACACGCCGTACGACAAACTCGTCTGGGATGTCGGACATCAGGCATACGCCCACAAAATCATCACCGGTCGTCGCGACCAATTCGCCCGCAATCGCTGTCTGGACGGCATAAGCGGTTTCCCGCGAATGGCCGAGAGCGAGTACGACGCCTTCGGTGCGGGTCACGCCTCGGTATCCATCTCGGCGGCGTTCGGTATGGTCAAGGCCGCCGCACTCAAAGGCGAGGAGCGCAAAGCGATTGCCGTAATCGGCGACGGCGCAATGACGGGCGGCTTGGCATTCGAGGGAATGAACAACGCCGGCGCAGGCAAAAATTCGGATATTCTGGTCATCCTCAACGACAACAATATGGCTATCGACCGCTCGACGGGCGCGTTGAACGGCTACCTGCTACGTCTCTCGACCTCGCAACGCTACAACCGATTCAAACAGCGCATCTGGTCGATGCTCTCGCACACGCCACGCCTGTTGCGCTTCTGCCAGAAGGCGGGCAATGCCGTAAAGCACGGTCTGCTGCAAAACAGCAATCTCTTCGAGAGTTTCGGTTTCAGATACTTCGGTCGCGTGGATGGCCACAATGTCGGCGAACTCGTGCGTACGCTCACAGCACTCAAAGCCATTCACGAGCCGAAACTTCTGCACGTAATCACGGGCAAAGGTCACGGATACCGCCCTGCCGAGGAGGATTTGACCATTTGGCACGCACCGGGCAGATTCAATCCGCAGACGGGCGAACGCATCCGCTCGAAGACCAACGGCAACGACCGCTATCAGGATGTATTCGGGCAGACGCTGCTCGATTTGGCACGCGCAGACGAGCGCATCGTGGGCATAACACCCGCAATGCCGACGGGATGCTCGATGAATGTGATGATGGAGCAGATGCCCGACCGCTGTTTCGATGTCGGCATCGCCGAATCGCACGCCGTAACATTCTCCGCCGGTATGGCCGCATCGGGAATGATTCCGTTCTGCAACATATACTCGACCTTTATGCAGCGCGCCTACGACAACATAATTCACGACGTGGCTCTGCAACGTCTGCCGGTTGTAATGTGCTTGGACAGAGGTGGTTTGGTCGGTGAAGATGGTGCTACGCATCACGGCGTATTCGACTTGGCGTACCTGTGTTGCGTGCCGAATGTCATCGTCGCGGCACCATCCGACGAGCGCGAACTGCGCAATGCTATGTTCACTGCCCTGAAAGCCGAACAGCCGTTCGCTATTCGCTACCCACGCGGAGGCGGATGTGGCACGCCGTGGCGAGATATGCCATTCGAGCAACTCCCGATAGGTCGGGGTCGAATGTTGCGACAAGATAACGACGATGAGGGGCGCACGGATGTTACCGTGCTTGCATTAGGCAAATGTTGTTCGTTTGCAATGGAGGCAGCCGAAAAGGCCGCCGAGAGCGGTGTGCGGGTGTCGGTATTCGATTTGCGATACGCAAAACCGTTAGACGAGGAGCAGATTATCGCGGCAGCACGCCATTCGCGCCATATCATCACCGTCGAGGACGGAGTGTTGCGCGGCGGCGTAGGCGAGGCAATCGTCAAACTGATAGCCGACAACAACATCCCGACCCCCGTTACGACGCTCGGCGTTGCCGACCAATTCATCGAACAGGGCTCTCCGGCGCAACTCTACGCGCTGTGCGGATACGATGCCGAGGGCATTCTGCGTGCCATTTTGGGCAACACGCCAACAAAATAGCCCCCATTACCACAAAATAAGAGGGCGTGTCTAACAAGTTTTTTTAGACACGCCCTTCTCTGTTTGAAGTTGTATAACAAGAGGGATTTCAAGGCTTAAACCTTCTTCGAAGGCTTTTGGTTGCTTCGGTTCGGCAAAACAAATTTTGTTTTGCTCTCCCCTTAATCGCAACCTTGCGTAGCCCGAAAAAGCGCAGTTTACTCGGC
>JAFQRH010000018.1 GCA_017410165.1 Alistipes sp. | reverse complement strand
GCTTCGGTTCGGCAAAACAAATTTTGTTTTGCTCTCCCCTTAATCGCAACCTTGCGTAGCCCGAAAAAGCGCAGTTTACTCGGCGTAAATGAGCATTTTGAGGGCAAGCGTAACGCAGAAATCACCTTGTTAGACGGCTTCTCTCCTTTTAGTAGTTATTCTGGTTGAGTTTTTTCGATATTTTTCGAGAAGATTTTCTCCAAGAGATGATTACCACTCCCACGAAATGATTGCCCCCCAGAGAAGATTACCCCCCCCGAGAGATTACCACCTCCTCGGACTTGCCCCTCGGACTTGCCCCTCAAACTCGCCCTCTCGAACTTGCCCCTCGGACTTGCCCCCCGCCTTATGCTATGGCGTCGGCAAGAATCTCCAACGGGTGGAGAACCTTCTTTGAGGTGGACATCTCGATTTGCCACTTGCAGGTCTCGCAGTCGGTCGAGACATAGTCGCAACCCGACTCCTCGATTTTGCGGAACAGCGGCTCGCCAATTGCCTGCGAGGTTTCGTAGTTCTCCTTCTTGAAGCCGTACGTTCCGGCAATACCGCAGCACTGCGAGTCGAGTTTCACGAGCTCCACCGACGGAATCATCTTCAACAACTCAATCGAGTAGCACGACCAGCCGAGTTTCTCCATATGGCACGGCGTGTGGTATGCGATACGCAACTTCGGTGCATCGGCACGGAAGCGCAAAGTCGCCTCACCCGACGAGAGCAGACGGTAGATGTAGCGCACTGCCAACTCGATATCGTCGCGCACGTCGGCGTTATCGATTCCGAGCAGGTGCGGATACTCGTCACGCAGCGTGAATGTACAGGTCGAGGAGGTTGCCAACACCGGCAACTTACGCTCGCTCACCGCCGTACGAATCGACGCGACATTGACCTTCGCCTGACGACGTGCCTGCGAAAGAAAACCGTTCGAGATAAGCGCGACGCCGCAGCACTTCTCCTTGTCGAGCAGCTGCACGCCATAGCCGAGCGCGTTCATCACCTTGACAAACGCCTTGCCGAGTGGCGGATTGTTATAATTGACGTAGCAGCCGTGGAAATATGCCACCTGACGCTCGAATGCGCTCTGTGCCTCGCGCTGCTTGCGCATCCAGCCCTCGAACGTACCCTGCGAGTATTTCGGGAAGGTACGACGGTGGTCAATCTTCACAACGGCATCCATTATCGCCTTCACCGGCTTCCACGCAACCGTTGCATTGACAACCGGCGCAGCGAGTGTCGCAACCGAGCCGACGAGGTCGGTGTTTGCCAACGTAAACTCGCGCAGACCCGGGCTCTTCTTGCTATGTTTCAGGCGGGCGAGTTGGATAATATCGCCGATACGGACATTCGACGGACACGCCACCTCGCATCGTTTGCAGTTAAGGCAGTATTTGAGTGCCTCGTCGTAGAACTCCGGACGCTTCAAACGCAGACGCTCGCCATCGGGACCCGCCTGTTTCGGACCCGGATAGAGCGGATTGACCGCAGCAACCGGACAATAGACCGTGCAGACGGTACACTTGATACACTGCTCGAAGTTGTTCTGACTTGTCTCCTTTATGGTATTCATCATCTTCGCCTCCCTATTTTTTCAAAATATTATCCGACACACGCACAGCCGAGAGCATCGAGACGCCCGCACCACAACCCTCCGTGAGAGGATTGAAGCCCGAGAGACCCGCTCCGCAGACATATAGATTCTCGACCGCACGACCACCACGCAACGCGTGGAACTGCTCGTCGCTCGCAACGCCGAACGACTCGAACGGCTGTTGCTCGAACAGGTCGCGCGTGTACCAATCGGCTCTATCTGCCGCAGCATCGACATCGACGCCGAACAACGGCTCGACAACCGCCTGACGGTCGGCAACAAGACCACGACTGAAAAAGCTACCCGTAGCGAGGACGAACTCCGCCGCCTCGAAGCCGATATTACCGTGATTTACGGTATATATACGCTCGATTGCCCCCTCGCGCTCGTCGTAGCCGACAACCGTGTCGCCCAACATATAGACGCCACCGGCACGCTCGAAGGCACGACGCAGAGCAATCTGCGCACGGATGCCCGGCACCGATGGTGGCAGTGTGGCGATGATGGCAATCTCGCGCGACGTGCGACGCTTCAACTCGTCCAGCACATCTGCACGGTCGATACCCAGGAAGGCCGGCAACAGCACCGCCTCGGCATCGCCCGCTCCGCGAGCGATAATCTCCGCCAGAGCAGCGATATTCTCCTCCTTATCGAAGATGCGGGCGATATTTGCCGAACGCATCTCGGTCGGGTTATTACGAATATTGTCCAACGCCGCCAGCGAGAAGTTGCTCACGCGGCACGTTGTACCCTTTTTGCGCAACTCATCGACGATGAACTGCGTGTAGAAATCGAGAAAACCCTCGGCGTTCATCAGCACGACGCTCTTCCACGCCAAACCCTCGTCCGATGTCGCGCGCACGTAACCATCCATCGTGAGCCACGTCGCTTTAAGCGTACCCATCGGGGTCAGTCGGTAGTGGTTTTGCGCAGCGTCGCCCTCAACGCGCACGCCGGCATCGAGCAACGTCTGCTTTGCCGCCTCGGCGGTTGCAACGAAGTGCTCGGCTCCAATCTTGGCGTAAGGGTGCGACGGCGTACGCTCGACAAGCGAAGCAATCGCCTCGGAAGGCGACGAAATGTGCTCGCCATCTGCCGTGGCTGCAAGCAAATCGAACGAACCCGACGAAAAGTGAAGGGCACTCTGACCCGAAGATATTATGGCACATCGCTTGCCCGCCTTCGCAAGGCGCAAACCGCACACGAGGCCTGACAGACCGCCACCTATGATTATCGTATCGTATCTCATCGTTACTCCTCCTTCGTTTTAGACGTCAAACCACAAACTCCGCCGTAGAGCCACTTCGTAAACTCGCTCTCGCGCAACGTATCGCCCCACGCAACCGGCGACATACCCTTCCAACGCTCGTTGATGAATGCCGCCAGGTCCTGCTTGGCACGCGACGTACAGTAGCGACCCATCTCCGCCATCAGACCCGCTGCACGACAAGCGCACAACTCGCCCTGACACGTACCCATACCGACACGTGTTCGACGGCGCAAATCGACCAAATTGTTCACTTCGAGGGCGTTGATTGCATACTCAACCTCGCCCACCGAGACCTCCTCGCACTCGCACACGAGCGAGCGTTTGGCAGCCGTCGAGCTCTCGACACGCTCGGCCATATCGCCGTGGCGATAGAGCGACGACTCGCGCTGCATCGTAGGCACGGCGTGCATCTTCTTCGACGTACGCTCGCGCTCCTCCTTGCGCGAACCCGGCAACGGACGCTCGGCGGTCGTACACTTGGCATCGACACCGAGTTTCTTACAAATCAGGTCGGTAGTCCACTCACCCATCAATCGATAGGTCATCAACTTACCGCCCGTTATGGTGATAAATCCCTCTACACCGTCGCGCGTTGCGTGGTCCAGCACCACGATACCGCGACTCACGCTTCGACCGCTCGGGTCGTCGTCCGATGCTACGAGCGGACGCACACCGGCATAGGCACGCAGGATACGCGTGTGCTCCAACGACGGAGCGAGCTTCATACCCTCGCGCAGCAGCAAATCGACCTCGTCGGCCGTCACGTACATATCATCAACCTCGTCGAAAGGCACCTTGCTCGACGTGGTACCGATGAGCGAAATCGTATCGCCCGGCACCAAAATATCGGCATCCGCCGGCTTACGGCAACGGTTTATCACCACGTTGTTCACGCGGTGGCCGAAGATGAGCAACGCACCCTTTGCCGGAAGCATATTCACGGTCACACCCGCCTTCTTGGCGATGTTGTGGCCCCAAATACCACCGGCATTAACCGTAATACGGCCGCGATACTCGCGCATCTCGCCACTCTTGCGGTCGAGTGCCTTGACACCCACCACGCGACCCTGCTCCATAACGAGTTCGGTTACCTCCTGATAGGTCAGCACCTCCGCGCCGTGCAGTTTCGCATCCAACACATTGGCTGCCGTCAGGCGGAACGGATCGACCGACCCATCCGGCACGGTCACCGCACCGATAAGTGCAGGATTGACCGACGGCTCCATACGCAACGCCTCCTTCGGGTCGATTGCCTCGGCCTTGATGCCTGCCGACAGACACGCCTTGATGAATTTCGACTGAAATTCCAGACCATCCTCCGGCAACGAGATAAACAGACCGCCCGTCTCGTCAACGCAGTGCGAAGCAATACGGCGCAAAATCATATTTTCGCGGATGCACTCCTCCGCCGACTCGTGATCGTTCACCGCGTAGCGTGCACCGCTATGCAACAGACCGTGGTTGCGACCCGTTGCACCGGTAGCGATATCGAAGCGTTCGAGCAACAACGCGCTGATTCCGCGCAATGCGCAGTCGCGCGCAACGCCCGCACCCGTAGCACCACCGCCGATGATAATCACATCAAACTCTTTTTGCATAATGATATGTGTAATTTCGAGATTTTACCGTTTTTCGGCTTTTACACTGCAAAGGTACAACAAAAACAAACAAAATTGCAATTTTTCGCCCCATTTATTCACAAATAAAGCAAATAAAAGCATACAAAACGAAACATTTTTTCGACAAAACAGCCCATCATTCAGTCCAAAAGCATACAAAAGAAAACTTTTGCATCCGAAAACCGTTATCGGCAACCATCCGAAGGCGACACAAAAGCGCCGCAAACGAGTGGCAAAAACACCACAAAAGAGTCACAAAAGCGCCGCAAACGAGTGGCAAAAACACCACAAAAGAGCCGCAAAAGCGCCGCAAACGAGTGGCAAAAACACCACAAAAGAGCCGCAAAAGCGCCGCAAACGAGCCGCAAGAACACCGCAAAGTCGCCCCTAAAAAAGCGGAGCGGCAGCGCACAACGCACGCCGCCACTCCGATATAAATCAACGACTTTCGTCGCCCTATTTCGCCTGCTTCGGTTTGCCGAGCATACACACTGCGGTCGAGATGATACCACCGATAGGTGCCCACCACGTCCAAGCGATATACTGCGTACCGAAGAACTGCTTCTGGAACATCAACGGGATAATGATAAGCATACCGACAACGATTGCCGCGATGACGCTCGCCGTATTACCGCGCTTCGTGAAGATTGCTGTGAGGAAGACACCAATCATACCCGCATAGGCGAAGCACATAACGCCCGTTGCGAAATCGACCAGATTCAGACCGCTCGCCTCCTGCATAACTGCCGTAACGATAGCGAAGCCCGTGAGCAACACACCCATCAGGAAGACCATCTTACGCGACGAAGAGAGCTGGTCTGCATCGCCCTTCACCGCCTTGCCCTTCTCGGCGCGCATCGGCAGGTAGAGGTCGGTAACGAAACTCGAAGCCATAGCGTTGATTGCAGAGTTGAACGACGAGAGAGCCGCTGCCAACAGACCGACAATCATCAGACCGCGAAGACCCGTAGGGATATGGTTTTTGATATACTGCGGGAAGATATCGCGAGCATCCGCGAAGAAGCCCGAGAGTTCGCCGCTTGCCAAAAATTCGGTCTTATACTTGGCGAACAACATCACACCAATCATCAAGAAGACCAACACGACAGGCAACGCAAGCAACTGCGACCAGATGAGCGACATCGACGCCTGCTTCACATCGCGGCAAGCCAACTGACGCTGTACAAATTCGTGGTCGGTCGTATATTGGCACACCTTGAAGAATGCCACGCCAATCATACCGGCAATGACCGTATAAGGCGAGTTCCAATTCGTGAGCGAGAAGTCGAACATCTGCAACTTGCTACCCGACTTCCAACCGGCAATCGAGCCATCGGCAAGCGCAGCGATATTGTCGGCATCGAAGCCCGGAATCTTCTTCAAACCGCCATCAGTAACCGTCGTCCAGATATCGCCAAACGGCATATCCAACTCGCAGAATATCCAGATGAGCGCAACCACGCCCGTACCGATGAGCAACATCGTCTGGAAGGTGTCGATATAGAGCAGACCCTTGATACCGCCCATCATCGTATAGATGGTCGAAACCAAGCCGAGCAGAATAATCGAATAGACCATAAAGTCGAACTTAATCGTGCCGAAGACAATCACCGAGATTGCGATTGCGGCGATAAAGAGGCGCGAGCCCGACGTAAAGAGCTGACCGAGGAGGAACATTGCGCTATTCACGCGCTTCGATTTCTCGCCAAAGCGGTCGCCAATGTAGCCGTAAATCGTGATGGTGTTGGCTTTGTAGAGTTTCGGCATAATGAGTGCCGCCACCAGCATACCGCCAAAAATCGAACCTATGAGGTTCATCACATAGGTCAAATCGGTGTTGAAACCGAGCTCGGGCGAGCCGACAAACGTACCTGCCGAAATGGTTGTACCCGTTGCTGCGATGGCGACAATCCAACCCGGCATCGAACGACCTGCCGCAAAGTAGTCCTCAACGTCCTTGTTCTTGTGGGAGAAGGCATAACCGATTGCCATCAGCGTTCCCAAGAAGAGCACGACAATTAACCAGTCAATAATAGTCATAAATTTAGGTTTTATTAGTTTGTAATTTTTAGGTTTTCTTCTCTACTATTCTACAAAGATACAAACAATTTCTAAAAAACAACAAAAAAATTACCGTCTCTCACGAAACGGTAATCTGTTAAGTATGAACAATCGGGACTATTCACCTCCGCCTTGCAGAGCGATCGCCACACGATGCTTGATGCGCCCGATGGCCCCTATATTGACGCTCAGCGAGCGCAGACCGCACGCGAGCAACACTCCTGTCGCCTCCGCATCCGATGCCATCTCGCCACACATACTGCACTCGATACCCGCCTCCGCAGCCGCCTCGATGCTCATCCGGATAGCCGCAACCACCGCCTCGGAGAGCGGATTGCACAACGCCGCCACCTTCGTATTGGCGCGGTCGGCAGCCATAACATATTGTGTCAGGTCGTTGGTACCGATACTGAAAAAGTCGCACTCGGCAGCAAGCGCTCGCGCAACGAACACCGCAGCCGGCGTCTCAATCATCACACCGACCGGAATATGCTCGTCGAAGGCAACGCCCTCGCTCCGCAACGTCCGCTTACACTCCTCCAAGCACGCCTTCGCCTCGCGCAACTCTTCGACCGAGACCACCATCGGGAACATAACTCGCACGCGCCCCCTTGCACTTGCCCGCAAAATGGCACGCAACTGACGGCAGAACATCTGCCGCTCGACGAGCGAAACACGTATCGCACGCCAACCCATAAACGGATTCTCCTCGCGCGGAAAGGTCATATACGGCAACGGCTTGTCGCCACCCACGTCGAGCGTACGAATCGTAAGCGGTGCATCGCCACACGCCTCCGCCGCTGCGCCATACGCCTCCGCCTGCATCTGCTCCGACGGCTCGGCATCGGAGAGCATATATAAAAATTCGCTGCGGAACAGCCCGACACCATCGGCACCTCGCGCAATGGCCTCGCGCACCTCCTCCACGCTTCCCGCATTGGCACGAACGCTCACCTTGCGTCCCTCGGCATCCCTCAACTCGATGTGTGCCATCTCGCGCTCTGCTTCACGCTCTGCACGCTCGCGGGCCATTCGGTCGCGGTACTCCGCAAGCGTATCCTCGTCCGGCGCGACCACAACTACGCCCGCCGTGCCATCGACCACAATCTGCTCGCCGTGCGGAATCTCCGCCAACGCCTCGTGCAGACCCACAACGGCAGGAATCGACCGATTGCGTGCAATGATGCAGACGTGCGACGTTGCACCACCCTCGCCGGTCACGAAGCCCGCCACACGCGAGAAGTCAATCATCGCCATATCCGACGGCAGCAGCACGCTATCGACAACGATATCGCCCGCGCCGACACCCTCGAACGGATTGCGAACGCCACCCGTAAGGTTTGCCTTGATGCGTGCAAAGATATCGCGCACGTCGTTTGCCCTCTCGCGCAGATACTCGTCATCCATCTGCTCGAAGAGTGCGGCAATCTCGTCGCAAGAGTGCTCGACCGCCTCGACAGCCGACTCACCCTCGGAGATATGGCCCTCGACACTCTCGCGCAGCGTATCGTCGCGCAACAACTCCAAGTGTGCCGCAAAAATCTCGTCCGCAACAGCAAGTTGCTCTATTTGGGAGTCACTCGCAGCCAACGCCTCGAAAAATCGCGCACGCTCGCACTCGACATCGCCCTTCGGCTCCGACGAGCCGACCGCCTCGCGCCGAACAACAAATGCCCGACCGATTGCGATACCCTCCGATGCGCGTACCTGCGCCACAAGACGTTTTACAGCCATTTTTCTCCTCTTTTCAACTTTTCAATTTTTCCCCTCTCAACTTTTCAACATTTCACCTCTCAACTTCTCAATCTCTCCACTCCTCTGCTTCTCTCTCTTCTCCCCTCTCTTCTCCCCTCTCTGTTTGCTCTTGCGTGTACTCTTTTATGATTAATCTTTAATCGCTGCGATGAACTCGACGACGCGTTGCAGATTCTGCTCCTCCGCGCCACCCTCGACCGTCACCTCAATCTCTACGCCGGACTTGACACCGAGCGATAGCACGCCGAGCATCGATGCTCCATCGACGCTCTTTGCGGCAGTCGCAAGGCGCACCTTGCCATCCAGCGACTTTATCAACTTCACCAACTCCCCTGCCGGACGCGCGTGCAGACCGTTGGTGGCCGTCAGTGTAACTTTTTGACTTAACATATCTCTTTCTATGATTTTCTCTTCAACAAACTCATTCGGCTACGACTGCAACACCTTCAAGATATCCATCGGGTCGGTCGTGCTCTTCAAGTGTGCGAGCACCTCCTCGTTCTCCAACGCCTCGCTCACGCGCGCCAGCAGTTCGAGATGCTCGTCGCCGATGCCCGCAATGCCGATAACCAACTGCGCACGCTCGTCGCCGAAGGCCACACCATCGGGATACTGCACCACGCTGATACCCGTATGCAGCACCTCGCTCTTCGCCTTCGCCGTGCCGTGCGGGATGGCTATACCCTGCCCGAGGTAGGTGGTGGTCACCGTCTCGCGCTCGGCCATCGCATCGACATACTCCATATTCACATATCCGCCCTTGACAAGCAAATCTCCCGCCAAACGGATTGCCTCCCACTTATCCGCTGCACGCTCGCCGACACGTATCGACTCCAAACGCAGAATCGGGAACGCGCCCGACGCTGCCGCCTGTGCCACGATGTCCTCTGCACGAGGCGCACCGCCCTGCGACGAACGCTTGCGCGAAGCAAACTCTTCGTAGAGCGCATCGAGAGCCGGGTCTTCGAGGAAGTTGCGCAACTCGATAACTCGCGCCTGCGGAGCCGAGTCGTGCGCACGACCAGCCAACTGCTCTTGGCAGACAACCACGTCGGCACTCGCCGGAACGGCACTCACCGAGGCGTACGACACCTCAACATCCTCCACGCCGAGCGACTGCAAACGCTGGCGGAAACGGGTTGCACCGAGTGCGCTCGACCCCATACCCGCATCGCAGGCAAAGACCACGTGGCGCACATCGGCAATATTGTGCGATGCGGCAACCGACTCTGTGGCAGCAGACGACGCAGCAGCCGCAGCAGCCGTAGCACGCTTATATTTTGGTGTAAAGCGGTTTTCAGGCAACTTCTCGTCACTTCCTGCCGTACGGCGAATGATAAGAGCCGACGTAAGGAATGTAACCGTAGCGGCAATGAGCACCGCCCCTACAAGCAACAGCGTCTTGCCCTTCGGTGCCATCAGTATAACCGAAATGATACTGCCCGGCGAAATCGGACCCACCAGACCTGCGTGTACCAAAGTGAGGAACAGGATGGAAGAGGATGCACCCAGAATCATCGGCACAATCAGCAACGGACGCGACAGCACGTACGGGTAGTAAATCTCGTGAATACCGCCGATAAACTGTATAAGGATTGCACCCGGAGCCGAACTGCGAGCCGCACCGCGACCAAAGACCCAATATGCCATCAGCATACCGAAGCCCGGACCCGGATTCGATTCGAGGAAGAAGATTATCGACTCGCCAAACTCCTGCACCTGCACCGTTCCGAGCGGTGTTAGGATGCCGTGGTTGATGGCGTTATTGAGGAACATCACCTTTGCCGGCTCGATGAGTATCGAGACGCAAGGCAACAGATTCATATCTTTCAGCGCGACGATACCCTCGCCGAAGAGTGTCGTGAGCCACGAAACGGCATTGCCAATCGTCAGGAAGCCCGCAACCGCCAACAGCATACCGATAATGCCTATCGAGAAGTTATTGACCAACATCTCGAAGCCGGCGCGGATATGCCCATCGACCGCCCTGTCGAAGCGTTTGATGACCCATCCCGCCAACGGGCCCATAATCATCGCACCGATGAACATCGGCACATCGCTGCCGACAATCACACCCGCCGTAGCGATGGCTGCCGTCACGCCACCTCGCACACCTGCCACATTGTGGCCCGCCGTGTAGCCGATAAGCAACGGCAACAGGTAGGTAAGCATCGGTGCAACCAACTGATTCAGTCGCTCGTTCGGCCACCAGCCCGTCGGGATGAAGAGTGCCGTCAGCAGACCCCACGCGATAAACGCACCGATATTCGGCATCACCATTGCGCTGAGTGCGCGGCCGAAATTTTGAATTTTATCCCTCAACTCCATTTTCTCTGGTTTTTAGCATATTCTCTTTATGCAAACTCTCTGCCGCGTCACCGTCGCGCATCGAGTCGCAGGTAAGCATCCGCTCTCCGCCCAAAAAACACTATCTCTTCATACGGGCGAGCAGACGCGACGGATAGTTGGTCGTGATGGCCTTCACATCGTCACGCGCCACATAGTAGTCCATCGTCGTCACGTCGTCAATCGTATAGACACTGAACTCGATACCGCGATCGGTGAAACTCTCGACCGTGTGGATTGCCTTGCTTGTATCGTTGATGCCGTCCTTGATATACTCGACGCTCATATTGGCCCACTTGACACCCTTACTCTCGTAGGTTGCAGCGTACTTGTTAGCCATCCACGCAAACGGAACACCGATTGCATCGGCTGCCGCCTTCGATGGCTCCAAAGGTTGCTCGTAGCCCGTGCAGATGAACTCGACCCACTTCTCGGCACCCATCGCCTTGATGATTTCGCACGCGCGAACGGTCGCCTTCACAACGTAGTCGTGGTTCTGCTGCGACGAGGAGACGTAGCAATTCTTGATGTCGAGCCAAATCTTCGTACAAGAGCCCTTCACCATCACCGCCGCAAGATACTCTTCGAGCGACGGCAACTTCTCGCCATTCGACAAGCGACCCGACTGCTGCAACTCCGAGAGCGTATGCTCCCACGGATGCAGACCGTTGATTTTGATATTGCCGTCGGCGTGTGCCACGATGACACGGTCGTCCTTCGTCCAATAGATATCCGCCTCCGAAGCGTAGCAACCCAAACGCTGGGCATAGCGCAACGAAGCAATCGAATTGTCGGGGGTCGATGCTGTGCCCGCCTCTTTCGAGCCGCCACGATGTGCCACAACATTGTTGCCGGCTGCCAACGGAGCCACCGGCGGAGTCGAGAAGGTCGTCTCCGTGAAGCTCTGCGCATTACCCTTTGCATCGCCCCACACGGTGACGAGCAGATGGTAGGTCGCCTCCGGCACAAGCGAGAGTTTCGAGCAGTCGATTGTCGTCACACCCTTCGATGTGCGTGCGCCATAGAGTTCGCGTGCCGTAGCCGACGCCACAAACCACTGCTTGTATGCGTTCTTGTTCTCCAAGATTGTCGTAAGCGATGCGTACTGCTCGTCGTCGAGCACCACGTAGTAGAGCGTATTCACGCCCGCATCAGGCGAGATTGTAATCGTTCCCGAGCCATCGGCACGCACGGCGGTCGAGATGCTCGACGACACACTCGACGTGGATGGGGTTGTCGTGGTTACCTTCTGCTGATGCAGGTAGCCCGTAGCACCCGCCGCACCAAACATCGGGCGGTAGTAGCCATCGCCCCACTCGGAATGGCTTCCCTGCGCAAATTCGCCCACAAATACCCACATCGGCTGACCCGGAATAATCGCACCGCCATCGCACTGCGTAACATCAATCTGCGCATTGCCGTCGATGACGTTTTTCGCCTCCTGCTCATTGCGATTGAGAGCCACGAGCGGGTCACTGCCACCAAGCGCGTGGCGCACGATGTCGGTCACCGCCCACTTCACAACATTGCCGGCAGCCACCGACGACGGCTTGCCGACGTATGCCGAGAAGCCCGTCTTTGAGGTCGAAATCATCGCAAAGCCCTCTATCGGGTCGGTTGCAAACTCCTCCGAGCCGACCTCCGTCATCGAGCCATCCGCTGCAATGCCGACAAACGAGAAGCGGTAGGTCGTGCCGGGCATCAACTTATCGACCGAGAAGGAGATGTTGCCCGTCGAGGCAACCTTGCTCACAACGCCATCGGCGAGAATATCCTCGGCGGTAGGCACCGTCGCACTCTTCGGCTCGATGAGGTAGCCGAAACGCTCCAAGCCGCTCGACGCAAGTTTTACCGACACGCGAGTTGCGGAAGGTGTGATGGATTGCAGTGTAATCGAAAGGGTCGGCGTCTTATCGCCACCACCTCCCGTATCGTCGCCTCCACACGCTGTGGCGCACAAAGCCACTGCGGCGAGCAACAAGAACTTAAATCTCTGTATCATATTTTCGGTCAAATTTTTAATCTCTGTTTAATGTTTTATGGCTCTGCTTTTCGCAAAAAGAGTTTAACGACTGCGCTTTTCGCCGTTTGTCGTTAAACTCTCTCACTTATTAAGATACGAACACTCCTCACAAGGTTTGCCCCCGTTTGGCCCCCTCACAAGGTCTGCCCCCACGTTTGGCCCCCTCACACAAGGTTTGCTCTATCTCGTTCTTCTACTGCGACTACTTCTGCTGCGACGTGTTACGCTTGATATCCTTGATGCGGAGTTGCGTGGTTGTCGTACCGCGATAGTGGTTTTCGACTATCTGGTAGCAGATATCTATCGGATGTCCCGTGCGCACCCAATCGTAGTGGGTCGGCTGCTGGAAGGCGATGGTCTGAATCGTCGTATTTGGCTTCTGCGTCTGCATCAAATCCATACGCAGGTGCTCCGCCTCGACACCGACCAACTTCGCATCGCCGTTGTTGATTACGCCACACGTAGCGAATACCGGAGCATTGTTGCCCGGGCCGAACGGCTGGAAACGGTTGAGCTCCTTATGGAACGACGGTGTGATGTCCGAGAAGAGCAGCATCGAGTCGATTTCGACCTGCGGCACAAGAATCTGCGGATCGATATTCTCCTCAACGTAGGCGTTGAAGCGACGCGCAAACTCCTCGACATTCTCCGGACGCATCGTAAGACCTGCGGCGTACATATGGCCACCGAAGTTTTCGAGCAAATCCGAGCAGGACTCGACCGCCTGATAGAGGTCGAAGCCCGGAATCGAGCGAGCCGAGCCGGTCACAAAACCGTTGCTCTGCGTCAGCACCACCGTCGGACGGTAGTAGGTCTCGATAAGGCGCGAGGCAACGATACCCACGATGCCCTTCATCCACTTCGGATTGTATATGACGGTACTCTTGCGGAGTTTCAATTCGGGATGCGCTTCGATATAGTCGTGCGCCTCCTGCGTAACGGAGCGGTCGATGCTCTTGCGGTCCTGATTGAACGAGTCGATGACGTCGCCGAACTCGCGAGCAGCATCCTCGTTACCCTCGACGAGCAACTTAACCGCTGCGTAGCCACCCGACGGAACGGCATTCTCGTCGTTCTCGTCCATACGCATACGGCCTGCGGCGTTGATACGCGGGCCAATCTTAAAGACGATGTCGTCGATGGTGATGGTCTGACGGTCGAGACCGCAGATGTGGATAATCGACGAGAGACCCTCGCTCGGTGTCGAGTTGAGAATCTTCAATCCGTAATGGGCGAGGATACGATTCTCGTCCACCAGCGGAACAATATCCGAAGCGATGCTCACAACGAGCAGATCGAGCAACGGCTCTATTTCCGAGAACGGAATGTTGTATTTCTCGGCATACGCCTGCACAAGTTTGAAACCGACACCACAGCCCGACAATTCGTCGAACGGGTAGGTGCAATCCGTACGTTTCGGATCGAGAACGGCTACGGCGTGAGGAATCTCCTCGGCCGGAAGATGATGGTCGCAGATGATGAAATCTACACCCTTTTCCTTTGCATAGTCCACTTTTTCGACGGCCTTGATACCGCAATCGAGCGCAATAACCAACGTCACGCCCTTTTTGGCGGCGATGTCTATACCCTTACGCGAAATACCGTAACCTTCGGTGTAACGGTCGGGGATGTAGAACATCAGGTTTTTGTGACCAATCTGGCGCAGAAATTTATAGACCAATGCCACGGCTGTTGTGCCATCGACATCGTAATCGCCGTAAACCATAATCTTCTCGTTACGGGCGATTGCCTCCTCCACACGTTCAACCGCACGCTCCATATCCTTCATCAGGAATGGATTGTGCAGGTCCGACAGATGCGGATTGAAAAATTTCTTTACCTTTTCTACTGTGTCTATGCCTCTTTGTACCAATAGGTTAGCCAATACCGGAGCAATCTTCGCGGCGGATGCGATGCGTGCCACCACCTGCGGATCGCCCTGGGCTTTGACCTCCCAGCGTTTGTCTATAGGCATACTCTCTGTTTTTTATATATTTTTTTATATTTTTTCTCATCTTCATTGTCGGTAGCCGTCTCCGCTACACTTATATATATATTATAAAACCAATTCGACACCGAGACCCTTTGCAAGGTTGGCAGCCAAGAGCCGTTTCACCTGCTCGATATCTATCGTGCGACCGGTTTCGCGCTCGATGCTCGTCACGCCCTTATCGACGAAACCGCACGGGTTAATCATCGTAAACCAATTCAGGTCGGTCGCCACATTGAGAGCCAAGCCGTGCATCGTCACAAAGTGCGACGCCTTGACACCGATGGCGCAAATCTTTCGCCAACGCGACGGTGTGCCCTCCGCATTGCGGTCGCAAATCCATACACCGGTAGCACCCTCCAAGCGTTCGGCCGCGATGCCATAGGCGGCAACGGTGTCGATAACGGCACTTTCAAGCACGTCGATATAACGGCGCAAGCCGATGCCGATGCGTTCGAGATCAAGAATGGGGTAACAGACTATCTGTCCGGGACCGTGAAAAGTGATGTCGCCACCACGGTCGATGTGGAAAAACTCTGCGCCAAGACGCGCGAGGTGCTCTTCGGAGAGGAGCATATTGCTATGCTTGCCACTCTTGCCAAGCGTATAGACGGGAGTATGCTCGACCATAAGCAGACAACCCGCCTCGTCGGGAGTTTGCTGCGATGAGTGACGCTGCAAACGCTCGTCGAAGAGGTTGCGCTGGATATCCCAGCACTCCTTGTAAGGCATAGTGCCCAAGTCCTTGTACCCGACCTTCATATTCTCGTGGAGCGGAATTGCCGCTCGCTGAAAAATTTTTCTGGCAAAGACCCCAACCTTCGGCCGGGGAAGCCACAACATCGGGACTATTGGCGCAGGCAAGCGGCAGCTTCATCTGCCAGGTAGGACGAGCGTACAAGCGGTGCGCTTGCACAAAAGTCGAAACCCATCGAGAGGGCTTTCAGACGATACTCTTCGAATTGTTCAGGGGTAACATATTCCGCAACCGGAAAGTGCTCCGCTGTCGGCCGAAGATACTGTCCGATGGTGACGATACGCACGCCTGCTTCGCGCAGGTCGGCGAGCGTTTGCACCACCTCCTCGTCGCTTTCGCCGAGTCCGACCATCAAACCGCTTTTGACCACCACGCCCGCCTTCGCGAGGTAGCGCAACGTGGCGAGTGAAGTCGCATAGGTCGCGCGCGTACGAACAACGGGTGTCAAACGGCAGACGGTCTCGATGTTGTGCCCGATAATATCGGGCTTGGATGCTATCACCGTGTCCAAAAACGCGGGCTCGGCATCCAAATCGGAAATAAGGAGCTCAATTGTTGCGTCAGGATTCTTTGCCCTGATCGCCTCTACGGTTGCAGCCCAATGAGCCGCTCCGCGGTCAGGCAAATCATCTCGTGTAACTGATGTTACGACAACGTGCCGAAGGCCCATCAGCAAGACGCTCTCGGCAACCTTCTCTGGTTCGCCAGCGTCCGGCGGTAACGGATGTCCGGTGCGGGTAGCACAGAAACGACAGTTTCGCGTACATATATCCCCCAAAATCATAAACGTCGCCGTGCGTTTACTCCAACACTCGGCTTTGTTCGGACATCGTCCGCTGCTGCAAATCGTATGTAACGCGTGACGCGTGACTATACGGTCAACCTCCGCAAAAGTGTCGCTTTTGTGGAGCCGTATCTTCAACCAATCCGGCTTTCGCGTCCGTGATACGTTATCATACAACTTCGGCATTTTAAGTTCATTATTTTCCCAATTGATGCAAAGATATGAAAAATTCCAAAAAACACGAAAAAAGTTTGAATTTTTTTACTATTTTCTTGTTTTTGAGTCGAATTTTTATATATTTAAGCGAATTGGGGTCGTTTTACGCTCAAAAAGAGGATTTTCGGAGCACAATATGCGGGTGATTTAATAATGCATAAGGGCGGGTAAAGAAGATATTACCTGTCCTTATGCATTTTTTCAAATAGAATCGGCAATGATGCCCCGCAACCTACTCCTGATAGAGTGCGACGCAGTAGCGACGGAAATCCTCCCACTTGTAGAACGGGAAGCAGTCGGTCGCCAGCGGAATACGCACCTCGCGCTCGCTGTGCAACAGTTTGACAAGCACGTCGCCCTGACGATTGCGGAAGAATACGAACTGTACGTTCACCGACATCGACGTCACGCGCGAATCGCACCACACCTCCGGCAGACGCTCGATTTCCGAGAACGGAATACGGCCGTCGCAACCCTCGACGTGGAGCAACGCAAGCAGCGGAATGATGTAGGCATCGTGACCAAAACGCAGGGTCGCCGCCTCGGCAGGGGTCTCGCCCGCAATGACACGGTCGGCACGCTCGATGATATCGCGCAGAAGCGGTTTGCCATCCGAGTTGCGCAGGTCGCCAAAGTCCGCCGACGGGCCATACGAGAGGTAGCGGCGGATGTTGAACAGGTGCCACATCTGGAATCGCTCCGACTCGGTGAACAGGTCGTGCAACGACAGTCCGTCGAGCGTCTCGCAATTCTGGATGATTATCGCCAAATCGTGCATATTGCCCATAAATGCGTGGGTCGTCGATATGTTGTACACCTTGCGAATCAACGCCTTGGCGTAGTCGTAATCGGTGAACAGACGACGGATAAATTGCTCGTCGTCGGTCTGCTCCTTCTGATACTCCTTTGCGATGGAGCGCGCCTTCTTATAGATTTGATTCAGACCCTCGTCGGGCTTGGTGAAGCAGAAGTCGTGAGCACTCGCCGAGCGCGAAACATCGAGCGACGGGCACAACTCTTTGAGTCGCTCGGTGAATGCCGCCATACTTAACACGGCACGCACCGATTGGGTCGAAAAACAGGTTACGTGGTTGGCCTTCTTGCACGAAAACACCTGCGGATAGGTCTCCACCATACGCTCGGCAATTCCGCGATGCTCATCCTCGCCACGACGTGTAAGGTCGCCGTTACGCAGGTGGGCATCCTCGGCCATAATACGCACGCGGCG
The DNA here is from genome assembly GCA_017410165.1 of Alistipes sp. Classification (GTDB taxonomy): domain Bacteria; phylum Bacteroidota; class Bacteroidia; order Bacteroidales; family Rikenellaceae; genus Alistipes. The sequence goes on along the minus strand of JAFQRH010000018.1, from coordinate 61,000 downwards.
CAACGCATCGCGACCGAGGTCGGTCAAGCGATTGTCCTTTGCCGCCTGCTCGAAGATTTCGAGTGGCTGGGTGTACTTCTCGGCTGCCGTCTGGTAACGCGAGCCGTGACGACCGTAGTGCGAGATGTAGAATGGTTTGTAACCGCGTGGCGCGGGTGTTGCGTGTTGCTCGGTCACCGTATAGGCGGTGTAGATGCCACCCGCAAGGTCGGGATTCTTGGCAATATCCTCGCGTATGGTCTGACCCGATACGACGAATGCAATGCCGAGCGTCAGTAGAAAAAACATACTCTTTTTCATATTGTTTGGGGGTTGGTTTTTTCGTTTTTTTGGGGTTTAGGGTCGTTAGGGGTGTTAAGGGTGTCAGGGGTTGGCGGCCCCACTTGCAACCGGCTTGCGTGACCTTACCTTTTTAAGGGAGGTTAGGGAATTTAGGGAGTTTAGGGAGTTTAGGGATTTGCTCCTCTAACGACCTTAACGCCCTTAACGCCTCTAACGTCCTTAATCCTCTGCTCGGCTCTCTCTACTGCCTATCACTCACCCTCACTTAAATTGATTTTAGGCGAGGGTTTACAACGCTCTTGGTTTCGTGCCGGAGGGAGCATACTTTGCGTATGTGACCTTCGGCGCGGAAGCAAGGAAGGAAGTAAACACCGCATAAAACCGATTTAACAAAAATTGATTTTAGGCAGGGGTGTACAACGCTCTTGGTTTCGTGCCGGAGGGAGCATACTTTGCGTATGTGACCTTCGGCGCGGAAGCAAGGAAGGAAGTAAACACCGCATAAAACCGATTTAACAAAAATTGATTTTAGGCAGGTGGTTACAACGCTCGCCCTGATTGGAGGCGAAGGGTTGTACTGCGCGTACTACCCTTTGCCGACAAGCGGGGTAGCGGCAGTAAACACCGCATAAAATCGATTTAACAATTAGGTGCGAAATATATTAAATCGCCTCAATCGCGGATTCCGACGGTCGAGCAACAACGCCTCGAGCAGCAACAGCGCGAAGGCAATCGCCACAAGCCACGTAAACTGCTCGTCGTACTCGTCGAAGCGTTGCGATGTGAGTTCGCCGCGCTCGATTTTGTTAATCTCGGCAACAATCTCCTCCAAACCGAAAGCGGCATTCGAGGCACGCACGTACGCGCCACCGGTTGCTTGCGCTATATCGGTGAGCATCTGTTCGTTAAGGCGGCTGACAACCATCTCGTCGCGCTCATCCTTGATAAACTCGCCATTGATGCGTATCGGCGCACCCTCGGGCGTACCGATACCGATTGCAAAGATGCGGATACCCTGCTCGGCTGCTCGTCGGGCGGCTTCGAGTGCTACGGCATCGTGTGCCTCGCCATCGGTTATGAGTATCATTGCGCGACCGGCATCACCCTCCTGCGAGAATGATAGCGCAGCGAGCGAAATGGCCTGACCGAGTTCGGTACCCTGCACCGAGACCAGATCGGGCGAGAGTCGTTTTGCGAAGCTGCGTGCCATACGGTAGTCGGTGGTAATCGGCAGTTGCACCTTTGCCTCGCCGGCGAATACCACCAGACCCACGCGGTCCTGTTTGAGCGACGAGAAGAGGCGGTCGATAGCGTATCGTGTGCGCTCCAAGCGGTTGGGCGCGAAATCTTCGGCGAGCATCGAGTTCGAGACATCGACCACGAGCATCATCTCGACGCCCTCGGCACGCTCCTCGCGCAGTTTCGAGCCGAATTGCGGACGTGCGGCAGCGAGAATGAGCAGGGCAACCGAGAGGATGAAGAGTGTCGATTTGATTGCCGTGCGGGTGGTCGAGCGGTCGGGCATCAGCTCTTTGAGCAGTGCCGGATTGCCGAAACGACGCAACGCGTGGCGACGCATACGGCCGATGATTATCAGCACGACGACCATCACGGGGATAATCAGCAGTGCCCACAATATATGAGGATGTGCGAATCGGAACATTACGGTATGCGTTTCAGGATTATACGTTTGATGATAAATTCGAGCAGCAGCGCAGCCAATGCCACTACAAGATAGAGGACGAACTGCTCGTGGGCGATGGTGAACTCCTCGACCTCGACGCGCGTCTTTTCGAGCGTGTTAATCTGCTCGTAGATGGCGGCGAGCGTCTGTTTGTTGGTTGCACGGAAGTATTCGCCACCCGTCTCGGAGGCAATCGTGCGGAGCATCTGCTCGTCGATTTCGACCTTCATCATAACCGTCTGTATGACGTTGCCGTCGTCGTCCATCACCGGATAAGGTGCTTCGCCACGCGTGCCGACACCGATGGTATAGACCTTGATGCCCATATCCTTGGCAATCTGCGCGGCAGTCAGCGGAGCAATCTCGCCACGATTATTCACACCGTCGGTCAGCAGAATGACAACCTTGCTCTTCGAGTCACTCTCGCGCAGACGGTTGATTGCCGTAGCCAGACCGTTACCGATGGCCGTTCCATCCTCGATGATGCCGCTACGCACACGGCCGAGCATCGTTTGCAGCGTAGGTTGGTCGGTCGTGAGCGGACTCTGCGTAAATGCCTCGCCGGCAAAGACCACCAGACCGATACGGTCGCCATAGCGGTCGGCGACAAACGATGCGGCGACCTCCTTGGCTGCCGAGAGGCGGTCGGGACGGAAGTCGCCCGCAAGCATCGAGCCCGAAATGTCGATTGCAAGCACGATGTCGATACCCTCGGCGTTGGTTTTGGTGCGGTGTTCAATCTGCTGCGGACGCGCAAGTGCCACGACGAGCAGCGCAAGTGCCACTATGCGCAGCACAAACGGCACGTGGCGCAGATAGTAGCGCACGGTTTTAGGTGCTGTGCCGAGCGACTCGACCGACGAGATGCGTATCGTCGCACCACCCTGTCGGCTACGCCACACGTAGTAGGCCACAAGTGGCACAAGTGCGGTCAGCAACCACAATATTTTAGGATTTGCAAACTCCATATATCTCTCTATCTCAAATTCATAACCCTCGGTGCGCACTTTGCCCTCTCGTCCTCTCGCCTTCTTGCCTTCTCGCCCTCTCGCCCTCTCGCCCTCTCCTCACCTACCACAAAATGCGCAACGGAGACCGCCGCTACCAATTTCGTCGGCCGCGAATCAGCACGCCCTTCTTCTCTTTCAGTTTATCTTGTGTCTTGTCCTCCTGTGCTTGGATGGCCTCTAACATCGCCTGTTGCTCCTGTGGCGAAATTCCGCCCTGCGACTGCTGTGACTCGCCCGACTGCTCCTGCTGCGAAGGGTCGTTTGGTGAGCCCTGCTGCTCCTGCGGATTCTGGTCGCTCTGACCGTTTTGGTCATCTTGACCATCCTTATTCTGCTGCTCCTGCTCGCCCTGCTGTTTATCCTGCTCGCCCTCGCCATTCTGACCGTTCTGTTGTTGGTCCTGACCGTTCTGCTGGTTTTGGTCGTTCTGCTGGTTTTGGTCGTTCTGCTGGTTTTGCTGATTCTCCTGCTCTTGAATCAGTCGCTTGGTGAAGGCGTAGTTATACTTCGCCTCCTGATCGTCGGGGTTGAGTCGCATCGCCTGACGATAACTCTCCAACGCCTCCTTGAACTTCTGCTGTGCAAACTGCGTATTGCCGAGGTTATAGACCGCCTCCGAGCGATCTATCTCGCTGCGCGTCGTGTCCGCCACTATCTTGGCGAGCGTCTGCTCCGCCTTCTCGTAGCGTTCGGCGCGGAAGAGCGACGAGCCGAGGTTGAAGGTCGCCTCGAACGACGTAGGGTCGGCGGCGAGTGCCTTCGTATATGATTCGATGCTCTTCTCGTAGCGTTCGCGGTTGTACTGACGGTTACCCTTGCGCACCAATCCGCGCTCGGGCATACGCTGAGCCGAGACGCTTTCGGCACCAAGCAGGGCCATCGCCACAGCAAGCATCACTAAAACGTATCTCTTCATACTCATTTCACTTCGTTTGTGGTCGGGACACCCGCCTCGTCGGTCTCGGGCATCTCCTCAACCGGCTTGGTCTCCTCGACAAAATAGTACGCCTTATTGTACGCTGCCTCGTTCTCGTCGGCTTCGGGCATCGCCTTGGCGAACTTCACAAGGTCGGCATCGCGCAACACCACCACCAAATCCATCGCACTCTTCTGCGGCAACTCTACGTCGCGCATCGCATCGACAATCTCGTCGGTGGTCATCTCCATCGCACCCACATCAAAGCGACCCGCAAGGTAGGTGCGCAGGATGTCGCTCAACGCCGAGTAGTACTGTTTGTGGCGGTTGTTCTGCCACAACTTCTGATTGTGCAACTGCTCCAATGCCGTGATGGCCACGATATGTGGCGGAAGCGGTGGTGCAGGTCGCCAGAGGTTGCTGATATGCTTACCGCGACGAGCAAGCCACTTCACAAGCGCGAAGATGAGCAGTGCCAAGACCGCCGCGACAGCCAACGCCCACAACAGATAGCCCGACACCTCGCCAAAGCGGAACGGGAGGGTCTTTTGCGGCTTCATATCGAAGATGGCGTGCGATGTCGAGTCGATTTGGAAGGTGCCGACCACTACACGCAACGAGTCGGGCGCATAGAGCGTATCGACAATGTTTTTGTCGGCATACAACACCTGCGGACGACCTATCGAGTAGATGCCCTCGTCGAATGCCGCCATCTCGTAACGCTTGCGCAGATGCAGACGACGACCAACAGCCGAGAGCGTATCAATCGGCGATTCGACGATGCACTCCATCGATGAACGTGCCCCCTTCGTATCGGCGGACTCGTCGCTCTGTGGCGGAGTAAATGTCGGGAAGGCGATGCTCTGCACCAAATCCTTCTCGACCTCGATGGTAATCGTAAAGCGGTCGCCAATCATCACACTGTCCGGCTCGACGCGTGCCGTCACTCGCGGTGCGACGCTCTGTGCCGAGCCGCTCGCTCCAACCGACGTCACAAATGCGAGCGCAAGCAGGCCTCGACGTGCAACCTTCGTAATATGTTTCATTGTAAGAGTCATCTTCGAGTGGGCTATCGTTGTTTGAACAATTTTATGAGCTCCGCCACGTAGTCGCCATCGGTCGGCGTTGCCACCGAGTCGATGCGATTGTGTTTGAGCAGATGTGCCACCTGCTCGACACGCACCGCACTCTCGGCAGCGTAGTGTTCGCGCACGGCGGCCGACGAAGTATCGACCCACACCGTGCGGTCGGTCTCGGCATCGCGCACCTCGACAATACCCACATCGGGCATCTGCTCCTCGCGCGGGTCATAGACGCGGACTGCGATAATATCGTGGCGCGACGAGGCGATTTTCAGTGCATCGTCGAGCGGTGCGGCATCGCTCTTCGGATTCATAAAGTCCGAGATAAGGAATGCCGTGCAACGTTTCTTATTGACGTTCGTCAGGTAGCGCACCGCCTCCGAGAGTGCCGTGCCGTTCGATTCGGGACGGAACTCGATGAGCGAGCGGATAATCATCAGGATATGGCTGCGACCCTTCTTCGGCGGGATGAACTTCTCGACCTTGTCCGAGAAGAAGATACAACCCACCTTATCGCCGGTCTGTGCCGCCGAGAATGCCAACACGGCGGCAATCTCGGTGATGACCTCCTGCTTGGTGCGCTCGGTCGTGCCGAAGATGCGCGAGCCACTGACATCGACCACGAGCATCATCGTCAGTTCGCGCTCCTCCTCATAGACCTTGATATGCGGACGTTGCGAGCGTGCCGTCACATTCCAATCGATATCGCGCACATCGTCGCCCACGCGGTACTCACGCACCTCGGCAAACGACATACCGCGCCCCTTGAATGCCGTATGGTACTTTCCTGCGAAAATCTCATTCGACAGCCCTCGGGTCTTGATTTCGATTTTGCGAACCCGCCGCAGAATATCACTTTCGCTCTGAGCCATTACGGAACGATGACGTTGTTAAGAATCTCGGTGATAATCTCCTCGCTCGAAATATTCTCGGCCTCCGCCTCGTAGGTGAGACCGATACGGTGACGCAGCACGTCGTGACACACGGCGCGAACATCCTCCGGAATCACATAGCCCCTGCGACGGATAAATGCGTAGGCACGCGCCGCCTTGGCAAGCGAGATGCTCGCACGCGGCGAACCGCCATAGGCGATGAGCGACTGCAACTTTTGGAGGTTGTACTCCGCCGGCTCACGCGTTGCGAAGATGATATCGACGATATACTTCTCAATCTTCTCGTCCATATATACCTCCTCGACTACGCGACGCGCCTTGACGATATCCTCCGGCGTGATGACCTTGCTCGGCTGCGGCATACCCGCGCCCGAGAGGTTCATACGCACGATTTCGCGCTCCTCCGACTTCTTCGGATAGGAGATTTTTGCCTTCAACATAAAGCGGTCAACCTGCGCCTCGGGCAGCGGATAGGTACCCTCCTGCTCCAACGGGTTTTGGGTTGCAAGCACAAGGAACGGCTCCGGCAGGCGGTAGGTCTTGTCGCCGATTGTCACCTGACGCTCCTGCATCGCTTCGAGCAGTGCCGACTGCACCTTCGCAGGCGAACGGTTAATCTCGTCGGCGAGGACGAAGTTGGCGAAAATCGGACCCTTCTTCACGGTAAACTCCTCGCTGCGCTGCGAGTATATCAGCGTACCCACGATATCGGCTGGCAACAGGTCGGGCGTAAACTGAATACGCGCAAAATCGGCATCGACCGCCTTTGCCAACGTCGTGATGGCGAGCGTCTTTGCCAATCCCGGAACACCCTCCAACAGAATATGTCCGTTCGAGAGCAGACCGATAAGCAACGTATCGACCAGATGCGACTGACCGACGATGACCTTACCCATCTCGGCACGCAGTGTATCCACAAACAACGACTCGCGTTCGATGCGTTCGTTGAGCTCTTTGATGTTAATTACTTCACTCATAAGTGTCGTCTGTTATATCTTTTTTTGTTATTGTTTTCTGTTTTGGCGTTGGCTTAATGCGCCCCGTTTTCCTCTCGGTTGATGCATTCTGCCCCTCTATCGGTTGATGCCCCCCGTTTTCTGTTTCGGCGCACTTCGGTATACGCGCCCCCATATAACGAACAAGCGAACCGGTTTATTGTCGGTACGCTGTCGTTTTTCTCGCATTTTTTGGCGGCATTATTCGCCTTTCGCTGCGAGTTCTGCAAAGCAGTGGCGGCAAATCGGCTCGTAGGTATCCTTCTCGCCGAGCATCACCAGCGCATCGTTCTTGGCGAGTCGGTGCGAATGGTGTGCCAAATTTCCGCAACGTACGCAGATGGCGTGCACCTTATCCACATACTCGGCAGTCGCCATCAATGCAGGCATCGGGCCAAACGGTTTGCCGAGGTAGTCCATATCCAAGCCCGCCACAATCACGCGCACACCGCGCTCGGCGAGTTGGCGACACACATCGACAATACCCTCGTCGAAGAACTGCGCCTCGTCGATGCCGACAACATCCACGTCGGCCGAGAGCAACAGAATGTTCTGCGACGAAGAGACAGGCGTCGAGCGTATCGTTGTCGCGTTGTGCGAAACCACATCCTCGTCCGAATAGCGAACATCGATGCTCGGCTTGAAAATCTCGACACGCTGGCGTGCAAACTCCGCACGACGCATACGGCGTATCAACTCCTCCGTCTTGCCCGAAAACATCGAACCGCAGATAACCTCTATCCAACCCTTTTGACTTGCGTTCTCTAAAAACATTTTTTTCTATCCTATTTTTTGATAATTATTCTCGTTGCATCTCTCCGGTGCTGCACCTGCCGACCATCTTCCTACACCTGCCGACCACACTCCTGCATCACTCGCCCCCCCCTTGCTCGGCCCCTCGGCACTCTCTTTGGAGAGTGAGGGTGCTAATTTAGCGAATTATTTGCTAACCGCCAAATTGGTGAGCCAACTCTTGTAGGGATACCGCGCCAAAAACGAATTGTGGTAGTATCGCACACCGGTCACCTCTTTCCATATCCACGCCGGCAAGGCGGGCTGCTCGTCGGTTGCACGCAACTCAACCTCCGCAACCACAAGCCCCTCATTATCACCCTCGAAGCAATCGACCTCCCAGATATGGTCGCCGTGACGCACCTCGTAGCGCACCTTCTCGACCACCCCGCGACAACGGCGCAACAACTGCTCGGCACACCGCACGGGAATCGGACGCTCCCACTCGAAACGGCTCAAACCGCCATCGTGGCTCTTGCCCTTGATGGTCAGAAACGCCTCCTCGCCACGAATACGCACACGCGCCGTCACACGACGCGAGCAGAGGTAGCCCTGCGCTATGTGCGTGGAGCGAAACGCCTCACGACGAAACGTATCGTCCGACACCAAAAATTTTCTCTCGATTTCGCGCATTTTTTCACCTTTTTTCTTCACTCGCTGAATATACGGGCGGGCTGGTTGCTATCGGGATGCGGTCTCCGCAGCATCGTTGGCGATGACACCCATCGTATCCAACGCCCAAATACCCTTGACGCGCAGCACCTGCTCGATTACGTCGCGCACGGCACCTGCACCGCCATTGTACTCCGAGACATACATCGCCTCTTCGAGCACCTCGGCACACGCATCTGCCGGAGCAACCGGAACACCCACGCGACGCATACACTCCAAATCGGGAATATCGTCGCCCATATATATCGCCCGCTCCAAACTGATGCCCGTCTTGGCTGCAAAATCCTCCAACGCGGCAATCTTGTCCATACAGCCCAGATAGGCGTGACGGATGCCGAGTCGCTGCATACGCGATTCGAGGTTACGGCCGAAGCCGCCCGAAATGACGCACACATTGCAACCGTGCTTGACGGCATACGCCAACGCATAGCCATCCTTGGCGTAGTAGCAGCGGATAAAGTCGCCATTCTCAATCGGGATAATCTTGCCGTCGGTCATCACACCGTCCACATCGAAGATGAGTGCCTCGACGTCGGCGATTATCTCTTTGAAGTTTCGTTTTGTTTTGTTCTCCATATATTTTCGCTTATCTTGTCGTAAATTGTTCGCAACAGCGCATCCTCGCCAATCAGTTCGCGGTGACGCTCCATAGTCGCCACATCGCCACGCGCCGCAGGTCCCGTCTGAATCGAGGCAGGCGAGTGGCTTGCGAGTGCCTTTGCCGCCGTCTCCGCAATCACCGGAGCGACCACATCGAATGGCAGCGCGGCATCGGCGAGCACCTGTGCCGCACAACTGTACATATTGTTCACGAAGTTCGAACCGAAGACACCGCACAGATGGATACGCTTGCGCACCTCGACCGACGCTTCACGCACGTTATCGGTGAGCGTGCGGGCAAACTCCTTTGCACGAGCGAGCGTCTGCTCGTCCTCCGCCTCGACAAACATATAGACCTGTCGGAAATCGACCTCGCGACCCGCCGAAAAGGTCTGAAACGGATAGATTACGGCACGATGCACACCCTCGGGCAGCATTTCGAGCGTTCCGCAACCGGCAGTATGGGCAACAATCGCCCCCTTCGGGAACGGCAACGCAGCCGCCACCTCCGAGATGGCGCGGTCGCTGACCGAAATCAGGTACAACTCCGCCTCGGCAAGCCCCTCCGCCGTGCCACACCACCGACTCTCGCCGAGGCGTGCCACCTCGCGTCCGCGCTCCTCGTTTCGCGCCCACACCTGCACGGCAGGCACTCCCGCCGCCGCCAGAGCGCGAGCCAACGCCTCTGCCACATTTCCGCTACCTATAATCACACACTTCATATCCGCAAATTTACGCTTTTTTCAACTCTATTGCAAATAGTTTTTCGCCTATGCGCGTAAAACACCACTGCGCACTTCCGCCCTCGCGCACACCGAGTCGCGTGGCAATCTCGGCATTCGACATCGGAAAATCGCGGCGCAAGATATCCATACGCTCGCCTTTGAAGCGTTTTTTGAGTCGCTTCGGCTCGAACGGCAACACCTCGCCGATGGCAAACACCCGACCCAGAACACCCTCCGGTCGGCTCTTTGCCAACGCTACGCCCGTCCACGAATATAGTTCCGCCACACCCGACAGCGCAGCACACGTCAGACGCGAGTGTTGCAGGGCAACGTCGGGCAGAACGACATATCCATACTCCGACAAATCCTCCGGCGGCTCCGCGAGCCGATACTCGCCAATGCGCGACGCCTCCACCTCGAAGCGACCGATGCCGACCGCCTCGGCAGCCACCACGGGGGGCTCTCCGTCGATGTATATATTGACCTCTTTACACTCGCCGCCAATCGAAACCGTCTCGACCGAACAGTCGCCAAAGAGTCGCTGTGGCTCTGCCGTATCGAAGAGCGGCGAGCACTTTATGCAGATGCGCTCGGCAATGCGGCGCAGGGCGGGCATCATCTCCACCACATTGGGCGAGCAATCCTCCAAGCGCACCAACTTTTCGCCCCGTTCGCCTCGTCGGTCGGGGTCGGCAAAACACCAATCGAAATGCTCGTTGTGCCGTGCAACATACTCCTCCGCCGATGCGCACACCACCTCGACATTCTCCACACCGAGCAGTCGCAGATTGTGGCGCGCCACCGCTGCAAGCGTCTCATCGCGTTCGAGGGTCACAACCCGCTCGAAACGACGTGCAAGGGCTGCCGCATCGACACCCAGTCCACACGTCAAATCCAACACCGAGCCACCCGACAACCTCTTACGCGCAGCGCACTCCTCGCTCGACGACTGCTCGTACGCTCGTGGCGGAAGCACGGCACGCACGGCGTAGTACGACGGCAACTTCGCTGCGGCACGTTGCAGACGTTTGACCTGCGTAGCCACAGCCGCAGCCGACGGCACACGCCCATCGAGGGCGATATCGGTTGGTCGGCGGTCGATATTGGCGTCGATGGCACGGCGCACATCCTCCGAGAGCAACAACTCTAAATCTTGCAGTGTAAACATACGTGCAAATTTACGAAATATCTTTGAAAATCGACTCCTTGCGGCGGCGAAATCCGAAACGCAGGAGCGTAATCGCGGCAAAAAGTGCGTAAATGCCCACCACCGCCTGCTCCGAGCAGACATATTCGATGTAGGAGCACCTCCACTCGGCACACCTGCCAACGACTATGTTTTGGAGCGCGGCCGCCCACTCGGCAACGCACACCGCAAGCGAAGCCAAAGGCGCAGGCAGAACGAGCGCGAGCAACGCCGCACCGAGCAACAGATAGGCGACGAGTATCAGCGCAGGGCTAATCAGAATGCCGACTATCGACACCACGCCAAATGTCTGTGAGACGAGTGGCAAGACCCACAGCGAGGCGACTACGCCGATAACCACGCTATCGAACAACGCCCGCAGAGCGCGATACGGAATCCGCACCGCCCGCATCACGGGTACGCCCCAAAAGATGATGCCGGCGACGGCCGCAAACGACATCCGAAACGAGAGGTCGAACACCAAATCGGGATTCACCACAAGCATAACGAAAGCCGTGGCACACAACACATTACCACTCGCATATCCACGCACCGCGCTAACGCACAACTGCATCGCCGTAAACATTATGGCCGAGCGAACGGCACTCGGTGCAAAACCGCACAGAGCGACGTATCCCCACACGACCGCCGTCGCAATGATACCACACACGAGATTGCCGTGCGGCAGCAACGCAAGCGGCCACACCACCAGATTGATGAGCAGAAAGAGGATACCCACGTGCAGACCCGACACGGCAAGCAGATGCGAAGCACCCGTCCGCGAGTATGCCGCATAGGTCTCGGCACCAATCTCCGCACGATGCGCCGTACTCATCGCCAACACAACGGCTCGCGCCTCGCTCGGCTCCATCATCGAGCGCAGACGCTCAACAGCGTGTGTGTGCAGGGAGTGACGCTCGCAGGGCTCGAAGTCGAGAATCTGCGACGGATAGAGCGAGCCGCTACCCACAAATCCGCGATGGAACATCGTCTGCCCGTAACCGTCACGCGAAGCATCGAACGCCCGCAGACGAATCTTTGCCCGCACACGGTCGCCCTCCTCGAAACACACCGCCGGTGGCGAATAGAGGCGCAGACGCGCACCACGTGCAACGCCCTCACCCGTAAGCACCTCGGCAGAGGTGGCTGCATAACGCTCGCCGACGACGCTTGGCTCCACGATGCGCATCGTAACCTCGCACGGCTTGCCATAGATGGGTGGCGCAGCGACCTCTGCCGCATAGATTCCGCCACCAAAGCCGAACACGGCGACCATCACCGCTGCCGTGCGTGCCCCCTTCGAGGCGACAGCAACTGCGAGTGCTACGAGCGTCACAACGACCCACACCCACAGGGCGAGGGCTACTGCATCGGAAAACAAAATGCCGACGGCAAGCGATACGACAATCGCAGCCATCGGCATCTCGTTCAAGCGTTTAGATATGTTTTGCAGAGAAAATTCGTACATCTTGGGTTCGGGTTTCTATCGCAAATTTAGCATTTATTTACGAAAAATCTGCAACGAATAACCGCCAACCGCCCTCGACCTCACTCTCGACGGCCTTCACACCATTCTCGACCTCCGACATTGCCCGCACCACACCGACCATCGTATCGCGGTCGAGCGTATCGAGCGGCTCGTCGGGCGACAAACCCGTAGCGGCGACAACCCTGCGGAGGTATGCCGACGTATCGTTCTCTGACGGGGGTGCGTAGCGCGAAATGATTTGGCGAAGCGTCGTCAGGTGGTGCTTCACGGCGTAGGTGTGCAGCAGCACGAACATCGCGCGATAGCCCGCCTCGATGCTCTCGAATTGGCGGAACTCCGCATCGCTGCTCGTCGCTCGCTCGCCCTTGTAGCGCACTGCCGAGCGACGTATATTGCCCGGATTGAGGTTGCGCAGGCCTCTGCTTTTTCTATTGGTTTTCATAGCGATTCATCTCTTTTTTCATTCGGTGGCGGACATAGCGGCGCAACCACCCGAAGAGTCGCGCGTCGGAGAGTAGCGATGCGTTTTCGAGAAACGACCACATCTCCACGCCACAGACCATTCCTGCGAACATTCGTGTCAGGTGCAGCTCCATAAAGTTGAGCACGCAACTCTCGACGAGCCACATCATCCCGATAGCCGTCACCACGAATCCCGCTTTGAGCAGCGTTCGCCACGCCTCGTGGCTCTCGAAGTACCACGCCTCGCCTCGCTTGCGCGTCTCGACACGGCTCGCCGCCGTACCGGTCACAAAATCGACCAGCACAAAGAGTAGTGCGCAACAGACAATCGGGCGTATCGGCGCAAAGAGCGACACGATGCCCACCACCGCAGCGTTAATATACCTGTATAATGTTTCCATCTATCGAACAGTGTTGTGCGGCATCCTCTGCCGGATTATACTCCGGATACGATTCGCGCTCCGAGCACAGATGCTCCGAGAGACGACGCACAAGGGCTCGGCGACGGCGCACAAGCGAGCGTTGCAGAGCATCGGCTGCCGCCGTAGGTGCCGCCTTTGCACCCTCGCTGTCGGCAACCACCAAACCCGCCTGTCCCGTACATACATTTATGGCACGTTGTAGCATCGTGCGCACCGCCATTGCCAACGCCGGCGCAACATAGTCGTCGAGCAGCGCAGCGTAGCGACCCTCGGCGAGTGCCTCGCAGAGCCGCCCTCCGACGATAGGGCGGATGTAGCGGTGTTCGGCTGCGGCAATATCCGTCTCGCGAACCGCATCGGGGGCGACATACTCGCCATCACCGAAGGCGAGCGTCACCACTTGTTCAGGAGTTATGAGTGTCTTCATTTCGTTTAGCCAACTTTTGTGACGTTGTATTTGGTTATCTCCGAGAGATACGCCTGCTGGCGTTCATCCTCGGGGTCGTACTCCAAGCCATCCGCCTTGCGCGCCTCCCACACCTTCATATATATCGGTTTGGAGCGTGTCGGCGGGCGGTTGATAATCGTGAGCGACGAGGCGTCGATGCCGAGCGTGCGGGAGATGACCTGCACAATCGGTTCGAGAATCTCGCTCTGCTCGCCGAGAATCACCGTATTGAGAGCAATCTCGTACTCGTGCAAAATGCGCTCGGAGTTGAAGCCCGACGAGTAGTCCAACCCGCTGAGCGAACGGAACCACGAGTGGGCAACCACGATGTCGCTCGTCGCTTGGTCGTGCAACTGCTTCCAATCGCCGTCGTTTTGCGAGGTGATCGGAATGAATCGCGAGTTATCCTTCTCGCTGCCATCCTTGACGATGAAGAGCACCTGCCCCGGATTGCCCGCAAAGCGCGACTCGGCGTAACGCACCAGACGATTTGCATCCTGCTCGTTATCGACCGCCTCATCGACAATCATCATACCCGACGGTTGGAACGAGTTGTCGAGGCGCGAGATGTTCCAACGGTCTGTCTTGTAGGTGATTGTCGAGACGTTCATACCGGCGATGTATGGCGGCACGCCGTAGTGCTCGAAGAGCGGCTCGTAGTCCTTGTAGTGAATAATCGAACGCAGCGTGCCGTCGTCCTGCGGCTCGAAGAGCGGGTAGAGAGGCAGCGACACCGCCTCGCTGATGGAGAAGTTGTCCCAATCGTGGTGGAGCAGCACGTGTTGCGAATCCCTCGCCACGCGACAACGCGATGCGTCCTGATGGTAGAGCGAGAGGAACGAGTGGTCGGCATTGGTCACCACCTCCAAAAAGGCGTTGCCGAAGAGCGACTTGTCGAAGGCAATCTTGTTGATTACCCGACGCAGACTCTCGTTGTCGCCATTCACACGCTCGACGAACGCCCCGAGCAGCGGCACTTCGCGGTCGAACGCCACGCCCTTGCCCGAGATGTAGTCCGCCTTGTCGTTGATGATTCGGCGATGGGCAGTCGAGCGGCGCGACAGAGCAGCAAGTGTGCTCGGCAGACGGTTGTCGCTACCCCAACGCCAGAAGTCGCGGTCGGAGACAACGGTGGCCGAAGTGTGCGCATACGGGTCATCTGCCGCACCGCACACGGTCGAATAGTTGATGATTTTATCCATTGTTTTCTGCTTTAATGCGCTGATTGTTTAACGGTTAATAGATGATTGGCATCGCCATCTCCGCGTCGGTTGCCGAGAGCGTAAGCGTAATCGACGGCAAATCGTTCGGCCTCTGCCCCGAGGAGGAGTCCATCGACTGCAAACGCAACGGTTGCTCTTCGGCGAGGCGGAGCGAGTAGCCAACCAACAGGCGACGCGAATCGCACAACTCGACCTCGGCAACAACCCCCTGCAACGCTGCACGGCGCAGAAAATCGGGGTCGAGCCACTCGCTTGCGAGATTGCGCTCGGCGACCATCGTCAGCCGATGGCAGACAGCAATCGAGCCACCATCCGCCGTCACCGTCTCCTCGAAATGCGATGCCTGCTCGACGAGCGGCACTTCGAGCGGAGTGTCGGCAAAGCTCACCCTGCAACCCTCCTCTTCGACCACAAGACGGCCGACCGCATCGGCGGTGTGCAACGCTACACGCGCCACACCGCCTTTGGGTTTAAGGTATTCGGTCGCAAACATAGTGCTACTCCTCCGAAGAGTATACCCACGACACAAGTTCCGGGTCGATTACCGTCGTGCCGGCGAGGAATACCGCACGCTGACGATTCTCCAACTCGTCCGGATTGTACCACATACGCACCTCGTTCTCCGGCGAATCGGCAGTGTTGAGCGCGAGCACCATATTGCGGCGGTCGGTCAGGATGCAGAACGTCGTGGCGAAGTTCTGGTGGTAGCGGCCCAGCGGAACCTCGACAACCGGAATACCGAAGAAGCAGAGCTGCTTCTCGACATTCGCCAACGTGTTGTACGTCGCATCGCTGCTGTTGTCTTGGAGGTATTCGAGGTACTTATTATAGACACTCGACGAGACGTAAAAGACCAGATTGCCCTCCGGACGCATCGCCTTCAACACTTCGGAGGCGTTAGTCCAACACAGATTGAGAATCTCTTTGGCATCGCCGGTGTCGTCCGCGTCAGGGAAGCTCTCGTATTTGATGCCACTCTCGTTGTTGGTCGCATCGAGCAGGTGGCGGAGGAAGCCGTCGAACATACCATAATCCGACACCTCGCCGAACGTATCGCCCAACCACATCGTCACACGAATATTCTCGGCAATCGCCTTGCGGAACATCTCGGTCTCGATTTTTTCGAGTTCGGTGCCGGTCAAATCGCCCATATTGACATCCGCCGAGGTGACAAATTGCTCGTAAATGAGCGAATTGTAGTTTTCAGCCGAAAACGCGTTCTCGGCCTTTACCTTCTGCATCTGGATTGTCTTCTGCTGCTTTTTTGTACAGGGCTCACCCGACCAACCGCAAGAGAACTCCTGCAATATGTTCTGGCCACCCGACCACACCTGTACGGTCGTCGGCAGTGGCATATTGTAGAGCACGCGAACGTCGAAACGCTCGGATGCGGTGCCGGTAAATGTTGGACGGAAAAAGAGATTGTCAACCTCCTTGCCTTTGTAGGTCTTTGTGTTTTCGATAGTCATAGTTTTCTAGGTTTTTTTAGATTTTTCCAGATTTTTCCAGATTTTTCCAGATTTTTCCAGATTTTTCCAGATTCTTCTAGATTTTTCCAGATTTTCCGGATTGTGTTTGTAATTTGATTTTTTTGGTGGGGTTTGTGTTCGATTTTGGGCGAATGGGCTCGGCTTGCCGAAGCAGCCCCCACCCCGAGCCATCCGCACCTTTGTCGGTTTGCCGCGCCTACCACGTGCGACGAATCAGCGACGCATCGCGGTTGTACGCCGCAGCATTTGGCGAGAGCACAGAGCCATCGAGCGATGGGTCCTCAACGGGAGTGGTTGTGGTCGGACGGACGGCACTCTGACCCTCGCTCAACGCGATAATCGAGTGCTGCACGCCATCTATCGGATGCAACACGTTGTGTCCGACGACGGGCGCAGTCGGCCGGTCGTCCTCCTTCGTGTGACCAATGCCCAGCCACCCCTTGACTCGCTCCACGACACCCTTCGAGCCACCGCTCTCGGGAGCGATGATGCAATCGACCAGACCCGCCTCAACCGCCTCGTCGGGCGAGAGCCAGCGACCATTGCCGTTGTTCTCGTTCATCAGCGCGACCAGCTGCTCGCTCTCACGGCCCGAACGCGCCGAGTAGATGGCCGCCAAACGCTCGTCGGTCTTGCGCAACAGTTCAACCTGCGCTTCGAGTTCGGCAGCGTTGCCCTCGGTCGAGCAACTCGAACGATGGATGAGATAGAGTGCCGAGGAGGAGATCTCGCGACATCCGTCGCTCGCCGCCTGTGCGATGATGGTTGCAGCCGAGGCGGTGTAGCCGTAGCAGCGCGTTGTGATGTGGGCATCGAGCCCCACGAGGGCCTCGTAGATGAGCAGCGCATCATTCACGTCGCCACCCGACGAGCGGATATTGACGATGACCTGCGGCGAGGCGATTTGCGAGATGCGCTCCACCTCGTGGCGGAACTTCTCGTAGGTTGCGATTCGTGCATCCGGCGTCTCGAACTGGCTCTGCTCCGGCAGTCCGATGACGCCTTCGATGTCGATGATGCAGAGGGATGCCGAATCGGAGATTTTGATTTGTGATTCCATTAGCGACTTGATTTGTTAGAATGAGTTGTTTGATGTTTGATTGATTTTGCGCGCGGAAGTGCTTAATCTCTCCCGAGTCGGACGAACCGACATCTGCACGAGTGCTCCTCGTCCGAGAAGTGGTCGATGGCCGACAACCGAAATAGCGAACTCTCTCCGCAGAACGAAAGGCGAAACGTGTCGCACATAGACGGATTGACACCGTCGGGTGTAAAGAGGTGTTCGATATCGGCAGCCGTGAGTCGCAACGAGAGTTGCAACGTCTGGCGTTTGGCATCGCGGAAGTACTGCTCGTCGAAGAAGCGGTGCAACCCCTGCTGGCCATCCCTATCCTCGAAACAGAGCGTAAAGCCCTCGCTTTGCGCATCGCCTGCGAAGTGGAACGCCGCAAGCGGATAGAGCCCCGCCGGAGCAGGATAGCCCCACTTCTGCCCCTCGGGCAGGGGTTGCAGACCGGCATAGAGCACGATATGGGGCGTGAACGGGGTGTCGATACTGCCTGCCGTCGCACCATCGTCGCCTACGCTCATCACCGATGCCGCAGGTGCGGTTGGCGAGAAGTGACTCTCGCTCGCGGTGGTCGTGAAGAGCGGATTTACGCTTCGTTCGGTGCGCTCGGCGGCTCCGTATAGCGGGTTTTCCGTACGCCACACGCCGAGTTGCGTTGCGTGCTGGGCATTGTATCGCTCGGAGCCATAGTCGCCATCCAGATACTTTCGCTCGCGCCACTGCGCCACACCGATACCCGCATCGGCAATGGCAATCGGCTCCGAGTAGTCGATGCGCTCGCTCCAATTCCACACCGCGCCATCGGCATAGAGTTGCTCGAAGGGTTCGATGATGACCCGCTTCTGCTGCTCGTCGGTCACCACCGCAAGCGAGAACATCTGCTGCACGGCGGCGAGCAGGTCGAGTTGCGAGAATCGGTGGTGCGCCACATCCTCAAACCCGATAAGCGAACCATAGCCCGGATTCTCCGAAAAGTACGGCGCAAGCGAACAGCCCGTGCCGAGCGTGAGTGTCATACCCTCCTCCGCACCGCCGAAGAAGATTTGGTTGAAGCGGTAGGTCGCACCCGCCGTGAACTGTTCGGGCGCAAGACGCACATCGACCTCCACCTGTGTCACGCCACGCTCCGTGACGTATCCGTCGTAGAGAGCCCAATCGCCCACCGTAAGCCCGAATCGCTCGCCATCTATCGGCTCCAACTCGCAGCGAGGCGAGCACCCCTCCGGCATCGTCACCTGCGTCACGCGCGAGGTAATCTGCTCGGTGCGAAGCGTTGTGCCATCGGCATCGCGGATGGTGAGCAGCAGTGGCACATCGGCATCAAAATCGAAGACCACGAGCGTATATTCGGTCGCCGGTTGCAACTCGTCGCGATGGTCGGCATAGCCGTTGGTCAGCGCAAACTCGGCACGCGTTCCGGGCAACACCTCGACCGTATCGAAGCCCTTCAAGCGGTGGCGCGACTCGATGCGGAAATCGGTCTCGTACTCCAAATGGAGCAGGAATCCGACCGTTGCCGACATCGACGGGCGAAAGGCGGCGTGACCGTGTTCGTCGATGCAGAACGAGTTGGAGGTGCAGAAGGTGTCGCTCATCGGATTACCCTCCTCATCCACCGCCACGGGATTTGCCGTATCGACCACGTTACCGACCGAGTGTTCCAGCACGCCGACCGAAGCCGCCACGCGCCCCAACGCATCTGCCGTAGCCGAACTCTTTGCGCGACGTCGAGCACGAAAGTCGAGTGCGGCACGTTGTCGGGAGGTGTCGGGCGACGAGTACTCGCCACTGAACATAAGCCGACGGAAGAGGTCGCTGTCGAAGAATCGGCTCTGCAACGTGTAGCCCGCCTCGGCGAACATCGCCTGCAAAACGGCTCGCACAGAGATAAAGGGGTGGTAGTCGTCGATGCTCATCACGTGCTCGACCGCCAGCAACGACGTCGGGCTGGTGCGGCTCGAAAAGCGGTTGCGCGAGACGGGCAAAAACCTCACATCGCGCTCGCCCTCCCACGTTGCGGCAATCTCGGTCGGGAGCATCATCATCGAGAAGTCGAGCGGCGTATCGCCTATGGCGCACTTTGCGGCCCGCTTCGCCCACTCGGCTCCGCCATCGCTGATGCGGATGCGGTACGTGCCAACTCGTCGGGCGGAGTCGGAGCGTGCTTCGAGCAACACGACAACTCCCTCGAAGAGCGTCACGCCATCCACCTCGATACGTGCCGTATGCAGGCGGTCGTTGAATCGTTCGGCAGCGTAGATGTCGCGTGCCACGCCGAAGATGCGGTCGTTGGCAGGCGTCGAGAGCAACTCCATCTCCAACGTGCGACCTGTGCGTTGCGCCTCAATGTCGCCCATCTTGTCGAGCGAGAATCCTATCGGGATTTCGATTTCGCGGTGCAGGTCGCAGGGGCAGGAGTCGATGTAGAGCGTTGTCATCGTGCCACCTCCTCTCTCTTTATGCGGATATCCGCCTCGAAGCGGTCGGGCGAGCCGAAACTTCGTACAACGGAACTATTCGATAGCACCTCAACGCGCTGCCAGCCCTCCGTGGCGTGCCACATCCACACTTCGGGCGAAGAGATGATGCCCGACAGCGATGCGATTGTGCTGCGGCTCTCAATCTCCGATGTGAGGTGCATCAGCACGTCTGTTCGGCTGCGCACGCCGAACGGCTCGCCCGTAGCACTGCGACACTCCGTGCGTGTGGCTTCGCGTGAAATCTGACCGATGCAGGGGAAGGTGTAGCGTTCGATGGAGCCAACCTCCGAGAGCCACGCCACGTGGCACGGCTCGCCGAAGCGGCGAATGAAGGTGTAGTGCAGCGTGGCGACCTCCATCTCGTCGCAGTAGATGCTCACATCGGCGGTGCGTGTCGTAGCGGGCAGGTCGGCGGTCGAGAGCAGAAGCGTCACATAGCCGGGCGAGGAGGTGTAGTCAATCGAGAGCGTATAACCCTCGTCGGTCACCACCTCTGCACGCACAGGCACTGCGGGGCGGGAGATGATTCGCAACTCGTCGCACTCGCCGTAGGCAATGCGGCGTTCGGTGCCCATTGTCGAGATGACCGACTGCGCGAGTGGCAAAACTCGGTTGCAGCTCACGCTGACCGGCTCGGAGCAGAGGTCGCCCACCTGAACATAGTATTGGCGAACGGGTGCAGGGATGATGGTCGAGCTCTGCGGTGCCAGCGGTGCCACATCGTCAAACGGTGCGACATAGGGGGCGATATCCACCTGCGCCTCCGTAATGCCGTAGAGCCGTTTGCGACCAACCACCTCGCCGAGTGCGGCATCGACCACGAGCAACTCGACATCGCTCGGCTCGTCACACGCTATGGCAAACGGCAAAGAGTCGGTCGCGGGGGTAAAATCTGTGGGAATTTTCGTAAACGTAATCATTTGTGAACTTTTTTACAGGGATTCGTTGAAGAATAGCGTCACTCGTGCAGTGGCACTCATCGCCACCTCGCCGTGGGCGGTTATGGGGCGCGAAGCGGGGCGAATCTGCAAATCCTCGACGGCAACCACCGCCTCGTGGCGCGATATCGCCTCAAAGATGTCGAGTGCATTGTCTTCGATTGTGTACATCAGCGACAGACGCTGTTCGGCAGAGAGTTTCGCGGCGTGATGGATGAGATGCAGAGTCACTTCGTAGGTGATTTTGCCGCGTGTGGAACCTTCGATGTTGAGAAATCGAATCGGAACAAGATAGGCAACCGGATAGTGGTTTACGAGTGCAGAGGCGTACTCCGGCGGTACGCTGCGGAAGAGGTATCTCTTCGCAGATGCTGCCCCCTGCACCGCGGCTTCAAGAGTAGCGCGGGTCATAAGATGGGAAAAAGTTGATAAGAGTGTTGATAATAGGTCGAAAACACAACAATAACTCCGCTAACACGCGGATGTGCAACGAGTTATGTTGTTGAAAAACTTTTCGACAGCGACCTGATTTTTGTCGAAAACCGAAGGGCGAACGCCCGTTTGACGGTGCAAATATATAACAAGCAGACCCCCCTTGTCAAGAGTTTCGGGCACTTTTTTTCGAGAAATTTTTTGCCCCATCGCCCAACCCCAACAGCAACAAACAGTTGCACCCCGAAAAATTTTTTTGCACCATCGAACGACGATTGGTTATATAAAAATTTTTTGCACTTTTTTACTCAAAACTCTTGACAAAGGGGGTCTCGGTATATTATATTTGCCACCGAATCGATTCCCGAATGTGGTCCATTCGACCCTCTTGTCGAGCAGCGCGCAGACCACAATCAAAAAAAACACATTAAACAATCTATTTTTCTAACAAAAGACCGAGCAACTCTTGCGCGGTCGCAAAAAATCATTTATCTTTATGAAAAAATTTGAGAAAGAACTTTTGTTCTCGCAGGTAGAAGGCGAGACAACAACCGACAGTGGCAATGACACTACGGGCGAAAATGCAGGTGAGGGCGAAAACGATGCTCCGGAGCAGGAGCCGGTTGATGAAGGCGCCGAAGCGGACAACAATATGTATGATGGGCAGGATGGCTCCTCATCGGGACAAACACCCAATGGAGAGAGTGACCCGACTTCCGGCACAGTACTTATTGACCCTATTGAAGTTGTAGGTTCCCCCACAGATCCCGCCGAAGACGACAACAACATGTATGACGGACAGGATGGCTCCTCATCGGGACAAACACCCAATGGAGAGAGTGACCCGACTTCCGGCACAGTACTTATTGACCCTGTTGAAGTTGTAGGTTACCCCACAGATCCTGCTGATACGCCATCTGATGCGGAAGGTCCGGAAGAAGAGGATGAGGATGAGTCTTACTATGGAGAGGATTCTGACATAAACGACAACTCGGCTCCGGACAACGAGTATGAATATGGCGACGATGGCGAAGGCGATGGAAACACAAACGATGACGACACGCAAAGCTCAACAGAGCAGTCGAAGGAGGAAAAAACAGAAAATACCACCACTGAACCAACCGAGGAGGAAATTGCCGCAATATTGAGCGATTTTGCAGAAAAACATCCGCGCATTATTTTCGACAGCTCAATGACAACAGAACAAAAGGTTGCGTTCATCAATGAATTTCTAAAAAAAATTCCTTCTACAATGCAGACTTTAGAAGTGACTATAAAGTTTAACGAAGCACAAAAGACCGGTGGGCAATATGATCAAGGAACAATAACTTTTAAATCTTTGAGTGGTCTTAATGATAGTATCATTGAAGAGTATATACATGCCAACCAACATGCTATCATAGGATGGGAATATATGAAACAGTCTCGAGCAGAAACAGAGTTTGAAGCTAAAATGATTGATAGTTTGAACTATTTTGCTCATCACGGATTCCCTAATCAAGATTGGATTGATATAACTGATGGAGGTAAAAGTTTGTATGAATTTATTGCTAATTGTTTTGGTTACACCGCTATGACTGCTCCTGTAGAAAACAACATGAACATTTGGGACGAATTTAATCAAAGTGTGTTTGACGATGGTTTTGAGCGTTTATTTGAACTTTGGATAAAAATGCCGAAAGAAGATGAAAAAGATCAGTACACACCAAATGCAGATTACGATTGGAGTCTTTATTGGGAAGAATTGATACACCCATTTAAGTATAACTAATCTAACATTAACTAGCAAAGCACTACAAACATCCGTTCCCACTTCGCCTAAATTCAGGCGGAGTGGGCTGGATAAAACGAACTAGTAAATTATCAAATAACAGACCGCTATGAAACGACTGCTTATAACCATCACGCTACTCGCTTGTTGTTTTGGCGCGGAAGCACAGACACCAAACAATGAAAATATTCGCAAACGTAATCCCGAATCACCTCATGCAAAGAATTTATTAGATACGGTCGTAAGACAATATAGATTCGTTGTTAATAGGTGGGATAGAGATTATTTGGAGCAGATATCATGGGCCAATGAGAATACCCCATACTCTATCAACTGCATAGATACCGCCGGTTATTGGCAAAAAAAGACGAAGCTACACCCTGTTAGGAATTTTTACATAGTAAACAATCATGTTGACAAACAGCGTGTACTGCGCATCCTTGAATCGGTCATAGGTTTGCGCCGAATAAAACAACTGGTTTTCCGATTCACAATTTACGGAACCGGCAAAATTTGGCAGTTTGAGGCCGAGATGGACTCTACAACATACCACAATATCAAACCGTTGAACTTTATGCGAGTAATTAAAAAGGTTGAGAAGCAAAAAGTGTTTCCTGCATGGCAGAAGTTTTTTCCTGACGATGCAGACACGATGCGTTGTTATCGTTCTTCCATATTTCGCATAGGCGATCAATAATCGCAACAGCACGAGTTGGGCAAATTGTAAAACACAACCTCAAACCGCTTATGAAATACAGATTTTTCATACTCTTTGCACTATTGGCTTTCGCAGCCAATAGTGCTTTTGCGCAGGGAGTCGCTTCGAAAACCACTCGAAAGGAGTTGCCGAAAGCCAACTACGAGCGCAAATGGTCACGCTCGACCGTGAACGGCTGCGAAATTATAGTCGATTGGTTTGAATATGAACAAGGAGCAAACAACTCGTATGACATAGAGGTAAACAGATGCTCCCACTTGATGCATCCGACTATGGCGCCCGCCGAGAGGCAATGGGTTTTATCAAAGATATTGCGTTGCGTCAATCGACAAAAATTGAACGATATTGTCCAATCCGCGCTGCATCTGCAAGCCGATAAGAATGTATCGGTAAGATACTTTATCGATAAGGAGGGCAAGATGTATCGATACAGGACAACTCTGGACAGTTGCTCTTTGCGCGCCAACTCGCCCACTGACTTTGCTCGTGTAATAGAGGGGGTTGAGCAAGCAAAAATCTTCCCTGCGTGGCGTGATGTATGCCCGACAGACAGCGTCGAGTATGGATACACGCTCTCGATACCGATTACAATGTCCACCACAAAACCCATCATTCGCTAAAACCTATGCGTCAAATTGCTATTATAACACTCTTTTTGTTGGGCATCGCCGAGTGCGTTGCCCAACCGGAGATTATTGGCTATTACAAATGGAGTATTCCTGAACCACATATCGTAATTGCCGATGCACAGAGGGCATCCATTCGACAACAAGAATCGCGCGCAGTAGCACCCTCTGCCGATATGGAGGAGATTCCGGTGTTACAATTCGACGAGCAGATGTTTGGTTGTAAAAACACGACGCGCTACAATTTTTGGCAACAGCCGTACTCCCAATCTTGTTACATAAACCGAACAACGGGTGAGGATTTGATATACTCGGCATATATAGACAAATATATGCCGTTAAGCGTAGGTTGGGAGCGTGGTGAAATAACCCGCAAAGAGCAACAACGACTAATATTTGCGCAGATGCCGACAGATAGCGTATTTGTCATCAACACTCTACCGCGTATGGTTGGCGAGGTATGGGGATGCGTGGATGATGGGGCATTACGGCTCTACTACAAAGACTCTATATGCAACACGTTCCGCGAGTGCGCGGAGACGATATATGGTTCTGTCGAGGAGTTTTTGTCTGCATTGCAACAGAGACGACAAATCGAACTGACCAATAACATAAATAACTCTTGTTTGCTCAATCGCTTTGCTTCGGTTGCCGAGGCAGAGTCGTTTCTGCGGAACGATTATTCGATTTTTGCAACGGCATTCCCGAATAAAAAATCGGAAACATTGCAACGATTTATCGATATGCTCTCTCGCCACACAACGATATCCGACATAGAACACAAGCAACTCACCCACAACAAAGAACAAATAGCCTCTACGGCAGCCATATACGAACATCCGCTACGCCGTGCAGAATTCAAGCGCATTTTCAGCACCATCTTCGACAAGGAGCGCGGAGAACAACTACTTGACATCATCACTCAAAACGACGCCTTCATAGAGGATGCCGAGGCGCGAATCATATACGACCGCTATGCCGGAACCCTTCAACCTTCGTTACGCTCGGGAAAAGCCATCTGCATATATCTTATACACGGCGTAAAGATACAGATACCGCGCTACGAAAAGACGCTCGGATAATACACAAACACGCTGCAATATGACTAAAACACTCTGCACGCTCTTTATTGCGTTACTCGCACTCGGCGCCAATAACGCTTTTGCGCAAGAACCTCCACAAAGCAATGTTTCGGTGCGATTGGAGCAGATGGCAGACAAAGCGTTCGGAGAGAAATCGTACGGTGCTATTCTCGGCGCTATGAGTGAGCAAGAGAAGGCAATCCGCGACAAAGAGTTCGCAACATACAGCAAAGCATATCGCGACTTCAAAGAGGCAAAGGCACAGGGCGACATCAATCGACAAAAACAACTGTTTGACGATGCCGTACGATGGTTGGAGGGCAACGACCACAATTTCCAAAGTTACACCCGCAACGACAACAATCGAAGGGCCGTTATGCGACTAATTCGCATCGTGAAACAAGCAACCGACACCGACAAAAAGAGCATCGCCCGCTTGAAGTGTCGGCTCATAGAGTATATTGCGCAATCACAACCGAAATATAGCGCAAATGAGTGGTCTATAAATCTATGGCTCAACGAAAGCCACTATCTCAACGGAGGTTCACCGATTCCCATATTGCTAAAAGGTCGCGTAGCGAACAGCACATTGAACGATGTGTTAGGCGACACACAGTTTGCAGCTCTCGAATCCTACTATCGGATGCTATACATACGCAATAACTCGGCGTTCAAGATTTTACAAAGCAATTTTCCTTTCGGCGCAGATATCTCCACCATAATAAAATACCTGCAAGAGCAGGGTAAATTAAGCAAAAAATAGCAATCAAGTTTATATATATTAAATGACAACTGCTAAACATATTATCTTCTTTGGGCGTGTCTAACAAGTTTTTTTAGACACGCCCTTTTTGTTAGACGGCTTCTTTTGCGCAAGAACCTCCACAAAGCAATGTTTTGGGGGTAAAATTGCTTGCAGTGAAGAGGAAAATTTGGCGATTTTACGCTTTTTTTGCAAATTTTTTGCCTTTCGGGGCATACTCTATGCAAAAGATTGCTATATTTGCCAACGGATTATGCGCTCGCGCGTGGCACACAACGCACCCGCATTAGGCGCATACGCGGTGGGGAGGGAGCAATTCCGCCCCGATGTCGAACCTAAAAAATACCATATATGGACGATGGCCATTTATCCGAAAATAGCGGCTCTGTCGTATCTCAATACGACACCATTCATCTATGGTATTCGGCACGCAGGTAATCTCGCTGCCGACCTCCTGCTTACGCCCCCATCCGAGACGCTCGCCAACTTCACGGCGGGCAAAGCCGACATTGCACTGCTCTCGTCGGCGGCCATTCCGTCGCTTAAAGGTGTAGAGATTATTACCGACTAC
Organism: Alistipes sp.; assembly: GCA_017410165.1. Classification (GTDB taxonomy): domain Bacteria; phylum Bacteroidota; class Bacteroidia; order Bacteroidales; family Rikenellaceae; genus Alistipes. The sequence continues at coordinate 34,179 of JAFQRH010000018.1, read as the reverse complement.
TGTATCGGTGCTTCGTCGGCCGTGCGCACGGTGGTCATCGTAGGCAACACGCCGATAGCGAACGTGCGCCGCATCTGGGTTGATGCCCATTCGCGTACATCGGTTCAGTTGGCTGGCTACTTGGCACAACACCGTTGGCACATCGCGCCCGAATGGTTGCTGATGGAGGATTACGCCATAATGGAGCAGCCACAGCCGGGCGATGCGTTTATGATTATCGGCGACAAGGTCTTCGACTACGAGGGTCGCTACGCCTACTCGTACGACTTGGCCGAGGAGTGGATTGCGCAGACCTCACTGCCGTTTGCATTTGCCGTATGGGTGTCGCGCAAAGGCGTTCCATACTCGCTGCACGACGAGTTGCAGCACGCGCTCACCTTCGGTGTGGAGCATATCTACGAAGCCATTGTCGAGAGTCCGTACGCCGACCGACCATACGCGTACGACTACCTGACACGCAATATCGATTACCTGTTCGACGAACAGAAACACAAAGCACTTAAAAAGTTCTGGGACTGCGGGTTGCGCGTTCAACCCAAAGTCAATCCCGGTTGAAGGTAAGCGGGCAACGAGTCCTCGCGCAAGGGGACATTGCCACACAAAATCATTGACAACTCCGCAGGAGGGCGAGCACCCGACAGAGGCGGAGCAGACGATTTACTTACACTTAAAAGGGGGAACTTTACAGTGATTACAATCTATCTGAAACAGTACAACAAGATAATCCGAAACGCCGACACAGAACTCTTCGACGATTTGGGTTACGACGATATTTTGTGGGTTGATATGGTGCAACCGACCATCAAGGAGCAGAAGGCGGTCGAGAACTTTATGGAGATCAGCTTGCAGACCAAGCAGCAGGTCGAGGAGATTGAGTCCACCTCCAAATACTCCGAGACGGAGAACGCCATCATCTCCAACTCCAACTTCTTTGTTCCGGTCGGCGGCGACAGTTTCGAGGTCGAGCCGGTGTCGTTCATCCTCTCGAACGAGGGTGTGCTGGTGTCGGTACGCCAGCAGGATATGCGCACCTTCCGCGAAGCGGAGAAGCGTCTGCAAATGAACTATCGCAGTTACTCGACCGGCTACCACATCCTCATCTCGCTGCTCGAAGTGCGTATCGACTTCGATGCCGACCTCGTCGAGTTGGTCGGTCGTCAGGTCTCGACCCTCAGCAAGGATATCAGCCGCGAGGACACCATCGACAAAGAGATTATCCACCGTATCAACATATTGCAGGAGCGTACGATGGTCCTGCGCGAGAACATCTTCGACCGTCAGCGCGTGCTGTCGGGCATCTTGCGCTCGGAGCGATTCCCGAACGATATCTACCCTCGTCTGCAATTGATGATTAAGGACGTAAATTCGCTTATCAGCCATACCGACTTCTCGTTCCAGCGTCTGGACTATATTCAGGACTCGGCTCTCGGTCTGATTAACATCGAGCAGAACGAGGTGGTAAAAATCTTCTCGGTGGCAGCCGTAGTCTTCCTGCCGGCGACACTCGTGGCAAGTATCTACGGTATGAACTTCCATTTTATGCCCGAGCTCGATTGGGCTTGGACGCTGCCGAACGGTTGGACACTGCCTCTCGGATACATCTTTGCGCTGGGTCTGATGATACTTGCATCGGGTCTTACGATGGGCTATTTTAGATATAAGAAGTGGTTATAGTTATTACCCTATGAAACAAATCAATATCTCTAAATCCGTACCCGTTGTCGGCGAGTACGATGTTGTCGTATGCGGAGGTGGCCCGGCGGGTTTCGTTGCCGCCATCGCTGCGGCACGCGAGGGTGCGAGCGTTGCGCTCGTCGAGCGATTCGGCTTTCTCGGCGGAATGGCTACTGCGGGCTACGTAGCACCGCTCAGCGTCTTTACCTACAATCAGGAGTTGGTCATCGGCGGTATTCCGTGGGAGTTTATCCACCGCTTGGTCGATATGGGTGGCGGATACATCGAGCATCCGCTCGGCAATGTCGCCTTCGACCCCGAACTCTACAAACTCTGTATGCAGCGTATGGTCGAGGAGGCGGGCATCGCACTCTATATGAACTCCTACCTGTCGGGCTGCACGACCGAGCAGGGCGCGATTCGCCACATCGTAATCGAGAATAAAAACGGCTCGGAGGCACTCGCTGCCCGCGTATTTATCGACTGCACGGGTGATGCCGACCTTGCCGCTATGGCGGGCGTGCCAATGCAGCCGAGCGAGGAGGCACCGCTGCAACCGCTCTCGACATACTTCATCCTCGGCGGAGTCGATACCTCGTCGCCACTCGTCTGCGAGGCGATGCACCACAACAAGCAGGGCGAAAATTGCCACTGCCTGCCGATTCGTGAGCAACTCGTGGCGCGTGCCGAGGAGTTGCAGATTCCGGAGTTCGGCGGCCCGTGGTTCTGCACCACCCTGCACGAGGGTTGCGTGGCGGTCAATATGACTCGCACGGCGGGCAATGCCTGCGACAACCGCGACTATACGCGTGCCGAAGCGCGTCTGCGCGAGGATGTCTTCCGTATGGCGGCCATTCTGCGCGAGAATTTCGAGGAGTTCCGTGGCTGCTACGTTGCAGCCGTCGCTCCGCAGGCCGGAGTCCGCGAAACGCGCCGCATCAAGGGTGTGCACACCATCTCGGCAGAGGAGTACGTGACGGCCCACCGCTACGAGGATAGCGTATCTCGCGGTGCGCATCCGATTGATATTCACGCCTCGAAGGGCTCGTCGCAGGTGACAATCTTCCTCGACCAACCCGCCTACGTGCCGTATCGTTCGCTCATCGCGCCGGCGTTCCCGAATCTGCTCGTTGCAGGTCGCGCACTCTCGGCCGACCGCAAGGCCTTCGCATCGCTGCGCGTGCAGGCAAGTTGTATGGGCACGGGGCAGGCGGCAGGTGTGGCTGCGGCACAATGTGCTACGCGCGGATGTGCGGTGCAGGATGCCGATATCGAGCAACTCATCGTGCGCCTGAAAGCACTCGGTGCGCAGATTTAAGCCGGCAGAAACACGGCTCTACTTCAAGCCCTCTCCCCCAAAAAAAGAATAAACGAAAAATAACCTAAACACAACTTCAATATGGTATTACTCGATTATATCGTTGTATGCTTCTACTTTCTGGGGCTGATTTTCGTGAGTTGGATCACCTCGCGCAGCATCCGCAAGTCGGAAGATATGTTTATCGCCGGCCGCAACTCGTCGTGGTGGTTGTCCGGTATGTCAACCTATATGACGCTCTTCTCGGCAAGCACGTTTGTCATCTGGGGCGGCGTTGCCTACCGTTCGGGTGTGGTCGCCGCGCTGATTGGCAATATGCTCGGCTTCGCAAGTTTTCTTGTCGGCAAGTACTTGGCAGGCAAGTGGCGCGAGATGAAGATTTCGTCGCCGGCCGAGTTCCTGACCATCCGTTTCGGTCGTCGTTCGCTCAACTTCTACACGCTGCTGGGCATCATCGGTCGCGGATTCCATACCGCCGTGGCACTCTACGCCATCTCAATCGTGATGTCAACGCTTATGGTGCTGCCCGAGGGCCACTTTATGGCGGGCGAGAACGGCCACCTCGCAGTTAGTTGGGGCATTCTGATTCTGGGTGCTATCACACTGCTCTATACCGTTTTGGGCGGTTTTCTCGCCGTGCTGATGACCGACGTCATCCAATTCGGCGTGCTTATCACGGTCGTTATCTTTATGTTGCCGCTCTCGATGGATGCCATCGGCGGCTTCGACAACTTCATCGCCGCTGCTCCCGAGGGCTACTTCACGCCGGTCAGCGCCGAGTATCCTTGGTTCTGGCTGATTCTGTGGTTCTTCATCAACGCCTTCACCATCGGTGGCGACTGGCCGTTCGTGCAGCGATACATCAGCGTACCGACCAAGCGCGATGCCCGCAAGAGCACCTATCTGGTGGGCGCACTCTACCTGCTCACCCCGATTGTGTGGTATCTGCCGGCTATGGCGTTCCACGTCATCAACCCGGAGGCAAACCCCGAGCAGGCGTATATCCTGATGAGCGACCACGTGCTGATGAAGGGTATGCTCGGCGTGATGCTCGCCGCGATGGTTTCGGCTACGCTCTCGACCGTATCGGGCACACTCAACGTCTTTGCCAACGTCTTTACCTATGATATATATAAGGAGCGTCATCCGCAGGCCACCGACCGCCAACTCATTCGCACGGGTCGCATCTTCACCTTCGCCTTCGGTGCCGCCATCACGCTGCTCGCGCTGCTCATTCCGTATGCAGGCGGAGCCGAGAAGGTGGTCGTAACGGTGCTGACAATGATTATCGGACCGCTCTACATCCCGTCGGTATGGGGTGTATATTCGCGCCGACTCACCCAGCGTCACGTGTTGTGGGCAATGGGCATAACCTATCTGTTCGGCATCTTCGGCCTCGCCTTCAAGTTCAACGCGCAGGTGCGTGCCGCATTCGACTGGATGAATCCGAACGTGCTCGAATCCATTATCGGACTCATCGTGCCGGTCGTACTGCTCGCCATTATGGAGTTGTGGGCTCGCTACAAGGGCACCACCGACAAGGGCTACGAGCGCATCGCCTCGATGAAGGACCCATCGGCCGACGTCGAGCCATCGCCTGAGATGAAGCGTGCCGTCAAGCACTTCTCGCATATGGCAATCACCTGCTTTGTGGTTACGCTCGTATGCATTTCGGCTCTGCTCATCGGTCTGCTCTGCTTCGAGGACTACGCCCCTTCGGTCGAGCGGATTATGATGTGGGGTTGCGCCATTATGCTCGGCATATCGGCAGCATACGCCATCTATCGCATCATCGATGCTCGCCGCACAGCATAAGAGAGCATCGGTCAGTAGAGGGTGTGTCTAAAACTGTTAGGCACACCTTTTTTGCATCACCCCCAAAAAAACAAAGGGCGTGTCTAACAAGTTTTTTTAGACACACCCTTTTTGTTAGAAGTTGTATAACAAGAGTGTTTTCAAGGCCTGCGTAGCCCGAAAAAGCGCAGTTTACTCGGCGTAAATGAGCTTTTGAGGGCAAGCGTAACGCAGAAATCACCTTGTTAGACAACTCCCCCCCCCAAAAAAAGCACCCGGCCTCGAAAGGTCGGGTGCTCTATCGGATAGCGGAAAGCGAGCAGGTCTCCCCCCTCCGCCGCAACTTGGCTTATTTCAACTCCGGACCGGCAGCAACGAGTGCCTTACCTGCCTCGTTGGTCGTGTACTTACCGAAGTTCTTGATGAAGCGGCCAGCCAAATCCTCTGCCTTCTTCTCCCACTCTGCTACATCAGCGTAGGTGTCGCGTGGGTCGAGAATTGCAGGATCTACGCCCGGCAACTCGGTCGGAACCTCAAAGTTGAATACCGGAATGGTCTTGGTCGGAGCCGACAAGATAGCACCGTCGAGGATAGCGTCGATGATACCGCGAGTGTCGCGAATCGAGATACGCTTGCCCGTACCGTTCCAACCGGTGTTCACGAGGTATGCCTTCGCACCGCTCTTCTCCATACGCTTAACGAGCTCCTCTGCATACTTGGTAGGGTGCAATTCGAGGAATGCCTGACCGAAGCAAGCCGAGAAGGTCGGAGTCGGCTCGGTGATACCGCGCTCGGTACCTGCCAACTTTGCGGTGAAGCCCGAAAGGAAGTAGTACTTACACTGCTCCGGAGTGAGAATCGAAACCGGAGGCAGCACGCCGAATGCGTCAGCCGAGAGGAAGATTACGTTCTTCGCAGCCGGAGCAGCCGACTTCGGCTTAACGATGTTGTTGATGTGGTCGATAGGATACGAAACACGGGTGTTCTCGGTTACGCTCTTATCGTTGAAATCGATCTTGCCGTTCTCGTCAACGGTTACGTTCTCCAAGAGTGCGTTGCGCTTGATAGCGTTGTAGATATCCGGCTCCGACTCCTTGTCGAGCTTGATAACCTTCGCATAGCAACCGCCCTCGAAGTTGAAGATACCGTTGTCGTCCCAACCGTGCTCGTCGTCACCGATAAGCTGGCGCTTCGGATCGGTCGAGAGCGTGGTCTTACCCGTACCCGACAAGCCGAAGAAGATAGCGGTCTCGCCCTTCTCGTTGGTGTTAGCCGAGCAGTGCATCGAAGCGATACCCTTCAATGGCAGGTAGTAGTTCATCATCGAGAACATACCCTTCTTCATCTCACCACCATACCAAGTGTTGATGATAACCTGCTCACGCGACGAGATGTTGAACACAACAGCAGTCTCCGAGTTGAGACCAAGCTCCTTGTAGTTCTCCACCTTTGCCTTCGAAGCGTTGTACACCACGAAGTCCGGCTCGAACGATTCGAGCTCTGCCTCGGTCGGACGGATAAACATATTCTTTACGAAGTGTGCCTGCCAAGCAACCTCCATAATGAAACGAACAGCCATACGGGTATCCTCGTTAGCACCGCAGTAGCCATCGACAACGAACAGACGCTTGTTCGAGAGCTCCTTCTGGGCAATCTTCTTCAATGCAGCCCACGATGCCTCCGAGCAAGGTTTATTGTCGTTCTTGTACTCCTCCGAAGTCCACCATACGGTATCCTTCGAGTTCTCGTCCATTACGATAAACTTGTCTTTTGGCGAACGGCCGGTGTAAACACCCGTCATCACGTTCACTGCGCCAAGTTCGGTCTGCTGACCCTTGTCAAAACCGGTCAAACCCTCTTTGGTCTCCTCCTCGAAGAGCGTCTCATACGACGGATTGTAAACGACCTCGGTCGAGCCGGTAATGCCATACTTCAATAAATCTTCTTTCTTGAATGCCATAATTGTTTGTTTTATAATGATTTAACTTCTTCTTTCACACTCTTTTCACCCACCCCGACACAGTGTCGGATGGGGCGATTGGCTGAAACTACGTTTCAAACCCTATTTTCCCGATGCAAATATATTGCTAATTTTTGAATTTTGGTGCGGTTTGTGAAAAAATTAACACTAAAAAGCAGATTTTTTACTTATTGCAAGATAAACTTTGTTTATAGCCACCCCGCATCGCTCCATTTTGTTTGGCAAAAATGACCATTCATACCACTATTCGGACCGTCGGTGCAAAAATCGCCACGCAATCGCGCACAAGGTTTTGCTCGTTCGCCCGAAAATTCGTACTTTTGTTGTCAATGGCGGGACTCTATTTTCATATACCGTTCTGTAAACGGTTGTGCGGTTATTGCGATTTCCATCGCAGTGTGAAGTTGCGCCACCTCCCCGACGTTATACGAATGATGCACACCGAGTTGGACGAGCGGCACGCACTGCTCTCCGAGCACCGTCTGCGCACCATATACTTCGGTGGTGGCACACCATCGCTCGTCGCTCCGCACGAGATTCAGCGGCTCATCGACCACGCTCGGCAGCGATTCGACTGCTCGGAGGTCGAGGAGATTACGCTTGAAGCCAACCCCGACGACGTGACCGACGCGTATGTCTCCGCACTGCGCACGACCGACATCAACCGCATATCGCTCGGCGTGCAATCGCTCGACGAGCCGGTGCTGCAATTTATGGGACGTCGCCACACCGCCAAGCAGGCCATCGAGGCGGTCGCACGTTTGCAGAGGGCGGGCTACGACAATATTTCGGTCGATTTGATTTTCGGAGTCGAGCCGTTCGGCGAGGAGTCGCTGCGCAAAACGATAGAGGGATTCGTGGCACTCGGCGTGCAGCACATATCGGCGTATCACCTTACGATAGAGCCGGATACGCGCTTCGGGCGATTGCTCTCAAAGGGCGAATTGCGCCAGGTGGACGAGCAGCGTAGTGAGCGCGAATTTCAGCAGATTCACGACACTCTGACCGCCGCCGGTTTCGACCATTACGAGGTCTCGAACTATGCTCTCGACGGCTATCGTTCGCGCCACAACTCATCCTACTGGACGGGCGACGAATACCTCGGTATCGGGCCGGGTGCGCACTCGTTTTTCGGCCGTACGCGCCAATGGTGCGAACTCTCGCCGGAGCAGTATGCCGAGCACTTCACGCACACCTCCGAAACGCTCACCGAGCGCGATGAACGCAATGAGTATCTGATGGTTTCATTGCGACGCACGGAGGGCATATCGCTCGATTACATCCGACAGCGTTGGGGCGAGCGACAGGCCGAGCGCATAGCACGCGCCGCCGAGCCGATGCTGCGTGCAGGGTGGTTGCGCGAGATGGGCGATGCCGAGCAGAAAACCGAGCATCGGATAGCCATACCGCCCGAAAAATTTCTGATTTCGGATGCCGTTATCAGCACATTTTTTGAGGTGTGACACGGCGATATAAAATAAATATGGTAATAATTATTAAAAAAATTTAATAAACATTTTTTTTATCGAAGGAAAGTACTATCTTTGCGCCGTTAAAAAACGAAAAAAACAAATACAATCAGATAATTATGAGTGATAAGAACTTTACACCCGATACTCTTTTTGAGGTGAGTTGGGAGGTTTGCAACAAAGTCGGCGGCATCCATACGGTTGTTGCGACAAAGGCATTGACCGTAACAAAACTGTTGGGCGATAAATATATCGTTATCGGCCCCGATTTCTCGCAGGACAACGGCAACAGCGAGTTCGAGGAGGATGTAAATCTCCTCAAAGCGTGGCGTCAGACGCTCTACAACGAGGGCATCCGCGTTCGTGTAGGTCGCTGGAAAATCGCCGGCAACCCGATTGCCATCCTTATCGACTTCACCACCCACTTCTCCCAGAAGGACGAGGTGTTGAAGATGCTGTGGGATAACTATAACGTCGATTCGCTCTCGGGTCAGTGGGACTATGTCGAGCCGGTACTCTTCGGCCACATCGCCGGCCGCGTAATCGAGTCGTACGTCGAGAATTTCTGCTCGGTGACCGACAAGGTTGTGGCTCACTTCCACGAGTGGATGACCTGTTCGGGCGGTCTCTACCTGCGCCAGAATGCCCCTTACGTTGCAACGGTGATGACCACCCACGCAACCGTTATGGGTCGTTGCATCGCCGGCAATCGTCTGCCGCTGTATAGCGACTTGGCGAAGTTCAACGCCGACGACCTTGCCCGCCAGTTCAACGTGACGGCAAAGCACTCGATTGAGAAGATGGGTGCCAAGTTCCACGACGTATTCGCAACCGTGAGCGAAATCACCGCCCGCGAGTGTAAGTACCTGCTCCAAAAGGATGTTGATGCCGTTACGCCTAACGGTTTCGAGAACGACTTCGTATGGACCGGCGAGCAGTACGCCGAGAAGCGTGCAGCAGCCCGCAAGTCGATGATTGAGGTTGCCGAGGCGTGCTTGGGCTACAAGTTCGCACAGGAGCCACTCATCCTCGGCACGAGCGGTCGCTACGAGTTCCACAACAAGGGTTTGGACGTATTCTTCGACGCTTTGAAGCGTTTGGCTGTGAATAAGTCGCTCGACCGCGAGATTTTGGCATACGTCACCGTGCCTGCCGCAAATCACGGCGCACGTGTCGATTTGCAGCGTCACTTGCAGGATGCAACGCAGCCAATCGACCCTTCGCAGTATCGTCACTCGACCCACCACCTCGAAAATGTGGCTTGGGACCAGATTGCACAGCAGATTAACGGCTCGGTGCTCGATGGCGCAGAGTCGAAGGTGAAGGTTATCTTCGTGCCTACCTACCTGAACAGCAACGACGGCATCTTCAACAAGAACTACTACGAGTTGCTCGTCGGTATGGATATGACCGTATTCCCATCATACTACGAGCCGTGGGGCTACACTCCGTTGGAGTCGATTGCCTTCTCGGTGCCGACCATTACCACCACTTTGGCAGGTTTCGGCGTATGGGCTGCGGGCTTGGAGCACCACGACGGTATCACCGTTGTCGAGCGCAACGACCACAACTCGGATACGGCAGCAGCCGTAATCGCTACGACGATTGCCGACTTCGCATCGCTCCTCGAAGAGGAGGTTGCCGAGATTCGCGCATCGGTTTACGAGGTGTCGAAGCGCGCCCTGTGGAGCAATCTCTTCAAGAGTTATCTCAAAGCATACGAAATCGCCATCGAGAGCTGCGTGGCACGTACCAATCGTGCAGTGCTCGGCGACGGCGGTTCGCGTACCGACCAGATTAACTTCGTTCGCCAGCAGTTGGTTGCCGAGCAGCCAAATTGGCAGCGTGTGATGGTCGAGAAGTCGTTGCCGGCACGTCTGCGCCCACTCGAAGAGCTTTCGCGCAACTTGTGGTGGAGCTGGACGCTCGGCGCACGCGACCTGTTCGAGTATATCGACAAGGATTTGTGGATTGAGGTTAATCGCAACCCGATTGCCCTGCTCGACAAACTCTCTATCGAGCGTCTTGCCGAGTTGGAGAAGGATGCCGACTTCATCGCAAAACTCGATGCCGTATATGCACAGTTCCAAGAGTATATGAACGAGCCACCGCAGCCAACCACTCCGAAGATTGCATACTTCTCGATGGAGTACGGTCTGCACCACACGCTCAAAATCTACTCGGGCGGTCTGGGTATCTTGGCAGGCGACTACCTCAAAGAGGCGTCGGACAAGAACGTACCGATGGTTGCAGTCGGTCTGCTCTATCGCTACGGCTACTTCACCCAGCGTCTTTCGGCACAGGGTGCACAGGAGGCGGCTTACGAGCCACAGAATTTCTACAAACTGCCAATTTCGCCGGTACGTGGCGAGGATGGCAGCTGGACGACCGTCGATGTTGCACTTCCGGGACGTACGCTCTCGGCTCGCGTATGGCGTTGTATGGTCGGCCGCACGCCGCTCTATCTGCTCGATACCGACTACGAGGCAAACCTCGAAGAGGATCGTCAGGTAACGCACTACCTCTACGGTGGTGATTGGGAGAACCGCTTGAAGCAGGAGATTCTGCTCGGTGTCGGCGGTATCCGCGCACTCGTGAAGATGGGCATCAAGCAGGATGTATATCACTGCAACGAGGGTCACGCCGCATTTATCGGCATCGAGCGCGTTCGCAACCTCATCGCTCGTCAGAAACTCTCGTTCTCGGAGGCGTTGGAGGTCGTACGTTCGTCGTCGCTCTTCACCACCCACACCCCTGTTCCGGCAGGTCACGATGCATTCCCGGAGTCGATGATTCGTCAGTATATGTCCCACTATCCGGATGTTCTGGGTATCACTTGGGACCAGTATATCAACCTCGGTAAAGTGAATCCGAACGACCCGAACGAGAAGTTCTCGATGTCGGTACTCGCTTGCAACCTCTCGCAGGAGGTAAACGGCGTATCGTGGTTGCACGGCGAGGTGTCGAAGGATATCCTCGGCAATATGTGGCCGGGCTACTTCAAGAACGAGTTGCACATCGGATATGTCACCAACGGCGTACACTTCCCGACTTGGACGGCTTCGAATATGCGTCGCCTCTACGCCCGCTTCTTCCCGAAGGGCTTCGAGGGTCACGCATACAACATTCCGGAGTGGCAGAAGGTACACGAGATTTCGGACGAGGAGTTGTGGGGCGAGCGTATGTTCCTCAAAAACCGCCTCATCAAGACCATCCGTCGTCGCTATACCGACCCTTCGCAGGTCCGTTTCGACTCGCCACGCCAGCTCATTCAGGTCTCGGAGCGCATCAAGCCGGAGGTGCTCACCATCGGTTTTGCCCGCCGCTTCGCAACCTACAAGCGCGCATACCTGCTCTTCACCAACTTGGAGCGTCTGTCGAAGATTGTGAACAATCCGGAGCATCCCGTACAGTTCATCTTCGCCGGTAAGGCGCACCCGAACGATAAGCCGGGTCAGGATTTGATTAAGCGCATCGTCGAGGTATCGCTTATGCCGGAGTTCGTCGGCAAGATTATCTTCTTGCAGAACTACGATATGGAGCTTGCCCGCCGTATGGTTCAGGGTGTCGATGTATGGTTGAACACCCCTACCCGTCCGTTGGAGGCATCGGGTACATCGGGCGAGAAGTGTGTGATGAACGGTGTTATGCAGTTCTCGGTACTCGACGGCTGGTGGGTCGAGGGTTACAAGGAGGGTGCCGGTTGGATGCTTCCGATGGAGCGCACCTTCACCGAGCAGCGTTATCAGGACGACTTGGATGCCGAGATGATCTACACGACCATCGAGGAGCAAATCGTACCTAAATATTACGCGCGTAACGAGAAGGGCATCCCGACCGAGTGGTGCGCTTCGATTAAGAGCTGTATCGCCGATATCGCATCGAACTTCACGACCAACCGTATGCTTACCGACTACGAGGAGCGTTTCTACAACAAACTCGCCGAGCGCAAGCATAAGATGGTTGCCGACAACTATATCCTCGCTCGCGAGATTGCGGCTTGGAAGCGTAAGGTTTCGGCTGCGTGGGACGATGTGAAGGTGCTCGACGTACAGCGTGCGCGTGTCGATAAGGAGGCAATCTACGTGGGCGAGACCTACCACTACGAGGTGACGCTCGACGTAGCAAATCTCCGTCCGCAGGATTTGGGCGTAGAGTTGGTGGTTGCCAAGCCGATGGTTGCGGGTCAGGCGGCCAATGTCGATTACTCGTTGCAGTTGCAGCAGGTGTCGGCCGAGGGCAGCCGCGTAACCTACGCACTCGACTACACACCTCGCAAGACGGGTACGTTCGATATCGCAATTCGCGTCTATCCGAACAACGAGAAGTTGTCGTATCGTATGGACTTCGCGCTCGTTAAGTGGGCTTAATCCATATCGCAAACGGGCAGAGCCGTGACAAAAGCGCAGAGTTTTTGTCACGGTTTTGTGCGTAAAAATAAAAAATGTGTAAAATTTTGCAAAACAAAGGATACAATTGATAAAAAATTTAGTATCTTTACAGAACGAGTTGTAAAAAAACATAAATATTATGCCGGGACTTACCTTTGATAAACGCGAACTTGGAAACTTGGAGTATTCGCTCCAACGCGAAATGTTGGCTACCGACCGCCGTGGCGGTTATATGAGTACCACCATCGTTGGCTGCAATACGCGCAAGTATCACGGACTGATTGTCGCACCGATTGATATGACGGAGGAGACCTACGTTCTGCTCTCGTCGCTCGACGAGACCATCGTGCAGCACGACCAGTCGTTCAATTTGGCTCTGCACCGTTTCCGCGGTGTCTATGAGCCGCGAGGACACAAGTACATCACCGACTTCGAGTACACGCCTTGTCCGACCATCACCTATCGTGTCGGTGGTGTGATTTTGAAGAAGGAGTTGCTGTGGATTCACAAGCGCACGCATCTGATGATTCGTTACACGCTTGTCGATGCCCACTCCGAGACGACGCTTCGTCTGCGTCCGTTCCTCGCATTCCGCAACAAACACGCCCTCTCGAAGGCGAATATGTACGCCAACGTGCGTTCGTATCCGGTAAAGAACGGTGTCAAGAACCGCCTCTACGACGGCTTCCCTTGGTTGCATATGCAGCTCAGCAAGGATGATGCACAATTCATTCCGGCTCCGGATTGGTACTACGATTTCGAGTACCAGAAGGAGATTGAGCGCGGTTACGAGGGTCACGAGGACCTGCTCACGACTGGCTACTTCGAGATGAAGATACAGAAGGGCGAAAGCATCATCTTCTCGGCTTCGGTCGATGAGATGGCATCGGCCGACGATATCGTCAAGGCGTTCGATGCGTCGATTGCACGCCGTACACATAAAATCGACTTCCGTTCGTGTCTGCACCACTCGGCACGCCAATTCATCATCCGCCGTCCGGGCGACCGCACGGAGGTTATCGCCGGCTACCCGTGGTATGGTGTCGATGGTCGTTCGACCTTCATCGCTCTGCCGGGTCTGACGCTCGAACAGGGCTATAAGGAGGATTGTCTCGCCGTGCTCGACACGATGGTTGGCGATATGCACAATGGCGACTTCGCCGGCTCGGCTTCGGCAGAGGTGGCAGCCGATGCTCCGCTCTGGTTCTTCTGGACCTTGCAGCAACTCGAAGCACACATCGGCGCAAAGGCCATCTGGGAGCGTTACGGTGCGGCGATGAAGAGTATCCTCGCGGCATATCGCAGCGGTTTCTTCGGCGGTTGTGTGGCTCTGCACGAGAACGGACTCGTATGGGCATCGCGCGACGGCTACGCGCTGACGTGGATGAACAGCGTGATGAACGGCATCCCGCAGACCCCGCGTGCCGGCTACACGGTCGAGATTAACGCACTGTGGTACAACGCCGTATGCTACGCGTTGGAGTTGGCAAAGAAGTGTGGCGACAAGTCGTTCGTCGCAGAGTGGAAGCATCTTCCGGAGAAGACCAAGCGGTCGTTCATCGAGAAGTTCTACCTTGCCGAGGATGGCTACCTTGCCGACTACGTCGATATGCGTTCGACCAACAAGTCGATTCGCTGCAACCAAATCATCGCTTGCGGTCTGGACTATCGTATGGTCGATGACTCGCAGGCGGTCAATATTCTGCTCACCGTGCGCCAGCACCTGCTCACGCCGCACGGTCTGCGTTCGCTCTCGCCTCGCAACCCGCTCTTTGAATCGACCTACAAGGAGAATCCGATTGAGCAGGAGGCGGCAAGCAAGAATGGCGCAGTATGGGTATGGCCGATGATGTTCTACTTCAAGTGTGCATTTGCGCTGGACGGCGTACGCTTCCTGCCAAAGGCAGAGGAGATTTACGAGTCGTTCGACGAGAATATCCAGACCTACTGCATCGGCTCGGTTGCCGAGTACTACGATGCCAACCCTCCGTTCGCACCTCGCGGTGCCGTATCGCAGGCGTGGAGCGTAGGCGCACTGCTCTACATCAAGCAGCTCATCGAGCAGGAGCAGAGCAAGGCAGCAAAGCCGGCAAAGAGATCGTCTTGCGGCACGAAGCGTTCGTGTGGCGCGAAAAAGACGAGCGAAAAGAGTGTTAAAAATGTAAAAAAATAGTGGTACAATGAGGGTTTTGATGTTTGGATGGGAGTTCCCACCGCACATTGCCGGCGGTTTGGGTACTGCCTGCTACGGAATGACGCGCGGATTGGCGCGTAACGGCGTCGATGTAACATTCGTTATGCCGCGAGCATCGGGCGACGAGGACGAGCGTTTCGTCAAGGTTGTCAGCGCAAGCGAAATCGAGACGGTCTTTGGTAAGGTCGATTCCGATTCGGCGGATATTATCGAGAAGATGTCGTTCATACATATCGACTCCAACCTTGTGCCTTACCTCTCGCCGGAGGATTACGAGACCTACCACGACGAGTTTGTCAAGACGGGCGAAAAGCGTTGGGAGACGTCGGACGTGTGGAGTCAGCGTTACACCTTCTCCGGTAAATACGGAGCCAACCTGCTCGAAGAGATTGCACGCTACGCCATCGTAGCGGCACAGGTTGCCAAGAATTTGGAGGGACAGTTCGACGTGATTCACGCCCACGACTGGCTCACCTACTTTGCAGGCATCGCCGCAAAGCGCGTATCGGGCAAGCCGCTGGTTGTACATATGCACGCTACGGAGTTCGACCGCTCGGGTGAGAATATCAACACGCAGACCTACGCCATCGAGCGTGCCGGTATGCACGCTGCCGACCGCGTGATTGCCGTGTCGAACCTCACACGTAACATCATCATCAACCGCTACGGCGTGCCTGCCGATAGGGTTGTTGCGGTGCACAATGCCGTTCGCTTTACCGATAAGGGCGAGCCGTGGCCGGAGCGTGGTGTGGATGACAAGGTTGTGACGTTCTTGGGTCGTATCACCTTCCAGAAGGGCCCCGACTACTTCGTCGAGGCGGCTGCGAAGGTCTTGAAGCGTTGTCCGAACGTACGTTTCGTGATGGCGGGCTCGGGCGATATGATGAACCACGTTGTGCGCCGTGTGGCACGCCTCGGCATTGCCGACCGTTTCCACTTCACGGGCTTCCTGCGTGGTGCCGATGTGGATAAGATGTTCCAACTCTCCGACGTGTTCGTTATGCCGTCTGTCTCCGAGCCGTTCGGTATCGCTCCGCTCGAAGCGATGCGCTCGAATGTGCCGGTGATTATCTCGAAGCAGAGCGGTGTTGCCGAGGTGCTCGACTACGCCGTGAAGGTCGATTATTGGGATGTCGATGCACTTGCCGACTCGATTTATGGTCTGGTAAACTACCCTGCTCTCTCGAAGATGTTCTCCGAGAAGGGTCTGGAAGAGGTTATCTCGCTCAAATGGAACGATGCGGCAGCAAAAATCAAACGAGTTTACGAGGATGCGATTGCCTCGATGAAGTAGGATAAATAATAAAAACGAAATATATGAAAACAATTTGTCTGTATTTTCAGGTACATCAGCCGTGGCGTTTGAAGACCTATCGTTTCTTCAACATCGGCAAAGATCACAACTATCTCGACGATTTGACCAATCGCGCCATTATGCAGAAGATTGCACGCGAGTGCTACCTTCCGATGAACGCGTTGCTGCTGAAACTCATCAAGGAGAATGGCGGTGCGTTCCGCGTATCGTTCTCGCTCACGGGTACGGTTGTCGAGCAGTTCAAGCTCTACGCTCCGGAGGTTCTCGACTCGTTCCGCGAGTTGGTTAAGACGGGTTGCGTCGAGATGCTTGGCGAGACCTATTCGCACTCGCTCGCAGCACTTTCGAGCAAGGAGGACTTCGTCGAGCAGGTGAAGGCACACTCGGCAATGCTCAAAAAGGAGTTCGGCGTAAAACCAAAGGCATTCCGCAATACGGAGCTTATCTACTCGGACGAAATCGGTATGATGGTCGGCGATATGGGCTTCAAGACGATGCTCGCCGAGGGCGCAAAGCACGTGCTGGGCTGGAAGTCGCCAGACTTCGTATATGCAAGCGCCGGCGACCAGTCGTTGCGCCTGTTGCTGCGCAACTACAAACTCTCGGACGATATCGCATTCCGCTTCTCGAATCAGGGCTGGGATGAGTATCCACTCACGGCAGACAAGTACGCTTCGTGGCTCAGCGAGCAGGATGGCGAGGTTGTGAACCTCTTTATGGACTACGAGACCTTCGGCGAACACCAGAAGGCATCGACCGGCATCTTCGACTTCGTGAAGGCACTGCCAAAGGCAATCCTCGACCGTGGCGACCTCTCGTTCGCAACCGTTTCGGAGGCAACCGCTGCTCACCAGCCGGTAGCCGTTATCCACTGCCCTCACGTTATGTCGTGGGCTGACGAGGAGCGCGACGTGACCGCTTGGCTCGGCAACGACTTGCAAAACGAGGCGTTTGGCAAAATCTACGAGTTGAAGGAGAAGGTTAAATCGCTCAAAAGCGACGACTTCAACTACGTCTGGAACTTTATGCAGACATCCGACCACTTCTACTATATGGCAACGAAGTGGCTCTCGGATGGCGACGTTCACTCCTACTTCAACCCTTACGGCTCGTCGTACGAGGCGTTCATCAACTATATGAACGTGCTCTCCGACTTCCAGATTGAGGTTGAGAAGGCACTCGCCGCAAAGAAGCAGGCAAAACGCTGCAAAAAATAACCTACGGAGCATTGTACAGAGCCGGGGGGGACGATAAGGTTTGCAAACCTGACGTGCCAATGGCGAGAAACCGTTGTGCGGAAGGCGAAAGCCGGAAAAACCAAAACCTCCTACGCTCCTAACAATTTGACGACTCCCGCCCGACTTCCCATTACGGGAGGTCGGGTCTTTTTTTGCGGATGGGGGGGTAGGGTTTTTAGGGAGTTTAGAGAGGGGACCTTACTTGACCTTAAAGCAGCCGAAGGCGCGTGACCTTACCCGACTTTACTTGACCTTATTTTATAGGAAATTAGGAGTACCGACAACATTGCAACACCCACCCGGAGCGAAGCGACAAAGTCCCCTTTTTTCAAAAGGGGATTTAGGGGATATGTAAATATGAAATAATAAGAATGGGCGTGTCTAAAAAAACTTTTTAGACACGCCCTTTGTTATGAGGGAGGGACAATACCACTTCCCGAAAATTGCATTTTAGGCAGGGGTTTACAACGCTCGGCGGAATTGACGGCGATGGGCTGTACTGTGCGTACTGCCCATTGACGGCATATTACGCTAGCGGAAGTAAACACCGCATAAAATCAATTTTTACTCTTCGCCATAAGCATCACGCTTCATCTTCCACATCGGAACGAAAATAAGCATACCGATAATGGCCATAATAACCATCGCTACGAATACGCCGTCCCAACCCCACTTCGAGTCGGCAATCATACCGAAACCGAGACCGGAAATCGAAACCGAAATATAGCTTACGAAGCCGATTACGCCGTTTGCAGTCGAAGCCGCCTTACGTGTTGCGTGGTTCGATGCGATAACACCGATAAGTGCCTGTGGGCCATAGATGCACGCACCTGCGAGAGCCAACACGAGCAACAGTACAAGTGCGCTTGCGCCCGCCTTCTGCAAGCCGATAAAGCCGAGGACTGCCAAGAGTGCGCCGAGCATACAGAACAGACAGGTACGAGTACCGCGACCGGCAAATACCTTATCGGTAACCCAGCCGGCAACCAACATACCGACAACACCGAATCCCTCGAAGATAATGACCGTCATACCGGCCAACTCCGGCGTCATACCGCAATGCTCGCGCAGGAATGTAGGACCCCAGTCGAGTACCGCGAAACGGATGACATACACGAAGAAGTCGGCCAATGCCAACGCCCAGATAACCGGATTCTGCCAAACGTGCTTGCGAATAAATGCGCTAATCTCGGCCTGTGTCTCCTCGTGCTGCGGCTCGCCCGGCTTTGCATCGGTACCGAGCTCCGGCAGACCAACACTCTTCGGAGTGTCGCGCAGAATCCAAGTCTGGAAGAATACGCCGAATACGCCGATTGCAGCCGGAATGAGGAACGCCCACTTCCACGCGCCCACGTTGTGTGCTGCGGTAGCAACTGCCGGATCGCTGACATCCTTACCGAGGTTCTCGGCGATGCGAGCCATCCACTCCGGATTGCCCGACATATCGACACCCATCGTACCCATAATAAGCACACCGCAGAGCAGACCTGCAAGGCCGGCACCAATCGAGTGCGATGTGTTCCACAACGACATCTTCGTTGCCAACTCCGACGAAGGAACCCAACGTGTAAGCAGACGGTTGCAAGGAGGGAATCCGCAACCCTGGAAGATGTTGTTGATAATCCACAGCACGGAGAAGATGATGATGAGAACGCGCGTAAAGTCAGCACCGTAACTCTCGCCCGTCACGTGCTCCGCAATCTCGGCACCAAAGCCGAAGAAGATGGATGTAAGCGTACAGATTGCCAAACCCGACACCATATGCCAACGCGCATTAACGCGGTCGGCGAGCATACCGTTCACGAGTTTCGAGACACCGTAAACGATGCCGGCAATCGAAAGAATCGCACCCAAGCTCGTCTTCGAGATACCGTACTCTGCGGTCAGACCCGGCATCGCAAAGGAGAAGTTCTTGCGAATCAAGTAGAAAAATACGTAGCCGATGATCGTACCGATGATGGTACGCCACTGCCAATAGTTAAACTTTTTTTGCTGTTCAGCTGTCATTTTGGTTAGTTATTTTGGTTTGTTCTTATTTCAGTTTCTGCTCGACGGCTGCATACGCCTCGACGGCTGCATCCAAGAGCGGAGCATCCTCGGCAAGCGATGCAATCTCTGCCAATGCGGCACGCAAACCGCGCTCGGCGATGAGTTGCTGCATCTGCACGCTCTGTGCATCCTCGGCGTTGTTGTAGTGCAGAGCCGCACCGATACCGAGCAACAGGTTCGGAGTCTCGACACCTGCCTTCTGTGCCGTGAGCGTCGGGTTAATCAGACGGTCGGAAGCCGACAACTTGCGCAACGGCTCGCGGCCCACGCGCGTAACGTCGTCCTTCAAATACGGATTCTTGAAACGACCGATAATCTTCTCGATATACTTGAAGTGTGCCTCCTTATCGAAGCCGTGCTTTGCAACTAAACCCAAACCACTCTCCTGCATAGCCGCCTTTACGATGGCGTAAATCTGCGGATCGGCAATCGACTCGTCGATGGTCTTCAAACCCTTCATACAGCCGAGGTATGCCGTGATGGCGTGGCCGGTGTTGAGCGTGAAGAGTTTGCGCTCGATATATGCGATAAGGTTGTCGGCGAGGTTCATACCCGCAATCTGTGGCACTTCGCCCACGAACGATGCCTGCTCGACATTCCACTCGTAGAACGCCTCGACAACCACGTCAATCGGGTTCTCGCTGCGCACCGGTGGCACGATACGATCGACCGAACAATCCGGAAAACCTACCCAGCGGTTGCAGTACTCGCGCTCCTCGTCCGACAGATGCGAGAGGACGTGCTCTTTGAGTTGCGACGATGCGCGTACGGCATTCTCGCAGGCGATGATGTTGAGCGGCTGCTCGATGCCTGCCTCTTTGCGGGCGATGATACCCTTGGCGATTGCCGGTGCAATGCGTGGCAAAATCACAACGCCAACGGCTGTGGTGATAATCTCCGCCTTCACAACCTCGTCGATAACGGCGTCGGTCGTCGAATTGACACCCGAAATGTTTGTAACTTTCTGCTCAACGCACTCGACGTCCATAACGTGCACCGTATAGGCGTGATCCTCGTTGATTTTGTCGATAACGGCTGCATTTACGTCGGCAAATACGACGTGATAGCCCGCTGCTTCGAGTACAGCACCGATAAAACCGCGGCCGATATTGCCGGCACCGAATTGAATTGCTCGTTTCATCTCTTTTATATTTTTTTTGTTGGTTTTTTCGCCTTGCGCGTCGTACGTTTTGCACCAAAATTGTGGCACAGCACGACATCAACTTACAAAAATATGATTTTTTTATCGGTTTATCAAGTTTTCGCCCCGATATTTTTCGTCCGAGCCATAGTGCTTTACGCCCACACACCACTCTTGCGCGACACCCGAGCGAAAAACTTTACCCTTTATCGAACAATTTTAGCGCACCCCTTACAATAAACCGCCACACCCGTTCGTTTGAATTGCAAAACGCAAAAAAACGCGAAAAAAACGTAAAAACACGATACTTATGAAACGAGGAATTATCATTTTCACGGCCATCTGCGCAGCATCCGCACTCGTCGGAGCCGCAGCCGCCACCTACATCACCACCGAGCAGTTTGCTCGCTACGAGCAGCAACTCGCCGAGCGCGATTTCGGACAGTCGCAACTATCGACCGCCACCACGCACTTTGCGGCATACACACCGGAGCAATATCCCGACCTGACCTACGCCGCAGAGAATGCCGTGCGTGCCGTAGTAAACATCGAGGCAATATCCGAGGTTGAGATACCGTCGGGCGCACACTTCAACCCCTTCTTCGAGTTCTTCGGTTTTCCGCAGGGACCCCAGCAGGGTGCGCCACAGAAGCGCGAGCAGCGTTCGGGCGGCTCGGGTGTAATCATCTCGGAGGATGGCTACATCGTCACCAACAACCACGTTGTCGAGCACGCCACCAAGTTGCGCGTGAAACTCAACGATGGCCGCAAATTCGACGCCCGCATCATCGGCCGCGACCCGGCTACGGATGTCGCACTCATTAAGATTGATGCCGAGGCACTTCCGACTCTACAGTTCGGCAGTTCGGATGCGTTGCGTCTGGGCGAGTGGGTGTTGGCTATCGGCTCGCCATTCGACCTGCAATCGACCATCACGGCGGGCATCGTATCCGCCAAGGCACGTGCGCTGGATGTCATCCCGAGCGAGTTCCGCATCGAGGCGTTCATTCAGACCGACGCTGCGGTAAATCCGGGCAATTCGGGTGGTGCGTTGGTCAATACGCGAGGTGAGTTGGTCGGCATCAACACCGTCATCAAATCCTCGACGGGCAGCTACATCGGCTACTCGTTCGCCGTGCCGGAGAGCATCGTGCGCAAGGTGGTTATCGACTTGAAGGAGTACGGCTTGGTACAGCGCGCACTGCTCGGCATCACCTACACCTACATCGACCAGGATTTCATCGACAAGATGGGCAAGGATGCCGGCATCAGCGAGGTTGGCGGCGTATATGTGGCATCGGTTGTCGAGGGTGGAGCCGCATCGGAGGCGGGTCTGCGCAAGGGCGATGTCATCACAGAGATTGACGGCGTGCGCATCGAGTCCGAGACGACGCTCCGCGAGCAGATTGGCAAGCATCGTCCGAACGACAAAATAAAATTATCAATAAAAAGAGGCGAAAATGTGAAACATTTTGACGTCACTTTGCGTAATAAAGCCGGAAAAGCAGAATTGCTCACACGCGATGCGGTCGATGTGGTCGAAGTTCTCGGTGCTCGTTTTGTCGAGGTCGAGGCGAAGGCGGCCAAGAAGCTCGATATTCGTGGCGGTGTACAGGTAGTGGCAGTGAATGCCGGCGGTTTGCTTGCGAAGGCGAGAGTCAGAGAGGGTTTCATCATCACCCACATCAACGACAAGCAGGTGCGTTCGGTTGCCGACCTGAATGCGATGAGTGACAAGATTCGTTCGATTGACGGTGTCTATCCGGACGGTCGCGCAGCAAGTTACGTCATCATCGAGTAACAACCGGGGGTGCGGCATACAAACACCCACCCAACGAAGGGTAGTGCGTCATCAGCCGTCAGCGGACCTATCGGGAGCAATTCAAGAGTGAAGTTGGTTTTTCTGTGAAGTTGTAAGTTATGCTTTCGCTAGTTCGCTGACGGCTGTTTTATGTCCAAAGCAGACCAACGCGGGGGGGGGAGAAGAGAAGAGGAGAAGGAGAGAGGAAGAGAGGAAGAAGAGGAAGAGAGAGGAAAATTGTTAGTGAAAAAGATACAAAAAGAGGAAAAATGCGTCAATTAAAGATTACAAAATCCATCACCAACCGCGAGAGCGCGTCGTTGGACAAGTACTTGCAGGAGATTGGTAAAGAGGATTTGATTACCGTTGAGGAGGAGGTTGAACTCGCCCAACGAATCCGAAAAGGCGATCAGGAGGCATTGGAGAAACTCACCAAAGCCAATCTCCGTTTCGTCGTTTCGGTTGCCAAGCAGTACCAGAATCAGGGTTTGAGTTTGCCCGACCTTATCAATGAAGGCAACCTCGGTCTGATTAAGGCGGCAGAGAAGTTCGACGAGACACGCGGCTTTAAGTTCATTTCGTACGCCGTGTGGTGGATTCGTCAGTCGATTTTGCAGGCACTCGCCGAGCAGTCGCGTATCGTGCGTCTGCCACTCAATCAGGTGGGTTCGCTCAACAAGATAAACAAGGCACTCGCACGCTTCGAGCAGGAGCACGAACGCGCCCCGTCGCCCGAGGAGTTGGCTAACGAGTTGGAGTTGCCGAAGGAGAAGGTGACCGACACGATGCGCGTTGCGGGTCGCCACATCTCGGTCGATGCTCCGTTTGCCGATGGCGAGGACAACTCGCTGCTCGACGTATTGGTCAATCCCGATTCGCCGAACGCCGACCGTGGCCTCATCAACGAGTCGCTCGCTACGGAGGTGGATCGCGCACTCGAAACGCTCACCGAGCGCGAGCGTGACATCATCAAGTACTTCTTCGGCATCGGTTGCTCGGAGATGACTTTGGAGGAGATTGGCGAGAAATTCGACCTCACGCGCGAGCGCGTACGTCAGATTAAGGAGAAGGCAATTCGCCGTCTGCGACACTCGTCGCGTAGCAAGTTGCTCAAATCCTATCTCGGATAATCGTCCGGCGAGCAGCAAACAAAAAAAATATGCGGGTTGCGCTCTTTATCGAGTGTAACCCGCATACTTTATTTCGGTATCGCCACCTTATTTCGATATCGCCAACAGAGGGCTTGAAATCTTCGCCTTATTTTGAAATCGCCACTTTATTTCTGCATCACCCCTTTTTTTTGCCCACGCCGCCTTATTTTGCCCCCGTCGCCTACGCTACAAAACGCGCACCGACGTCAGACGCTCCACAGCGCGACGCCCTTCGTCGCCGAGCGAAATGGTAAAGTCGTTCACAAACAGGGCGATATGCTTATCTATCACCTCATCCTCCAACTCTTGGGCGTGCTCCTTGACAAACTCTCGCGATGCGGCAGGGTGCGCCATTGCGTAGCGCACGCTCTCGGCCAACAGTTGCTCGAAGGCGGCAATCTGCCCGCTGCCCAACTCGCGCTTTGCGACAATCGCACCGAGCGGCAACGGCATACCCGTCTCCTGCTCCCACAACTGCCCCAAGTCGGCAACCAACTCCAACTGCCGACGCTCATAGACAAACCGCCCCTCGTGAATCAGCACGCCGGCATCCACCTCCCCACGCTCGACCGCCTCGGCAATCTCCGAAAAGAGCATCGGCTCGACCGCCTCGACGTTCGGAAAATACCTCACAAGCAGCGCGTTAGCCGTTGTGTTTAACCCTGGCGAAGCCACACGGCGAATCGGCGAACGCTCCCCCGCGCGACGCACGAGCAGTTGGCCGTTACCTCTACCGAGTGCCGAGCCGCTATCGAGCAGCACGTATCGGTCGGCAATCTGCGGATAGACCGAGTAACTGATTTTCGAGATATCGGGCTCGCCTCGCAACACACCCTTGTTCAGCACCTCGATATCGTGGTACTCGACCGCGAGGTCAAAATCGTGCACGATGCGACCATTTATGAGCGCATCGAAGGCAAATGTATCGTTCGGGCAGGGTGATATATGAAGCGTGTATTTCATTATATCTCTTCTGTTTCAATATCTAAAATGGCTAAAATCGTTTCGGTGAGGTTGTCGAGCGCAAGGTCGATACGCCACTCGTCGCGTGGCGCACCCACACGGTTGGATATGGCGCGAATCTCGGCACAGCAGACCCCGAACTCCTCGCAGAGCGCGAAAACCGCTGCACCCTCCATATTCTCGACCGTCGCACCAACCGCCGCAGCACCCACGCTCGCCACCGTATTCGACACCGCCTCCGCCACGCCATCAATGCGTAGCGACGCTTGATATTCGGCAGCATACTGCGCAGGCAGACCCGCCACGCGCTCCGTTGTCACCTGCACCACTGCGCCCACCTCCCACTCGGAGTATGCGCCGGCAATGCCGCACAAGAGCACCTGCTCGGGAGACTCCTCGCAGAGCATACGTGCCACATAGCGAGCCGTCTCGACCACACCTACGCCACAAATGCGCACATCGAGGTCGGGGCGCAACGCCCGCAACGGCGCCGCCTCCATAGCAGTCGGAAAGAGGAAAACGGGTTGCATTTTACCTACCCACAACTGCCTCCAACTCCTCGACTGTCGAAGGGATGTGCTTGTCGCCGATTACGCGACCACCCTCGTCGGTCACAACCACGTCGTCCTCGATACGGATACCGCCGAAATCGCGGTACGCATCAAGCGCATCGTAATTGACAATGCCCTTATAGAGACCCTCGGCACGCGACTTGTCGATGAGTGCCGGAATGAAATAGATACCCGGCTCGTCGCTCAACACTGTGCCGGCACGCAGACGCCACGTTGCGCGATGCACGCACGTAGCCGACGCCTTGGCGCGGTCGAGCAACTCCGTAAAGTCGAAACTGCGTTCGCCAAACGCCTCGCAGTCGTGAACATCCATACCCAGACCGTGCGACAGACCGTGAGGCATAAACAGATACATCGCACCCGCCGCTACGGCATCCTCCGCCGACGAGCGAATCAGACCCACGTCGTGCAGACCCTCGGCAAGCGTGAGCAGTGCGCGACGATGCACCTCGTCCATATACATTGCACCGCTACGCATATATTTCGGTGCCTCGTCGTGTGCGCGCAGAACGATGTTATAGATATCGCGCTGACGGTCGGTAAATCGACCGCTCACCGGATAGGTTCGCGTGTGGTCCGAGCAGTAGTTGGCAAGCGACTCACCACCCGCATCGACCAACAACAGACGGCCACTCTCCAAAACGCCGTCGCAGTTGAGGTTGTGCAGCGTCTCGCCGTGCTGCGAGACAATCGACGGGAACGACACCGCCTGACCGTGCGACTTGGCAACGCCCTCGATGGCGGCGGCAATCTCGCGCTCGACAACACCCTCGCGGCACATACGCATAGCCGTCAGGTGCATATCGTAGCCGATATGGAACGCCTCTTCGAGCGCACGAATCTCCTCCGCCGACTTCACCTCGCGCATCTCCGCCACAGCGAACATCAACTCTGCCGACTTGCCTGCGTGCAACGCATCAATGCTCACGCCCAGCAACGAAGCGAGCGCAATCTTCGTCTCGCCACGATATGGTGGCAGGTAGTGTATCGTGCGACCGCCCCTCTGCGCTGCGGCGATATACTCGCCGAGTGCTACCGACGGATGGCACGCCTCGACGCCCACCTGTGCGCCCAACTCGACGAGTGTCGGCTGTGGGCCCGTCCAGATGATATCCTCGACCGTGAAGTCGTCACCAAAGAGGTGCGCCTCGCCCGTCTCGGCATCGATTATGGCGGCAAGCGATGGCAGGTTCAGACCAAAGTAGTAGAGGAAGGTCGAATCCTGACGAAACGCATAGCAGTTATTCGGATAGTTGAATGGCGAATTGCCATTGCCCGGAATGAGTATCACTCCGTGCGCGATGCGGCGGCACAACTCGGCACGACGCTCGATGTAAGTCTTTGCACTAAACATATATTTTTCGTTATTTTCGTTATTTTCGTTATTTTCGGGGGGGTTATTTCGCGCTCTCGGTTTTTCTCGGTTTTTCTCGTTATCTCTTCGCTCTCTCGCCCCTGCTTTTTGGGGAGGGGTCGTTACGCTCGGCGCACCTCCTTGTAGAGTTTGTCTCCGCGGCGACACTCGCCACCCTCGACTTTGATGGAGCAGATATCGCCCTGCTTTACGCCCTGCACCGACTGCTCGTCGAGTCGAATCTCGCCAACCACCTGCTCGACCACACCCGTCTTTTCGCCCATCCACAGCACCTCGTCGCCCACCTGCAACGTCGATGCCTCGACAAGCACCTCCGCCACCGACAATCGGCGGAAGAAGTTGGTCACCTTGCCGACATACTCCTTGCGGCGCGTAGCGGACGAGCCATACGACGAGGTCTGCTCCGCAACCGGCGCACCCGCATAGTAGCCGCCCCAGAAGCCGCGATTAAAGACCTTCGCAAGCGTCACCTTCAACTCGTCGGCATACTCGCGCGTATATGAGCCCTGCTCGATGGCACGCAACGCCTTGTCGTACGACTCTACGACCCGCTTCACATACTCGCCACCTCGGGCGCGACCCTCGATTTTCAACACGCTCACACCCGCCTCGATAAACTTGTCGAGGAAATCGACCGTGCATAAATCCTTCGGCGAGAGGATATAACGGCCATCGGTCGTAAGTTGCGCACCCGTCTCGCAATCGGTCAGCATATACTTGCGACGGCATATTTGGCGACACGCACCACGATTTGCCGAGCATCCCGTCTCGTGCTCGCTCAGGTAGCACTTGCCCGAAATCGACATACAGAGCGCACCGTGCGCAAACATCTCGATTTTCAGCAACTCGCCTCGCGGACCGCGAATATCCTGCTCGACAATGGCACGATGCACCATCGCAATCTGTTCAAGCGAGAGTTCGCGTGCCAACACCACCACATCCGCCCACTGGGCAAAGTAGCGCGCCGCCTCGCTGTTCGAGATGTTGCACTGCGTCGAGATATGCACCTCAACGCCAACCTTGTGGGCGTAGAGGATGACCGACATATCGGAGGCAATCACCGCATCGACCCCCTCCGCCTTGGCGCGGTCGATGACCTCGTGCATCAGCTGCAACTCCGTGTCGTAGATTATCGTATTGACCGTCAGATAGGTCTTCACGCCGTGCTCGTGGGCTATGGCGTTGATTTGCGCCATATCGTCCGCCGTAAAGTTGGCAGCCGACGCCGCACGCATATTGAGCGCACCGATGCCGAAATAGACCGAATTTGCGCCTGCATTTATCGCCGCCCACAACGACTCGTACGAGCCGACGGGAGCCATTATCTCTATGTCGCTTCTCTTCATTTGTTACGTGTTATGGATGGGTTATTTATTGCGACCGACCAAACTCTCGAAGTAGTGACGCAGAACGGTCGTACGCTCCGCCGGCACATCCAACGTGTCGAGCACTGCCGTTGCACGCGCAATGCGCACTGCGATTTGCTGCTCGGTCATCGCCGGCACATCCAACTCGTCGTACAGGCGTTTGATGGTCGAAATCTTCTCCTCGTCCGATACGTCGTCGCGCAGATGCGTGCTTCGCAACACCTCGCGCTGCTGCTCGTCGGCACGCGACATCGCGGTAATCATCAGGTAGGTCTTTTTGCCCTCCAAGATATCGCCACCAATCTTCTTGCCCAGACGCTCGTCGCCGTAACTGTCAAGCAAATCGTCCTGCAATTGGAACGCCAAACCCACCTCGGTTGCCGCACGGTAGAGTTTGCGCACATCCTCCTCCGATGCGCCCGCTATCGTGGCACCGATGCAGACCGAGCCGGAGAGCAGTGCAGCGGTCTTCAACTCAATCATCTGCGTATAGTCGGTCACCGAGACCTTCTCGCGCGTCTCGAAATCCATATCGTACTGCTGACCTTCGCACACCTGCGCCGCCATCGCACTGAAATATTCGAGCACCTGTGGCAGACGCTCCGCCGAGATGCCCTGCAAGTGGCGATACGCCTCGATGAGCATCGCGTCGCCCGACAAAATCGCCACATTGTTGCCCCACTTGGCATAGACCGACTTGCGACCCCTGCGCCACTCGGCATTGTCCATAATATCGTCGTGCAGCAGCGTGAAGTTGTGGAAAATCTCGACCGCCATCGCCGCCGGCATTGCACGCTGCACATCGTCGGCAAATAGGTTGTAGGCCATCAGCGTCAGTATCGGACGCATTCGCTTACCGCCCTCGGCAAGCGCATATCGAATCGGAGCATATAGCATCGCCGGATCGTCAGGCAGGGCGAGCTGTGCGAGGTGTCGCTCGAACAGTTCGGTAAGTTCCGCATTGGTGTAGATTTTTGTCATATTCTCTTACATTTTTGTCGTCATCGGCTCGTAGCGCAAATGCACTCTTCCCCAAATCAACTTCAAAAATAGGAAAAATTTGCGATTTTCCCGAACATTCTTCACAAAAACAAGACATTTTCATATATTTGTAATAACAAATAATAGACAAATATTATAAATTTATGAAGAGATTTGTTATCTTATGGTCGGTTCTGTTTTGGGGGCTAACCGCTACGGCACAAGAGTATTACACGCATTATCAGAGCGTAACCGAGCCACAAACACTTATTGCATCGGATTATCTGCGTATGTCGCGCAAGGAGATTACGCTCCCTACGGTAAATGGTTACACCCCGTACAAAGCCGACTTGCATATTCACAGCACCTATACCGACGGCACGTTGAATATCAAAGGTCGCGTGGAGGAGGCCTGGTGCGATGGTTTGGATGTAATCTCGATGACCGACCACCTCTCCATTCGAGTTGTGCGCGACAAGGTTGGCGAGGTGACGCCCGACAGTATGAAGGTAAAGCGCGGCTCGAAGCCGTTGAAGGCGATGCAGAGCACGGTGAAGGTGGCCAAAGATTTCGGACTGCTCGTTATTCCGGGTGTTGAATTGACCGGCGACGGCGAGACACAAGGCCACTACAACGCGCTCTTTATCAAGGATATCAGCAGCGTGTATGACTACGACGCATTGCAAGCCGTTCGCAATGCTCGTCAGCAGGGTGCTTTGATTATGCACAACCATCCGGGATGGCGACACAAGACGTTGGAGATGAACGATGTCGAGAAGGCCACCTATGCCGAGGGTCTGATTGACGGTATCGAGTTGATGAACGGGGCGGCGTTCTATCCGGGTGCCTTCGAGACTGCCAAGACCCACAACCTCTTCATCGCCTCGAACACCGATATTCACGCCACGACGGCACAATTCTACCGCGAGAATGGCTACCTGCGCAATATGACCCTCATCTTTGCCAAGGAGTGCACGTTGGAAGCGATGCGCGAGGCGTTGGAGGCACGTCGCACGTTGGCCTACTCGTTCGGAACGGTGGGAGGCGATGAGCAGTTGCTCAAAGAGTTTTTCGCCGCTTCGGTCTCGGCAAAACAGATTTCCGTAGATAAGAAGAAAAAGAGCCGCCGAGTGAAAGTGACCAACAACACCTCCATCTCTTACACCCTGCGCGTCGGAAAGGGCAATCCGGTGATTGTTCGCCCGATGACGTCGGTTATCGTGACAGCGTCAAAGAGCAAACCGCTCTCGTGTACCGTGTTGAATATGTGGTGTGGTGCCGACCAACAACACCCAACGGTTCAGATACCTATACAGGAGTAAAGTTTTGGTTTTTTGAGAGAGGGGGGGGTCCGGTAACCCTTATCTACAATATAAAAGGGCTTCGGGGAGAGGTGCTTGGCATACGTTTTGGAATGTGCGGGGTAAATCCTAAAACATTTCCGATATGAAGCAGACAAAGAAAAAGCACCTGACGGCGGAGAACGGCCGACCGATTGCCGACAATCAGAACACGCAGACCGCAGGCGTACGTGGCCCTGTGACCTTGCAAGATCCGTGGTATATCGAAAAACTCGCCCACTTCGACCGCGAGGTGATTCCCGAACGTCGTATGCACGCCAAAGGGTCGGGTGCGTATGGCACATTCACCGTGACGCACGACATTTCCGACTACACGCGTGCCTCGATTTTCGCGGAGGTGGGCAAGAAGACCGACTGCTTTGTCCGCTTCTCGACCGTGGCGGGCGAACGTGGAGCGGCGGATGCCGAGCGTGATATTCGCGGCTTTGCGATGAAGTTCTATACAGATACGGGCAACTGGGACCTTGTGGGCAACAACACCCCCGTATTCTTCCTGCGCGACCCGCTGAAATTCCCCGACCTCAACCACGCCATCAAGCGCGACCCACGTACGGGTATGCGCTCCGCCAACAGTAATTGGGATTTTTGGACACTTCTGCCCGAGGCGTTGCATCAGGTGACAATTACGATGTCGCCACGCGGCATCCCCTATTCGTTCCGCCATATGCACGGCTTCGGCAGCCACACGTACAGTTTTATCGACGCCAACGACCGCCGCACGTGGGTAAAGTTCCACCTGCGCACCCTGCAAGGCATCAAAAATATGACCGACGCCGAGGCGGAGGCGGTGATTGCAAAGGATCGCGAATCGCACCAGCGCGACCTGTTCGAGGCCATCGAGCGTGGCGACTATCCGCGTTGGTTGATGCAGGTGCAGTTGATGAGCGAGGAGGAGGCGCGCGAGTACCATATCAACCCGTTTGACTTGACGAAGGTGTGGTATCACGGCGATTTTCCGCTACGCGATGTCGGCATTTTGGAACTCAACCGCAACCCCGAAAACTTCTTTGCCGAGACCGAGCAGGCGGCATTCAACCCAATGAACATCATCGACGGCATCGGCTTCTCGCCCGACAAGATGTTGCAGGGCCGTCTGTTTTCGTATGGCGATGCGCAACGCTATCGCTTGGGGGTAAATCACCATCTGATACCCGTCAATCGCCCACGCTGTCCGTATCACGCCTACCACCGCGACGGGCAGATGCGCACGGACGACAACGCCGGACGCACCATCGCCTACGAGCCGAACAGTTATGGCGAGTGGCAAGATTCGCCCGCAATGAAAGAGCCACCTTTGGCAGTTACGGGCGAGGTCTATAACTACGACGAACGCGAACTCGACAGCGACTACTTCACGCAGCCGGGTAAGTTGTGGCGACTGATGTCGGCGGAGGACCAGCGAGCCACGTGCGAGAATACGGCACGAGCAATGGGCGATGCGGAGCTCTTCATCAAGCAGCGCCATATCCGCAACTGCCACCGCGCCGATCCTTCGTATGGCGAGGGCGTTGCAAAGGCATTGGGGCTCTCGCTCGCCGAGGCACTCACAGCCGAAGACCCTGCACACCCATCGTGGGATTGGAGGTAAACGACAAAGGGAGGGTCTAAAAATTTGTTAGACACTCCCTTTTTGTTAGAAGTTGTATAACAAGAGGGATTTCAAGGCCTGCGTAGCCCGAAAAAGCGCAGTTTACTCGGCGTAAATGAGCATTTTGAGGGCAAGCGTAACGCAGAAATCACCTTGTTAGACGGCTTCTTTTTGTTTGAAGCCCTACGCCCCGCCCCCGCTTATTTCAACTTCTTGCCGTCCGAGAAGAGTTTGCCTCCCAATCCAAACCGTATTAGTCGTGCTTACAGCGGGCAAGCGGGCGACACTATCGCGCGCGCGTAATACACGTGATACACATAAGTAGTACGTAGCAAGCAATGGTGGGGATGGCTTAAAATTTTCAAAAAACACCGCAAAACACTATAAAAAACCGACAAAAAGTTTGCAGAAATAAAAAAAATGCCTACCTTTGCCACGCTATTGAGAAAGATAGCGACGTATTGGCCCAGGTGGTGGAATTGGTAGACACGCTACTTTGAGGGGGTAGTGGGCATTAGCCCGTGTGAGTTCGAGTCTCGTCCTGGGCACCATCGAAAAAAAGTCCTTTGTGAAAAGGACTTTTTTTGTGTGTATAGGGGTCTGTTCGTGTGAGTTACACGGCGTGAGCCGTGTGACAGCAAGGGGCGGCTCGGATGTGAAGTTGTATAACAAGAGGGATTTCAAGGCTTGCGTAGCCCGAAAAAGCGCAGTTTACTCGGCGTAAATGAGCATTTTGAAGGCAAGCGTAACGCAGAAATCACCTTGTTAGACGGCTTCTTTTTTGTGTGTATAGGGGTCTGTAAAGTCGTTTGTTCGTGTGAGTTACACGGCTGTCGCCCGTGTGACAGCAGGTGGCGGCTCGGATGTGAAGTTGTATAACGCGATAATTTATTGCTACGCAATAAGTCCGTAATCGCAAATCGTATATCGACAAATAAATTTGCCGAATCCATATTTCCGATTACGACGGCAAGCCGAAATTATCGCTCGCTTGTGCGCACCACTCGCCTGCGGGTGCCGTTCGAGTCTCGTCCTGGGCACCATCAACAAAAAAACGACTGACTCGAAAGTCAGTCGTTGGTCGAAACAGTAACCTCTTTTTCGAGGTCTGAAGCGAACGCTATAAATTTTAATCAAATTTAATCTCACTTAATTTTAATTATCTTATGTATCAATAGTTTATGTGTACTCTGTGAAAATAGATGTAATTAAAAATTTGAGAAAATTTTGCTATGGTATTACAAATGTATAACAAAATTACTATCTTTGCCAAAGTAAAACCTATAAACTATGGCAACCTTTTGTTATCGTGTGCGATCAACGCAAAAAAATAAATTGGCCAAGGTACAAATACACTTCACCGTTGGTCGAGGTAATCAGTTTTATGCTGATACGTGGTATCTAGTATTGACTGATGCGTGGGATAATAAGCGTCAGACCGTAAAGAGTCGCTATACTGCGGTAGAAGATTTCACCGAGCAGCAGGGAAGAGAACTAATGAAAAATCTTTCGGAGTTGCGAAGTTTTATTCTTGGAGAGATTGCCAAAGATCCCGAGCACGCAATGACAAAGACGAAGTTGGAGAAGATTATCTATGCGTTCCACCATCCTCGCAGTGTTGTCAATGGTAAGCGTGTGCGTAGCCGAGAGTCACTCTCGGATTATATTGCTCGATATGTACGAGAGATGGAGAGTGGCGAGCGTCTTAATATTCACAAATTGCGTTACGGGCTCTCAACAATCAAGAACTACAAAGGTTTTGTTATTCAGTTTGACGAGTTCTGCAAAGCAATGCACAAACGATATGACTTTGGCGATATTGATTTGAAGTTTTACGATGATTTTGTTGCTTATTTTACAACCAAAGACTATTCAATAAATACGATTGGTCGCCATGTTAAGGAGCTTAAAATCGTTATACGCGCAGCTCGCGAGGAGGGTTTGCACGATAATGGCTTGATTGAGAGTCGCAAGTTTCGTGTACTGACAGCAGAGGTGGAGAATATCTATCTTACGGAGTCGGAGATTAGGGCTATTGCCGAGGTTGATTTGAAGGGAGATAAACACAAGAGTATTGCGAGGGATATTTTCCTTGTTGGTTGTTATACTGCGCAGCGTTTTAGCGACTATTCAACAATCAATGAGGGTAATATTCGCACATTGGATAGCGGTCAAAAGGTTATCGACCTCAAGCAGCAGAAAACGGGTAATAAAGTTGTTATCCCTATTCGTGCCGAGTTGCAAGCGATTCTCGACAAGTACGAAAATCGCTTGCCAAAAGCATACGAGCAGAAGGTGAATAAGTATATCAAGGAGATTGCTCGCGAGGCTGGCATTGTCGATATGGTCGAGGTGTCGTATGTAGAAAATGGAGAGAAGAAGTCGCATTTGGTTGAGAAATGTGAACTTGTTAAAACTCACACCGCACGCCGTAGCGGAGCTACAAATATGTATTT